>CAYUGH010000011.1:41252-74510 GCA_964444195.1 uncultured Chitinophagaceae bacterium
GGAAATTTTTAAAGTCCTTCACGGGTTGTAAACCAACCAGTATCAAGCAAAGAGCTAACAACGGTCATTCCGACGAAGGAGGAATCCCGGTTGTAAACCAACCAGTATCAAGCAAAGAGCCGCGCGCTCAACTACTGAAATCAATTCTGCAAATATGCAGTATAGTAAAGGTCGTGTCTATCAGCAAGCGTTATGAATGTAAAAAATACTAAGGTTGGAAAATTATTAGCGGGTATCATTGGTATCATCTTCGCATTTTTTCTTGATGTTGGTTCGTATGCACAACCCGGTAATCAGTTACCTTTTCAAAATCCTGCACTCAGTTTTGAGGCCAGGGTAAACGACCTTGTATCGCGCCTGACGCTTGAAGAAAAGGTAGCTCAAATGCTTAACGCAACACCGGCCATTGAGCGGCTGGGAATACCTGCCTACGAATGGTGGAATGAAGTGTTGCATGGAGTAGCCAGAACGCCTTATAAAGTCACTGTTTTTCCGCAGGCTATTGCCATGGCAGCCACTTTCGATACGGCGGCCCTCAGGCAAATGGCTGATATTTCAGCCACCGAAGGACGCGCTGTTTTCAACCTGGCCAATGAGCAAGGCAAAGCCGGGCACCGCTATGTAGGGCTTACCTACTGGACGCCCAACATTAATATTTTTCGAGACCCTCGCTGGGGGCGTGGCCAGGAAACCTATGGCGAGGATCCATTCCTTACTGCCATGCTTGGTATTTCGTTTGTAAACGGGCTGCAAGGCGATGATCCCAAATACTGGAAGGCTGCTGCATGTGCCAAACATTTTGCAGTGCATAGCGGCCCTGAGCCCCTCAGGCACAATTTTAATGTAAGCCCAGAGCCCTATGATCTTTGGAATACCTACCTGCCTGCATTTAAAGACCTTATTACCAAAACCGATGTTGCCGGTGTGATGTGTGCATATAATGCTTACAAAGGGCAGCCCTGTTGTGGAAGTGATGAGTTGATGAACGATATCCTTCGCAGGCAGTGGAATTTTAAAGGATATGTTACTTCGGATTGCGGTGGCATTGATGACTTCTTTAAAAAGCATAAAACACATGCCGGTCCCTTGGAGGCATCGGTTGATGCAGTATTGCATGGCACTGATGTGGAGTGCGGCCATGAAGCCTATAAATCATTGGTAGAGGCTGTACGAACCGGTAAAATTAAGGAGTCAAGCATTGATGAATCGGTAAAACGGTTGTTTATGGTAAGGTTTCGCTTGGGCATGTTTGATCCTTCTTCCATGCTTCCCTTTGGGCAAACAACAGGCAATGTATTGGAAAGCCCTGCACATAAGGCACATGCGCTTAAAATGGCCAGGGAGTCGATAGTGTTGCTGAAAAATAGTAACCAAACGCTTCCTTTATCTAAAAAAATAAAAACTATTGCAGTAGTTGGGCCCAATGTCAATAATGAATTGGCGGTACTTGGAAATTATAGCGGGACACCCTCTGAAATAGTTACCCCGCTCAAAGGAATACAAAACAAGTTGGGCAAACAGGTAAATGTTATGTATGAACAGGGTGTAAATTTTACCAACGATTCACTGTTTACAAGTTTTACCGGTATACAATGCTTTAGCTGGCAGGGGCAAAATGGTTTTGCTGCCGAATACTTCAATAATCGCCAATTAAAGGGTCAGCCATTTACAACAAGAGTGGAACCTGAAGTAAACCATGAGTGGCAGGAAGGCGAAGTGTTTTTAGAAAATACAAAGGCGCTTGAGTTTTCGGCTCGTTATAGCACTGACTTTAAAGCCATTGATACCATTACAACTTTTGAGCTTGGTGGAGACGATGGTTACCGCCTCCTTATTGATAGTGTTGAAGTGATTAATGGATGGAAAAATAGTGCTGGCAGTGCAAAGACATTTCGCTTTGCCACTGTAAAGGGTAAAACCTACCGCATCGTCATCGAATACTTTCAGGCCGGTGGTAAGGCGTCCATTCATTTCAATATCGGGAAATTCGCCAAAACAGATTTTGCCGCCCTGGCCACAAGACTAAAGAAGGCCGATGCCATTGTATTTGTGGGTGGCATATCCCCTCAGCTTGAAGGTGAATCCATGCGGGTTGATTATCCGGGGTTTAAGGGTGGCGACCGCACCACTATTATGCTTCCCGCTGTACAAACTGAATTGATGAAAGCACTGCAGGCCACAGGCAAACCCGTTGTGTTTGTAATGATGACCGGCAGTGCTATTGCAATACACTGGGAAGATGAAAATATTCCTGCCATTGTAAATGCATGGTATGGCGGGCAAGATGCAGGAACAGCCCTTGCCGATGTTTTATTTGGCGACTACAATCCATCCGGCAGGCTACCTGTTACGTTTTACAAAAACGATAGTGACTTGCCCGATTTCAGTGATTACAGTATGAGCAACCGGACCTACAGGTATTTTAAAGGAGAGGCCTTGTATCCCTTTGGGCATGGATTGAGTTATACAAGGTTTGAGTATAGTGATCTTAAAATACCCGGGAATGCCAGTAAGAGCAATACTATACCGGTTAGCGTAACTGTAAAAAATGCAGGGAAAACAGATGGTGACGAAGTAGTGCAGCTTTACGTAACGGGAAGCGTGGGCAATGCTCCTATCCGCTCGCTCAGGGCATTTAAACGGATAACGCTTAAAGCGGGTGAGCAAAAAACATTGGATTTTATTCTTACCCAGGAAGACGTATATGTTTACGATGAAAAGGGTAATAAGATTCCGTTTACCGGTCAGGTTAGCATTACGGCAGGAGGTTCACAACCCGATAGTAGCTCGCTGGCTGAAAAGCGAACGATAACAGGAACCTTAATGATCAGGTAAATAGTTTTAAAAAAAATAGACACACCGGCTTCATAAATTTTATTCAATAAGTATGAAAAAAAATTTTACAATTCTTGCTTTGTCAATGGTCCTGGCAATATTTAGCCCGATACTTTCAGGCGCTCAGCAACCCGCATTTCCCGGGGCGGAAGGCGCGGGTAAATTTACCAGCGGGGGACGGGGAACAAACGTCAACCCAACCACCGTTTTTGAGGTAACCAACCTGACCGATGATAATACGCCCGGCAGTTTGCGCTACGCATGCAGCCAGTCAACCTCCACCTATCCATACCGCACTATTGTATTCCGGGTATCAGGAACCATTCATCTTAACTCAAGGCTGAATATTCCGCGCAACACAACCGTTGCAGGCCAAACAGCCCCGGGCGATGGTATTTGTATAGCCGATCATCCGGTGGTGATCAATGGCGACAATGTAATTGTACGGTACCTGCGCATCCGCATGGGCGATAAAAATCAGTTAAAGACCACACCTGCCAATTGCGGACTGCCAGTATCCCCATTTTCTCCTGCATGTATGCCCACTACCAGCAGCGGCGGCGATGATGCTTTTGGAAACCTTGGCGGAAAGAATATTATTATCGATCATTGTTCTATTAGCTGGAGTTCAGATGAGGCGCTTACTATTTACCGTGGCGACAGCATTACTGTTCAGTGGAATTTTATTGAAGAGCCACTTAACTATTCATACCACTTTGAAGGGGACGCCGATTTCCAGGATCATGGTTACGGCGGCATATGGGGCGCCAAACACGGCACATTTCATCATAACCTGGTTGCCCACGCCAAAAGCCGGATGCCGCGCCTTGCAGGTAACAGCACATATGGCGGCGCCGTTGAAAGCGCAGACCTGAGGAATAACGTTTTGTATAACTGGGGATTATTTAATATATATGGTGGCGAAGGAGGTGAATACAACCTGGTAAACAACTATTACAAATTCGGTCCAAATACGCCAACATCATCAAAGTACAGGATTGTAAACGTTGACAAGAATGATGCGGATGGCCTGGCTAAGTACTACCTCGCCGGAAACTATGTGGATGGGTCGCCGGAAAATACTGCCGACAACTGGAAAGGTGCTTATGGCACGCCCGAAAACCTGGCAGCTTCCAAACAAAATACACCATATCTTTCAAGCTACCCGCAGGTAACTCCGCAAACAGCCACTGAAGCCTTTGAATCGGTTTTGCAAAATGCCGGGGCTTCGCTGCCCCGCCGCGATACCATGGACCGCCGCATAGTAAATGATGTGCGTTACCGTACCGGACGCATCATTGATGTGCAGGGTGGTTTTCCGCACGGAACGCCTTATGCGCAAACCATGAATTCGTGGCCCTCGCTTAACAGCAAACCGGCCCCCGTTGATACCGACCACGATGGCATGCCCGACACCTGGGAAACAGCCAATGGCCTTAATGTAAACAATGCCGCCGACAGGCAAACACTTGCTGCAAACGGCTATACCAATCTTGAAAACTATCTTAACAGCATCACCAATACTTCACCCGAAATTGAAGTGTCGGGGGTGTTGAACCCTTTTACACAATCAGGCAATCCTCCTTCGGCAGTGCAAACCGTTATCCTTTCAGGATACAACCTCGCCGGAAATGTCACCATCACGCCGCCTGTAGGATTTGAGGTATCCACAGACGGCAGTAACTGGTACGCAACCGGCAGCCCATTGGTGCTTAACCCGGGTGGAACTTCATTAGCCAATACTAATTTATCCATCAGGCTCAATAGCAGTACTGTCGGTCCGCAGGAGGGTTTTATTACAGTTAATACCCCAAATGCCGATCCGTTTTACATAAAAGTTAAGGGTAACAAAACCGAACCGGTTGACCAGGAAGCAGCGCTTGCCACCTGGCCCCTGCTGAGCAACCCCGACCCTGTTATAACCGGCGCCATTACGGCAACCGGCCAGGTGTTAGGTGCGGGTCTGAGCGGCATTCAATACGGCAGTTCATTTGGCGGTATCAATGGCTGGCAGCGTGTCGGTACTGCGGGTTTGCCAATTGGCTATACACCCACTGCGTATGTTGAATATACCGTAACACCCGCGCCTGGAAAAGTATTTGTTGATACAGCTATTAGCCTGTATGCGCTGGGTGGAGGAACAGGTTCAGCGCGCATGGCTATCTTTTATTCAAAAGATGGTTTTAGCACCTCACAGGCAGTTGGACCAATTGTTTATAACGGTATTTCGTATGCAAATGCCCTTGACAATACCGGTTCCGTTTCATTGCTCAATACCAGCACTGCCGGCCTTGCCGGGCAGCAAGTGGCAAGGGCTTCTACCAATATATCAGTAGCGCCCGGAGAAACCCTTACCATCAGGTTGTTTGTTTGGATTACCGGCACCGGAACACGCTATTTTCCCAGTCAGCAGGTAATAGCTATGGGCTATACGCAGGATGCATCAACGCTTCCGCTCAGGCTGCTCCAATTTTCTGCCGGGCTTCATCATCAAAAAGCACAATTGCAATGGAAAACCGCCGATGAAATAAATACCAAAGGATTTGATATTGAAAGTTCGGAGGATGGCAGAATTTTTAAGCAAATAGGTTTCATAGCTGCAAAAGGAAAAATGGCGGGCAATCAATACCAATTTATTGACCTGCAGGATTTGAGCAGTAAAAGATATTACCGGCTTAAAATGCTCGATCGCGATGGAAAATTTAGCTACAGCAAAGTGCTTATGGTAAGCCCTGAAGAGCAAGCAAAACTTAAAGTGTATCCTAACCCTGCTGTGCAAAGTATATGGATCAAACACCCGCTTACTGAAAATGGAATGGTAATGATCACTTCCACCGATGGGAAGGTATTGCGCACTTACAGGTTGCAACGCAATGTAACCACATCACAAATAAGCATTGGTCAGCTTCCCGCAGGTAATTATATGGTTGTGTATGAGGGTTATGGTATGAAGGAGGCAGTGCAGATTACCAAGCAATAACAGCTAAAGCAATCAAAGGCGAAAGGATGGTTTTTTTGAAAGGACAAAAAATAAAATGCTATAGCGTTATGAAAAAATGTAATTGGTTGATCCTGGTTTTGGTGGCAGTGGTCAATGTAAGGGCCTATGCACAGCCAAAATCGAAAGCCATTCCGTGGGATAAATTGCCGCAGGTAACCCAGCCTTCATTTAAAGCCGATACTTTCAATATCCTGCAATTTGGCGCCAAACCTGATGGGCAGTTTTTGAACACCCAAATGATCAACCAGGCCATTGTTGCCTGTAATAAAATGGGTGGTGGTGTGGTATTGATCCCCGGTGGAATTTGGTTAACAGGCCCGGTGGAAATGAAAAGCAATGTGAACCTGCACCTTGTACGCGATGCCATCCTGCTGTTTACTGCCGATTTTGATCAGTATCCATTAGTGGAAGGCATTTATGAGGGCAAAAGATCGGCCCGGAACCAGTCGCCGGTTTTTGGCAACAACCTGGTAAACATAGCCATTACCGGTAAGGGAATAATTGACGGGAATGGCGATGCATGGCGTATGGTAAAAAAAGATAAACTCACAGAAAACGAATGGAAGGCCAAACTGGCTTCAGGCGGATCGGTAAGCAGTGACGGTAAAACCTGGTTTCCATCGGCCAAAACAAAATTAGCGCATGAAACGAGCCGGACCAGTACCATGGAGCCTGGCCAATCGCTCAAGGACTTTGATGCCATTAAAGATTTCCTGCGCCCCAACCTGGTGGTTTTTAATAGCTGTAAGAATGTTTTGCTTGATGGGGTCACTTTTCAAAACTCGCCTGCCTGGTGCATACACCCTGTAATGTGTGAAAACCTGACTGTAAGAAATGTTTTTGTTAAGAACCCAGACTATGCACAGAACGGTGATGGCATTGACGTGGAGAGCTGCAAAAATGTATTGGTTGAAAACAGCACATTTGATGTAGGCGACGATGCCATTTGCATTAAATCGGGTAAGGATGAGGAAGGCAGAAAAAGGGGTATTCCCACAGAGAACGTTATTGTGCGGCGCAATGTGGTGTACAAAGGGCATGGCGGCTTTGTTATTGGAAGCGAAATGAGCGGAGGCGCCCGTAACATATTTGTATATGATTGCAGCTTTATTGGTACCGATAACGGGCTTCGTTTTAAAACGGCCAGGGGAAGAGGCGGGATCGTTGAAAATATTTACATAGATAATATCCGGATGAAAGATATTGTAAGGGACGCCATTCTTTTCGATATGTACTATTTTACTAAACCTCCCGGGCAAAACGAAGTGGTTGAAACACCCCCGGTTACTGAAGCTACTCCAAGGTTCCGAGATTTTTTTATCAGCAATGTTGTGTGCAATGGAGCAGAAAGGGGCATATTCATGCGCGGCCTGCCCGAAATGAGTGTGCAGCAAATTAATTTGAGCAATATGGTGATCAGGGCTTTAAAAGGCGCGGAACTGATTGCTACGGAGAATATAATGTTCCAGGATGTTCAACTGATCAGTGAGAATGGATACCCGGTGGTGTATATTGAAAATGGTAAATCCATCTCATTAAAAGGAATAGAATTTGCGCCTGATGCCAATTTATGGTACAGTATCAATGGAGCCAACAACGCAAATATTCGTGTCGAAAAAAATTCATTGCTCAGCTCCTCAAATAAAGTGGAGTATCATCATGGCGCCAATCCTTCAATGGTGCAAATGAATTAAGAAAGTAGTTGTACATTGAAAACGGATAAAAAATTTGGATCCATGAAATATATTCTGTTTACCGGTATGCTTGTCATTTCATGTATGTTGTCAGGCATTGCACAGCCGGTACGAATAGTGGTGGCGAAGGATGGCAGCGGCGATTATACTACAGTGCAGCAAGCTATAAATGCAGTAAAAGATTCAAACACATTTGTTACAACAATTTATATTAAAAAGGGAATCTATAAAGAAAAACTATACCTCGATTCATCCAAACTCAACGTTCATTTTTTAGGGGAAGAACTTGAAAGCTGCATTGTTACCTACGATGATTATGCATCGAAAAAGGATAGTGCCGGAAACAATATCGGCACTTCCGGGTCATCAGGATTTTTTATTTACGGATCAGGTTTTACGGCCGAAAATATCACTTTTCAAAATTCAGCCGGCCCGGTTGGACAGGCAGTGGCAGTAAGAGTTACAGGCGACCGGGCGAAATTTATCAACTGCAGGTTTCTTGGTTTCCAGGATACCTTGTACACCCATGGTGAAAACAGCTGTCAGTATTATTTTAAATGTTATATTGAAGGAACGGTGGATTTTATTTTCGGCGCAGCCACTGCGCTTTTCGACAGTTGTACCATTTATGGAAAGAGGGGCGGATATTATACAGCAGCCTCTACCCCACAGCAGCACAGGTTCGGTTATGTTTTCAGAAACTGTACCATTACAGGTGATGCGCCTGAAAGCAGTTTCTATCTCGGAAGGCCCTGGCGCCCTTACGCGAAGACTGTTTTCCTGAACTGCAGAATGGACCACCAGGTTATTGAAGCAGGTTGGAACAATTGGGGGAAGGCCGAAAATGAATCCACAACCTTTTATGCGGAGTACAACAACACAGGTAAGGGTGCAGACTTAATAAAACGTGTGCCCTGGAGTAAACAATTAACTGCCGCAGAAGCAGCTGAATATACCACGGAAAATATTTTGGGGGGATGGTTGCCATTATAAGAAAAGTAGTGGCAGGGGGTTGCTATTCATTTCTTAATGGCCTTGAGTGGGTTTTAGTAATTGTACGGTAAGTAATCAATTCATTTAATTCAATTAACACCATTTTTATTTTCTAACCCAGCCTGCTTTTGCACTAAAACAATTGCAATCTGGCTATAAAATCAACGGTTCAATTGCACATGAAAAAGCTGTACCTGTTTTTCTTATGTTTCTGGCTTATTCAGCATATTGCTGCCCAGGAAAAACTTTTGTATGCCACTGATTTTCAGAACTGGCAGGCAGTAAGCCCAACCTCCGAAGTATCGGTAGTGAAGAAAACTGATTTTTCGAATGAAGACCTGACCTTTAAGCTAATGCAGGTATTTGTAAACCCTGCCGGAAGGGACGAAACCCGTTTTAACTATACCCTGGTGAGTACAGGTTGGGCACAGGCTCAAAAAGTGGCGGGCTCTTACATGGAACTATCGCCATTAAAGTCCATTACCAAAATTGTATTTCAGCATGGCGCCACAGGCAGCAGTCGCGGGTATAAGGTTTGGAAGAAGAATGCTACCGATGCTGATTGGGTAGCCATTTCCACAGCGTTTGCATCCCCTGCTTCGGGGCAGGAAGTTACCGTGAACATTAATGAAACCAATGTGGCCATTAAATTCACCAACCTCAATGATGCGCAGAATGCCTATATGTTCAACCTGAAAATATATGGCAATTATGTTTCAAGTGTTTTGCAGTACCCGCTTACCACAAGCCAGAATATTGCAGAAGCCGGTAGTATTGTAAGAACGCCCAACAGCCTGGAGTATGATGCAGGCGTAAATGTCAGCCTTCAGGCAAACCCTAATTTTGGGTTTACATTTGTAAAATGGGTTGATGGCGCTACCAATACCGATCTTTCGACTAGTAACCCATACCCAGTAACCATGGATGCGGCAAAGAGCGTTAAGGCCGTGTTCGAAACAAAAAATACATACACCTTTAATGTAAGCATTGCCGGTTCTACCTGGGGCCAGGTTAGCCTTTCGCCTTTGCCGGTAGGTGGCAAGTATGAGGAAGGCACAGAAGTAACGATGAACGTGGTACCAAACCAGGTTACTAATTTCAGCTACTGGGAGGATAATTCAACTATTACCCAACGCACCGTAATAGTGGATGGCAATAAGGCTTTTACTGCCAATTTTGATGAGGTTCCCTTTATAGCTGGATGGGATCTGCGCTCCGCTACACCTGGCATAAGCCGTGCCGGGGATTATTATTCCGAAACCACCAACACCGGGCTTCTTTCTGCTTATACACCCGCTGGCGCCCCTGTAGGATGGCTGGCTTCAGCAGCAGGCTTTTCACCGGTATATCCGCATCTCAGGCTCTGGACCCCTGCTGCCGATTTTGAAAACAACCGCAGGTATCTGAAAGCTCAGTTTTCAACCGAAACATACAAAAATATCCAGGTAAAATCATTGGTGGCTGCAAACTACCAAACCTATGCCGTGCATATTCTGCAGTATTCACTTGATGATGTTACATACAACGAACTGGCCAGGGTAGATATAAGCGCGACTTATAATACAACCTGGGCAAACCTGAACGCTACACTTCCTGCAGAGGCGCAGGGTAAAGCTAAAGTTTACCTGCGTTGGGTAGCCGACCAAACCAGTGCAAGGCTTGGCAGTTCGGTTGATGCGGATGGCACGGCCTATACAAATATTTTTGTGTTTGCCGAAAAGGAAACCGTGGTTGACAATGATCCGCCAACCCTGGTGGCGCATGTGCCTGCGGCAGAATCAGCTACGGCCACCATCAATGGCGCTGTGGTGCTCACTTTCAATGAAAGGGTAAAAGCGGGTACAGGCAATATTACATTGGGCGATAAAAACCTTACCGGAACCTTCGGGTCTAAAACCGCCACATTTGTGTATGAAAAATTAAACTACAATACCGATTACACGCTTACAGTGCCTACAGGCGCGCTAACCGATATGTCGGGCAATCCCTTTGCAGGGCTCAGTTTTTCATTTAAAACCGCAAACAAAACGGAGCCTGCCAAAAAGCTGTTTGATGCAGTGGTGGCACAGGATGGCTCGGGCGATTATCTTTCAGTAATTGATGCACTGGCTGCCGCCCCCACCGGCCGTGCACTGCCCTGGCTCATTTACATAAAAGCAGGTAAATACACAGGCCATCATGATATTCCTTCCAGCAAACCGTTTATCCATTTGATTGGGCAGCATGTGGATAGCGTGATTATTTCGGACAACAGGCTTTCGGGAGGGGAAAGCGCAGTGCATGTAAGCATTGGCGCCACCATGGTGGTAAACTCCAAAGACTGCTATTTTGAAGGTATAACTTTCGAAAACAGTCATGGGCACGAACAACAGACCGGCCCGCAGGCATTGGCGTTGTACACGCTTACCGACAGGTTTACCATGAACAAATGCTACCTCCGCAGCTACCAGGATACCTATCTGACCGCTTATAATGCAGCTACCGACCGTCATTATATCCGCGACAGCCGCATACAGGGCGCTGTGGATTTTATTTATGGCGGAGGCGATGTGTTTTTCGATAAATGCAGGATCATCTGCACCCGTAAGGACGGAGGTTATATTGTAGCGCCAAGTCATTCAGCAAGCACGTTATGGGGTTATGTGTTTCAAACCTGCACCATTGATGAGGCAGTGGCCACCGGGGTAACCACTTATTTTGGCCGCCCCTGGCAAAACAAACCCAAAACAGTTTTTCTGAATACCACCCTCAAAGCCAAAATATATCCTTCGGGTTGGCATTATAAAATGGGGGCCATTCCGGCTGTTTTTGCTGACTATAACTCCATGGATGCCAATGGCAACCCGGTAGATCTGAGTCAGCGCATTTCGCAATACGAATACGATGTAAAAGATGGAGCAGGAAATGTTACCGGCGTTGTTACCGGCACGGCTAAAAGCAGCCTGACCAACGAAGAAGCTGCTACCTACACCTATGAAAATGTAATACTGCGGGTGGGTGATAGTTGGGATCCGAGGCTGATGACCGAAGCCCCTGAAACCCCCACCGGTTTGCTTGTTCAAAACGAGAACCTTAGCTGGGACATTACCGCCTACGCCCGGTTGTATATAGTACACCGCAATGGCAAAGTGATTGGGTTTACCACTACAAACAGTTTTGCGGATGCTACTGCTACGCCCGGTACAGCCTACAAGTATGCTGTTCAGGCTGTTGGCGAATTTGGCGCACTCAGCAGCCCGGCTACCTGGGGTGATGTGCTTCCTATTACGGGCATTTCAGTAAAGGCAAAAGAAACTAAAGGAAACATCAGGGTAAGCTGGAGCACATTGACAGAAACCAATACCGCTGAATTTGAGGTGGAACATAGTTTTGAAAGGGGCGCCTTTAAAACTATTGGAAAGGTTGCTGCTTCGGGCACAAGCCATTCAGTAAAGGAATACGGGTATTTCCACTTGCAGGCGCCTCCCGGGTTGAATACTTACCGGGTAAAAGCGGTTGATAAGGACGGTAGGTTCAGCTACAGCCCGGTGGTTAGTATAAAGATCGGGTTATCTGAAGCCCTGGGCGTTTATCCATCGCCGGCATCTGGCAACCTCACGGTTGTACACCCTGCGCAAACAGCTAAAGGCAGCCTAATTGCCATTTACAATATGGCAGGTCGGCAGGTAAAATCGGTAACCCCGGCCAGCGGTGCAGGGCAAACAGCCCTCAATGTAAGCGAGCTTATAACCGGGGTGTACCTTTTAAAATATATCGACCCATCGGGAAATGCGATCCTTACAAGGTTTGTGAAACAATAGGGTGGTCTTTTATTGACAATCATGTTACAGCAACTCCAATCGAAAGGTTGGGGTTGTTTTTTTGTAAATGCCTTGCGGGAAAATGCAGGGCGGGGTTTTCAAAAACTGGCTTTTGAAAAAAATATCAAAAAAAAATTGCGAAACCAAACAGTTGCACGTATATTTGCAACCGAACGGTTTCTTAAAGTTGATCAGCCTATGCGACGAGATGTTTTCCAGGCCATTGCCGACCCCACCCGCAGGGCCATTATTGCCCTGGTTGCCTTGCAGGCCATGACGCCCAATGCCATTGCGGAGCATTTCGACATGACCCGACAGGCGGTTTCAAAGCATTTAAGAATTTTAACCGAATGCGACCTCGTAATCCCTGAACATTCAGGGCGGGAAATTTATTATTCGCTTGAGGTAAAAAAGCTAAAGGAGATTGATATGTGGATCGAACAATTCAGGAAATACTGGGAAAACCGTTTCAACCAGTTGGATCATGTATTGGAAACCATAAAAAACAAACCATTATGAACGCATTGTTTCGTTTTGACTTTGATGTAAACAAAGAAACCAATTCAGTACATGTTGTACGCGAATTTGCGGCTGGGCGCAATTTGGTATGGAAAGCTTTTACCACACCTGAATTACTCGATCAGTGGTGGGCGCCCAAGCCCTGGCGGACCGAAACCAAATCCATGGATTTCAGGGAAGGTGGGCGCTGGTTGTATTGCATGGTAGGGCCCGAAGGTGAAAGGCATTGGTGCCTGAACGATTATTATACCATTGATCCCGAAGTGTTTTTTTCAGGATTGGATGCCTTTTGCAATGAAGATGGCGTTTTAAATACAGAGCTTCCCCGAAGCCAATGGCAGAACCGTTTTGAGGATAAAGAGGGCCATACGCTGGTGAATATTGAGGTAAAGTATGAGAAGTTATCCGACCTGGAAATGATCATTCAAATGGGCTTTAAAGAAGGATTTACCATGGCGCTGGAAAACCTGGACGCATTATTGGCCAAAGGATTGAAATAAAATCTATTTTCCCTGAATAATTACGCATGAAAAAGAATAAAATCATCTTTTGGGTTGCTACCATCATTTTTGCCGGCTTCATGATCTTCTCGTCCATCGGGAGTGTTACCGGTAATCCTGAAGCCATAAAATTTATAACAGGACTCGGTTACCCCGAATATTTTATCCCGTTTATTGGGGTGGCCAAATTGCTGGGTTGCATCGCCATTCTTATACCGG
Organism: uncultured Chitinophagaceae bacterium; assembly: GCA_964444195.1. GTDB lineage: Bacteria > Bacteroidota > Bacteroidia > Chitinophagales > Chitinophagaceae > Phnomibacter. The sequence goes on from CAYUGH010000011.1 coordinate 54,814, forward strand.
GTTATTACCGGCTGAAAGAATGGGCTTATGCCGGTTTGTTCTTCGATCTGCTGGGTGCTGTTTATTCGCTTATAAAAGTGCATGGCTTTGATTCTTCCATGATATTCATGTTTGTCATTATTGCCATTGGGGTAACATCTTACCTGTTTTATCATAAGGTTTATGGTAAAAAGGCTGTAACAGGCAAGTGGTAAGAAAAAACATAGGATTCTTTCAGGAATAGCAACCACCGTTGGGGTTAATTTTGCCGGATGATCTCCTACAAATGGTTACTATTCCTTTTGGCGGTTTGCCCCGTCGCCGTTTTTGCCCAAACGCCAAGGCCTTCGCCGCAGCAGCTTGCCTGGCAGGAAGACGAATATTATTGGTTCCTCCATTTTGGCCCCAATACTTTTACTGGAAAGGAATGGGGCGATGGCAAGGAGAAAACCGAGATTTTCAACCCGGTTTTACTGGATACCGACCAATGGTGCCGCATTGCCAAAGCCTCCGGGGCAAAAGGCATGATCATTACGGCCAAACACCATGACGGTTTTTGCCTGTGGCCGAGTAACCAAAGCACGCATACCGTAAGGGAAAGCAAATGGAAGGATGGCAAAGGCGATGTGTTGGCCGACCTGAAAAAATCCTGCGAAAAATACGGGCTCAAATTTGGCGTTTATATTTCGCCCTGGGACCGTAATCATCCCAAATATGGCACACCTGAATACAATGATGTATATGATGCCACGCTGCGTGAGATCATTACCAGCTACGGCCCCATTTGGGAAATGTGGTGGGATGGCGCCAATGGCGAAGGGCCCAATGGAAAAAAGCAGGAGTACGATTTTCCCCGGTTTGAACGTACCGTACGCAGCCTTTCACCAAACACCATCATCTTCAGCGATATTGGCCCCGATATTCGCTGGATTGGTAACGAACGCGGTATTATGGGCGAAACAAACTGGAACACGCTGGACACAGCAGGTTTTAAGAGGGGGCATGGCGCACCGCCAACCGATACGCTGAACCAGGGAAATGTGTATGGAAAGCTTTGGATTCCCGGCGAAGCCGATGTCAGCATCAGGCCGGGTTGGTTTTACCGTTCAACCGAGGATGATAAGGTGAAAATGCCTGAAACCCTGTTTGATATTTACCTGAAATCGGTGGGCAGGGGTGCTAACCTGTTGCTTAATGTGCCACCCGATGGCCGGGGTTTGATCCATGAAAAGGATTCAATTTCATTAATGGGTTTTGCTGCACTTAGGGAAAGACTGAAGAACAACCTGGCCGTAAAAGCAACAGCTTATTTATCCAACAATGGTTCAGAGCTCGGCGCCCCTGCTATAAATGACGCGAGCCCTAAAACAACGACAAAACTACCTTCCCAAAATCAGTCAATTGTGTTGAAATGGAAGGAACCCACAGAAATAAATGCCATTACTTTAATGGAAGACCTTCAACTTGGACAGGCCTGCCAATCCTTTGAAATTGAATTGATGGATGAGCAAGGCAAGGTTTTGCAAACAATAAAAGGAACAACCATTGGGAGAAAGAGGATATTAACTTTCCCTGCAACAAAGGTTACATCAGTGCGGCTAAAGATTACCGAACAGCATTTTGTAACTGTTATTGGTGAAGTGTCAGTACACTTGATCAATTAGAATGCAGCTGTAAACCGGCAGTAAAGCTGGCCTCTGATACCTGTAAAACCGCCACCTTGAAATTATGTTTTCTGCCGCTTACATATTTCTCCTGTACTGACCACCCACTTCGTACAAAGCATGGGTTATCTGCCCAAGGCTGCAATACTTTACGGTTTCCATCAGTTCGGCAAACAGGTTGCCATTATGGATGGCTGCCTGTTTCAGGCTGTTGAGTGCTTCACCTGCTTTTGCCTCATTCCTTTTACAGAAGGCGTTCAGGTTGGCTATCTGCTGCTCCTTTTCATCAGTGGTGCTGCGGATAACCTCGCCGGGTAGTTCGGTGGGGCTTCCTTTTTTGTTGAGAAAAGTATTCACGCCAATAATAGGCAGTTCCCCGGTATGCTTCTGATGTTCGTAAAAAAGGCTTTCTTCCTGGATCTTATTGCGCTGGTACATGCGCTCCATGGCGCCAAGCACTCCACCCCGTTCTGTAATACGGTCAAACTCGGTCAGCACGGCTTCTTCCACCAGTTCGGTAAGTTGTTCAATTAAAAACGAACCCTGGTTGGGGTTTTCATTTCTGGCAGTCCCTAGTTCGCGGTTAATGATCAACTGGATGGCCATGGCGCGGCGAACGCTTTCCTCGGTGGGGGTGGTAATAGCTTCATCGTAGGCATTGGTATGCAGGCTGTTGCAGTTATCGTAAATGGCGTACAGCGCCTGCAGCGTGGTGCGTATATCGTTGAAATCAATTTCCTGCGCGTGCAGGCTTCGGCCGCTTGTTTGTATATGGTATTTCAGTTTCTGGCTGCGGTCGTTGGCCTTGTATTTATACTTCATGGCTTTCGCCCAAATGCGGCGTGCAACACGGCCAATCACGCTGTATTCCGGGTCCATGCCATTGCTGAAGAAAAAGGAAAGGTTGGGCGCAAAATCGTCAATGTTCATACCGCGGCTGAGGTAATACTCTACATAGGTAAAACCATTGGATAGTGTAAAGGCAAGCTGTGTAATAGGGTTGGCTCCTGCTTCGGCAATATGGTAGCCGCTGATGCTTACACTGTAAAAGTTGCGTACTTTTTCAGTAATAAAATATTCCTGCACATCACCCATCAGTTTCAACGCAAATTCGGTGCTGAAGATGCAGGTGTTTTGTGCCTGGTCTTCCTTGAGAATATCGGCCTGCACCGTGCCGCGAACCTGTTGCAGCGCAGTTGCCTTGCATTGGGCGTAAGCTTCAGGCGGCAATACTTCATCGCCGCTCAGCCCAAGCAATTTCAAACCCAGCCCGTCGCTTCCTTCGGGTAGCCGTTCGGGCGAAAGCGGGTTGTAGTAAATGGGTTTGGGCAAATGCCTGAACTTTTCTTCCGCATATTTTTTTACGTCATCCCATGCCCCGTTTGCATCTATCCATTTTTCGCATTGCTGATCAATGGCGGCGTTCATAAAAAAGGCGAGCAGCATAGGAGCCGGGCCGTTGATGGTCATGCTTACGCTGGTATTGGGTGCGCAAAGGTCGAAGCCGCTGTACAGTTTTTTAGCATCGTCCACGGTGGCAATGCTTACCCCGCTGTTGCCAATTTTGCCGAATATATCGGGGCGGTGCCCGGGGTCTTCGCCATACAGGGTAACGCTGTCAAACGCTGTGCTGAGGCGCTTTGCAGGCTGCCCCTGGCTTACATAATGAAAGCGCTTATTGGTGCGCTCGGGGCCGCCTTCGCCTGCAAACATGCGTGTGGGATCTTCACCTTCGCGTTTTAGCGGAAACACACCCGCGGTATAGGGAAATTCGCCGGGCACGTTTTCCTGTAATTGCCAGTAAAGAATATCGCCCCAGTCGCGGTATTTAGGTAAAACCACTTTTGGTATCTTGGTGCCGCTCAGCGAAGTAGCTGTAAATGGTAAACGAATGACCTTATCGCGCACTTTGTATTCAAACACATCGCCGCTGTATTGTTGCTGCAAATCTTTCCACTGCTCCAGGAGCGCTTTTGCATCCGGGTGCAGTTTGCTTTTGAGCGCTTCGTATTGCTCCTTTAATATATCCACAGTCTTATTATTTATTTGGTTTACTACTGTTCCTTTTTGATTGTTGTTTCAGAAATTTCTGAACCTCGGTTTGTAGTTGCTTTGCCGTGGGCATTTTCGCCCGCAACTGTTGCGGAAGCATTTTTATGAACTTATATTCACTTACACCAATGGGTTGGTGAATATTGGTTAATGCAAAATCAACTTCAATGTAATCCTTTGACGCACACAGTATAATTCCAATGGATGGATTATCGTGTTGCTGCCTGAATTGCTTATTTATAATATTCAGGTAGCCATTCATTTTACCAGCGTGCTCAAAAGCAAATTCTTCTGCTTTCAGATCAATGACTATAAAGCAGCGGAGAAATATATGATAGAACAACAAATCAATTCTGTAATCCTTTCTTCCAGCTTTAATTTTTACCTGCCTGCCTACAAAAGCAAAACCTGCACCAAGCTCAATTAAAAATTCCTGTATATGCTCTATAAGTTGGCGCTCCATTCCAAGCTCATTTCTTTGCTCATCCATTTGCAGAAAGCCAAACACATATGGATCCTTAAGCAACTGATTAGCAAGTACACTTTGCTTTTCAGGTAGAGTAAGATGGAAGTTGCTGTTCTTTTTGTTTTTCTGTTGTCTTGTGTATAGATCGGTTTCTACCTGATACTGCAAAGCGGTTCTCGACCAATTATTTTCAATTGTATTTTGTATGTACCATTTTAATTCATCTGATGATAATACTTTATCTATGAGTAATATATGGTGCCCCCATGGAATCCTTATCAGGTCAGGGTTTTGTACGGTATAGGTGATTTTACCAATTTGTGCAGCACCCTGCTGCACAATTGCATTTTTAGCTGATTTTCTTAATTGTGCAGCGGCCTGCTGCACAATTAGCATATCGGGCCAAAGCGTTGCGAACTGTTTCATATACATTAGGTTTCTTCTTGAAAAACCTTTTAAGTCAGGGAAACTATTTTGAAGGTCTTCACTTAGTTGATCTACCACACGTGCACCCCACAATTCCTTTTCAATTTTTTCATCAAGTTGCTTGCCTATATACCAATACAAAATCAGCATATCAGCATTCACCCTCAGCGCGGTATGTTCCTGGCTCAGGTGTATGCTTTCCTTAAGAGACTTGAACCATTTTCGATATATTGAAATCTTAAACATTTGTATTGTTATTTCTGCATGCTGAGTACCCCGTTCAATTTATACATATCGCTTGCCAGGTCGGCCTGCTCTTTTGCCCAACCGTTGTAGCTGCGCACTGCATCGCTTATTTCACTCAGGTATCTAACGCGTGAAGGTGGAATCACGGCTTGCGACATCTCAGCCGTTTTATCAAAATCACCGGCCAGCCAATCCACTTTTGTTTTGTTTCGTAATGCAGTAAGCAACATCACAAAAAGACTGTTTACTCCTTCATCATTAAACTTGCTTGCCATAGTTCCCATGATAGGCAGTTCGGCATCTTTTGCGGTCCATAATGCATGGTTGCGCTTGTATTGCTTGCGTACATCAGCCAGGGCATCCAATGCACCTGCCTTATCAAACTTGTTGATGGCAATTACATCGGCATAATCCAGCATATTGATTTTTTCAAGCTGTGAAGCGGCGCCATATTCCGGTGTCATTACATACAGGCTTACATCACAGTAATCAAGAATGGAAGCATCGCTTTGCCCCACGCCTGCGCTTTCAAGGATGATAAAATCAAAACCCGCTTCGCGGCAAATGGCTACCGCTTCGTGCAGGTGGCTGCTTACGGCGGTATTGTCGTCGCGGGTGGCAAGGCTTCGCATGTAGGCACGTGGGTGGCTGATGGCGTTCATCCGGATGCGGTCGCCAAGCAATGCGCCCCCGGTTTTCTTTTTGGATGGATCCACCGAAATAACAGCAATGGTTTTGTCCGGGAACTGGTTCAGGAAGCGACGGACTATTTCATCTGTTACGGACGATTTTCCGGCGCCGCCTGTTCCGGTAATACCCAAAACAGGTATATGTTCGTTGCGGCCGGGTTCATGTTCCTGTGCAATGCCGCTTTCTGCAAGGGTAATGGCACGTGCAATCCTGCGTACATCCTTCTTTTCACCAAGTGGGGGCTTATTATTCCATTTGGTTGCGGCCTGCCGGTATTCTTCAATGGCGGCACGGCAATGGTTAAGCAGGTCTTCAATCATGCCTTCAAGCCCCATGGCGCGTCCGTTGTCGGGGCTGTAAATACGATCAATGCCATAATGTTGAAGTTCATTGATTTCCTGGGGAAGAATGGTGCCCCCGCCCCCGCCAAAAATTTTTATGTGCCCGCATCCACTTTCGTCCAAAAGGTCTTTCATGTATTTAAAGAATTCCACATGCCCGCCCTGGTAACTGGTTATGGCTATGCCATGTGCATCTTCTTCAATAGCGGCTTCTACAATTTCCTTTACGCTTCGGTTATGCCCGAGGTGGATGATTTCCGCACCCTTGCTTTGCAAAATGCGGCGCATGATGTTGATCGCGGCATCATGACCGTCGAACAAGGAAGCTGCCGTTACAATCCTTATTTTTTCTTGGGAAATATTAATCATTGGCAAATACTATATGGGCTGTAAAATTACAGGTTATAGCGTGCCAAAAGCTAACGGCTGTTAGCGGGCGGGGTTTAGCATGCAGAGATTACGCTGATTTCTACATTCACTCCTTTGGGTAGCCCTTTTACAGCAACTGTTTCGCGGGCGGGGTAGTTGCCGGTAAAATAGGAGCCGTAAATTTCGTTTACAGCGGCAAACAAACCCATATCGCTAAGGAAGATGGTGGTTTTTACAATATTGGAGAAATCGTGCCCGGCTACGGTAAGAACAGCTTTCAGGTTTTTCATAACCTGGTGTGTTTCTTCCTCCAGGGTAGCTGTTTTTAATTCACCTGAAACCGGGTCAATGGCAATTTGCCCGCTCACGAATAGGAAACCGTTTGTTTTTACAGCCTGGTTGTAGGGCCCTATAGGCGCCGGGGCATCGTTGGTGTGAATAATTGTTTTTTCCATGATTTTCCAAGAATGTAGGCACGAAAATAAAGCATTGGTACATTCGGCAGATTGCTCGACTTTTACAGCCGCCCATGAATGGCGATTTTTTCGATGAAATTAGTGTATTCAGCCCCAAAACATGGTGATGCAGGATTTGCAGATACATGCAGGCAATCGGGCATTGAGGTGATCCAGGTTGAAAATGCCGTTGATTTTGTGAACCAAAAAGACGCTGATCTATTTATTGATGCGGCGTTTGAGGGGTATTTTTCCGAATTTTCGGCCCCCTTGCTTTTTCATGCGCCTGCTAAAACCTTTGGAAGCTTGAAAAATGCCCCTTTGAATAGTGCAAGATTTTGCGCCTGGCCGGGTTTTTGGGAGCGGCCTGTATGGGAAATTGCCCCAAAGGGTGGGAATGTTAACTGGGTAGAATTATTATCATATATTGGGATTGGAGCTAAATTGGTAAAAGATACCGTTGGATTGATTGCTCCCAGGATATTATGTACCATTATTAATGAAGCTGTTTTTACCATAAGTGATGGGGTGGCAGGGGCTAAGGATATTGATACGGCCATGAAGCTGGGTACAAATTATCCGTTGGGCCCAATGGAATGGGCGAAAAGCATTGGCGCGGCCGGGGTTTTGGAGGTGTTGGAAGAAATGAGTAAAGAAAATATAAAATATAAGCCACATGCGGATTTGGCGCGGCTAATCGGTTCATGAGCAATTTTATCCTGCATATAGATACCGCCTCGGCAAGGGGCCTGGTAATGATTAGTGAGCAAGGTGTTCCTCTCGCTGTACGAACAAACCTTAATCCGCAGGACCATGCAGCTTTTGTACAGCCCGCTATTCTGGAAATATTTAATGAAACGGGTTTGAAAAGCAATCAATTCAGGTGTATTGCTGTAGCTAATGGCCCGGGTTCTTACACGGGACTTAGGGTAGGGTTAGCTGCTGCCAAAGGGTTGGGGTATGCCTGGAAATTGCCTTTGTGCACACTCTCCAGCCTTAAAATAATGGCGCTGGCTACCAGGAACCTGGTTGAAAATGGTTTGGGGCCGGATGCAGAGCAGTATTATTTGGCTCCCTTGATTGATGCGCGGCGTATGGAAGTTTTTTATGCCCTGTATCAAAATCAAGGTTTAACCGAAATTATTCCACCCGGAGCAATGGTATTGGACAGTTCATTTCTAATGGATATATTATCCGACCAGCATGTTTATTTTTCCGGGGATGGTGCAACCAAGTGGAAATCAATGTGTAATTCGCCTAATGCGCGGTTTATTGAACTTCCTGAAACCGAAAATGCTTTCGCCGGCCTGGCATGGGAGCATTCAGCTAAATCCCTTTATTCTAACATAGCATATGCCGAGCCTTTTTATGCCAAAGAATTTTATTCTCCCATTTTCGTAAATAAATGATAGTCAAATTGATTAATTTCATAAAATTATCAAAAACAATTATTAGCAGTGTACCATATATTTCTTATTTCTGATATCAAATAGTATCTTTGAGTTTTAAAACTGTTTAGTACTCACTCAATTCAATTTTTATATTCATTTTAACATTCAAAAGACACAAGTATGGCAACAAGCAAAGAAAATTTTTTGGTGCTGAACCCCGGTTCCAGGAAAGAGCTTAAGGTTGAGTTACTCACACTCAAAAAAGCTGACATTACCATTCGGGCGCTCAACCACAAACTTCGTTTACAAATTATCCGCCTTTTGCAGGATAAGGGTGAAATGACGGTGACTGAAATCTACTCCAAGCTTAAGCTTGAGCAGAGCGTTGCCTCACAGCATCTTGCCATACTGCGCAGGGCCGACATTGTAAATACCCGGCGTGATGGTAAATTTATTTTCTACACTTTAAATAGTGTTCGGATTGAAGAGATTTATAATATCTCAAAGAGCCTTGTTCAGTAATTATACTACTGATTAACGTAAAATGCATGCGACATACATTTAGTTTGTCCATGCATTTTTTATTATAAAAATTATGCAAGTACCAACTTTACATGCTACTGATGTAAATCAGTTTATTAAGGATCCGGACAATTGTATCTTGGATATCCGCCCAACGGACGATTTTGCGAATGGATTTATTGCAGGCAGTTATTTTTTGCCCCATACCGGTTTTTTGGCTGATGTATTATCCATCCATGATTTTAGTGCATTCAGCAGTGTAATTATTATTGCCGAGGCGCCGGCGAGCGAGCCTTTGGTGAATGCTATTTTTAAGGCGCTTGGCAATAAGGTTTCGGGTGTTTTTTACCCTGAAGGCAATGATTTTTGGCCGCCGGTTGAAGTAAGGGATATGATTATTGCCATTGACCCGGATGAATTGGCCATGGATTTGCCTTTTGACGACAACCTGGTACTGGTTGATGTGCGCAGTGCACTTGAGTACGCAGATGGCCATATAAAAGACGCGCGGCATTTTCCGCTTGAAGATTTAAGTGACCCCGCCAATATTGCCATGATTCCTGAAGAAGCCAATATTTACCTGTATTGCAGCAATGGGCAGCGAAGCATGCTGGTTGCATCTGTTTTTAAAATTCATGGGCTGCATAATCTTAGGGTAGTAAATGCACGTTGGGAAGATATTAGCGCCACGCCGGGGCTATCGGTTGAAAAGGATGCTAAACAGCTTAATTAACATCCGTTGGAACCGGGGTAGTGCCGATCCATTTATTGGCGTACTCCGGCTTCCATGGCTTTTTCCAGCGATTATGTGTCCATAAGTAAAGCTCAGGCGCCTCCCTTATGTCTGCCTCCAGCATTTTTACAAAATTTCTGGCAAACTCTTCAGGGCTGGTTTTTGATGGGTCATCCACAAAGGGAACAGCTTTAAATTCATAATATCCCCTTTTTGGTTTCCTGATATACAGGTAAATATGGGGTTGGCCCTGCCGTACCGCGCGAATAAAGGGCCCTTTTATAAACCCGGTAGGCCGGTTGCAGAATTCAAGCCAATAAGTGCCTTCGATGTTGCTTGGGCTTTGATCAGCGCCCACTATCATCATATATTGTTTATCCTTCCAGTCCGGCATTTCTTTAGCCATATTGCCGGCCCTTAGCATTACCATACCAAACTTGCTTCGAAGGTCAAACACCAGTTTATCCATGGTTTTATTGCTCAGCGGCATATATATGGCAAGGGTGGTATAGGGTTGAAACAGCGGGATGCAAACCGGCAGGTATTCCCAGTTCTTAAAGTGCCCGCCGATCATTTGAATGGATTTGCCGGTTTTATAATATTCTTCAATCAGGGTCAGATCGCATTTCATTCTTTTGGCGGCAACTTCCTCAGTCATCGAAAAAATCTTGATCATTTCGAACCATACATCACAAAAGTTGCGATATACCTGTTTGGCCAGTTTTTCTATTTCTACCTCGTTTTTTTCAGGAAAAGTTTGGGTCAAATGGCTGAATACCATCTTTTTCCGGTAGCCAAGCACATAATAAAGCAGCCCGTAAACCCCATCGCTTAATATATAAATTACCCTGAAGGGCAAAAGCGACAGCAGGTAGAAAAAGCCATAAGCCAGGTAATGCATGACTGCAAAGGTGCATATTTATAGCTTAATCAGCATGTTGCCCGTGGCCTTTAAGCAATATATTCTGCAGCACGGAGTTTACAATGGCAAGCAGGAAGCTGAAAATAAAGGCCCACCAGAAGCCGTCAACCTTAAATCCTGGTATCCAATGACTTGCAAGCAATGTAATGCACGCATTTATAACAAAAAGGAATAACCCAAGCGAAAAAATAGTGACCGGCAGGGTAAGCAATACCAGTATTGGACGTACGGTGGTATTTAGAATAGCCAGCAGCAGCGCCACCCAAATGGCGCTCAGGTTGTCGGCTAAATGCACTCCCGGCAGCAAGAAATCCAGTAAAATAACTGAAACAGCAGAGATCAGCACCCTGGCGATGATCAATTTCATGTGTTCATTTTAAGTGCGCCCCGCACGTGCGGGGCTGGTTTTTATTTGTCACATGGAATCCCCAATGATCATTTGTGCTCGGGAGTGCAACAGTTCGTGGGGATTTCATAAGTGCAATAGTGCAAACAATTTTCCTTTTATGCAATAGCTATACCCTGTGCCTAAAAGAAAATGGCTGGAATAATCCTGAATCAGGTGCGCTGAAGGCCAAAACCAACCTAAAATTCCAAATTTTTTTTTATTCTACCCTGTTTTGCTGTATCCTTGCAGCGAAAACAGAGCCAGAACATTGCTATTCTCCTCTCGTAATAGCCCACGGTTGCAACTCTCCACCAATTACCATCAATCATTTTGTTGATTCAAACATTTTGTTTTTACAATAATCCTATCGTATGTACGACATTCTGCAATTGAACGATATGCTCGTTCCTGAACTTGTAGATATTGCTGATGATTTGAAAATTAACAACGCCTCAAATCTTGAAAAGCAAGACCTCATTTATAAAATACTGGATAAGCAAGCTTTAATGGAAAGTTCTATAAAAAATGGCGAAGCTCCGGGCGCCAAACCGAAAAGGAAAAGGATAATTAAGACCACAACCGGGCATACTACCGAGGAAGCCGAAGTGATGAATGATGTAGTGGAACCTGTTCCGCCTCCGGTACAGGAGGAAGCTACGCCCAAAGGTGGAAAGCCTTCACAAAAAAGGGCCCCTGCCAAAGGGGTTAAAAAGGCAAGGCCGCGTGATGGTGGAGGCGAACCGGCTACTGAAGCTCAGGCTGCTGAAAGCAAACCAATAGTAGAATCCGGGGCGGAAGTTGCTGATATCCAGGGCGATCTGAAAGCGGGTGATGAAATTATTATGCCCGATATTTTTAGAAATGTTTTAGGCGCCCTTGATGAGGCCGATAAAATGGCCATGAAGGAAATTGAAGAGGAAATGGTTGAAGAAGAAAGCGAGGAAACCGGGGCCGAAATTGAAACTGCAAATTATGAGGCTCCCGCAAGGACCTTCCAGGGCGGAGGCGCTCCCAGGTTTCAGCCTAAGCCCAAAGAGCCGGCCTTCAATATTGAATTTGATGGTATAGTTTTTGGCGAAGGGGTATTGGAAATGATGCCGGATGGCTACGGATTTTTACGTAGCAGCGATTATAACTACCTTAGCAGCCCCGATGATGTGTATGTGAGCCCAAGCCAGATAAAGCTTTTCGGGCTAAAAACCGGCGATACGGTTAAAGGCGCTATTCGTCCTCCCAAAGAGGGTGAAAAGTATTTTGCACTGGTAAAAGTGGACACCATTAACGGAAAAACCCACGAACAACTAAGGGATAGGGTGCCCTTTGATTACCTGACACCTTTATTTCCATTTGAAAAGCTTAATTTATTTACCACCCATACCAACCTTAGTACCCGCATCATTGATATATTTACCCCTATTGGTAAAGGTCAGCGCGGTTTGATTGTGGCCCAGCCCAAAACCGGTAAAACCGTTTTACTGAAAGAAGTGGCCAATGCCATTGCGGCCAACCACCCCGAAGTGTACCTGATGGTGGTGCTGATTGACGAACGCCCCGAGGAAGTAACCGATATGGAGCGCAGCGTACGCGCCGAAGTATTGGCCAGCACTTTTGATGAACCGGCCGATAAGCATGTAAAAGTGAGCCAGATGGCGCTTCAAAAGGCCAAACGCCTGGTGGAAGTTGGCCATGATGTGGTGATTTTGCTTGATTCTATCACCCGCCTTGCCCGCGCCTACAATACGGTAGCCCCTGCAAGTGGTAAAGTGCTTAGCGGTGGTGTGGAAGCCAACGCCATGCAAAAACCCAAGCAGTTTTTTGGCGCCGCGCGTAAAATTGAAGGGGGTGGAAGCCTGACCATTTTGGCCACCGCGCTTATTGATACAGGCAGCAGGATGGATGAAGTGATCTTCGAAGAATTTAAAGGTACCGGTAACATGGAATTGCAGCTCGACCGCCGCCTGTCGAACAAGCGTGTGTACCCTGCCATTGACCTGGTTGCCTCAAGCACACGCCGCGACGACCTGTTGCTGGATAAGGAAGTGATCAGCCGGATGCACCTGCTGCGTAACTACCTGGCCGATATGAACGCCGAAGAAGCCATGAACGAACTGATGAAGCGCATGCGTGGTACCAAGGACAATTCAGAATTTTTGGCCAGTATGAACCGCTAATCAATTTTTAAAAAGAAATATGGGCCGCCCGGCAATGGGCGGCCTTTTTTATGCCCAATGGTTTAAGTGGATAAAAGATTCAATTCCAATATCTTGCCTTAATAATATGGCGGGCAGGATAATTATATGGTTTGGATTTCTATTCGCCCTGTTTCCTCTTTTTGCCTAAACAGATGAAGGCACATGGGACTGTTCCAAACACGGGAACGGCCCTTTGTGTTAATATTTTAGCCTATTCGGGTACAAACTTTTTAAAGTCATCACCAAAGCCCGCAAGATTTCATTTAATTTTGCCGATTGGCCTTGAGTGAATGAAGTCAATAAGTGAATAAGTGAATAAGTGAATAAGTCAATAAATCTATAGTGAATTGTGAGTAGTGAATTAGGAATTAGGATTTGGGCCAAAACTTCAAACTACACACTTCAAATCTTAAATCTAAAATCGTAGATCGTAAATTATAAAATGTCTCTTTCGCACCTGATAAAGCACATATACAACAATGCCAGCGATGAGGTTTTCCGGCGTGGAAAAAAAATCCATCTCTCAGGAAATCTTGATATTATCGACCATAACCCGTTGTTAAACCATATTGTTTTCAGGGTAAAGGACGACATGTACCAGAGCTGGTATAAGGTTCGTGTTGATAATTATACCGACCCCAAAGGGATGACCCTTAACTGCACCTGCCCGTATAACCTGACCGAAGTATGCAGGCATAAAGCGGCAGCACTCCTGCAACTGCAAACCATGTCCGATCGCGGCATGCTGGACAACAGGGAAATACGCCACAGCCAGATGCATACCCAGGCCAAAATGAAAGCCATTGACCTGAAAATGATCCGTATGCTGGCGGGCAATGAAAATTACGAAGAGGCGGAAGAATGGTTAAGAAAAAATGCCCCGGTAATTATTAGTTCAAGCAATGAAACAGTGGATGCTGAAGTGCCTATTGAGGGCGAAATATACCGGGTGAGGCTGCATAAAAATGATGACCGGATTTTTGATACAAGCTGTAATTGCATTGAGGAAGAGCATACCCTCTGCAAGCATAAAGTGATTGTTTTCTTTCACCTGGTAAATAATTACGGCGCCAATTATTTTGAAAGCATCCGCAATTTTGACCGCGATAAGGAAAAGCTGCTTGGCCTGTATGGGTACAGCCTGCAGGATGATCTTAAAGGGAAGTTTGAATTTATTTATAAGGACAACAAGCCCTTTCTCAGGGTGCTTGATGCAAGCATAAAAAGGGTTGCTTCCCCCACCCAAACCCCCATGGCCAGGCCCGTTGTGGCCACGGTTACACCTGCTGTGGTAAATGTTGTACCCGAGGTTTCAAAAAAGCTGGGTATAGTTTTTCGCGAACAGCCTGATAACTATCCCTGGTTTAGTGTTGAAGCCATCCAGGGCGAACCCGGCGAAGATGGAAGCATTGTTGGCGTAGCCGAGTTGCTTGATTTAGGGAAGTATATAAATACAGAAGTTTTTGAAGAAGAGGATAAGCATCTTGTTCAGCAAATAAGAAAGCTGAACGATTCGGAGGTTAATAAATTTTTAAACCGTAATTCGCCATTCAGCGGTATCTGGGAAAATATTGTGCATACGAACGGTAGCGACTTGCCGGAGGAAACCAGGTTGCTGATCCATGAATACCTGCATCCAAAACTGAAGCGGATTTTTGCCGATCATGGCGCTAAAAAGGCAAACTACCTCCTGCCGGCAGGCAAAAAATTTATCACTTCCAACCTGTTGCCGTTGGAGCTTGTTCCCGAACCGCTTGAGCTAAGGTTTGAAGTGTTGCCGGGTGGTAATAATATTGTCGTTAAGGCTTATACTTTTATAGAAGGCATTAAGTCGTACCTGGATGAGGGCGATTGGCAGGCCATGCTTTTGTACCTGAAGGAAGGAAAATTATATGGCTGGCTAAAACCAGATGATGTGTTGCTGGCCGACCAATACAAATCGGGCAAAATGGTTGAGCCCTCTGCCTGGCCAACCTATGCCGAACGGCACCTGATGCCGCTTGCACGGGATTACCAGGTTCAGTTTCATCCTAAACTGATCAGAGAAGTGCAGAACCAGCAGCCCGAAATTGTGGTACAGTTGATTGAAAAGGGCGATTTCCTGGTATTTAACCCGATATTCAGCTATAACGATATACCTGCCCCGGCCGATGAGCAGCCAACCGTGACCATGGTAAAAGATGGCCAGATCATGGTGGTGCATCGCATGCTGGATAAGGAGCGGCAATTTTTGCAAAAGCTTGAAGGCCTGCATACCAATTTCATCAGGCCCGAACGTACCCGTCAATTGGTGCTGAAGGGAACAGATGTGTTGAAGAACAATTGGTTTTTCCTTTTTGTGGAAACCATGAAGGAGATGAATATTCCCCTGCTTGGCTTTGATCAGTTGCGCAATTTCAGGTTTAATACGGTAAAGCCTTCTACCCAGGTGCGCATTAGCAGCGGGGTAGATTGGTTTGATGCCCGCGTGGCGGTCTCTTTCGGAGATCAGCAGGTTCGCATTGCCGATATCAAGCAAGCCTTGTCGAACAAGCAATCGGTGGTGCCGTTGCAGGATGGCAGCCTTGGTATTTTGCCCGAAGACTGGCTGAAAAAATATAGCCTCCTGTTCAGGGTGGGAGAGGGCAAGGGCGATATGCTTCGCCTGTCGAGGTACCAGTTTGGGGTGATTGATGAACTCTACGATCAACGTGATGGGGAGGAGTTGCAGATCGAGCTCGAAGAGCGTTTCGACAAGCTTCGTTCCTTTAAAAGGATAAAGAAATTACCCCCGCCACAGCATCTTAAAAATATACTTCGGCCATACCAGGTAACAGGTTTTCATTGGCTTAACTTTTTACAGGAAACAGGCTGCGGCGGCATTTTGGCCGATGATATGGGTTTGGGTAAAACGGTGCAGGCATTATCGATGCTTGAGCATTTTGAAACCAAACATGAAAAGCTGAAAGCGCTGGTTGTTTGCCCTACAACCCTGCTGTACAACTGGGAAAACGAGATCAGGAAATTTACGCCCGACCTTGAATATTTTATTCACCATGGCGGGCAGCGGAGCCGGCTTGTGCAGGATTTGGAGCCGCATCATATCATTATAACCACTTACGGAACTTTGCGCAGCGATATCCTGCTGCTTCAAAAGATACAGTTTGATTATGTGATACTTGATGAAAGCCAGGCCATTAAAAACCCCAACAGCAAGGTTGCCAAAGCGGCCTGCCTTATCAATAGCAATCATCGTATTTGCATGAGCGGTACTCCGCTGCAGAACAATACTTTTGATATTTATGCGCAAATGAATTTCCTGAACCCGGGGTTGCTGGGCAGCACCGACTTTTTCAGGAATGAGTTTGCTACGCCCATTGATAAGTTTGGCGAGGAAGAGCAAAAGCTTCACTTGCGTAAATTACTGTACCCGTTCATACTGCGCCGTACCAAGGAGCAGGTGGCCAAAGACCTGCCGGAAAAAACGGAGACCATCCTGTTTTGCGAAATGGAAACCGAACAGCGCCGTATTTATGATGCCTTTCGCAACGATTTCAGGGATAAGGTTTTGGGCGCCATAGACTCGGTGGGTATTGGCAGAAGCCAGTTGACCATTTTACAAGGACTGATGAAGCTGCGACAGATATGCGATAGTCCTGCTATTTTAAATGAGCCCGATAAGTATCCAAATAACAGCATTAAGCTTGAAGAGCTTGCCCGTGAGATAACCGAGAACATCAGCGACCACAAAGCGCTTGTATTTTCTCAATTCCTCGGTATGCTGGCATTGATCCGCCATAAGCTTGAAGAGTTGGGAGTGCAGTACGAATATTTTGATGGTAGCACATCGGTTGGCGACCGGCAAAAAGCCATTGACAATTTCCAGAGCAACCCCGAATGCAGGGTATTCCTTATTTCGCTGAAAGCAGGTGGCGTGGGTTTGAACCTTACCGCCGCTGACTACGTGTACATTGTGGATCCCTGGTGGAACCCTGCCGTGGAGCAACAGGCTATTGACCGTACCCACCGTATTGGCCAAACCCGCAATATTTTTGCCTACCGCATGATTTGCAAGGATACCGTGGAAGATAAAATAATACAATTGCAGGAAAAGAAACGCACGCTTGCCAAAGAACTAATAAGCGATGATGCAGGCTTTGTGAAAAAACTTTCGAGGGATGATATTGAATACCTCTTTAGCTAATAGCTTAAAAAAAACCAATATTTTACAGAAGGCTTACATGCCTCAAAAAAATGGCGCAGGATCAATACCCTGCGCCATTTTGCTTATTGAACTATCCTTTAGCCTACTTTAAAAAGATGCTTTTTCTCTGCAAGCCACTCCTCAAAATTTTTGAGTTCAGGGTTTAGCGCTTTGGATTCTTCGAGGTTTCGCACGGCGGAAAACGGCTCGCTGAAATCGCGGTTTATCTGGAACATATTTCCAAGGTCCTCCGCCCCGGGAAAACCGAATGAACGGTACACTTCGGCGGGAACATCATTGTATTTGATCTCTTTACCAAAAGCCTTGCTCAGTTTGGCCGCCATATCTGCAAGTTTAATATGCTCACCCGAAATACCTACGGTTTTGCCGATATAGTGTTCAGGGTTCTTAAAAATTCCATACGCGCATTTGCCAATATCTTCAGCGCCAATGCCCGGGAAAGCTTTGTCGCCCATGGGGAATGTAATACCAAGCGAACCGTCGGCCGCTGCACCCGGGCCCATGCCAAAATAAATCAGGTTTTCCCAATAGAACGAGGTATGCAGCAAGGTTACCGGTAATCCGAGGTCGGTAAAGAGATGATTGGCTTCGCCCTTTGCATCAAAATGGGGCACTTTGTATTTGCCCATCAGTGTTGGCGCTGAATCGTCGTCCAGCGGAACCCATTTGCGGGTATCTTCCAAAGTTGACCAGATTACATGCTGAACACCCGCGGCTTTTGCAGCTTCGGCCATGTTGCCGGCCTGCGTATATTCTTTTTCGGGCGAAAAATGCTCCCAAAAATTGGTTACGCAAAAAGCGCCGTAGGCTCCGCTGAAAGCGGCTTTCAGGCTTTCAACATCATCCAGGTCGGCGGCAACCACTTCGGCGCCTGCGGCAGCCAGCGCCTTTGCTTTGTCTGAATCTACCTTACGGGTTATGGCCCTTACTGTAAACGGGCTGTTGGCATCATTTAAAATGGCCCTTGCCAATCCGCCGCCCTGAGCCCCTGTGGCGCCTATTACGGCAATTGTTTTTTTGCTGTTGGTTTCCATGTTCATTTTTTAATATGGATGAAAAAATATGTGCAGTCAAGTGGAGATAATTGTGTGTACGCTGGAAATATAAAGTTCGAACATTAAAATTACCTTTATACTTCGTAATACAGAAGATTAAATAAAAAGGTTGCAGCTGAAATATTGAATTGCAGAAACAAGAGGGGTTTCTTTGCTAAAACCCCAAAGAGAAACTTCCTTGAATGGATCAGGAAGATAATCAGGGGTTGCTGAAATATTTTGCCAGTCTTTCGGAAGCTTCCCGCAATGTTTCTTCTTTTTTAGCAAAGCAAAATCGTAGCACTTTATTATCGGTACCATCGGTGTAAAAGGCGGAGGTAGGGATGGAAGCCACGCCTGCTTCGCGGGTGAGCTTTTTGGCTAACTCTGCCTCCGGTTCATCCGTAAGTCCCTGGTAACTATACAGTTGGAAATAGCTTCCATAAGTAGCCAGGGGTTTCAGTGGTGTATTGGCAAGCATTTGCTGAAAATAGCGCTGCTTTTTTTCAAGGATTGCCCCAAGACCAAGATAGGCTTCCTCCTGTTGCAGAAAATCTGCCAGCGCCACCTGCATGGGGGTATGGCAGCTAAAGCAATTGAACTGGTGGATTTTCCTGAATTCGGCTGTAAAGTTGGCCGGAGATATGCTGTACCCAAGTTTCCAGCCGGTGCAGTTATACACTTTACCAAAAGAGAAGCTTACAAAACTTCGCTTCATTAGTTCGGGGTAGCGGAGCATGGATTCATGCTGCTTTTCCCCAAAAATGAGGTGTTCATATACTTCGTCGCTAACAATAAAAATTCCGGTGCTCCTTGTAATGTTTTGCAATTCTTGCATATCGGCAGCGCTCAGTACACTTCCGGTAGGGTTGTGCGGCGAGTTGATAATGATGAGCCGGGTTTTAGGGGTAATTTTTTCCCTAACCTCCTGCCAGTTAATGCTGTAATCGGGGTATTGCAACCTGATCCTGACCGGAATGCCCCCATTCAATTCAATGTTGGGAATGTAGCTATCGTAAGCCGGTTCAAAAACTATGGCCTCATCGCCGGGGTTTAAAACCGCAGTTATGGCGCAATACAACGCATAGGTGCCCCCGGGTGTGATGGTGATATTTTCACCGGCATTTATTTTTGTGCCGTAGCATTTCCACACTTTTTCGGCAATAGCTTCGCGAAGAGGCAGGTAACCCGGCATGGGGGCGTATTGATTGTACCCATCGCGCATGGCTTTGGTCACTGCTTCGCCAAGCCGCTCATCCATGGGGTAATCGGGGAAACCCTGCCCGAGGTTGATGGCTTTATGCTCGGTGGCGAGCGTGCTCATTACAGTGAAAATGGTGGTGCCTACATTGGGAAGCCTGGAAGAAATGTCCATGTGAGAATAAATATGGATGCAAATAACCAATAATAATTTTAAAAACAGTTGCTTACATTTGGGTAATAAATTTATTACCCCATTTGAAGTACAGCGAGTTGGTAAGAGAACTTAAGCGGGCTGGTTGGGTGGTGATGAGGCAATCAGGAAGCCATTTGATAATGCAGCACCCTTTACGCGAAGGCGTTCAAATAGCCAGGGGCTGAAAACCAAATAACCCAAAAAGAAGAGAGAGAAAAAAGCGCAAA
>CAYUGH010000012.1:0-39178 GCA_964444195.1 uncultured Chitinophagaceae bacterium
ATAGAAAAAGAACCGGCTTTGCGTATGCAGCATGATAAAGGGACCAGGTACTCATATTGGTCAATTATTTATTTGTTTTCCAACAAAAGGCTATCTACGGACTCTTGACCGGATATTTCCTGCGCATGTAGCAATACCATAACGCACAGGATAATTCTAAATGAATTGATAACTGGCAAGGCAATTACATTTTGAAATAGCAGCGTTTAAGGCTTTACTATTTCGGTTAATGATCTGACAAATTTTAGTAAGATGAATGAAACCAAAACTGATCTTCGTCATATTATTCATGTAACCTCTACATTCTATGGAATGCCCATTATTGTATAAAATTCCTTTGCAGCCATCCACAATGCCCCGACTAAAAAGGGCCTGCCTTTCCAAAAAGTGATTATTGTTACCCCGCGCTGTGGCAAACAATATAGCTTTGCAGCTCTTAGAGGTTACTATGGAAAATGTGAATCAGGAAGTTAAGCCGGAAAAGTCGAACTATATTGTAAGTGTTTTAGGAAACAGGTGTTCCCGTTGCCGTCATGGGAAAATGTTTAAAAACCCCTTATCCATCGGCATTAAGCGCAATATGGAGATGCATGAAAACTGCCCCACCTGTGGGCAACCTATGCAACTTGAGGTAGGCTTTTATTATGGAACAGGATATGTAAGTTATGCGCTCACCGTAGCCATCAGCGTGGCCGTTTTTGTAGCGTACTGGGTGTTACTTGGCATTAGCATTGATGATAATAGCCTGTATTATTACCTGGGGGTCAACCTGTTGGTGCTGGTATTATTGCAGCCATACCTTATGCGGCTCAGCCGCGCACTTTGGTTATCTTTTTTTGTAAAATACGATCCCGACTGGCATTCAAAGGAAGCAGCCAAACCGGAACGGGTTGTGGAAGGGCAAATGAACAACTGGTAAGGTTCATTCCTTTACATTTGTCGCCTTATGCAAACCGATTTTCGTAAGCAACAGGCGCTGGAATATCATTCCAAGGGGCGTCCGGGCAAAATTGAGGTTGTACCTACCAAAGAGGCAAAAACCCAACGGGATTTAAGTCTTGCCTACAGCCCGGGAGTGGCCGAACCCTGTAAAGAAATCAGGGAAGACATAGCTAATGTTTTTAAATACACCGCTAAGGGCAACCTGGTGGGTGTAATAAGCAACGGTACGGCTGTATTGGGTTTGGGCGATATTGGCCCCGAAGCAAGCAAGCCCGTCATGGAAGGAAAAGGGGTATTGTTTAAAATATTTGCCGATATAGATGTATTTGATATTGAGATAAACGAGAAGGACCCCGAGAAGTTTGTCACGATAGTGCAGGCGCTTGAGCCAACCTTTGGCGGGATAAACCTGGAGGATATTAAAGCCCCCGAGTGTTTTTACATAGAACAGGAACTGCGCAAAAGGATGAATATCCCCGTAATGCACGATGACCAGCATGGAACGGCCATCATTAGCAGCGCGGCTTTGCTGAATGCGCTGGAAGTGCAAAAAAAGCGGGTTGATAGAATTAAGGTGGTTGTAAACGGCGCGGGCGCTGCGGCTATGGCCTGCATCCAACTGTATGCAGCGCTGGGGGTTAAACCTGGAAATGTTACCCTTTTTGATATCAATGGTATCCTCCACCACGGGCGAACCGACCTGGATGCCGTGAAATTGCGTTTTGCCGTGCAGCCATCGAAAAAGGATTGGAAGCTTGCCGATGCCATGAAGGATGCTGATGTTTTTTTGGGGCTTAGCGTGGGCAATGTGGTAACCCCCGAAATGGTAAAAAGCATGGCCAAAAACCCGGTGGTATTTGCGCTTGCCAACCCCGACCCGGAAATTAACTACGAATTGGCCAGGGAAGCCCGGAAGGATGTGATTGTGGCTACCGGGCGCAGCGATACGCCCAACCAGGTCAACAATGTGCTCGGGTTTCCATACATATTCCGCGGTGCGCTCGATGTAAGGGCCACACAAATAAATGAGGAAATGAAACTGGCTGCAGTAAGGGCTTTGGCGCAGCTTACCAAAACGCCCGTGCCTGATATAGTAAACCTTGCGTACAATGAAAAGAATATCATATTTGGCGCTAACTATATCATTCCCAAGCCATTAGACCCAAGATTACTGAGCACCGTAGCGCCCGCAGTGGCAAAGGCCGCCATGGAAAGCGGGGTGGCCAGGGTTCCTGTTGCCAATTGGGAAAGCTATGTAATAGAGCTGGAGAAAAGGCTGGGGCTCGACAACCAGTTATTCAGGGTGATGGGGGTTAAGGCCAGGAAGGATCCGCGTTATGTAGTTTTTGCCGAAGGCGATAACCTGAAAGTTTTGAAAGCTGCCCAGATTTGTTACGAAGAGGGTATTTGCTTCCCTATATTATTGGGGGAAAAGGAAGTAATTACTGCATTGGCCGCCGCTAATGGGCTTGATATTGAAGATATTGTGATTGTTGACCCCAAATCAGCCGGGGAAGATGCGCGAAGGGAAAAATATGGCGGGCAGTTTTTTGGCATGCGCGGCCGAAAGGGTATCAACCGCTACGAAGCCACCAAGATCATGAAGGACAGGGTGCATTTTGGTTGCATGATGGTGAAAAATGGAGAGGCCGATGCGCTGATTGCAGGACCCGGCAGGGATTATTCGGGCAGGTTAAGACCGGCCCTGCAGATTATTGGAACCGAACCGGGCATCAAGAAGATTGCCGGCATGTATATTTTGCTAACCAAAAAAGGCCCGCTTTTTTTGGCCGATGCAACCGTAAATATGAACCCTACCGCTGAGGAAATAGCCGATATTGCCATGCTGGTGGCGGCCGAGGTAAGAACTTTTAACCTGAAGCCAAGAATTGCGCTGCTCTCCTACTCCAATTTTGGAAGCAGCCCAACCCCCGAAGCGCAAATGATGGCCAGGGCAAGGGAAATTATCAAGCAAAGAGAACCGGCGCTCGTAGTGGATGGCGAAATGCAGGGGCTTCTCGTTTTTAATAACGATATTTTAAAAGAGAACTACCCTTTCAGCGAATTGGTTGACCAGGATGTAAACACATTGATCTTCCCGAACCTTTCATCAGGTAATATTGCGTATAACCTGTTGCGCGAAGTGGGAAGCGCAGACTCCATCGGGCCTGTATTATTAGGCATGGCTAAACCTGTGCACGTATTGCAATTGGGCAGCTCGGTACGAAACATTGTAAACATGGTGCTGATTGCTGTTCTTGATTCGCAATTGAAAAACCCCCAGAATATAGAAGTGAAAGAGGAACAGCGGAAACGCTGGTGGAAACGCAGGAAAAAGGAGCACCTGAAACCAGGTACCGATAAGGTTCAAACCGCTTTTAATGGATAAAGTTAACCAAGTTTGCCGCTGCGCGGTTTGGCTTAGCTTTCAATTTCGTACTTTTCCGCCCGATGAACCTTTTTAAGCATTTAGGACTATTTATAATGACCATGGGGGGAATGTTTTCGCGCCCCGAAAATGGCAGGATGTATTGGAAGGAATTGATGCACCAATGCGTTGAAATTGGCATTGGCTCGCTCCCCATCGTACTCATTATTTCAGCCTTTCTTGGCGCGGTAATGACCGTTCAAACAGCTTACCAGTTGGTAAGCAACCTCATACCGCTTACAACCATTGCCGTTGTAGTGCGCGACAGCATGCTGCTTGAGCTTTCCCCTACCATTATTTGCATTGTGTTGGCAGGTGTAGCCGGTAGTAAAATAGCCAGCGAATTGGGAAACATGCGGGTGAGCGAGCAAATAGACGCGCTTGAAATAATGGGGGTGAATACCAAAACCTACCTGATTGCCCCAAAAATTATTGCCAGTATGCTCATGGTTCCATGCCTTGTTATCCTTTCGGTTGTGGTAGCATTATGGGGTGGCATGATTGCCGGCGCCGCCTCAGGTATTATTGATGCTGAAACCTACACCCGTGGGTTAACTATGGAATTTAAAGAGCTCAATATAATTGTGGCGCTTTCCAAAGGGTTTACTTTCTCTATTTTATTGTCCAGTATTTCAGCTTATTTTGGCTATAATGTAAAAGGCGGGGCGCTCGAAATTGGCCGAAGCAGCACGCTTGCCGTTGTAGTTAGCTGTATTATGATCTTATTGGCCGATTACGTTCTCACTTTCTTACTCCTGAATCCATGATTGAAGTTCATAACCTACGCAAATCTTTTGGCGACGTTACTGTTTTGTACGACATTTCGGCCAACTTTTACCCCGGCAAATGCAACCTGATCATCGGTTCGAGCGGAAGCGGCAAAACCGTTTTACAAAAATGCATAGTGGGCCTGTTTCAACCCACCGGCGGCGAAATTTTGTATAACGGCAGCAGCATTTTGAAAATGGACAACCAGGAGCGCAAGCAACTCAGGCAGGATATCGGCATGCTTTTCCAGGGCTCGGCGCTGTTTGACAGCATGACCGTGGAGCAAAATGTAATGTTTCCGCTTGACATGTTTACCAATGATAGTTTCGATAAAAAGCTAAAGCATGTAAATGAAGTGCTTGAAAGAGTAAACCTTGAAGGCTCAAATAAAAAATTCCCTGCAGAGCTGAGTGGAGGCATGAAAAAACGGGTGGGCATTGCCCGCGCCATTGTTTTAAATCCTAAGTACCTTTTTTGCGATGAGCCCAACAGTGGTCTTGATCCTTTGACCAGCCTGGTTATTGATAAGCTGATACAAGACCTGACAAAAGAATTTAACACCACTACCATAATAAACACCCACGATATGAACAGCGTAATGGAGATTGGCGACAATATAATATACATGTACAAGGGATACAAAGAATGGGAAGGCAATAACAAGGAAATCATTTTCAGCAAAAATGAAAGGCTGAACGAATTCATTTTTGCATCGGAGTTTTTGCAGGATGCCAAGCAAATGCGCATGATTGAAGCAGGCCACCGGCAGCATCCTTCATCCCCCGCTACAAATATTTAAATTGTGCTTTCTTTTTGACCCTGCTACCCTACTTTTGCGGCACAAAATTTAAAAAATCAAATCTTGCCATGAGCGTACTCGTCAACAAGAATTCAAAGATAGTTGTGCAGGGTTTTACCGGCACCGAGGGCACTTTCCATGCCTCGCAAATGATAGAATATGGTACCCAGGTGATGGGTGGCGTTACACCGGGAAAAGGTGGCAGTACCCACCTCGACCGCCCGGTTTTCAATTCGGTGTATGATGCGGTAAAAGCTACCAATGCCAATGTGAGCATCATTTTTGTTCCGCCTGCATTTGCCGCCGACGCTATTATGGAAGCTACCGATGCAGGTATTGCGCTGATTGTTTGCATTACCGAAGGCATCCCGGTGCAGGATATGGTAAAAGTGAAAAACTATATGGCAGGAAAAGGCTCCCGCCTGATCGGTCCAAACTGCCCCGGTGTTATTACTGCAGGTGAATGCAAGGTTGGCATTATGCCCGGGTTTATCTTTAAAAAAGGGCATATTGGCATTGTAAGCAAAAGCGGAACCCTTACCTACGAGGCTGCCGACCAGGTGGCTAAAGCCGGTTTGGGTATTACTACAGCTATCGGTATTGGTGGCGACCCGATTATTGGAACAACCACCAAAGAAGCTGTTGAATTACTCATGAACGATCCTGATACCCATGGAATTGTAATGATTGGTGAAATTGGTGGTGGTATGGAAGCCGAAGCCGCTAATTGGATAAAGGCTAATGGAACTAAGCCTGTGGTTGGTTTCATTGCCGGTCAAACAGCCCCTCCGGGACGCCGTATGGGCCACGCGGGCGCCATTGTAGGCGGAGCTGATGATACTGCCGCTGCCAAAATGAAGATCATGGCCGAATGTGGTATTCATGTAGTGGCAAGCCCTGCCGATATTGGTTTTAAAATGGCTGAAGCTTTAAAATAAGATATTTTGTTTCAGGCTCTGCCTGACCAGGAATAAGCTGTCTCAACTAAATGGGACGGCTTTTTTTGGGCTATTACCTGATGATATTTACGGTTCCTTTATAGGTTTGAGGTTTACCCAAAACATCCACGAGGCTCACGGTCCAGATATAGGCCCCGCTGGGTTGTTTTTTGCCGTTGAAAGTTCCATCCCAACCCGCGGCCCGGTCTTTCGTAGAGAAAACAAGCTCTCCAAACCGGTTAAAAACAGAAAACTTCACATCTGTATCACGCACGCCATATTTGGGCTTGAAAACATCATTCAATCCATCGTTATTGGGGGTAAATGCATTTGGTACGTACAACTTTGAGCAATTTTCAATGTCGGAAACAGTAAGCGAAACTGCAAAAGAATCGGATAGACAACCATCCTTGTTGGTTACGTCAAAACGATATAACCCTTCAGGCAAGTTACTTATTATTCCACCCCCGGTAAAATTTTCACCGGTCGGGGAGCTTATCAAATATGGGCTTTGTGTTCCCGTTATGGCAAAATCAATCCTACCTCCACGCAGGTTGCTGCATTGAGGTTGAATAGAATCGGCCCTTATGTTTACGGGTTGCAATGAATAAGCAATAATGGTGGCCGAAGTATCCCAGCGACAGTCATTTTTATTGGAAATTACTATGGGAAAGTTACCGGGGGCCAATGAAGAAAAGCTCATGCTATCCGTGAATCCTGCATTATTAAAGTTTACCCTGTATGGAGTTTCATTACCTGCTAATTGAAGGGTGATGCTTCCGTTTGATGCTGAACATACCTGGTTAATTGAGGTCAAACCAATGTTTGGGCGAGGGTCGGTGGTTGCCGGGACGGTAACAAATGTATCAATTCTGCAATCCCCGTTTTTTATGATAGAAACCCTGTACAAACCGGAATCCAGACCTGTATGAATAAGGCTGGGAGTTATTGCGAATTGATTAATTTGGGTAGTAATGTCTGTATTTGGACCATTAATTAAAATTTCTATCCTTCCTGTTTTCGACAGGCAAACAGTAGGTTTAACAAGCGTGGTATTGTAAAAATCTGGTCTTTCCCTGAATGATAGGCTTACCACTGAATCAATGGTGCAACCGCCATTATCAATGGCCCGTATAGTAAAGGAATTGGCACTAAGGTTGTTGAAAATACCGGAGGAACCTAAGCTACCGTTGTTAATGGCATAGCTGATTGGCGTGTATGTTGAAGTAGCTTCTGCGACTATACTTCCATTTAAGGTATTGCATTGTAAAGGGCCGATTGCACTAATGTTAGCGAATGCAGTAATTCCTCTTGTTATATGGATAACGGTGTCAACAAAACAGCCCCGCCGGTTGGTTATCCTGAAGGTATGATTACCCATGGGCACTTTCTCAAAAAAATTGCTATTTTGAGCGGTACCTCCGTTTAAGGTATAGGTAAGCTTCCCGGTGTCGGCTGTACTTGCAATTATCCTTATATCAGCAGTATTTTCACTTGATGTACAAGGCGCTTTTATTTCAACCCGGCTAATAAATACACCCTGTGTATTTCCATCTTCAACCCCACTGGCAGCGTCAAAAATGCTAAGTGGCAGCCTGAATTTTTTACCCGTAGCCTTTCGGGTGATGAAATCCAGTTCAATAAAATCACCAAAAGCCGAAATAGCATAGATGGAGTTTTCAGTACAATCCTTTGGTACTGCAATCAGGCCGTAAATAACTACTTCGTTAAACTCTGCAGCCGGTATATATACTTTGCTACTCGAAACATCTTGTAGGTTAACTTCATAAATACCACTTAGCGTTGATGCCATAAACAATTTGTCCCGGTAAAAAACAAGATCACCACCGGGCCAAACCGGCATATATCCAAGGGTGGTAACCTGGCTGGTTCATGGGTTAAACCTAATGATGGCGCCTGTTTCATATAATGCACCGTAAATCATACCATCTTTATCTACAGTCATAGAATTTAGCCTTGTTCCGCCAATGCTTCCCCGGTAGTTAAGGAAACCAACAATTTTGCAACTCGCAGGATTATCTACATGAAAAGCATAAATCTCACCACCACCACTGTTTGTATTGTAATACAAGGTATCCTTGTACAAACAAATGCTGAAAACATCGCGATTGGTGGCTGAAGGACAAAATCCTGTTATTTCCTTATGGGTAAAAGGAGTAGTGGACCAGTCAATCTCATAAATTTTTCCGTATTCATTTACAAAAACCCTTTGCCCAATGCCCTGATTGGATAACAAGAAGCAAGGCAAAGACAATAAAACCAATAAAAGTTTGGGCATATTTTTGATAATAATTCTCGCAAAAGTCAAGGAAAAGCTGAAAATAACAAATGAAAAAATGACCCACGCTCAAAATCCTTTGCTTTTGTGTAAATTGAATCATTCATGCATCTCTCAATCAATTAAAAACTTATCCATCCAGTTAAATCTGCTCGCTAATGATTTCTCAAAAATATCTTAGACCGTTCCTTGCCCTGTTTACCTTTTTTGTTATCGTTTTAGCCATGGCACAATCAACTTTTAGTTATGAAAGCTCCTGGAAAAAGGTGGAAGCTGCCTTTAACAACGGAAAACCCAAAACCGCGCAGGAAGAATTGGATAAAATTTATGAAAGGGCAAAGGCTGAAAACAATGAGCCACAATTGGTTAAAGCCATTGTGTATAAGAGCCGCGCAATACAGATGGTGGAGGAAGATAGCTGGCTAAAGAATATCCGGTTTTTTGAAAAAGAGATATCAGGCACAAAAGAACCTGCCAAACAGATATTGTACAGTATTACTGCCGGTTTATACCAAACCTATTTTCAAAATCAACGCTGGAAAATTTATAACAGGACCGCAACCAATGATGCCGACCCCAACAACCCCGAAACCTGGTCGGTGGCGGATTTTAATGCAAGGATCAGTTCGTACTATGAAAAATCTTTGAGCAATCCTGCACTCCTGCAAAAAACCAAATTGGACAAGTATGGCGCTATTTTGGTTGGAGGAAATATGCGTCCCCTGCGCCCCACCCTGTTCGACCTGTTGGCGCATGAAGCGCTGGATTACTGGAAAAACGATGAAAGTGAGATCACCAAACCTGTATATGCCTTTGTGCCGGATCAGGCTTCGCTTGCCCCCGTCAAAGTCTTCATTAAGCAGCAATATGAAAGCAAGGACAGCAGCAGCCATAGTTTAAAAGCTATTAAGCTGTACCAGGAATTATTGCGTTTTCACCTAGAAGATGAAAAGCCGGACGCCCTGGTTGATGTAGATATAGCAAGGGTGCAATTTGCCCATCAAAAGGCAGAATTTGAGGGAAAGGAACAGCTTTACAAAGAAGCGCTCGAACATATTTACACCCAATACCAAAAAAATGAACAGGCCATGCAGGCCGGTTACCTGCTGGCACGCTGGTGGAAAGGAAAGGGCGATAACTACAATCCGGCAACCGGAACAGCAGAAGATAAAATGGCATTGGCCATTGCGTTGGAATATGCCGAAAAGGTAAATAAAGCCTTTCCAAAGAGCGAGGGCGGCATCCTTGCAGGCAATTTGGTGATGGAAATAAAGAAGCCATCGCTTTCTGTGCAGGTGGAGAATGTGAATGTTATCAATAAGCCTTTCAGGGCATTGTTGAGTTTCAAAACATTAGGAACAGTATATTTTCGGATAGTAAAATTATCACCTTCCTATAATGAAGACGATAGTTATAACGAAGATGAAGAAGCTTACTGGGCAAGGATCACGGCGCTTTCCCCCTTAAAAAGCTGGAAGCAAAATGTTCCACTGTTCAAAGATTACAGGAGCCATAGCGCCGAAGTAAAAATAGATGGTTTGCCCAACGGCCGTTACCTGCTGCTGGCATCTGCCGATGAATCTTTTTCAACCGGCAAAAACCAAATGGCTGCTGCGCTGACTTATGTTAGCAATATCAGTTTTGTACAATCGGGTCAGCATTATTTTGTGTTGCATCGCGATAACGGTAAGCCCTTGCCCGAGGCAAAAGTGCAGGTTTGGTATAGCCGGTACGATTACAACAAACGCCGTACGGTTATGACCAAAGGCGAACAGTTGGTTACCGATAAAAACGGGTATACACAAATTACACCGCTGAATGATGGGCAGAGATATTATGGCGAGATGCGCCTGGAAATAACCGGCAAAAACGATTACCTCTTTATGGCAGATGCCATGCAAAGAACTTATTCAGGGAATCGCGCACCTGATAAAACTGCCGAACAATACGAACTCGACCAGGCACATTATTACTTTTTTACCGACAGGGCCATTTACCGCCCCGGCCAAACGCTTTATTTTAAAGCCATTGGGCTTACCAAGGATGCGCAAAACGGCAAACCCAAATTATTTAAGCCTGAAAATGTGGAAGTGATCCTCAGGAATGCCAATTATGAGCAGGTTGCTTCGCTCAAATTCACCCCCAACGAGTTCGCCAGTTTCAATGGAAATTTCCTGTTACCTATGTCGGGGCTTACAGGTGTTTTTCAATTGGAAATAAAAAAAGACAACCGCACCTGGAACAAAACCATCCGCGTTGAAGAATATAAGCGGCCTAAGTTTTTTGTGGAATACAAACCCATTGAAGGGAGCTATACACTTAATAAGCAAATCACCGTGCAGGGCATAGCGAAAGGCTATGCGGGCAACAATATTGATGGCGCGCAGGTTAGCTACCGTGTAAAACGTGCCACCCGGTTTTTGTACCCGTGGTATTTTCGGGGCGGGTATTGGCCTCCCAGGGGTAACGGCGATGAAATGGAGATTACCAACGGCACAACCGTTACAAAACCCGATGGAAGCTTTGATATCAGCTTTACAGCCATACCCGATTTGAGTGTTGATGCAAAACTTGATCCCAGCTTTGATTATACCATTGAAGCGGTGGTAACCGATATCAACGGAGAGGTGCGGTCTGAAGAAACAACCGTCAGCGTGGGTTATACATCACTCGTCCTGTCGCTTAATACCGGCGGCCAATTGATGCGCCCGGCCGATAGCACGATTGCAATTACCGTTGAAACCACCAACCTGAATGGCAAGCCACAGCCATCGGAGGTAAAGTTGAAGGTCATAGCACTTCAAAACCCGGGCCGGATGCTGCGCAAACGCCTTTGGGATGCGCCCGACACTTCGGTGTACACAAAAGCAGAATTTGAAAAATGGTTTCCAAACGATCCATTTGCCAATGAAGATGATTACCGGAATTGGCAAGAAGCCAAAACAGTGGTTTCCACCTCGCTGAAAACACCAACTGCCGCTGCCTTTCAAATAAAGCCCGGCACTTTGGCCCCAGGTTATTACCGGATCGAAGCTACTTCGGTGGACAGCGATGGAAAAGAAGTAAAAACCATTGATTTCATCGCCATATTCGATACCAAATCCGGCCAGCTTCCCGCGCCATCTTACCTCGTTGATTATTCCTCAAAAAATACCGTTGAACCCGGGCAACAAGCTATTTTCTGGCAGGGCACTACCCTCACTGATGCATTTGTAGTACAGCAGACCATTAAAAAAACAAATCAGCCGTTGGCATCTATCAGTGAAGACCAGGGCTCTTTCGAATATCTGAATACCGGCAAAGGTTTTCAACAATTCGGTTTTAATGCCACGGAAAATGACCGGGGCGGCTACCTGGTAAACAGGGTAATGGTGTACAACAACCGGGTATATACCCAAAGCTGGATGGTAAATGTGCCCTGGACCAACAAGGAGCTTAACATTAGTTTTGAAACCTTCCGCGATAAACTACAACCCGGCGACAACGAAACCTGGACCGTAAAAATAAGCGGCGCCAAAGGCGAACAGGCTGCTGTTGAAATGCTGGCCGGCATGTATGATGCCTCGCTCGATCAGTTTGCCCCGCATGCCTGGGAAAAGGTAAATCCCTGGACCAATAATACTTTTTACGACCGCTGGGATGCCGGCAGAAATTTTGAACAGGCAAATGCCAGGCAGAAAACCTGGTATGATGAATACAAGGGATTTGACAAAAGGTATGAAGGGCTGATATCTGTTGGAGGATATTATGGAAATGAAAGACAATACCGGATGTTGAGTGGAAGGGCGCCGGGAGTGGAGGTTATGCAAAGTGCAGTAACCAAATCCGTAAATGTAGAAGGATATAACTTAGAAGTACCAGATATTGAACATGAAGCGAGTAGTGGATTCATAAATTTTAACTTTAAAACCGATAAAGCAGGAAATATTTCAAAAGCAGGTAGTATTGAAGAAAATAACAAACCGAATCAGGAACAAAATACAGGAGTCGCCATCCGCAAAAACTTCAATGAAACCGCTTTCTTTTTTCCCGACCTGAAAACCGACGACAAGGGCAATATCAGTTTCAGCTTTACCATGCCCGAAGCGCTTACCCAATGGAAACTTCAGTTGCTTGGCCATACCACCGATGCAAGATTTGCTTCGGCCACCAAAACCATTGTTACCCAAAAACAACTGATGGTCATTCCAAATGCTCCAAGGTTTTTCAGGCAGGGCGACCAGATGGAATTCAGTGTAAAAATCAGCAACCTGGGTGATAAGGAAATGACCGGGCAGGCCCAACTTGAAATGCTGAATGCAAGCACTATGCAACCGGTGGATGGCTGGTTTAAGAATGTTTTCCCCAATCAATATTTTACAGTGGCTGCAGGTCAAAGCACAGCGTTGAAATTCCCGATTGAAATCCCCTTCCAGTTTAATGATGCCGTAGTGTACAGGGTGGTGGCAAAAGCCTCCCCAGGCGGGGGAGGTTTGGAAGCCGGGGATGGTGAAGAAATGGCCTTGCCTGTACTCACCAACCGGATGCTGGTAACCGAAAGTTTCCCGCTCAACCTGCGTGGCACCGACAGCAAAACCTTTACCTGGCAGCGTTTTATGGATATGACAACTGCCGGGGAACAATCAGGTAGTCTCGACAATCACTCCATGACGGTAGAATACACCACCAATCCTGCCTGGTATGCGGTGCAATCGCTTCCCTACATAATGGAGTATCCATACGATTGTGCCGAACAAACCTGGAACCGTTTTTACGCCAATGCACTCGCAGGCAAAATAGCCAACAGTTCACCACGCATTAAAGCCATTTTTGAATCATGGAAAAATAAAACACCTGATGCCTTGTTGAGCAACCTGCAAAAGAACCCTGAATTGAAAAGCGCGCTGCTGGAAGAAACACCCTGGGTGATGGATGCCAAAAACGAAGCGGAGCAAAAGAAGAATATCGGGTTGCTTTTCGACCTGGTACGTATGAACAATGAAGCCGAAAGCGCCATGAATAAACTAAAGGAACTTCAAAGCCCGAACGGAGGTTTTGTTTGGTTCAAGGGTGGCCGCGACGACCGGTACATGACCCAATACATCCTTACCGGGATGGGCCATTTGCGCAAACTGAATGCCTGGCCCGAAAAACAGCAGCAGGTGTTGAAAACCCTGGTTGCAAAAGCCGTTCCTTATGCCGATGCGCGGATAAAGGAGGAATATGAGCAACTCTTGAAAAGCAAGGTGGAAATGAATACGTTAACGCCATCCTCCTTTGCCATCCAGTATTTGTATATGCGGAGTTTTTATCCTGAAATACAGGTTGCAGAAAGTTCGAAAAAAGCGGTGGCTTATTTTACCGGGCAGGCCAAATCATTATGGACAAGACTTGGCAAATATGAGCAAGGTATGGTAGCGCTCGCACTGCATCGCGGGGCCGATAATGTTACGCCGAAATCAATCCTTTCTTCGCTTACCGAATTTAGCATTAACAATGAAGAATTTGGGATGTACTGGAAAGAATTCAACAAT
Source organism: uncultured Chitinophagaceae bacterium (assembly GCA_964444195.1). GTDB lineage: Bacteria > Bacteroidota > Bacteroidia > Chitinophagales > Chitinophagaceae > Phnomibacter. Next base: position 13,688 of record CAYUGH010000012.1, read on the forward strand.
CCTGGATGGTATTGGTGGCAGGCCCCCATTGAAAGCCATGCACTTTTAATGGAAGCTTACCATGAAATAGAAAACAACGCTCAACGGGTTGACGACCTGAAAACCTGGTTGCTCAGGCAAAAGCAAACCACAAACTGGAAAACCACCAAAGCCACGGCCGAAGCCTGTTACGCACTATTGATGCGGGGTACAGATTGGCTGAGTGAAGAGCGTACCGTAACCATTGATTTGGGCGGGTATAAAATGAGCAGCGCGAACAATGACAACACCGAAGCCGGAACCGGGTACTTTAAGCAAGTGGTAAGTAAAGAAAAGATTGCGCCTGGCATGGGTAAAATAAAGGTTCAGTTAGAAGCTTCAAAAAAGGACAATACAAACCAATCTGGTAATACTTCATGGGGCGCTATATACTGGCAGTATTTTGAAGACCTTGATAAAATTACCACCGCCGGATCGCCGGTTTCAATTAAAAAGGAATTATATGTTCAGCGTAATACCGACCGTGGCCCGGTGCTTGAAATATTGAAAGAAGGAGCTTCACTTAAAGTTGGCGATCGTGTAAAAGTTAGGGTAGAAATTAAAAGCGACCGCAACCTCGAATATGTTCACCTGAAAGATATGCGCGCGAGCTGTTTTGAACCGTTAAATGTGCTTAGCAGCTACAAATATCAAGGTGGGCTTGGCTATTATGAAGCCACCAAAGATGCGAGCAGCAATTTCTTTATCGGGTATTTGCCGAGGGGTACTTATGTTTTTGAATATGAACTCAGAACTACATTGTCTGGCGATTTCAGCAATGGCATTACAACGCTTCAATGCATGTATGCGCCTGAATTCAGCAGCCATAGCCAGGGGGTTAGGGTGAAGGTTGGGGAAGTGAATGAGTGAATAAGTGAATGGTGAGTAGTGAATGGGTGAATAAGTCAATAAGTGAATGGTGAGTAGTGAATTGAGTTTGTGAGTGGGTTTTAAGTTCCTATCCTTGTTATTCGTTATTTTTTACTTGTTATTCGTTATTTGACTTTTGGAATTTGACATTTTGGAATTTAATTTGCAATATGCAGCGAAGGGATTTCCTTGAAAAATTTGGATCGGTAGGCGCCATGGTGGCAGCTTCACCCTCGTTGCTGGCATTTGCACCCGACCCTCCTGAAAAGTTTGTCCCACATCCTCCATACCTGAAGCCCGGTGATTTTATTGGCATTACCTGCCCTGCCGGTGGCATTGATATTAGAGATGCAAAGTATGCCGAGGTTATGCTGGCCCGATGGGGATATAAAACAAAGATTGGCAATACCATTGGTAAGGATTGGAACAGGTTTGCCGGTACGGATGAGGAAAGAGCTGAAGATTTTCAGCGACAACTGAATGACCCGATTATTAAGGCCATTATTTTCGGCAGGGGTGGATATGGTACCATGCGTATGATGGATAAAATAAATTGGGATGGATTTAAAAAGAATCCGAAATGGTTAATTGGTTATAGCGATATCACTGCCTTTCATTGTCATATCAGCAGGAATTATGGTATCCCCACCATTCATGGAAGAATGGCTTTAGGTTTTGGTTCGCAAGAAGATTTTTCAGAGATTTCATTGAAGGAAATACTTTCAGGACAACCCATTTTGTATAAATGGAAGCCAAACAGCCTAAATCGTCCGGGCAGTATCAAAGCATTGTTGGTTGGTGGAAACCTGAGCCTTATTTGTGCCATGCAGGCAAGTGCAAGCGAATTGGATACGGATAATAAGATCCTTTTTATTGAAGATGTGAGCGAATTTAAATATACGGTTGACCGTATGCTGATGAACCTGAAACGAAGCGGCAAACTGGATAAGCTTGCGGGATTGATAGTTGGCGGATTTACAGAGACCAGGGATGATGAAACGGGATATTTTACGATGAGTATGGAAGAACTTATCCTTGAAAAAGTAAAGGAGTATGATTACCCCGTGTGCTTTGGGTTCCCCGCAGGACATCAACGCCCTAACCTGGCCATAAAATTAGGTTTACCGTACCTGTTGAATGTTTCCCCCGACGAATGCATGTTGGCAGAACCTAATGCGTTTCAACCCTTTTTACCCGAACCCTACGGTCACGACACCATCCCCGCCCCTATTGAAAGCTTACCGAACCTACCGTTATAAAGATTATGATTATTGTTCCACCCTACTTGCACAAAGGCGATACCGTTGGATTGATTTGCCCTGCAGGCTTTATGGCTAAAGAGAGAACCGGTACCTGTGTGAAAGTGTTGCAGGAATGGGGTTTCAGGGTAAAGATTGGAAAAACGGTTGGCCGTCAGCATCATTATTTTTCGGGAACCGATGCGGAACGATTAGCCGACCTGCAGGATATGATGGATGACCCTGAAGTAAGGGCCATTCTTTGTGCAAGAGGCGGCTATGGAACTTCAAGGATAATCGACCGGGTGAATTGGAGCAACTTTAAAAAAAATCCAAAATGGATCATTGGTTATAGTGATGTAACCGTTCTGCACAACCATCTTGAAAAAGAATTAAGCACAGCTTCACTGCATGCACCCATGGCGGGCGCTTTTGCCGATGCCAATGGAACGGATGAATTTACCGAAACGCTTGAAAAAGCGTTAAAAGGCGGCAGGCTTGAATACCATACAAGGCCGCATCCCTTTAACCGGAAAGGAACCATAGAAGGGAAATTAATTGGGGGTAACCTGAGCTTAGTTGTACATCTCATCGGCACATCTTCGATGCCTGATACGAAAGGGGCTATCCTGTTTTTTGAAGATGTTGGCGAATACCTGTACCATGTTGACAGGCTGCTTTTACAAATGGACAGGGCCGGTAAGCTTCAACATATTGGAGGAATGGTATTGGGCAGCTTTACCGATATGAAAGATACCGTTATCCCTTTTGGGCAAACCCTTGAAGAAATTATTTTTGAAAGAATAAGCGGCTATGATTTTCCGGTTGCCTTTAACTTTCCATCGGGGCATTCACCCGAAAATGTGGCATTACGCATGGGCATGGTGCATACATTAACGGTAATGGAAAATGGAGCTACCCTTGTAAGCATGCCATGATGAATATTTTACATCCGGTAACAAACCGCGTTGATATTCATTCCTGCCCCAACGGATGCAAACAGGATCACATCGCCTGTTTCAAGCGCATGGCCTTCCTTGTCTCCCCTTTTTACACTATCAAACAAGGTGGGGATGGTGGCCACCGAACTATTGCCATATTCGTGAATGCTCATGGGCATTATGTCGTGCGGGGCTTCATCCAGGTCATACAGCTTATACAATCGCTTAATGATACCCTCATCCATTTTTGCATTGGCCTGGTGAATGAATACCTTTTTGAGATCGTGAATCCCAACACCTGCTTTATCAAGGCAATCCTTCATAGCAACCGGAACATGCAGCATGGCATATTCATATACTTTCCGCCCTTTCATTTTTATATACCTTATCCTCGGATCGCTTCCCGGAAAGTTGGATTTGCCAAGGTATAAATAATATGCCTCCTCGTTACAATGCGATTGTACACTAAAGCTCAATTGTCCCGGTCCGGCTTCTTCTACTTCCCTCCACTCATGTACGGTAGCGCCGGCGCCATCGCTAAATATCATGCTATCGCGGTCGTACATATCCAATACGCGGCTAAGTGTTTCGGAGCCAACAACAAGTGCCTTTTTTGCAATGCCTGCTTTAAAAAAGGCATTCGCATGAATGACCCCCTGGAGCCAACCCGGGCAACCAAACAATAAATCGTAGGCAACACAATTAGGGTTCCTTATGCCCAAAGAATGCTTGACCCGGCTGGCAATAGCAGGTAAAATATCGGTTTGAATGGTATGCTTCAATACATTGCCAAAATTGTGTGCCACAATAATCTGGTCAAGCGTTTCGGGGTCCACGTTGCTATCTTTAATAGCTGCCCTGGCAGCCTCATAAGCAATATCAGAAGAGTTTAGTTCAGCGTCGGCATAACGCCTTTCGGCAATGCCGGTAATCTGGCGGAATTTTTCAACAACCAAATCAGGCGGGCTGGTGATCTTTTCATGGTTATCATCGTAAAAATCATGGTGGGTAAAGTCCCTGTTCGTTTTCACATGTTCCGGTATAAAGCAACCGGAGCCTGTAATCACCGACCTGAAAGTTGTCATAAAAAGATATGTAGGTTAAAAATAATCATGTTAAGGTCAATCCTTACAATGCAAGGCTATTCATTCAAAAGATCAGTCATTTGGAATGGCCAGCCATTGGTACCCATTATAATATTCAAATGTATCGGTTTCTGCATTAAATCTCATCATTCCCGCTTCGGCAAATACCGGGCTGTTATGCTTATAATGGTCAATTACCCATTGGTTGGTTGTAAACCGGCGGATATTCTGAGCCACATTAATTATGGAGACCTGGAATTTTTCACTCCCCATTGCGCCCCTGATCCCGTTGATATAACAAACCGACTCAAGTTGCCCTATGGAAAGAGATGAGGGCAGGTTAATTCTTCTTTTATTCCCGGTTTGAAAATAGTTAGCGCTGGTATCAAACCCATATATAAGATACATGGTACAAGCCCCGCCTGCATTGTAAGCAGTCAGCATGATCTGGTCTTCGGCGCCTATATCAGCCCCGGTTATCAAAAAACCGGCCGTATTCAGGCTATCATGCCTGGTGGCGGAGTAAGTTCCGGGTAAAGTTGGTAATGAGTAGTGCACCGAATAATTTCCGATCCAATTCTTGGTTACCAGGTGCAACCTGCCGCGGTGAAAAAACATGGCTTCACAATCAAACTTTGTTTTATTACCACCGGTTGGCGCAAAACTCAATTGGTCGGGGTATGAAAAATTGATGATTGAATACTGGCTGCTGCTTAGCTTAACCGTATCGCCTGCAACATCGATCAGGTCTTTAGGAACTATATAAATTTTAAGATTGGTACGATTACCATTGGCGTTATTTCCAAAATCCCCGATATAAATGTTCGAGCTATCCTGTGCCATCTCTTCCCAATCTTCATTGGCAGCGCCGGTTAGCCCGATCACCTTTTTCACCACGCCTGTCAGCGTATCTATGGCATAAAACCAGGGGCCGTTACCCCCATCGTTATGTCCCCAAAAATATCCTTTCCAGTACACCATGCCGCTAAGCTCAACCAATGCATCGGGCAGCACCAAACTTTGAGCCGGGGTATAGGATTGGGTGGCATAGGTGCAACTGCCATTATTTATGGTAGCCTGCGGGTTATAGTTCTGGGCCTGCGGATCGGTGCATCCCTGCTCCTGGGCCCTTAATGGATTTACCAAACCAACTATTGACAAAAACAGAACAGTAATAATCCTACACATCATAATTATTGTAATGATTTCCAGCCTTCCGAAGTATATCCTTCCAGTTTCCCGGTCTCGCTATTGAACCTGATCATCCCGACAACCGGTTGCGGGGGGCGTTGGGCCGTGGTACCGGTGGGTAGTACCAACGCATCAGTTGTAGCAATATGCAAACCGGCTTTGGGGCTGTTTGTATTAATGCCGATCCTTGTACCTGATGTATCAATATACAACCGCAGCATATTCCCCGTGATCAATTCTAATGGTTTATTGTTTTCACTGCCAATTTTTCCGCTTTCAGCCGGTACCGAATTGCCACCCAGTTTCCAGTAACCATTTTGCAAATTACCCGATTGAAAAGTAACAATGGCCTCCCAGGCAGGTTGGGCCGGCGTGCCGGTATTTACTTCGAATTGCTGATTGGTTAAATTATAAATAAGCAAGGCTTTGGCCGGAAGCGTGATATTACCACGCTCAGTTTGCGTAAGCCTCGGTATCAGTAAGCCTTTTTGCTGCGATGAAATATCCAATTGTGCGGAGGGATCGGCCGGCTGAGCGCCGGCATTGATAGCCACTCCCTGGGAATAAGCTTGCCGGGGCAGGAAAAACGAAAAAAGACCAGCCACCAATAACCCTGAAATAATTTTCATGGGTCTAAAATTAATTTTCATGGGTCTAAAATTAAGGTTATTGGAGGGTTCCAACCAAACCAGGTAACGCATGACCCATTTTTTCTTTTTTTGTAAGCAGGTATTTATGATTATGGGGATTGGAGATTACTTCGAGTGGCACGGTTTCCACAATCTCAAGCCCGTACCCCATCAGTCCTACCCTTTTCTTTGGATTGTTGGTCATTAACCTGAGTTTGGTAACATTGAGGTGTCTTAAAATTTGTGCGCCCACCCCATAATCACGCGCATCGGCGGGCAATCCAAGCATCAGGTTGGCTTCAAGCGTATCGGCGCCCTGTTCCTGCAGCTTGTAGGCCCTAAGCTTATTGGTAAGCCCTATACCGCGGCCTTCCTGGTTCATGTACAGGATGATGCCCTTGCCCTCCTTTTCTACCATTTGCAGCGCGCAGGCAAGCTGGTCGCCGCAATCGCAGCGCAGGCTGCCCAAAATATCACCTGTAAAGCAACTGCTGTGCACGCGTGTCAGTACCGGCTCATCCTTTTGCCAGGCGCCTTTCATAATGGCCAAATGCTCGTTTCCATTGCTCTTATCTAAAAAAGCGGCCAACCTGAAATTGCCATACATGGTTGGCATTTCAACCTGTACAATTTCTTCAATCAGGCTATCCCTTTGTAGCCGGTATTCAATCAGGTCTTTGATGGTAATCAGCTTCAGGTCCCATTGGCGGGCAATCTCTTCCAACTGGGGTAAACGGGCCATCGAGCCGTCTTCATTCATAATTTCCACCAGCACCCCTGCCGGTTCCAAACCCGCCAGTCTTGCGAGGTCAATAGTAGCTTCGGTATGCCCCGAGCGGCGAAGCACCCCGCCGTTTTTTGCCTTTAATGGAAAAATATGCCCCGGACGCCCTAAATCAGAAGGTTTGGTAGCCGGGCTAATGAGCGCCATAATGGTTTTCGAACGGTCATGCGCCGAAATTCCCGTACCTGTACCGGGACCAAGCAGGTCAACCGAAACGGTAAATGCGGTTTCATGCATCGAGGTGTTTGAAATTACCATCGGGTGCAATTCAAGCTGCCGGCATCGCTCTTCAGTTAAAGCAGCGCAAACCAGCCCCCGGCCAAATTTTGTCATAAAATTGATGACTTCAGGCGTGGCATGGCGGGCAGCCACTATAAAATCCCCTTCATTTTCGCGGTCTTCATCATCCACCACAATCACCATTTTTCCATTCCGGATATCTGCAATAGCGCTTTCTATAGTATTGAGCATGTAAAATCTTAAAATATCAGCAAAAGTACAGTTTGAAGGGCCAAAAGGTTGCAAAACTGTGGAAAACCGGCCATTCAGGGTAATAATTTGTTAACATAAACCAAAGACTATATCGCTATGTTGCTGTTTCTTTGCAATCGAAACTAAATGTTTATGAAAATGAAAGGAAAAACTTTACGCTTTTCACTTTTTGTCTTATTGGCTGCGCTAGCCTCATTGGGTTATAGCCAGGTTACCAGTAGTGGCATCACGGGTAGTGTCACCAGTTCGGTAGGACTTGATATGGCTGGGGCTACCATTAAAGCTACCCACCTCCCATCCGGAACGGTTTATAGTACTATTGCGCAAAAAGGAGGCAGTTATAGCCTGAGTGGTATGAGGACGGGAGGGCCGTACAAAGTAGAAATTGGCTTTGTAGGCCAGAAGCCCATTTTTTTTGAGAATATATACCTGGAATTGGGGGATGCTTATAACCTGTCGGTTGTATTGGAAACAGATAAAGCAGAATTGACTGAAGTAGTGGTAACAGGGAGCAAAAAAAGAGGGGCTGTTGAAAAAAATGGCGCCTCCACCGTGTTAGACAATCGCCTGATCAATTCCTTACCAACTATTTCAAGGAGCATTACTGACTTTACAAGGCTCACTCCACAAGCGGTAGGCAATAGCTTTGGTGGCCGGGATGGTCGTTACAACAACATTACTGTTGATGGCGCCAACCTTAATAACAACTTTGGCTTAAGCACAGAACCTTTACCTGGTGCAGGAAACAATCCCATTTCATTAGATGCCATTGAGCAGGTTTCGGTTAACCTCTCCCCCTTCGATGTAAAACAAGGAAATTTTACCGGAGCTAATATTGCCGCTGTTACAAGGAGCGGAACCAATACTTTTAGAGGTACTGTTTACCATTTTTGGCAGAATGATAAAATGATAGGCGATAAAGTGAGAGACCAAAAAGCCGCCAAGCCGGCTACACAATCCAAAATTTTTGGCGGAAGTTTAGGTGGGCCGATCATCAAAAACAAATTATTCTTTTTTGTAAATGCCGAAATGGAAGAAAAGCCACCTGCTTCTGGTATTACCTGGACGCCAACCGGCGGTTCCGGTGTAGGTAATGTAAGTAATGTAACTGTAGCGGATCTCCAAAGAGTAGATCAATATGTTCGCTCCTTCAATTTTGACCCTGGTGTATATGACAATTTCCCAGCCTTTAAAAACGAGAATAGGAAAATTTTAGCTAAAGTGGACTGGAACATAAATGACAAGCATAAACTAACGCTAAAATATAGTGATTTCAAGGGTCAGCAGGACTTCCAACCATCAAGCAGTGGTAATATTGGGGGTACTTTTGGTGGAGCCCAGGGTGCAGTTTATGGTAATAAGTTTTCCCAAACCGCAATGGCCTTCTCTGGAACAACTTATGTTCAAGATGACATTGTTCGGTCAGCTTCTCTTGAATTGAATAGTAAGTTTAACAACAGGACGAGTAACCAATTCTTAATTACTCAAACCAAAACTTCCAGTGACAAACTGCGACCGGGCGCCATTTTCCCCTTTGTAGATATCCTGAACGGTTCCGATAACAGAAATTATATAAGTGTGGGGAATGAGCCCTTTAACGGAAATAGTAATAGTGTAATTAATGACATTTTCACTGTAACTGATAACCTTACCAAAACCTTTGGCAAGCATACTTTAACCCTTGGGGCCAGCTATGAATACCAGGAAGTAGGTAATATGTTTATGCGCGGCTCTCAGGGTTATTACCTGTACCGGTCTGTAGATGATTTTGTGAATAATGCCAACCCCATGAAATTTGCTATTACTTATTCTATGATTCAGGGGCAAGACCAGGTTTATTCAGCACAGTTAGAAATCGGGCAGTTAGCGGCTTATATTCAGGATGAAGTCAGGATTAACCCTAATTTTAAAGTAACTTACGGTATCAGAGCCGATCGTCCTATATATTTGGAGCAACCGCTTGAAAATCCAGCAAATAGCGCATTGTCATACCTTGACAATAGTGGCAATCCTGCTAAATTTTCAACCGGAAAATGGCCTTCTGAAAAAATATTGCTTTCACCAAGGGCAGGTTTCCGGTGGGATGTAGAAGGGGATAAAACCAAAATCATCCGCGGTGGTTTAGGGATTTTTACCGGCCGTATTCCATTTGTTTATTTAACAAATATCCCTACTAACTCGGGTATGTACCAATATTCAACTTCAGTTAATTATATTGACAACGCGAGTAGTATAGGTAATTATAAATTTAATCCAAACGGACAAGCTTATAATCCTTTTTACAATGCAAGCCTGCCAGCTAATTTGTTTCCTACTAAAGTTGGTACTACTCCTTCAACTGATGTTGTGTTTACCGATCCTGATTTCAAATTTCCTCAGGTTTTCCGTATGAACCTTGCGACTGAAATCCAGCTTGATAAGACCTGGAAACTAACTCTTGAAGGCATGTACACAAAGGACATGAATGCTACCTACATGTACAATGCAAACCAAAAAACACCTGACGCAGTTATTACTACGGGTTCTGCTACCCGAACAGGCTTTTCAGGTACTTCAAATGCTATTCGAAGGGTAAATGAAACTACTTCTCAGGCAATAGTGTTGGATAATACCAATAAGGGCTACCAAATGAGTTTTACAGCTCAGATCGAGAAATCATTCTCTAATGGTTTAAGCGCGTCATTAGCCTACAACTTTGCAAATGCTGCTGATGTAACGGCAAATCCCGGTTCGCAGGCCGCCTCAGTTTGGATTAACAACCCTACCTCAAATACCCTGAATGATTTTGAAATGGCGCCTTCATCCTTTGCCATTCCACACCGTCTTGTAGGTTTTATTACTTATCGGAAAGAATACCTGAAGCATTTAGCCACTACCGTTTCATTATTCTACGATGGTCGTGCGGTTGACCGAATCAGCTATATTTATAATGGTGATGTAAACCGCGATGGAAATACTCAGGATCTCATGTACGTTCCGAAAGATGCCCGTAATTCAAGTGAAATAAGGCTGGCTGGATTCACCTATCCAAACGGGCAGGTTGTTTCGGCTGCCCAAATGGCTGACCTTCTTGAAAACTTTATTGAGGCAAGCCCGTATCTAAAAAAACAACGCGGCAATATTGTTGAAAGAAATGGTGGTCTTGTTCCCTGGTTTAACCGGGTAGATGCAAGGTTCCTTCAGGACATTTTCACTAACATAGGGAAAACTAAGAACACCCTTCAGTTTTCTGTTGATTGCTATAATTTCCTTAACCTGTTGAATAAAGATTGGGGAATTCGCAAGCAAACCACTTTACGTAATCCTTTACAGGTAGTAAGTGTGGATGCCCAGGGCATTCCTACCTTCCGGATGTCCACCTTTGATAATGGTCCAATTACAGCCCCTTACCAGGATTTAATTTCTACAGGAACAACTTATAGTATTCAGTTAGGTTTCCGCTATTTGTTTAATTAATACAGTTCTTCTATTTCATAAAAATGGCTTCCAATGATTGGAAGCCATTTTGTTTTTTGTTCCTCTTCATTTTAAAAGATTACCCCTTCTTCGCCTCCTTAGCCCAGGTATCTTTCAACGTAACCGTCCTGTTAAAAACAAGCCGGTTTTCTTTTGAATGAACGCCATCCAGCACATAATACCCTTTTCGTAAAAATTGGTACGCTACACCGGGTTGGGCGGATAGAAGGTCAGCTTCAACATAAGCTTTTTCAATAACCACTAAGCTTTCCATGTTGATGTAGGATTTAAAGTCGCCTATTTCTGAAGAAGGATCTTCTTCTGTAAACAAACGGTCATATAACCTCACTTCGGCAGTTTCCGCATGATCTGCGCATACCCAATGAATAGTACCTTTTGCGTGGATGCCGCTGGTATCGCTACCGCTTTTGCTTTCGGGGATATATTCGGCAAATACCGTTTTAAGGTAGCCGTTTTCATCCTTTTCGTACCCGGTACACTTTACTATATATGCGCTTTTCAGCCGAACTACGCTGCCGGGTGCAAGCCTGAACCATTTTTTGGAAGCGGTTTCCATAAAGTCTTCCTGTTCAATCCAAAGCTCACGGCCAAAATGAAGCATCCTGTTGCCGGTCTCTGGCATTTCAGGATTGTTTTCGGAAGGTAATTCTTCGAATGAACCTTCCGGATAATTGGTAATGATAAGCTTCACCGGGTCCATGACCGCCATCCTGCGAAGCGCGGTCTTATTGAGGTCTTCCCTTACAAAAAACTCGAGCAGCCCCAGGTCAATCATGTTTTCCCGTTTGGCCACGCCAATTCTGTCGCAAAAATCGCGGATGGCTTTGGCGGTATACCCCCTGCGGCGCATGCCACTGATGGTTGGCATCCGGGGATCATCCCAGCTTTCCACATGACCCTCATTCACCAGTTGAAGCAATTTTCGTTTGCTCATCACGGTATAGGTCATATTCAACCGCGCAAATTCATACTGCCTGCTCGGGAATATTCCGAGGTTATCAATCAGCCAGTTGTATAGCTCGCGATGCGGCACAAATTCAAGGGTACAAATGCTGTGGGTAATGCCTTCGATGCTGTCGCTTTGGCCATGCGCAAAGTCGTACATAGGGTAAATGCACCAGGCATCGCCCGTGCGATGGTGATGGGCATGCTTAATACGGTAAATAATGGGATCACGCATCAGCATGTTCGGGCTGCTCATATCGGCTTTTGCCCTAAGCACTTTACTGCCATCGGGGTATTTGCCGGCACGCATATCCCTGAATATCTGTAGGTTTTCTTCCGGGCTTCTTTCGGCAAAAGCATTGCGGCGCCCGGGTTGGGTGGGTGTTCCCTTTTGCCCGGCAATGTCTTCGCTTGTGCTGTCGTCCACGTAGGCAAGGCCTTTTTCTACCAGTTTTTCAGCAAGCAAATACAGCTTTTCAAAATAATCGGAGGCATACAGCTCATTAGCCCAATCAAAGCCAAGCCAGCGAACATCGGCCTTTATGCTTTCCACGTATTCCGTTTCTTCGGTTACCGGGTTGGTATCATCAAATCGCAAATTTGTTTTACCACCATATTTAATGCCCAGGCCAAAATTCAGGCAAATGCTTTTAGCATGGCCAATATGCAGGTACCCGTTTGGTTCAGGGGGAAACCTGGTAAGGACTTGGGTTACCCTTCCTTCCTTCAGGTCGTTTTCAACTATTTCTTCAATAAAATTCAGACTTCGTTCTTCGCTCATATTTATTCCGTCTTATTGGTCGGCGAAAATACCGAATTGAAACCTATTTGCTGATGGAGGATTGCCCATTAGCTTGTTTAGCATATCCACTCTTGAAAAGTTCCGCAACTCCATTGCCTTCAAGCTCCCGCAACGCAGCGCTGGTAAGCCTGCTGCCATCATGGCTCCAGCCCGGGGGTCCAAAAACATAGTTCAATTTTTCGCCCAAACTGATTTCCTTTTTCAGGTCGGCAACCATATCCTTCCATTCATGCAAAACAACCGATAAAGGTGCCGTCAGGTTTTTTGAAGAAGTTAATCCATACCGGATGGGCTGGTATTCCTCCAACGGAAGTTCGTGCTGAAAGGTCCCGAAAATTTTATCCCAGATGATCAGGAACATCCCCATATTTTTATCGAGGTACAGCGGATTGCTGGCATGGTGTACCCGGTGGTGTGATGGCGTTACAAAAAAATATTCGAGCCATCCGAGTTTGTTTATCATTTCGGTATGAACCAATATACCCCAAATCTGGCTGGCGCTGTACATTAAAACAATATCAACAGGATGAAAACCGCAAAGCACCAGCGGAATAAAAAAAACAAACCGGTATAAAGGCTGGAGCACCGAACTGCGGAAACCCACTGAAAAGTTGAATTTCTCCGATGAATGATGCGTGACATGCACTGCCCAAAACAAGCGAACAGAATGCTCAAGCCTGTGCATCCAATAAAACATAAAATCAATTAGAATAACCAACCAAAACCAATACGCCCAGCCTCTTTCAATCTTCCACCATGCATGTTGCCAAAAAATAGCAAGTATCATTACATAACCTGTTCGCACAATCAGATCAAAGCCTGTGTTCAATAGCATCAGGTACAAATTTTGTGCAGTATCCTTCAGCGTGTACCATTGCCGGTTAAGCAGGTTCCCGGCAATTATTTCAAACAGGATAATGAAAATGTAAACAGGAGTAGTATAGAAGATCAATAATTCCTGCGATGCAAAATTGAACATAGCCTAAATTAGCTGGATAAGATTATTAAAATTTCTTGAAATTGAAGCTGAAACCAAGCAGTATCCCGAATGAATTATACCTGGCTTTGGTAATGGTGGTTTGACCCTGTAAAAAATTTCCTTCGTCAGGGCTGCTTAAATTACCTCTTTGCTTGTATTCATTATCGGCGCCCGCACTAAACAGCAGGCCAATGCTAAGAGTGGAGCGGCCTTTTTTGAAAGACGCACCACCGGTAAAATGATAAATATCCCAACTTGAAATATCCGGCTTTATACCCCGGGTATCAACTATAGTAGTGTCAAACCAACTGTTATCCGTTCTCAAACCCGCCATGATACTCACCATTTCATTCAATGTATGCTCATAGCCAAGCGCCATATTGAAAACAGGCTTTGCCCCGCCTTTTACCCTTAAAAATTCATCGCTCCCCAGGCTTTCATACAATTCAGGAGGGCGAACAAATGCAGCAGGTGCGGCCCGCATGATATCATAAATTTCAACACTGCCACAATACTCTGCCGAAACAGCCAGCAAGGTTTTTGGCCCCGAACGGAAATTAATTCCGCCACCCACTTTAAATGGAGATTTGTAATGGGTTTTCAACTTAAGCTGCTGGTCCGACGCCAGTACATCAATCCGGCTGCCGTTAACCAGTATATCATTAGCCGTTACATCTGCCGAAACATCGCCATTGCCAAATAAATGCACAGTTGGTGTGTTGAAAGTTAAACCGGCATCCCACCTGTCGCCTGAATAGGCCAGCCCAATTTTTGCAGAATACCGGACATCGGTGTATTTAAAAGATTTCCAGATATTGCTGCTGATAAGCGGGTTGCCGGGTTGGTTTAAGGTGAATCGTGCCAGTGTTACCTCCGTATAATCCTGGTTTCTTAATACAAACTGGTTGGTAAGCCCAATGGACCAATGTTCGGACAGGCGGTATCCCAGCCCAATCCCTCCCATAGTTTCGCGCACTTTTGTTTCCACCTGCGTTTGGCCAATGAAGGCCTCCGTTCCGGGGCTTTCTGAATCGTCAACAATCGGGTACCTTGTATCAACCCTTCCCGAACCAAAAAAAGAAAAATCAACTGGTGAGGAAAGACCATAACCCCATTTTAGCTTCTGATTTTTTGAAGGAAGCAACCCTGCAATTAGCATGGGTACCGATACAAAATTTGAGTTTTTGAAGTCCTTTTCACGGCCAATGGCATTTTGAATGTTAATATTCTCATACCGGTACACATTTGCATTAATGGAAACGGAAGCGGTATCAATAAATCCAAAGCTACCCGGGTTATAAAAAAGCGCAGTATTGTCCTTTACCCCACCTGCCACGGCGCCTCCCAATAAGGCAGATCTTGTGCCAAACTGGTTAAACTGGTAGTGTGTATCCTGGGCATTTACTATTATGGAAAATGCCAGAAATGGCGGGAGGATTAAATTTCTCATAATGAATAATAAAGGTATTCAAATATTCAATCACGCATATACGTTTTAGTCTTTTGAAATTACCTTTTCAACATGCAAAAGGAGCCCATTGGCATCAATTCCCTCCAATACCAATCGGAAACGACGGGTAAAATCATTATTGTAAAACTTTATCGTTTTCCTCTTTTTGTTATCACCCAGCCATATATTAGGATCCCAGTAAAGCGTAGTTGCCAGGTTGTCGTAAAAATCATCAGGTGAGGGTTTGCTGTAATCAACGGCATAAAACTCCTTAACGCCTGAGTACCCGTTTAGCAAAATCCGTCCCACCTGCGAAGGCGTATTGGCCGACATATCATCTCCACGACGGGTATATACCGATATAACCCCACCCGCTCCATTTCTGAAACCAAAGCTGGATCCGGGATTGAAAACCTTGATATAGGCCACATCTGCCATGCTGATGCCGCCTATCATGCTTGCATCGCTTTGCATTTCATCAAGGTAAAGCCCTGGTGTGCCACCCCGCCAGGAAAGGGTTGCATTTGGTCCGGCACCAGTAATCTGAAGCCCTGCCACCCTACCCTGGAGATATTGAAAAACCGATAAACTGGAGGATCCTAATGGATCGTTTGCCACATCAAATTGTGTAGCATTGCCCCCGCTGAATAAACCGCTTGTATAACGTTCATCTATCTTTTGAATATTGCTTTTTGCTTTTGCAGTAACTGTTACCCCTGCTAATTCGTGGGCATTGGCAAATTGTTTTGCCTTTACTTTCAGGTACTCCTTATTGTTGGCAATATTTTTTTGCATAAGGGCTACATTAGCCTTGTCAGGCTTCTGAATAATAGCCTGCGTTAAGCCCTCCCTGATATTTGCCTGCAATAATCCATTGGAAATCAATACGTCAGTGGGATCAAAAATGCGCTTTTTATCGTTGTAGGCTAAGTGTAAACTGGCAGAATCATAGAAAAAAAGCCCATCCTGTCTGAAACGGCCGTTCCGCTCTATTGGAAGCATCACTAAACTTGATTGTTCGGAATTGCCGGTTTTTATAAAACCTACCAACTCCAATCCACTTTTATTGTTCGAATTACTATTGGTTAATTGGCCATCAATAGAAATATATTGATTTTCCACATATTGCGGAGGCACCGAATCAGGCAAAAAAACCTTCTCCCAATTATACCGTCGCCATCCATGGGTAAGCATCACCAGGTCAAGGTGGTGTAAAACGCTGTCGGAAGTACTGTAGAGATAATAATAAGGCTTGTAAACAATACCCCTGAGGTCGCCTGTAAACAAGGTATGCGTTAAAATGTTATCCTCCATTTCTGCCGGCATGTCCATATCTGCATCTGTAATGGAAAGCGATAAGTTTGCCGCAATGGTATCTGAAATTTTTACTTCGGCCACATTCAGCGCGCGTTTGGCCAGGTTTAATTCTGCTATCCATGTATCTGCATCAAATTCGAAATTATGGTTGTTTATAAAACAAATGCGCTCGGCAATTGGCCGCATATTTGCATCAAAAATGGTGATTTGCATAATACCGGATTCTAATTCATCGGTGGGCAAAACAGCACTTACGGAATTGCGTGCGGTCAGGTTTAAACGCGCCTCATATACCAGCTCGCCATTCATTACCGCAGCCAGTATCAGTTTTTTATACGGTTCCAGGTCGTCCGGAGAACGGGTTACCGTAAATTTTTTACCTGTCGATAATCCGGATATATTATCCAACTGGTCGGTAATCTGTAGCGAAATACCTTCCTGCAATGGCATTGGCAATGCCTGGCTTTTTTCTTTACCCATGCTGTCCTTCCAATATGCCGTATAGGTAATCCCCGGTTCGGGCAATAAGGAAAAAAATCCCATCCCATGATGAATCGATTGAAAATCAGTCATTTTAGCACCATTCGAGCCTATAATCGTGCCTGAAATATTCATCGGCTTTCCATCGGGCAGGGCATACCTGAATGCAACATTGCCCTTTAATCCCGCTACCATATCACCCCCCTCTGGTAAAAAAGCAATAGAAGGCTGGTAATCCTTTTCAATTGCCGGATTTCCTGTTATTGGGTTGACAATGGCTAGCGCTTTTGCAAACAGGAAGTTTGTATCGGAATTGAGCATAGCTACCGTGTATGCTCTAAAAATCAGGCTTTGGCGGTTATAGTTCTGGGGTATTTCAAAATGGCTGCTTGACCCTGAAAATACAATAGGTGATGTCTTTTTGCTTAAAACCTTCCCACTATCGTTCAGTATTTCAGTATATAATGTTGTGCTGTATTCAGAGCGGCGGCTTCCGGAAGAAAGGTAGGCCTTAAACCAAATGGTTTCCCCTGGGTTATACAGGCCTTTATCAAAATGAATATGAATTTTTTCACGGACATCCTGTGCCCTGTGATTTGTAAGCAGCGTGTCGAGGCCCGATTGCGCTTTACAAACTCCGATGGAAGCTACCAAAAATGATACGAGTATTAATTGACTTAGCCAGTTTTGCAATTTCAGATACTTTAAGACCGGCAAATTAGCTGGCAATTTCCCTTAAAAGGCATTTCAGCGATATTTTAATATAAATTGAACAAATTATTCTATGGTTCTGCATTTTCCCGGGAATTAGCTTTCGAAAAACATTGAATCGTTTGAACATTGCATCCCATTAAGTCTTTGATGTTCCCCTAACTTTTCAATCCCATTTGTAGCCAATCCCGAATACGGTACCGTAATCAAAACTGGAACCCAGTCCGGATAAGGGTTTGTTGTCGTAATTGTAGTAAAATTTAAGGTTAATGGTAAAATCTGTAATCACTTTCCAGTCGAACCTCAATTCACCATCCTGGCGGATACGGCCCGCTTCTGTGAGGCTGAAATAAAAGTAGCTATCCGCTGCAATACTGATCTCCGGTTTATGAAATTTAAAAAAATCAAAAGTTAGTATGGCAGGTATTTCCATTGTTAAGTTTGAATGTGTTCCTTCATAGCTTTTTTCCTGGTTTACCACCAGGCCCGAAATTGCCCCAAAACGCAAATGGCTTGTGGAGAGAAGATTGTAACCCATTGCAGCCCCTTCCTGGAACCGGTATTGCAAACCAAGCTCCCGGTTTAGCTGGTAGTTCAATAAGGCTATAGCTTTCCAATCAGAATTGATTAAGTATGTTCCTGAAAAAAGTACATTTTCGCGGTCGCGGTAAGAATGGCCATTTTCCTGGGTAACTATGGCCGAAGTGGTATTTGCAATAACTACTTTTTTCATGATATACTTCAGGGTGGCATCCAGGTTAAACCGGCCTATATCGCTACTCTTAGTGAAATTATATCCGGCAGAAACATTTCCTTCAAATAAATTTTTTTTGGAAGAATAGTAGGTTACCATCCCTATATAATCCAAAGGAACCTCCGCCCCGCCTGTAGAATCGCCTACCTGCACATACCCATCGCGGTCACTTTTTTTAAGCAGTGAAAAGAATACCTGGTTGGTGATGGTTTCAATCCGGTAAAGCCTTTTGGTAGCATGAATAGTTTGTATCTTATTCATTTTTACCGTGGTTTCAGTAAGCCCCTCCATATCAAATTTCACCTTTCCAAGCGTAATTTGCTTGAGTGTTCCATAAACCACCTGCCCGTTTTTAAGAAAAAGCGTATCCCAGGTAGATTGGGAAAATAATGGCCTGGAAAACAGAAGTCCAAGGATAGAAACAAATATTATAGCGAATACTTTTGGATGCACAGGAATAGTAAACTTTTCAAAGTAAACGATTTGAAACCTCAAAAAGCAAAAAAACCGCCCGAAGGCGGTTAATTGTGTGGAGAATACCGGAGTCGAACCGGTGACCTCTTGCATGCCATGCAAGCGCTCTAGCCAGCTGAGCTAATTCCCCATAAAATAAGAACTTGAGAAAACTAATTCCCCCAAACGGGCTGCAAATGTAGGGGCTTGAAAGATATCTTTCAAAAAATATTCGGGATTATTTTACTTGTTCCAGCTATGCCCGAAAACAATATACCATCCCACATTACCCGGACCCGCAGCAACATCAATGCCACCCCTGAGCCCAAAGGCACGCGCCATCAGGTAGCGAAATCCGCCGCCAACGCTGTACACTAAGTCGGCATCGCCAAAAGATTGGTTTTTACCAATGGCCTTGCCAAGCCCGCCAAAACCAACCGCGCTCCACCTTAGGTTAAGATCATAGCGCTGCTCGGTTTCAATAAGCGCTGTGGTATAGCCCTGGTAGCGGGCTACCGGTATGCCCCGCATATTTACATACGGTAAAAAATAAAAGGGCGGCTCATTAAACACTTGCTGGGCATCTAACCTGATCCCGCTCGTCCACTTTTTTTGAATGGGGAAAAACCAATGCAGGAAACCGGTCAGCTTTGAGTACTCATAATCACTGCCTGTCCAGTTATCATCTACAGAAAACAGGGTATTCACCCTGAACCCTTTTGAAGCCGTAAAGAAATTGTCCCGCTTATCAATATCCATAAAAATCCCAACAGAACTATTTACGCTCTTCATGTCCTTTTCAGGAAAAACATCTGGTAAATTATCTTCAAATTTGGGTTTCACTTTGGTATTGGCAAAAAGGTATTGAAGACCGAGATAAACATTCGATTTTCCCAGCTCCTTGCTCAAATTCAGCATAACGGGAAAGGCATCTATGTTAAAGGCAAATTTCTGTTCCCCCTTTTGCGCTATATCCCTGTAAAAATCCAGGTTCATATCAATATACCCTCCAAAAGCGCGGTACTTTATTCCTAGTTTAGGAAAGCTGCCAATTCGCCCTCCGCCTACCAGCCAGCTCCCATTGGCTGTGTACATGGCTGCTGCGGCAGTAATATCGGGCGCTACATATTTTACGCCGGGCGGGGCTTCCTGCCTCGTTATAAACGCAAAAGCCATCAGCATGCCAAAATCACCCAGGGCAGGCTCGGTAATGATCATAGGTACCGGGATAAAGCCCTTATAGTCAATTAAAAACCTGCTGAAATCAAATTTCCCGTCAAGGGTATCCTTGAAAATAGATTTTTTGCTTTCTTTTGTTGAAATCGAATCCTGCCCATTTACCTGTAAAGCTGATAATACAATCAATCCAACCAGGAACCTTTTGAAAATACTTTCCCCTGAGCCTTTTAGCATGGCTTTACATTTTTTAATTTACATTCAATTTACGGTACTGAAAGACCGGTGAATTGGGCCTATTCCTGGCCTTTCCCAAAGGTATAGCGGACGTTAAAACCAAAACCGCCACCCTTAAATTCAGATTCTCCAACAAACCACCAGGTGGGGCGCCAGTCGCCACTGATTGAAATAGGTATCGCTTTGAATTTGTATCCCAGCCCGGCTTCTCCGCTTAGGCCAAAAAGGGTTTTATCATCAAAAACAACTGATGGGCCTATACCGCCATAAATCCTAAATGATTTTCCGATGGGGCGATAAATAAAATCCCATAATGCTTCCAACCCAACTGCGTCTCCAAATGAAACATCCACATGCAGTTTATTTCCCCGCAGCAGCGGAAGAAGCGCATCAACCGCATAATTCCCACCTACTACTTCGCCAAAGCGAACACCTACTTCCTGGCTTTTAGCAGAAAAAGAGCCAATAAGAATAAGGCCAATAAGTACTATTCTTTTCATAACCATGATTTTTGTACAACCAAATTACGAAAGAGAATTCGATTCCCGGTCAAGAATATTGTTTTTTCAATTATTTCTTTTAGAACAGCGCCCTATTTATCGTTTCCAAATATGTAGCGGATATTTATACCAAATCCACCGGCATTAAATTTGGTATCTTCCACTATCCAGAATGTTGGCCTCCAATCAGCGCTCAACGAAATGGGAACCGTTTTAAACTTGTACTCCAAACCAATTTCGCCGTTGGGACCAAGTAGAAAATCATTCTCGTCGATCCGCATACTTGCCCCTACACCCGCATACCAGTAAAATGCTTCGTCGCCCAGTGGTCTGTACAGAAAGTTCCAAACTCCTTCAATGCCTACACCTTTATTACCAAATGCGAGATCAGCGTGTATCCGGCTGAACTTTCCGGCGCCAAACAAGGCATCTACAGCCACGCTACCACCGGCAACATCCCCAAAGCGGATACCCAACTGCTGCCCTTTGGCAGCGCATGCAAAAAACACAAAAACAACTCCAATAACCAGGTTTTTCATAGTCCTCATTTTTTTTCAATAACGGCAAAATTACCGCTGCCCATATTTTTCAGGGAGGATTTTAGTTATTGTTGTGGAAAAGTTGAAAAAAGTATAAAAAAAGCCCCGGAACCCCCGGAGCTTCAAATAAAATATATATTACAAGGAATTAATCTCCCCAAATCTCCTCTTCCCCATTCAGCCACTTTTTCACCGATTCGGTTGTTACGCTCTTAGGTCTTTCAAGCGGGAATCCAAGCGCCCTTGACCAGCAAAGATTAGCCAACACACCCAATGCGCGGCTAACGGCAAACAGTACGGTGTAAAATTCATACTCTTTCATACCGAAATGCACCAGCAAGGCGCCGCTATGTGCGTCCACATTGGGCCATGGGTTTTTCACTTTTCCCAGGCTTTCAAGTATGGGGGGCACTACTTCGTAAATTTTCCAAACCGTACGGCAAAGCTTATCATCGCGCATATATGTTTTGCCAAAATCCATTTGGGCGGTAAAACGAGGGTCCGTCTGCCGGAGAACGGCGTGGCCATAACCCGGTACTACCTTGCCCTTTTCAAGTGTTTCCCGCACATATTGTTCAATCTGGTCGTGGGTGGGCAGGTCGGTTCCCAATGTATCCTGCATTTCAAATATCCACTTGATCACTTCCTGGTTGGCCAGCCCATGCAAAGGCCCTGCAAGCCCGTTCATGCCGGCTGCATAGGCCAGGTAAGGATCGGAAAGCGCCGAACCTACCAGGTGGGTGGTGTGGGCGCTTACGTTTCCACCTTCATGGTCGGCATGGATGGTCATGTACAGCCTCATCAACCTCTTGAAGTTTATATCTTCGAAACCAAGCATATGCGCCAGGTTTCCTGCCCAATCGAGCATTCCATCGGGGGTAATATCATCTCCGTTGCAATATTTTTTGCGATAGATATAGGCGGCAATCCTTGGAAGACGGGCAAGTAGTGTAACACTGTCATCGAAGGTGGCATCCCAATAGTCCTTTTTGGCCATCCCCTCGGCATATTTCCTGGCAAAAATGCTCTCGGTTTGCAAGGCCATCACCCCGGTAACATACATGGTCATGGGGTGGGCAGAGTTGGGAAGCGCATCAATGGTTTTGAACACATGGTTGGGTACATGGCTGCGGCGTTGAAATACATCCGTCACATGGTCAGCGTCTTCCTTGGTAGGCATCTCACCAATCAGCATCAGGTAAAAAAGCCCTTCGGGCATTGGCTCTGTGCCACCTTCTACCCTGGGTAATTGTGCCCTTATTTCAGGGATAGAGTATCCACGGAAACGGATCCCTTCCTGCGGGTCGAGCAGCGAGGTTTCACTAACAAGGCCGGTCATTCCCCGCATACCCTGGTAAATCTGTGAAAGGGTAACTTCACCTATCTTTTTACCACCATGCTCTTTCAGCATCGTCCTTATTTCGGCTGCCGCTGCATCTGCTTTTGCCTTAAATCTGTCTTTAATAACGCCCATGGATATATCTATTTATAAAAGAAAAAATTAATAAGTGTATGAGGCCGCCCAAAGGTAACCGAAAGTTTGCAAGCAAAACAGGAAACATAACCTTAAAGTTGATCGTTTTGCAAACTTTGAGGATTTTTTACCGAAAGCTAAAACCCGGCAACGTTTGCGTGAAAGCAGGGATGCAAACCGGGCCAAAAAATTAGGTTATTGAGACACCACGGTTTAGATGTTTATTTTTTATAATTTAATACCCTGCCTGAATCAGCAAACGGAAACAATATGCCTTGCCGCCACCATCCCCGAGGTCCAGGCATGCTGAAAATTGAAACCGCCTGTAATTCCATCCACATCCATTATTTCACCCGCAAAATACAGTCCCTTCTTTAGTCGGCTTTCCATAGTGTTCGGGTCAATTTCTGCCAGCGCAATGCCGCCTGCCGTTACAAATTCTTCCTTAAAAGTGGTCTTTCCGCTGGCCTTAAGCCCGTAACCGGTGAGGGCTTTTACCAGGCGGTTTTGTTTGGCTGCCGGAAGGTCGGCCCACCGTTGCTCCTCGCTGATATCGCATTCAGCCAAAAGAAAAGTAAAAAGCCTTTCAGGAAGTTCGACCCATTCCGTATTGATCACTTTTTTATTGCCTTTTAGTTGCCGGTACTCCAGTATCTTTTCACGCAAACTGTTTTCATTAAAGGCAGGCAGCCAGTTTACAAACACATCGAACCGGTAATGGCAGGCGGCCAATTCGCGTGCGGCAAAGGCCGAAGTACGGAGCACGGCAGGGCCGCTTAATCCCCAATGCGTAATCAATACCGGGCCCTGCGATTCAAATTTTGTACCCGCAATTTTCAACCTGGCTTTTGATGCAATGCCCATCAGTTTGGTAATCGGGTGCCCCGGTGTATTAAAAGTAAAAAGCGAAGGAACAGGCGCTTCAATAGAATGCCCGGTTGATTGTATGATCCAATTGTACTGATCTTGTTTTGGGAAACCTCCGGTAGCAATGCATACAAAATCGGCCTTCATTAGTCGCCCATCAGTTAATTTTAATTCCCAAATATCCCCGGCAAGCCCAAATTGAGCTGCAGTGGTATGCATCTCAATCTTTACCCGGTACTTTTCGGCTTCCTGCAATAAACAATCCATAATAGTTTGGCTGTTGTTCGAAAGGGGAAACATCCGGCCATCGGCTTCGGCATGCAGCTTTACGCCTCTTTCTTCAAACCAGGCTACTGTATCGGCAGTATAAAAATGGTGAAATGCCTTCTTCAGAAATTTTTCGCCCCTTGGATAGCATTTTGCCAACGGGCTGATATCGAATAAGTTATGGGTAGTATTGCAACGACCGCCGCCGCTAACTTTTACCTTTTTAAGCAGTTTCCCCGTTTTTTCGAGCAGGATAACCTGCAGGTTGGGATTCAGCCTTGCCGCATTTACCGCGCAAAAAAACCCCGCTGCACCGCCACCAACTACCACTAAAGTTTTCCTGGTATTTTTTTCCATTAAAGTCCGAGCACCGCCCTGAGCCTGGGGTATCCCGAACGGCTCACCGGGATTTTTTTACCGTTTTTCAGCACCGCCACAAAACTATCCTTTTCGTAGGGATCAATACGGGTAATCTGGTTTATTTGCACCATAAACGAACGGTGGGTACGCACAAACTGCCCATTATCAAGCGTTTGCTCAAAATACCCCATCGTTTTATTTTTCAGGAAAGCGCCCTCACGGGTATGGATTTTCACAAAATCATCTGCCGATTCAAGGTATTCAATATCGTTCACAGGAATAATTTTGATCAGCGCGCCATGTTTTACCACTACCCTTTCGCGCTGCACCGGCTGCTCAAGCGAACCGAAATCTTTTGGCGCTGCCGGCGCCGGTTTGGTTTGCCGCCACTGCTCCCATTTCCGGATGGCTTTATCGAACCGGTCCTTTGAAAATGGCTTCAATAAATAATCAATGGCGCTGCTTTCAAAGGCTTTAATGGCATATTCATCGAAGGCGGTAGTGAAAATCACATCCGGCTTGTCTTCAATCAGCTCCAGCATTTCGAAACCATTGATCTTGGGCATCTGTACATCAAGGAAAATAAGTTCAGGCTTATGCTCCTGGATGGCTTTTAATCCCTGGAAACCATCCCCGCATTCGGCGGCAATAGTCAATTGGGAGTGGCTTGAAAGAAACTCGGCTACAATGGACCGGGCAAGCGGCTCATCATCTATAATAATTACTTTGATCATGTAATTGGCGGTATTAAAACGGTGGTGGTAAAGGTATGGTCATCAATATTGGTGGTGAGCAATTCCGTACGGTCGAAGAGTAAACAAAGCCTGCGGTTAACCGATTTTATGCCAAAGCCGGTGCCCTTCACCTTACCAGAGGTAGATGGGTCGAACGGGTTTGAAATACTCACTTTTAGTATATTATCTAAAGCACTGACTTTCAATACAATACTAATATCTCCAAGCGTATCGTATAAACCAAATTTAATGGCATTTTCAAGCAACGGCAGTAAAATAAAGGGCGGCAGTTTCCTTTCCTCGGTACCGGGTTCCACCTGAAATTCGGTTTGCAGCCGGTGACCGAACCTCACTTTTTCAATGTCGAGGTAAAGCGAAAGGTATTCGAGTTCCTGGCTTAAGGTTATCCATTCAGTGCTTTCCCGCTTGAGCGTGCCGCGTAAAAAATCGGATAATTGCAGTACCATTTGCCGAGCCTTTTCGGGTTGAATGGCTACCAGCGCGCTGATGGAATTGAGGCTATTGAACAGAAAATGGGGATGAAGTTTTTCCTGCAGGTTGTTTAATTCGGTTTCCCGCGATAATCGCTCTGCTTCCACATTTCTTTTTTCAACCATTTGCTGGTCATTCAGGGTGTACAAAAAGGCAAATATCATAGCTACTGCCGTAAAAATTAATAAGGTAAAAGAAACCCTTACAGGCAGTGATAATTCAAAAAAGT
>CAYUGH010000012.1:39278-43161 GCA_964444195.1 uncultured Chitinophagaceae bacterium
GTAAAAATTAATAAGGTAAAAGAAACCCTTACAGGCAGTGATAATTCAAAAAAGTGGGAGTAGGACAATATTTTCTTTTGAACAATATGCAGCACTAACCCCGAAAACGTGGCCCAAACAGCGGTCAGTGTAACGATCAGCCCAAGGAAAAAAACGATCCGGCTCTGCCGCGGAAAATAAAAACGGATGGTATTTCCAATCACCAGCGCGCCGGCCAGCCAAAAAAGTACATTAACAAAGGCATCTTTAAAAGCAATATTCCATGAAAAACCATACTGCCTCACCACATAAGTATTCAGCCCACCCAAAAACAGGCAGGCAATAATGGTTGATACAATAATAATTTTAGGTGAAACCGGGCTTTCCATGGATTCGGTTCGTTTGTTGGGAAATCAGTCCGGCAATCTTAGAACGATTTAATTTCAAGCCCTCCGAGGAAAGCTGTTCCGTATAATATGAGCCTTTTGTTTCGGTTGATCATTTCGGGTTGAATACGGCGTTTATCTTCCACGCCCCCAAATACAGCAACCATCTCGCTCTGCACATCCCAGGTGGGGGGAACTATCAGTTTGGTTCCGCCAAAAACATTGGTAGCTTCCAGTTTTACAATGCCGTTAATATCCGCATGGGTCAGGTCAATATCAGCCCCGCCAAATACGGCTACTATTTCACCACCTTTAAAGTTCTTTGAAACCACGGTACGCTTCACTCCACCAAAAACAGCGGTGCAATCTAACATATCATTATTGTAGTAATCAGCAGAAAATTTACCTGGCTCGCTCGTTAATTCCGGTTCGGAGCTGAATGTTGCAGCGCTTCCTTCCAAAGGCTGATCAACCCTTTTAAAACCGGAAACAAAATCATCCTTCGGAGGGAGGCCCCCGGGGTTAGGGTCATTGGGACCGAACCAATTGTTTACCGCATGCCTTTTGTTTCCTTTTAATACAAAAATGACCCCGATTACTATTACGCCAACCGGCCACACCAGGTTGCCCAAATGAAATCCAGGGAAAATATCTTTACTGATAAAGATGGTACCGATGATGATGGGGATTATCCAGCTAATATCCCTGAATCCTGACCGTACCCCCATAACCACACCAATGGTTATAAGCATCATTTCCCAGCTCAGCAACCAATGAGGAACCGGCAAACCCATGCGCCTGAACAAAATGAGTACGCCAACAGCGATAATAAACGCCCCAATAAGTACCTGGTTATTTTTAGAGCGCCTACCAATGCGGTATTCGCGTTCGCGGCGGCGGTCGCGGGTGGTATATTCTTTATTTTCCATACAATCGATTTTATTATTTTAATTGACCATACAAAAATATTGGAAGCTATGAGCCCGGGGAAGCTGTATTATGCCGGACAGGGTTGTAACTCGGTAAATGGGGGAAAACGGGCGGTAAAGCATGCATCTATTTATTATAAAAGCAGCCAAACCGACCTTACACCCATTATTGCCAGTGCAATTACCACTATCCAACCCGACACAAATAACCAGCCTGCATGCCTGTATCCATTAGCAAAAGTTGACTTATGCCCAACCAGCAGCATAGCCCCCAATGCCAACGGCAGCACCAAACCGTTAAAGGTTCCGGCCCTCACCAGTAAAAGGGTTGGGCTGCCGGAAATCATAAATACCAGCGTGGATAAAATGATGAAACCGACAATGATAGCCCTTTGATGCTTTTGAATTCTACCATTTACGGAAGCCATAAAGCTGACTGAAGTATAGGCTGCAGCCACCACCGACGTAATGGCCGCGCTCCAAAGGATTATCCCGAACATCCTGAGCCCGGTAAGCCCCGCAGCAGACTCAAACACTTTTGCCGCCGGGTTTTCTTCAGGCAGGATAACCCCTGCTGCCACCACCCCTGCCACTGCTGCAAACAATAAAATACGCATCACCCCGGCCAGTAGGATTCCGGTAACGGCGCCGACATTTACTTCGCTAAGATTGGCCCTTCCGGATACGCCTGCATCCAGCATGCGATGCGCCCCGGCAAAGGAAATATACCCGCCAACCGTTCCGCCTACCAGGGTAATAATGGATAAAACATCAATTTTTTCGGGCCAGAAAGTATGCCTGATAATCGCCCCGACCGGGGGATGGGCCGTTGCCGCCACATACAGCATCAGCCCTATCATTAGTATTCCGAGTAATTTGGTAAAAGCATCCATGGCTGAGCCAAACTCTTTTACCAGGAAAATGACGATGGCCAGCGCAGCACTTAGGATAGCCCCAGTAGTAAGCGACCATCCAAACAATGAATTGATAGCAAGACTGCACCCGGCAATGTTTCCGATGTTAAAAATCAATCCGCCCAGCGAAACCAATACTACTACAAAGCTGCCCAACCCAGGAATCAGTTCATTAATTAATACCGGGGCTCTTTTACCTGAAGCAGCTACCAATCGCCAGATATTTAATTGAACCACAATATCGAGAAGAATGGAGCAAAGGATGGCAAAGCCAAAGCTGGTAAATAATTTACCGGTAAAAACGGTTGTTTGGGTTATGAACCCGGGCCCAATGGCTGCAGTGGCCATTAAAAATGCAGCCCCGGTAAACCGGTTTGATCTTTTAAACAGTCCTGATAATGATGCCACGTTCGCTGAAAGTTTGGTGAATGATCCGGGCGAAAGATACGGCTTGGGGACTATCCCCGTGCAGGCAAATAGTTTCCGCCTGCAGGGAAATAAACTCTCCGTTCGTAGCCTCCACGCGTTTTTCAATGGCAAGTATCAAAGCCTGATTCAATGCCTCATTATAATCTGAAATCAGGGCATTGGGTTGGCTGCGTGGGGTAAGCGAACCATCGGGTTGATAGGTTCTGTCGGCAAAAACCTCCGCCACCGTGGTCAGCCCCGCCATTACCCCTTCGGCTACAGAATGGCTGCCGCTCAAACCAAATAATTTCAGGTTGGGGTTAAAGTCATAAACCGCTTCCGCAATAGCTCTTGCCAATTTGCCATCGCGGGCGCTCATAATGTATAAGGCACCGTGGGGTTTTATATGATGCAAAACAGCCCCAGCTTCCCGGCAAACTTTTTGTAACGCATTTAATTGATTGTAAACCAGGTCTTTAATTTCGTTTAACGGAAGGCTTATTTCGGTTCTTCCAAAATTGGGTCTGTCGTTAAAAGAAGGATGCGCGCCAATAGCAACTCCATTTTCGAGGCAAAGGTTTACGGTTTGGCGCATTGTTTCGTTATCGCCGGCATGGTATCCGCAGGCAATATTGGCAGAGCTTATGAAAGGCAAAAGCCCTGCATCGGTCGAAAGGCCTTCGCCTACATCGGCATTGAGGTCGATGGTCATTTTCTGAATTTGTAAATAGGTTTCCTTCAAATTTATTTACTTTAGGTTTGGAAATTTAGTCGATGAAAAAAGTTTTTTTTAAATTGGATGACAAAATCTATAGGCAAGCTGAATCAATGGCAAAGGTTTCCATGCTTCCGATTGATAAGTACATCACAATTGCCATTGAATATTTCAATAAAATAAATACACGCCAGCTTTTAGCTGAACAGTTCAAAAGTGAATCCAAAATTGTTTCAGAAAGCTCAATGCAGGTTTTAAATGAATTTGAAAAATTTGACATTGATTTTTAATTCATTTGAAGTATTATAATCGAAAAATAATCTCCCGATAAAATTTCACATTTTTTGATTGGCTTCTTAAACTACCTGAATTGAATAGCCGATTTTAAAATTTCCATATCCCTGATCCTAACCTTCTTTAATTCAAGCGCTTCCTCCATTTCAACAATCTCAAATTTTATAATCTCCCCTGCCCCCTTTTGCGCCAGCACAGGTAATTCAGCCTCAATCACCTGCAATATCCTGGGATAACCACCGGTCGTCTGGCAATCGG
>CAYUGH010000012.1:43261-68160 GCA_964444195.1 uncultured Chitinophagaceae bacterium
TCAGCCTCAATCACCTGCAATATCCTGGGATAACCACCGGTCGTCTGGCAATCGGTCATTAACACCAATGGCTGCCCGTCAGGCAATAATTGAACAGTTCCCGGCAAAACACCCGATGACAATAATTCAGTGGTTAGTTTCCTTTTTAGCTTCAACCCCTGTAGTTGGTATCCCATCCGGTCGCTTTGCCGGCTGATGGTAAAAGTTGAATTTGTAAGTAAATGCATAGCTTCTTCGGTCAGCCTATTCCATTCAGGCCCTTTTAAAACCCTTACAATGTCCGTATTATACCAATCTGCCAAACCAGCAAACCATTTTGGTACCATGATCTTACTGAATTCACCTGAAGGTGAATCCCATTGAAATTCTGGTATTAAATCTCCTTTCCTTAAAGCCCTGCCTTCAAAACCACCAAACCCAGCTTTTACATGCGTGGAATAACTGCCCATAACCTTTTCCAACAGCCACCCACCCTGTACAGCAAGGTAACACCGTTGTCCCCAGGTTTTTCTTTTGAATTCAAGGGTTGAATTGGCAGGAAGATGAACCCTGCGGTTATTGGGGATTGAAATTCCATCAACACTTGCATTAAAATCCGCCCCGGTTAAAGCTATGGTAACCGAAGTCTCAAACTCCAGCATTGGCGCTGGAAAATGCATTTCTAAAACAGCACAGCCTGAGGGATTTCCAACTAATATATTAGCCAGTTGTCCTGCATATTGATCCATGCAGCCACCCTGCCCCACCCCAAGATGCGCATATCCAAAACGGCCGCTGTCCTGGAAAGTATCGAGTATGCCCTGTTTAATTACCTTCATGATTTGCCTTTCTTGTTTTCAGTTTCATTCCACTGCAAATATTCTTCCAGCCCGATACTTTCAAACTTTACCAGGTTTCCGGGCTGTAAAAAAGCTGGCGTTTCCTTTACCGCATCAAACATTTTTACCGGTGTGTACCCAACAATATGCCAGCCACCCGGGCTATTAAGCGGATAAATACCGGTTTGTCGCCCGGCAATACCCACTGCACCTGCCTTGGTAGGTACGGGTTTTGCTTTACGGGGAGTGGCTATCCGTTCATCCACCTCGCCCATGTAAGCGAAGCCGGGTAGAAAGCCAAGCATGAATACATGGTAAGTGATGCTTTGGTGATGGCTGATGATTTCATCCGGGGAAAGTTTATGGAGTTCGGACATAATAGACAGGTCGTTGCCAAGTTGCAGATCGTAACAGACCGGTACAGATATCGTTTCACCGGTTAAGCCCTGGATACCGGGTCGTTTTATATTACGATAATTGGCTATTAAACTTTCAACTTCTTCCACGCAATCCGGGTTTTTACATACTACCAATAAGCTTCTATAAGCAGGCATGGCATCCCGCATTAAATAACCTGCACAGTGTTGAAGATGCGCATATAATACATGTATTGCTGAATTGGCTTCCAACAGCGAACCACCTGGGATTTCAACCAGCAGGCTGTTTTCATTAAAACGATGAAGGTTGTAATCGTTCACCGGCTAAAGATAAAAGCATTACCAATGAATTGATTTTGATTTTGGGCATAGCTCATTTTCCAACTTCTCCCCATCTCGCAAAACCATCGCTGTACCTTTGTGTTTTATCTTTATGCAAACCACTTCAGCAGCAAAAAATAAGCCATCAACCACCGATCTTCCTGTGTTGTCTCCCATCGGATGGAAGTTTTCCAATTCCTATACAGGGCTGCCGGAGGTGCTTTTTTCCAGAAACTTGCCAACGCCGGTTTCCGGTTCCGGGGCATTGCTGATCAATTACCCCCTGGCTAAGGAATTAGGGATTGACATTCACGCTGGAAATATTGCTGCGATCACCGAACAATTAGCCGGAAATGCTTTACCCGAAGGTTCTCGCCCGATTGCCCAGGCATATATGGGCCACCAGTTTGGCTACCTGAACATGCTTGGGGATGGCCGGGCGATTTTGCTTGGGGAACATCTTTCTCCCTCCGGGCAAAGATTTGATATTCAATTAAAAGGATCTGGCCCAACACAATATTCGCGCCGGGGCGATGGTCGCGCTACCCTTAGCGCCTGCCTGCGGGAATACATCATCAGTGAAGCCATGCACCACCTGCAAATTCCCACTTCGAGGAGCCTGGCCGTGGTTTCAACCGGTGAGCAGGTTTACCGGGAGCAGCCGCAGGAAGGTGGTGTATTAACCAGGATAATGCCAAGCCATATCCGGGTAGGAACTTTTGAATTTGCCTCCCGGCACCTGGATAAACCTGATTTTTTGAAATTCCTGCAATATGTAATTGAGCGGCATTACCCGCACCTGTCAAATGATGAAAACCCTGCGCTTGCACTGCTAAAAGCTGTGCTGGAAAAACAGGCCGGCCTGGTGGTGGATTGGATGCGCGTGGGCTTTATCCATGGGGTGATGAATACCGATAACATGAGTATTGCAGGCGAAACCTTCGACTATGGGCCTTGTGCTTTTATGAACAGGTATGACCCGGCCACCGTTTTCAGTTCCATTGATACCGGTGGGCGCTATGCCTTTGGCAACCAGCCTTCCATTGCGCAATGGAACCTTGCCGTATTTGCCAGTTCGCTCATTCCGCTGATTGACGAAATAGCTGAAAAGGCTGTTGAAAAAGCCAAAGCCGTTATTCACACTTTCCCCGAACTGTATGCCGGAAAATTCGGGGAAATGATGCAAAAAAAACTTGGTCTGCTGAATGAACAACCCGGCGATATCCCGCTGATAAACGACCTGCTGCAATGGATGCAAATGACAGGTGCCGATTACACCAATACTTTTAGACATCTTTCCTGGGGAACCGTGCCTAATGACGAGTTATACGGGCAGGACGCATTTACACTCTGGCACGAACGATGGAAAGAAAGGTTTGCTTTGAACGGAGAGCCGGAAATTGCCGCCCTTGAACTAATGCGGCAGGCAAACCCGGCTTTTATCCCGCGCAACCACCTGGTGGAAGAGGCGCTTGAAGCCGCAACCATCGGGAATGATCTATCCTTTTTACATAAGCTTCTTAATGTATTATCTGACCCATACATCCACAAGGAAGGATTTGAGTATTATCAACAACCTCCGGCGGGCGGAGATGGTTTTTACCGTACTTTTTGCAATACCTGAGCCATCTTTTATCCTAAAAATTTTATCCGGGGGGCCGAAATTTTTTGGTAAATCCCTTCTTTTAAATCCGCCGCAGGAAAGATTTATCTGAGGAACAAAGGGATCATTTGAAGGCTATAAAATCAACTGCCAACGGTCAATCCAGAAACATTTGGTAATGGCAAATGAACTTTTACTTTCCCAGTTGCGGTTTCTCCAACATTACAAACAACGCATTTCATTTAGTACCAATTTATTTGCAGAAATAAAAAAAGCGGCCAAACAAAGCCGCAATATTGGAGACAATGAAAGGTAAGTTTACAGTTATATCAAACCCAGCTTTTGGGCCTTCTTTAGCTCTTTAGGGTCTGCAATAAGCCCCTGAAATAAATTTTTTGCCGAAGCTTCACGGTTTGGAAGGTCAAGAATTTTTGCATTGTAGTCCAGGCCGGGCAAAAAAGGTTCCCTACCCAACAAAAGGGTTAATTTCTGCATCCAAGATTTGGCAACAGGCTTTACCTGTGTATTTGAAGTAGTAAGAAGCATAATTTAAAATTTAAACCCTGAAACAATAATTGCAAATTTAGTGTAAACATCAATAATTACCCTAATTCTGTGCCCGGTTTTATGATCGTTGTAGCTGCCTGAATACCTTTTGCCCTTTTCGTTTTTCCATTCTGTAATTTTTCCGGCAACCTGCTGTACCCCTGTATGTGTAAGCGGATGTGATCCGGGGGATTTTATCCTTTCTTCCATTAAATGCTGTGCCGTTTCTCCGCTCCAAATAATACCAATGTTACGACCCCTGTGCTTAATGTACCCGCTGTTGAAGTAAGTAACCATAATAATTAATGAAGTTGATAAGTATTTACAAATATACAATCACCCCTACTCTGTGGGAGGCGGGTGGGTGGATTAGGAGGCAATACGCCGCTGTCAGGGCCCCGCCTGATAGGCTTTTGGATGGGAGGTTTAATGTAAGTTCAAAGAACGAAACCAAATCAGAAGCTTACCGGCAAGAATTATTTTTTAAGTCAGCCGGGGGAAAGATTTATCTCAGGAATAAAGGGATCATTTGAGGGCCTTTACAATCAACCATTAAACGTCAATTTGGAAACATATTTTGGAGATTTGATTCGCGACAATATATTTGCCGCGGAGAGATGGCAGAGTGGTCGATTGCGGCGGTCTTGAAAACCGTTGAGGGTTACACCTCCGGGGGTTCGAATCCCTCTCTCTCCGCCAAGTACAACTTTAAATACCATCAGATCCCCGCAAATTCAATGTTTGCGGGGATTTTTGTTTTCAATCACCCTTCAAATCATTCAAATTTTACCAAATAATATGTGCATAATCGAGAACAGAATTTAATCACCTATTTTGTTCTCGCTAAATCGCTGAAACCCTTGTCCAGTCTGCATTTTGTGGAAAACTAATAGGCTAAAAATTCCAAGATTTTTAGTAATTTGTAACCAATAAATCACCCAGATATGACAACAAGTTTGCACATTTCTTTCCAGCTAAAGAAGTCGCGTTTAGACGCAAAAAGTCAGGCTCCCATCTTTGCCAGGCTAACCATTAACCACCAACGCTGTGAGTTTTCCATCAAGCGAAGCGTAGAACCCGCCAAGTGGATAGCCCAGGCCGGTATGGCAAAGGGCACCACCGAAGAAGTAAAAAACCTGAATGCCTACCTGACCACGGTCCGGCTCAACATTTTGGAGCATCACCGGAAATTGCTTGAAGCCGGCAAAATGCCATCGGTGGAAGATGTGCGCAATGCCTTTTTTGGCATTACAGAAAGGGGCAAAACCATATTGCAGGTGTTTGAATATCACAATAAGCAGATCAAGGCGCTCGAAGGCAAAGACTATTCTGCCGGAACCATTGAAAGGTATAACACTGCCTATACCCATATTAAAAACTTCATTGAGTGGAAATACCGGGTGTCCGATCTCGAACTGAAAGCCATTGATTATGCTTTTATTACCGAGTTTGAGTTTTACCTGAAAACCGTAAGAAATTGCAACCACAATTCAGCCATCAAGTACATTACCAATTTCAAAAAGATTGTTCGGATTTGCCTGGGTAACAGATGGCTGCAAAGCGATCCTTTTATCAATTATAGAATTACCCTGCGGGAAGTGGAGCGGGAATTTTTGACCGAAGTGGAAATCCAGACCATCGCAAGTAAGGAATTTTCCACGGACAGATTGGCCCATGTAAGGGATGTGTTCCTGTTTTGCTGCTTTACCGGCCTTGCCTATGCCGATGCAAAAAAGCTGAGCAGGGAACACCTGATTATGGGTATTGATGGCGAAAGGTGGATTAAAATCAATCGTACAAAAACAGATACCCGGTCAAGTATTCCAATACTTCCTATGGCCGCAAGTATCATTGAAAATTACCGGCAGCATCCTGAATGCCAGGCAAAAGGCAAATTGCTTCCTGTTTTGAGCAATCAGAAGATGAATGCTTATTTGAAAGAGATTGCAGATGTATGTGGTATCCGCAAAAACATTACGTTCCACCTGGCCCGCCACAGCTTCGCCACTACCGTTACCTTAACCAATGGCGTGCCTATTGAAAGCGTTAGCAAAATGCTTGGCCATAAGTCGTTGAGAACCACGCAACATTATGCAAAAATCGTGGATAGAAAGGTCAGTGATGATATGGCAATTCTAAAGCAGAAATTCAGTTCCGATCAAATGGGAAAGAAGAGAGCAGCGGGTTATTAGCAATAACTACTAAAATGGATAAAACCCTTGACTGTCAATGGTTTTATCCACATTTATGAGCGTAAGGTGTTAATAAATACTAATGATTTTAGCTAAAAAAAGGCATAAATATCATTAATTTTACCTAATTATTATTAGTAGCATAAACTTTATTGAAATGCAGTTGGAATTAGTAACAAAACAGGATTTTCAGGACTTGAAAAACGAACTGATAGATGAGATCAGGAACATTTTCAACCCTGCACAAGAAAAGAAGGAGTGGCTTAAATCCACTGACGTGATGAAGATGCTCGGTTGTTCTCCCGGCACTTTGCAGAATTTACGCATCAATGGAACCCTTCCTTTCACAAAAATGGGTGGTACGGTATATTATTCAAACGCAGATGTTCTTAAAGTTTTGAACAAGAACAAGCGTAATGCCGCCTAAGTAGAATTATCCCCCAACCCAACCAACAATTCAACTAACTATTGCCGCCATGCCAAATTATCCCAGAAATGGGATAAGGTAGTGTTATATCTAAAAATGACCATTTAAAACTATGACAATGACAACGAGTATAATAAATCACCAGATAATATGTATCATTTCATTCCAAAAAACCTTGATATCCACCGGATACTGGTAGAAAGGCCTCCATGTATTGACAATTTTGAAAAGGATATCCTGCTGCACTTTGTGCATTTAATTTCAGCCCTGCCGGCCTGTAATAAGGAAATTGTTACAGATGATGGCTATGTAAGGCTTTATTCAAAACTTCTTCAGAAGGTTGCCCGGAATTACACGGATTATTTCCGCTATTTAATCGCTACCAAAATTCTTGAATCGAATGAAAGCTATTGCCCTAAACATAGCAAAGGTTATAGGTTTACTAAGCACTTTGCCGAAATAGACATAAAGGGTGTAGAAGTCGAAAATATTTGGCTATCAAAAAAGCTTCGAAAATCCCAGGCCTTGACACCCATAAAAAAGAAGAAATACGCCCATTTGATTAAATGGTACAGCGGGTTGCAAATCAATGAAACCCTTGCACTCGATTTTATTTTAGAAGATTTTAACCGCAAACGTAATAACCCTGCTTTCAGGGATAAGGATCGTTTTGGTAACGAAAAGCACCCATTCAGCCAGTATAAGTCAGCTTCAGTTAATATAGGCCGTTTATCAACTGGCGATTATGCGTTAAGTATTGATGATAATGTTCATCGGTTACACAGCGTATTATCGAACATGCGTAAGGAAATAAGACATTGCATTACGTTTAAGGGGCAGCAATTGGTTTCGGTGGACATTAAAAATAGTCAACCATATTTAAGCACCGCAATTTTATGCGAATCGTTTTGGAATTGGGGGCGCAAACTATACCCATCTTATAATAAATTGAATATAAGGGATATAGGAAAGGCTAAGATAGATACAATATTTAAAGCAAAGCATAATATGGATTCTTACATTATGTTATGCAAATCCGTTGAAAGTCAAGCTGAGAGCGACTTGCAGCTATTTCGGCAAATAGCTTCAAAAGGCGAATTTTATGAGTATCTGATGAAAGCATTCGAACAGGACCTTGGGATCAATGGCATTACAAGAGAGCAAGCTAAGAAAATGGTGTTTCAAGTGCTATTTACTGATAACAGATTTTTGGGGCAGAAAGACGCCGAGCCCAAAAGACTCTTTAAAAAGTTATTCCCTACAGTTTACGAATTATTTCGTAGGGTAAAGCGTCATGGCAACGAATTATTACCATGCCTACTCCAGAGTATAGAAAGCTATATCATTCTTGAAGTAATAACCAAGAGAATAGCCAGGGAAAAACCCGGTTTACCAATTTTTACCATTCATGATAGTATCGTTACCACTTTGGGTAACGAACAATATGTAAGCCAGGTAATGATTGAAGAATTAACGCAGGCCATTGGTTTGTCACCCAATGTTGAGTTTGAGTATTGGAGACCTGGTTTACTAACATTTAAGGATGGGACCCAATTTCAACCCAATAGAAAAATTGCTGCCTAAACTGATGAAATTTGTCCTCATTACCCCGGCTAACCCTAACCAAACAATTATTGCTGAAAATCATAGTTTAGCATTCCTATTCTTCCCTATATTTGACCATTGCAGGACAATTATCAATCACCATCTGAATGCTTGGCCAAAAACTCAAAGAATTAAGGGAAGCGAATAGCCTGCTCCAAAGACAGGTAGCCGCTGAATTGGACATTGATACCGCCTACATCAGCAAAATGGAGAGCAATGACAAACCCGTTAGCAGAACGCACCTTGCCAAGCTTGCCAGGCTGTATAAAGTAGAAGAACAAGAACTATTAACCCTGTGGCTTGCCGATAAGCTATATGAAGTAGTTAAGGATGAAAAATTTGCCTTAAAGGCGATGGAAGTAGCTGAAACTATAATTAAGACCAAGAAGAAAGAGTATAAATGAACATAAACTCTGACATAAACATCCTCGGTGGCCTGCCCGATTGGAACCTGATTAATGTTTTCATTAAGGAAAACATGCTTTCAATCCAATCAAAGGGGGGCATTCATTCATGTACGGCCATTAAAACGGACAAGTCTGTAAAACGCTTTGAAAAAGCCATTACCGCAACGCTTCTTCATTTCAGCAATAAGGATATTGAATTGCTTTTCAAAAGTATCATTCAGGCAGAGAATATAAGCGCCGATGCCCTCTTGTTTTTATTTTGGAATGCTTCAGACAATAATGAGCTATTTTATTACCTGAATGAAAATGTATTCTTTCCAGCTTTTTACAGTGGAAGGGTAACAGTGAGAAAAGAAGAAGCCGAAGCATGCCTGAAAGAACTCAAACAGTCGGAGAATGATTTAAAGAAATGGTCAGAAAGTACCATCAACATTACTGCATCCAAGTATCTTACTTTATTAAAGAAGTTTGGCTTAATGACCGGCTCACAACAAAAAACCATCCGTCACCCGCATTTAACCGACAAAATGTTTGTGTACTATATTTATTGGTTAGTTGCCGCCAGCGAAAGCAGCAATCTATTAAACAGTAAATGGTTCAGGTATAGTTTTATTGAAAAACAAACTTTCATTGATCGCCTGATGCAAAAGCGGTTTTCCAAATTTTATAATGTAGTGTACACCGGCGACAGGCTTAATATCGAACCTTTAATTTCTTACAACGAAATATATCAAAATGTCATTAAATCCTGAACATACCATTGCCCAGGTCAAAAGAACAGTAGAATCAGAAAAGCGATCGGAAATCCGGTTGAATGCGAATGGGGGTAATTCCATTCTCGTAGTTTGTCCACCAGACAGGGAATATGAATTTATTAAGGTAATCAAAAAGGAAATGAATACGGATAACTATTCCGTTATTGACCTAAACGAGTTACTGATTTCTTTTATAGAACAAAACCGGGCGTACATAATAGATTCATTTGAATTACTGAAGGGTTCCGTACACCAGGTTTTCAGGGCACCGGTTGAAGAAGAAGGTCCTGATTTTTATGGCCATATTCTTTCTGCTATTCAGGCTACTTTTTCTGCCAATAAAATACCAGTACTCATTCATGCAGGTGCATTAAATGGTAGTGGTATTGAGAACATTCATTTAATGGAAAGCGAACTCGTAATGAAATCAAATATTCCCATGATCATTCTGTATCCTGCTATTCACGATGGAGATCAGCTCATGTTTCTAAATACCCGCCCTGCTTCAAAATACAGGTGCATGATTGTTAACTAACGAATGATGAACATATGAAAGTTAAAGAAATACTGACCATTGACCTTAGCGAAGACATTAAAAACGTCATTGACCTCGAAGACATTTCAGAGAAAGAAATTCAGTCTGAAATTGAAAATTATATTGTAACAGACGGCCTTGCAAAAGAATACGCTGATTTCGTATCCATTTACACTTCCAATATTCTGGAAACAGGCGTTTGGATTTCAGGGTTCTATGGATCAGGTAAATCCTATTTTGGCAAGTTGCTGGGTTATATGATCAGTAACAGGATTATAGCAGGTACGCCTGCAAGGGAAAGAATTATTCAAAGGTTTACCGGTATAAATGATGAAGCGCTTGTAAAAAATGCCCTGTCCCGGTTAGATGCCATTAAATCAAGGGTAGTTTTTCTCGACATAGCCAAACAGGATACATCAAAAGGATTGGCCTTTTCATTGTTCAAAAATTTCTTACGTTCGTTGGAATTACCGGAGAATGAGCACGGTTTCTTCCTGTTTCAGTTAATGATTAATGACGGGCAGGTAAATATTCATGATTTTATTTTCAGCAATTTAGGTAAAACATGGCCCGAACTTAAAACAAGGCTCGTTGAGTATGCAAAAGCTTCAAAGGAATTATTTATAGGGAAAGGAAACACGGAAGCGGATTACAATAATTTGATTACAACCATCCGCAGGGATATTGACCAATTCAGCGCATCAAGGTTAAGGGAAGAAATAAACAACTACCTTGATATTGAAAAGAATGAAAAAATAGTGTTTCTATTTGATGAAGCAAGTGAAGCTATCAATCAGAAGAAATTTAACCTGTTGGACCTTGAAGGGGTAAGCGAAAGCCTTTCGTCTTTGGGTGGTAAAGTTTGGACCGTCGCAATTGCCCAGGAAAAGCTCGATGATGTAATCAATAACTCCAACGTAAGTAAGGCACAGCTTACTAAAGTTACGGATCGCTTTAAAACAAAAATACACCTTGAAGCTACAGAAGTAGGTGTAATCATCAAAAACCGATTATTGAAAAAGAATGCCAGCGGTTTACAGCAGCTTCAGGATCATTACCAGCGTAATTCAGGTAAGATTGTTGACCATGCATCGTTGATTGGTGCCGGCATTACCAAAACAGACAGTGCAGAAAACTATACAACCTATTACCCATTTTATAAGTACCAGTTCGACCTGCTCCAGAATTTCCTTTTCGGTACAAAAGGATATGCCTCTACCAAGGTAGCTGCCCGCGGCATGATTATTACTACCTACGATATTTTAAAGCAGGAAGTACAGCATGCCGATATTTTCAATACAGTTACCGGTTGGCAAATTGCAAAGGAAGGGCAACCGCAACCGCCTGTTCGACTTGTAAGCCGTTATGATA
Source organism: uncultured Chitinophagaceae bacterium (assembly GCA_964444195.1). Classification (GTDB taxonomy): domain Bacteria; phylum Bacteroidota; class Bacteroidia; order Chitinophagales; family Chitinophagaceae; genus Phnomibacter. The sequence goes on from CAYUGH010000012.1 coordinate 54,219, forward strand.
ACGCAGAGCGAACATTAAAGGAAGAAGGCTCAACCATATCAGGAAGAAAGCTGCTTGAAACCATCAACTTTCTTACCGAAGCCGAAGTAACCCCATCCACACTGCCCAATATTATCAAGTCTTACATCAGCGATCCGGATGCTTACTATAAAGTGCAGGATGAAATAACAAAGGCGCTTGAAATATTAACCGAAGCCAAAGTTTTACTCGATACCAACAAAACCTATCGCATCACTTCCGATATAGAACAGCGCTTGTTGGACGAAATGAACGGGTTCACCGTTCAGGGTTTTGTAAAGAAAAAAAGATTGGTGAACGCCTATAAGGCGGCAGGTTTTATAAAAGCGGTAAATAAAGTTTCTGAAAGTGGCCTTCAATACGATTTTTATATTACCACCGATAATGATGATGAATTAACCAATCCACAGCAAAAATACCTGAAGGCAAAAATTAAGAGCATGTACAATATCCCCGATGACCGGTCGGCTGATATTGATACCCTGAAAGTACAACACCAGAATGATAAGGACCTTTTATGGTTAATACCGGATAATACCGGGTTTAGAGAACTGGATAAACTTATTGAAGAAGTGGAACGCATCAGTTTTCTCCAGGAAAAATATAAAGACCCCAATTCTGATGAATATAAAATTTTGATCAGCTTTACCACTGCACAGGGCGAAAAACAAACAAGGATTACGGATATAGTTACGGATGCATTGGAGAATGCAACCGTAATTTATTTGTACAATACTTTTCAGCTTAATAAAGACAACTGGCAATCCATTTTACCGGCTCAGCAAAAACTGATCGTTCAAAATGTATATAACAGGCGGTTATCTTCTCAATTAAATGAAAGCGTTGCCATTGCAGTAATTGGGGAAGCTAATAACAACCGTCTGCATCAGTATTTCGCCACCGATGATTTTAAGTTCTTTGATACGCAGGGTAATTTTATTGGTGAAAACCTGAAAGTAGCAGAAGAAGTACTCTATAAAATCAGAAATACTTTTGTAGATGGCAGAACCATAGAAAGTGATCTGTTATTGGCGCCTACCGACTTTAAGTTTGGTACGGTTATTTCTACCGTGGCGGCCTTATTCAGGGCAGGCAGAATCATAGCAAAGTTTAATGGTAAGGAATATTTTTCTTATCGCGATAGTGGGGTGAAGCAAATATTTGATGCAGCAACAAGATTTAGAAATGCAAGTTTCAAGGCAGTATCCAAATCGCTTTCTGCATTGCAGAAACAGGAGTTGGCGCAGTTTATGCTTGATATTGATGCGGAAGATTATATAGGAAGAAAGATAGATTTCAATACCAACGATTTTGAACTGGTAAATGCGGTAAGGGATATAGCAAGGCACTTTGTTGACAAAGTAACCACGCTCAATAAAAGTGAAAAGGATTTTGAAAAGCTATTCCCGATAGCCGAACAAAACAAAGATTTACTGAATGCATACACCGGTGCGGTAAGCGAAGCAAATTACATTGATAAAGCAAATGAGTTTTTAACCGGTAAAGATGATTTCCATAAGGCATTAAAGGATATTGAGAAAATAGAGAAATTCATCCGTAACAACCTGCCCAAAGCTATGGAGTGGAAACGCTTTGTAGCTGCCGTAAAAGATGAGTTAACCAAAGCGGCAACAGCCAACCCGGTAATTGCTGCTCTTGCCGATGCATTTGAATCCCATTTTAATGAAGATGTGGTAAAGCATTATGCAAGCCTTCAGCAAGCGGCACAAAAGATTAAAGATGAGTACCACCGCATTTTTAGCGATGCTATGAAAGCCTGTGCCACACGCTACACCGAAATAAATGAAATGGCTAAATCATTGGCCGATGAAATGGCGAAACTGCCACCCGGACTGAATGATGCTGCTACCGCTAAAACAAACAATTTATTAAACTACGCTGCCCAACGCACACAGCCCGCTGTTTCATTGGATTTTGATGTAAAGGACAAGCAAAGCCGTTTTACCTATTCTGAAGTGCTCTCCTTTATTGACCTGTATGGCAGTAAAAAAACGGATATTGACATCATCAGGGCTGGCCTGATCAGGGAGAAAGCGCCCGATCCACTGCCGGGTACACCACCACCGCCACCTAAAACAAAAACTTATTCTGCTCAAGTACCCGCAAGAAAAATGAAGGTTGCCGATTACAAATTATGGCTGCAGCAGGAATTACAAAAACTTGCAGGCGCAAGTGATACTGATGATATTGAAATTAAAAACTAACCTGAACACATGAAACTCTCTGACCATACCGACCATATACGCAAACTGATTGATACCGCCTTTCGTAACCGCCTTGGCCGTATGGGCATTACAAACGATGCCTTAATACTAATAGATGCCATACCGGCTGAATATCGGGCAGAAAGAAAGCGTATGGAAACCATCCGCGAAGTTTTCATTGCCGAAACCGGCACCGTAGCCGATGCCTGGGAAAAGCTTGTGGAAGAACTCACTTTTACCTTGTTCAACCGCCTTGCGGCATTAAAGGTAATGGAAGCCCATACGCTGCACCCCGAGATAATAACCCGAAGAGAAACCCACGGTGGACGTTCCTTTGCGCATTTAGCTTGGTTGGAGCAAAACCCACAGGCACGTTCTCAGGAAGCCGAAGGCATTGTATCCTTTTTGGAAAACCAACTCACCAAACTATCAGGTGATATTCCCTTATTTAGCCTTGAATACCCTTACCACCTTTTGCCTACACCACTCGAATTAATGGGTATCATCCATGCTTTTAACCAGGTTGAAACTGATGATCAGGTGGAAACCGATATCTGGAAAAGTGATGATGTGTTAGGTTGGCTGTATGAAAGCTACAACAACTACAAAAAGGCAGCACACAAAGCAAGTGGCGACAAAACAGAATACAATAAAGTAAGCATCCAAAGCCAGGTGTACACACCGCGTTGGGTAGTACAGTTTTTGGTGGATAACAGCCTTGGAAAGCTATATCTTGAAATGTACCCTGAAAGTGCCATTCAAAATAAGTATAATATTGCCAATAAGCCAACATCACAGGTACGGGAACAAAAACCATTGCACGAAATAAAAATGATTGACCCATCCACCGGATCGGGCAATTACCTGCTGTATGGTTTTGATATGTATTACGATCTGTATCTCGACCAGATTGAAAACTATGGCGCTGATTATGATGAAAAGGAAATACCAAAGCTGATAATTGAAAACAACCTGCATGGTATTGACCTCGACGACCGTGCGGTGCAATTGGCGCAATTGGGTTTGTATATAAAGGCAAAACGCAAAAGGCGAACCACTAAGATTGAACATTTTAATGTGGTAAGCTCCGATTTCTTTTTACCGGCGTATGAAAAAGTAAGCCACATTTTTGAAGATGAAAATGTGGATGGCCGTGCAAGGGCCATTATTAAGGATCTGTGGGACGACCTGCAAAATGCCCATAAATTTGGTTCGCTTGTTCGGTTAGAAGAAAAGCTGAACTTGAAATGGTTTGGAACCAAAGAGAAATCCGAGTCTAAACAGTTAACCTTTTTTGGGGACCAAGAAATTGAAGGTTTTAAAACCTTTCGGGAAGGGTTTTTTACCAATCTGCAAAAGGCGGTGGCTATTAATACTGCCAAACTGGGTAAAACCTTCCTGAATACTAAAACACAGGATGCCATTACCTTTTTGCAGTTACTTACTCAAAAATACGATGTGGCAGTAGCCAATCCACCTTATACTGATAGCGGTGATTTTGGTCCAGAACTCAAAAAGTTTATAGAAGCCAACTATAAGAAGCCGTACAAGTTCAATACAAACCTATATGCAGCGTTTATTAAGCGTTGTTGCGAAATAACCACTGATGATGGTTATGTGGGAATGATACATCCGCATACTTTTATGTTTATCAAAACATTTGAAGATGTGCGCAATTACATGATTGAACATACGCATATTGATATAATGGTTGATTATGGCTTAGATAGAGTTAACCTTTTTGGTCCGGGTATTCTTTTAGATGCCACCTGGTATGTGTTGAGCAAGAAAACGAAAGCAACTCCGGGTCTCTATTTTAATATTACTGCCAACCAACAAGAAAAAGCCAAACAAGCATCATTGGAGCAAGCCTATGAAGATTCTGTAAACAATATGTCTAATCCCAGACTTTACACCCTCCCTCAGGAAAAACTCAAAATAATTGAAGGTTGGCCATTTATTTATTGGATAAGTGATGGTTTTAGGGAGAAGTTTAAAGTAGGGTTAATAAAAAACACCTTCAAAGTAGCAGAAGGGCTTACTACTGCGAATAATGATAGATTCCTAAGATTTTTTTGGGAATTGGGTAATGAAACCATCAATGATTTCCCATACTATGCAAAGGGCGGGCAATACAATAAGTACTATGGAAATGTCTGGCTTCGAATAAACTGGAAGAATAATGGCTCTGAAATAAAATCAAATTTGGGTGCTTCAGTTAGAAATGAAAGGTTCTATTTTAGAGAAGGAATAACATTCAGTTCTGTTGGTTCAAAAGGTGTTAATTACCGTTTATTAGATTCAAAAACACTTTTTGATAGTGCTTCAAGGTCAATTTTTCCTTTGGAAAATATCAAAATTGAAACAGGAATAGCATATCTAAATTCAAAGCTTGCTTTGTATACAGCAGATTGCTTAAATCCAACTGTTAGTACAACTGTTGGCGATATTGAAAGATTACCATACTCAAAACCAAGTTTTAACCAAGAATCAAGTTTGGTTGAACTAACTATTTCGTGTATAGTAATCAAAAAAAACCTTTGTTCTTATCGAATTATTGAACCCAACTTCACCCAAAGCCCTTTATTGGCTTTTCAGGGTGCTTCCCTCAAAGATCGTGTATTGACATATCTGTATTATGAAAATGCCAGCCTCACTCAAGTGTTTATCAATGAAGCCATCATTAACGAATTGATTTTTGAAGTTTATGAGCTGAGCGATGCAGACCGAGAGCAGGTAGAAGCAAAAATGGGTATGTCCATCGGTTCACTACCGGTAGTAGTAGAAGCTAAAAATGCTTTCATATCTCAATTAGAAAATTCAACCAATGAAGTATCAGAGCATATTCAAAAGTTACCTATTATTAATTTTAATGTACAAGAAGTAAGAGCAATCAAAGAAGATTTTTCTGCACTTTATCAAAGCAACAACGATCTGGAAGAATTTTGTATCTGCCATCAGGTCAATCCAATCAATGTTTGGTATTGGTTTAAAGAAGCCAACATTTTACCACAGGCCCGTGCCGCAGAAATTACCTTAGAGTTTTTAGCCAATACCATCCGCACTTTATTGCATCAGGATGCCGATGGCATTATTCCCTTGGTTGCCTTGCCCGGTGAACCACACTTGGCCGAACGGCTTGAACAACACTGCCTGCAAAATGGCTTTACAGCAGCACAATACATGCAATTGGATGGCGTGCTTGGCCGTCCCATTAACGAATACCTTGAGCATTTCTTTTTTAAAGACCTGAGCGATCACCTAAACCTGTTTATGTACCTGCCCAAAACGCCGTTTATCTGGCACCTGAGCAGCGGGCAGCATCAGGGCTTTGAAGTGTATATTCTTATTTACAAATGGAACCGGGATAGCCTGTTCAAACTAAAATCACAATACATCAGCAACCGCGTGCAGAATTTGGAGTACCGCCAAATTCAGTTGCAGGGTGTAAGCACCGCACAGGCCCAAAACGAAAAGGAGCAAATACGCCTGCAACTAAAAGAGATTGATGCCTTCACAAAGAAAATTGATGAACTGATAGCCGAAGGCTACGAACCAAAATTGGATGATGGGGTCGGCAAAAACATTGCACCCCTGCAAAAAAAGGGCATGCTACGCGCCGATGTACTGAAGGCAAATCAATTAACTAAATACTTAAATGCGGATTGGTAGTTATGAATTGGAATAATAAATGGAGAAGGCATTTTTTGACATACAATTGATAAACTGTCGCAAAAAACGACCATATTTGCGACAAAATAAAGAAATTATAGCTGTGCAAAGTATTGATGATGAAATACTTATGAAAATTAAAAAAGCGCGCAGGGGTTCGCTATTCTTCACCGAAGACTTCCTGGCATTTGGTGCCGCCAAAGCGGTAGCCAAAGCTCTGGAAAGATTGGTGGATAAGGATGTTATTGCCCGCGTGGCCCGTGGCATTTATACCCGCCCGGCCCATGACCCGTTGTTGGGAAAGCTGCAGCCTACCACCGAAGCCATAGCCGAAGCCATCCGGCGCCGGGATAAAGCACGCATTATACCTACCGGTACGCTTGCCCTCAATGCACTTGGCCTTAGTACACAGGTGCCCATGAATGTGGTGTACCTAACCGACGGCGTAGCCAGGAAAATCAGCCTTGGCAGGCGCAAAATTGTATTTAAGAAAACAGCCCCACGCAACCTTGCAGCCATTGGCAGCATAAGTAGCCTGGCCATTCAGGCCCTCAAAGAAATTGGAAAGGATGCCGTTACGGAAAAGGATATTGCCACTATTCTCAAACATTTGGCAAAGGAAGACCCATACCGTTTAGAACATGATATCCGGCTTGCGCCGGAATGGATCCGGATTATTATGCGTAAAGCCCAAAAAAATAAAGCCGATGATTAAATGGCTCACCATACCGGACGAAACAAAGCGGAATGCCTATGAGCAGATAGCCGAAAAAACGGGCATGTCTGCATTTGCCGTTGAAAAGGATTGGTGGGTAGTACAAACCCTATCCACAGTTTTTGGCATGCAGGCAGGCCCTGCGTTGCTGTTCAAAGGGGGTACTTCGCTTAGCAAAGCCTGGCAACTCATTGAGCGCTTTTCCGAAGACATTGACTTAGCCATTGACCGGGACTTTTTAGGTTTTCCGGGCAATCTTTCCAAAAACCAGCGCACCTATCTGCGACAAGCCGCCGGTGACTACACTGCAGGCCCCTTTTTGGCCGAACTGAAGCACAAATTCGCGGAACAAGGTATAGAAAACACAGCCATTCATCTGGTAGATGTGAAAAACAGCGATCAGGATCCACGAATCATTGAAATATATTATCCCAATGTAATACCTGCACCGGGCTACCTGGAACCCAAGGTACAAATTGAAATTGGCTGCCGTTCATTGCGGGAGCCGTTCAGCAATCAATCCTTTGGTTCACTGATAGATGAGCATTACGCAGACAAGGATTTTGTCAAACCGTTTATTCAGATACCGGTGGTAAATCCGGAACGTACCTTTTTGGAAAAAATATTCCTGCTGCACGAAGAATTTCAGCGGCCACCGCAAAAAGTAAGGGTTGAACGGCTTAGCAGGCATTTGTATGATGTGATAAAGCTATCCCAGACTACTTTCAAGGATCAGGCATTAGCCGATATTGAATTGTATAGCACGATTGTAGAACATCGGCACAAATATGCGCGGGTGGGGGGCGTTAATTACAACCTCCATCAGCCACAAACGATAAATCCAATTCCCCGTCCTGATTTTATTGAAGCCTGGCGCGATGATTATAATATAATGGTAGAACGCATGATCTATGAAGAAAATCCGCCTTCCTTTGATGAAATCATCAGCGATTTAACCACATTAAAAGAAAGTATCAATCAATTGCCTTGGCAATTCCCCATGCACTTTCCCAAACCTGATTCATCATTCCAAACTCCCCATTCCTAATTCAAGAAAATGACAGATAATTGGTTTATACAGGATATTGAAAGGCACATCCAGCAGAGAAACAGGGTGGTAGTGATTGACCCTGCCGGACAGTGCGAATATTTACTACATACTGCAGAACAGGGTGGTTATACCATTTTACGTACAAATAAAGATTTGAATGAAGAATGGCAGCGTGTAAAGGAAGAATTATTTCTCCGTTACGAAGCTGAAAGCACTCATAAAAATGATAAAGTAATTTTTTATGTTACCCGCCAGCAAAAGCACCTGACCTTCCTTTTCGATTATTGCTTCACCCATGGCTGTGTTGACTTATCCAATCCTGCTGATTGGCTGCGCAAAAAATTATTTAGCCATACAGGTTTACAAATTAATATGGATAACCCACTGCTGCTAACTGCCGCAAAATTGGGTATAGGTAAAGACATTGCATGGTGGAAAAAAATACTTCAAAACCTGGAAGACCTTGTTTCTATCGAAGATGAACTACTGCCATTTCTTAGCGATCCGGATGATTATTTTAAGGATAAGGAGCCGGATGTAAGGCAATTATTTGAAGCAAAATTGTTTGAATTATTGGGGCAACCATACATGGCAAAACCACCTAAAACACTTGCCAATGAAATAGCAAACTTACTATTTGCCAGGCTGCTTAGCAATGATATAAGCCCTGAATTACTGGCCATTTACCATAAATGGTTAGACAGCAATACCTATTCCCAATCATTGCAAAATTATATTGAACATTATAAGCTCGACAAAACCATCAACATTTGGAACCTTCATCCGGAGCATTGCTTTGCTGCCTTGGATTATATCCAGTTACAAAAGATAACAGGTAATTTTCGGGATACGTCTTTTGTAAGGGACAAACTTCTAAAAATAAAGCAAAGGGTAAAAAGTCAGCGGGCAAGCCGTTTTATACCATCCTGGTGGCACGACCTGATTACCCTGGCTGAATTTGAGAATAAGCCTTTGGCTGCCTGTAATTCACTTGATAAGGTAATTGCCTTCTACACATCTTCATTTCATAAGGTAGATAGGGCCATACGTAATGTATATACTGTATTCATTCAGGAAGAAAACATTGTACGTCCTTTACAGGAGTATTATGAAAGCCTCAACCATGAATTGCTGCAACATTGGTTTGATTATACCGATGAGTACAAAACAAATCAGCAGGGTTATTTGGTAAACCTTTTAAAGCAATCTAAACCTGGCATCGCCATTATAGTGGGCGATGGGGTACGTTACGAAATAGCAGCTTTTATTGCATCCCAATTGGAGAAAAAGGTGAAGGTGGAAACGGCCTTCATGTTGGCTGATATGCCATCCGAAACAGAACATAATATGAGCGCCTTATATGCTGGCGGTAATCAGGTGATACCCCTTCACAAAGACAGGGAGAAGAAACTTTCCGAACTTACCGCAAAGGATATCACGTACCTGAATTTGGAAGCATTACACCCGGGCGTTCAGGCCGACTATCTTGTACTTACCTATAAGGATATTGATGGTACAGGCGAAAAATTACAAATGGGCGCTATTAAACTTTTCAATGAATTTGAAAGAATTATAACGGAGAAAATTCAGTTGCTGCTTAATATGAAGTACACCGAAGTCCATTTAGTTACAGACCATGGATTTGTACTCACCGGCTTGTTGGATGAAGCAGACAAAATTACCCCTGATGCCACCGGAAAAAAGGATGCAGGTGAAAGATATATTCGAACGGTTGACAAACAAACTGACCCTGATTGGATAAGATTTGATAAGCCTTACGGGGAGTTCAATTATGTGTATGCTGCCAAAAATCACCGTCCATTCAAATCCAAAGGTGTTTATGGTTTTTCTCATGGCGGCTTTACGCCACAGGAAATCATCATTCCAAAATTCAGCTTTACCAGGCTGAAAGCACAAACATCAGCCTTACAGCTTTATATTTCCAATAAAAAGGATCTTGCTGATGTTACAGGTGATTTGTTTGTTATTAGGTTAGATGCACCTAAAAAAGCCACTGACCTTTTTAGTAGCGCAAGGAAAGTACAGATAAAGCTTTATGCAGTTGGTATTGAGTACCAAAGCAGCGATATTTTTACGATGAATCCGGATGATATTAAGGAAAAGGAATTCTCTTTCAATCATAATATAGAAGTGTACGCAATAGTATTGGATGCAGTTTCACAGGAGCAATTGGATACCGTAATTATTAAAAAATCAAACGCCAGGGATTTTGGCGGCCTTTTATAAACATAGAACCATGATAGTATTAGACGATTTGGATAAAAAAGCCTTGGAGCACTTCAGGGGTTTTGTAGTGAAGAAAGACCTTGTGGGTATTATTAAAGGCGGGGCAAATGTTCCTGCATTTGTGTTGGAGTACCTGTTGGCCAATACTTGTAGTACCGAAGATGAAGCGAAGATGAAAGAAGGAATGGAGAATGTAAAAACCATACTTCGTAATCATTACGTCAATCCCGAAGAAAGTTCCTTAATACAATCCAAATTGCGTGAAAAGGGGCGATACAAAATAATAGATAAAATTTCAGTAGAGTTAGATCCCCAAAGAGACAGGTATTGGGCAAACATCAGCAATAGTAATATCAAAAAAGCCAATATTGGGGATGACTTGGTGAAGAACCATGAGAAGTTGCTATTGGGCGGCATTTGGGCAATTATTGAAATGGAATACGATCCCATGATTACGGTAGGGAGTATTGTGTATCCTTTCCTCGTTCGGGATATTAAACCCATACAGCTTTCCAGCTTCGACAATTCACGTATTTCGGATAAAAGAAAAGAATTTACTACGGAAGAATGGAAGAAATTACTGCTTCGCAGTGCAGGCTACGAGCCTTACAGCGATGGACTTGATGAAAGGAAGCTCAACCTGTTAATCTGCCGCTTGATCCCATTGGTTGAAGCTAATTTCAACATGGTGGAGTTAGGCCCACGCTCTTCCGGAAAATCCTACATTTACAAGGAGATTACACCCTATGCCATTTTGATTTCAGGTGGCCAGGGCTCAGTAGCCCAACTATTTGTAAACAATACCACAGGAAGAGTAGGTGCAGTAGGTTTATGGGACGCTATTTGTTTTGATGAAAGTACCGATAAGTTGTTTAAAGACCGGGATGCCATTCCACTCATGAAAGACTATATGGAATCGGGTTCCTTTTCAAGGGCAAAAGGTGGTGAAATTACTGGTTCCGCATCCGTCATTCTTAACGGCAACATTAATCAGCCAGTGGAAACCGTCTTACAAACATCTCATTTATTCAGTCCCTTATCTGATGAAGTAAACCACGATACTGCATTTTTAGACAGGATCAATTTATTTCTTCCAGGCTGGGAGATCACCAAATTCAGTCCGCAAAACTTTACCAATCACTTTGGCTTTAGTACCGATTTCTTTTCTGAAATTCTAAAGTCGCAGCGTAAAACAACCTACTACGATGCTTTGGATAAATATTTCACCTTGGGCTCACACCTAAAGCAAAGAGATTCAAAATCGGTAAGGCGTATTATTTCTGCATTCATCAAACTGTTGCATCCTGATGGTGTGTATTCAAAAGCCGATATCCGCGAATACCTTGTTATTGGAATGGAAATGCGCAGAAGGGTCAAGGAGCAGTTAAAGCGCATTGGTGGCATGGAGTTTTGGGACACCAATTTTTCTTACATAGATAAAGAAACACAGGAAGAAATATACGTTGGCTTACCGGAAGAAAGGGGATCATCGCTCATAGAATCTAATCCGCTGCCGCCGGGTGTATGCTACACCGCCACCAGCGATGGCGACAATAATGCATTGGTGAAAGTAGAAGTGGTAGCCATTAGGGGTTCAGGTAAATTAAATATCACAGGTACAAGTTCGATGGAAGTAAAAGAAAATATAAAGAACACATTCAATTACATACGTGCGAACGAAAAAAGCATACTGAATGAACAGCATTCATTATCCGGTTACGATTTAAATATTCAGATCAGCAACCTGATGGGTGCCTACATAACCGGTGGCATTGGCAGTGCAGTGTATATAGCCATCCTTTCATCCATTTACAAAAAGAACCTGAAACCCGCTTTAGCGGTATTGGGCAATATTTCGATAGGCGGCGCTGTAGAGCGTGCCTTAAACTTTGCAGATAAAGTCACCATGCTTTCCGAAAACGGAGCCAAAACGATTCTTGTCCCCATGGATAATCTTTCAGAGATCAGCACACTTCCAACAGCCATATTAGGTAAAACCGATGTACCATTTTATGGCAATAGTCAAATGCTACTGCAAAAAGCAGTACTAAATGAGTAACCTATAAATCGAAATATATGGAATGCTTCTGAATGTGCAGCTTTACTTTATTACAATCACTTGCGAGCCTATTCCAAGGATGCGATTTCTAATAACATGCCATTTAAATATGTATCATGCTTGAAGTTTGACAGCTTCACATTTTTTTTCTTCAATTCTGCTTAAATAATAGGTATGGATTATTTTGAATATCGTAAAGTGAGTTCGTTTATTGAAGAGAAATCCTTGCATCTGATGAAGCATGAAGGGAAAGACTTTGCACATACTGGTTTCCCTTATCAAAATTATGAATTTAGAAAAGTTGGCCATTCGAACATTTATTTAGCAAAATCAAATGTTTTCAAGGGGATTATGGACAGCACGCTGCCCCGTGCTCAACATTTCTTCAAGGACAAATTTGGAACAGGAAATGCATTGGATGTATTAGATGCACTATATAATATTGAACCTGTTGGCGATTTCGACTTTTTCTGTGAATTTTTATCAAATGAGCAATTTTGCTATGTAGTACAGGGGAATAATGGCATATTTAATAGTGATATTCTAAGAATTGATTTGTTTAGACATTTAAAAAAAGACAACAATAATAATCATGAATTTGTTGGTGGCGTATTCCATGCATTTAAGCATTTTTCATTAAAAAATATTCCGCTTAGTACGGGTATAGAAAATACTAATATTCCTTCGCCAATACATTTAATTTATTTAATTGCACATTCATTTTATTTTTCACATGTGGAAAGAAAAGGTAATGTTTTGAATTGTATTTTCCCCTTAGATAATGTATATTGTTTGAACTTTTATTTTTATCATGAAACAAATACTAACGTTTATTTTTTAAAAACTGCATTTAAGGAAAGGATATCCAACTAGTAAAAGGAGTAATTATTATACCTTCAAATTATGCATTTAAATTTTGAAACTATTATCGATAGTTCTATTTCTGAACTCAAGGCATCTCTATTAAGTGCATTGGAATCTCCAAATTTATCATTTGCCGAAATTAGCAAATCCAATAACCAAGGTATTTATTTTGTTTTTGAAGGCACTGAATTATTGTATATTGGGAAAACAGGTAGGACAGGGAAGATAAGGGTTAGGGAATTAGCGGCTGATTTCAGAAGCCATACATTTAACAGAAAACTTCTTACTGCCCATTTTCGTAAACTCAATTTTGAATTTAAATCTTTAACAAATGACATTAAAAGTAAATGGATAGAAAGTGGCTTAATATCTGCCCCTGAATTTACATCACACCAAAGGGAAATTAATCAGTACATAAGATCGAAATTTATGTACAAGTTTTTACCTGTTAAAGATGCAAGAATGCTTATGCGATATGAATTGTTTGCAATTGCAACACTAAATCCACCGTTTAACGACTAAATATTGACCATATATTAAAATCTATGCTGCGAATAACGAATGTGTGTGTGTAAGCCTTTCAGTGTGCGTCTTATCTGTACGGGTGCGGGAAGAGTGGGTGTGGCTCGGGAAAAGTGGTCGGCTAATAATTTAAATAATAAAATTATGTACAAAGATTTTGGAGTTTTTTTTAGGTTAGTTACAAGTACAAAAGGTTATAATTTCGAAGATGTGTTATTAGATACCGTTATTATTAGTCGGCTTCCAGATAATAAGATTGTTTATACCGTTTATACTATTTACCAATTTAATGGTGCCGAATATGCATTGTCATTAGACTTACCTACTGAAAATATCCTGTTTGAATTGTTTAATGATTTTTTTAAAATCCATCTTTCTGTTGAAACTTTATCTCGTTTCAGTAATTTGTTTTTTACCGATCTTTTTGATAGTGTAAATTTCAGCGACTATCAATTTAGATTCAACTGTAGCGCTACATTAGGCGAACCGGTAGCTGGGGAGTTGGAAATGTATATTCCATTTGTAGTGGATGAGTATATTCCTAATTCTTGAAAATAGCTAATTTTTGC
>CAYUGH010000013.1:0-6591 GCA_964444195.1 uncultured Chitinophagaceae bacterium
ATTGTATTGCTACTGAAGCCGAATGATCAGATTCTTTTCCAAAAGGCAAGCAATTTTACTCTATTCCTTCAATTGTTCAATATCAAAAAATCCACATCAAAAAGGGAAACAGTAATATCGGACTGAATAGTTACAAATAATTTAACCCCTCAAGGTCTCTAAATCTCCCGCTTTTCTGCTGCCGGACTTTTCTTCATGACCATACCACTCATGGAAGCAACCAGGTGCCCCAAACATCCCAATAGCATGAGGTATATCCCTGCTTTGGCTTCTGGCACATAACCATCGTAGCTGCTGGTATAAAGCAGGTAACACCTAAAGGCAAATGCCATGCAAAGCGCACCGAATATAAGGTTCAGGCGTTGAGCCCATGCCTTATTGAGCCAATAAAACAAGATGCCGCTTACTGCAAAGAACAACAGTAGTTTTCCTGGTTTGCCGTAATAATTATTTTCTGTATAAAAGGCGGTGAAGTACTTACCTAAATCGGGATACCATGCCCAATTTAAAAATAGGGAGATAAGAATCAAACCACAGGAAATAAATCCTACTATACGAATGGGTGCCATTTCAAAACTGAAAAATGCTGTTACAAAAAACCCGGCAGTAATGAATGGATTCAATACTACCGGGTTGGTTAAAAGTGGAGCTGCAGGGAGTCGAACCCTGGTCCAAACAAATTCGCCAAACGCTTTCTACATGCTTATTCCGGCATTAATTGTCGGGAAATAACCGGAACCGGACACACCAATTATTTCCTTAGCTGAATAGTCTTAAGCAACGGGCACAGCCTTCTGTTGCAGCAACCTGTTTTTTTGTTGAGTCGGCGGCGGTACTTGGTAACAGGTCTACCCGCACGGCGGCCCTAATGACTACCTAATCACTGATTAAGCGGCCATGGCATACTGAGTATTGCCATTTAGATTTTGAATATTCAGATTTACGTGCTAATTATCCAACGCACGGCATGCTTACACGTTCAAAGATCTTTGCTGTCAAAACCGGTCAGCCCCGTTATTATTTATGATTTGAGATTTTTGATTTACGATTTTTCATCAATTCAAAAACCAAACTGCAAAGGTAATCTTTATTTTCTTTGTACTACTTTTCAATCAACCCAAAACCCAACCTCAAACCCAATTCCTCAAACCAAAATTTCAAATCTCAAATTTCAAATCTCAAATTTCAAATCTCAAATTTCAAATCTCAAATAAAAAATCACTTCCCTCTCCCCCATCCAAAAAAGTCATTGCCATTCGCGTACAACATCAGGCCAAGCAATAATACCATACCTACTATTTGCGCGTATTCAAGAAACTTTTGGTTGGGTTTGCGGCCCGTAATCATTTCAACCAGCGTAAACACAACATGGCCGCCATCCAGTGCCGGAATAGGCAACAGGTTCATAAAGGCAAGCACAATGCTGAAAAATGCGGTAATATTCCAGAAGCTTTCCCAATCCCATGTAGCAGGAAAAATGCTACCCATGCTTTTAAAACCGCCTACACCCTTGTAAGCACCTGTTTCAGGGGTGAATATCTTTTTAAACTGATCTATATAAAACTTTAGCTGTGTTCCCGCCATACCAATGCCGGCAGGAATAGCTTCAAAAAATCCATACTTCTTGCTCTCAATCTTCAATATTCCAAACGCTTCGTAATCTTCCAGGCTTGCCAGGGTAGCAAAACCAATTCTACCCTCGCTACTTACCGGAACAGAAAATGACAATATATCGCTTCCCCTTTTAGCCAGTATGTTTGCGGTATCGCCTTTCATCTTATCAATTAATGGCCTCAACTCATCAAAATACACCGTTGAAGTTCCATTAACAGAAAGGATTGCATCACCGGAACGAATACCGGCTTTATAAGCAGCCATGCTGTCGGGCGCCTCCTTTACCAAACTTGGGATCCTTGGAACCAGCAATGGGGTTCCACTCCTTTTCTTTTCCACCAGCGTGCCAATCATATCTACCGGCATTTTTAGCTCCTTGGTCTCTCCCCCACGCTCTATAGTTAAGGACGAAGCAAGAATGATCCTTTTGATGATATCGTTGTAATCGTCAATCGCTACACCATCAGCGGCCAATACTTTATCACCATCCTTCAATCCAAGTTCGTACATCACCGGATCCTGGATGCTAACGCCATATTTTACCGATTCCATGGGGATCTTCTTTTCGCCCCAAACCATCAGGATACCGCTGTATATGATGAAAGCTAAAAGAATATTGACCGTTACCCCGCCAATCATGATGATCAGGCGCTGCCAGGCAGGTTTGCTCCTGAATTCATAAGATTGGGGGGGAAGCGAAAGCTGAGTTTTATCCATGCTTTCGTCAATCATGCCCGATATTTTCACATAACCGCCAAGGGGTAGCCAGCCAATACCGTATTCAGTATCCCCGATTTTCTTTTTAAACAACGAGAACCAGGGGTCGAAAAAAAGGTAAAACTTTTCAACCCTGCATTTAAACCATCTTGCTGTAATATAATGGCCAAATTCATGGAGAATTACTAAAATGGAAAGAGAAAGCAATAGCTGCCCTACTTTAATACCCGTTACACCCCAGTTTATATCCAATAACATCATACTAAAAATACTTGATTAATCTACGTCAATTTTCGTACCGATTTCCGGCAATGGCTGCGAAGTTGGAGGGTTTTGATTAAAAATTATTATTAAACATGGCCCAATGGCTGGATTAACCCCGAAAGCGGCCATTTTGTTCCAAGTTTTCCACTTTCCTACATTTTCACCAGTTCGGCGGCATATTCCCTCGCCTCCGCATCGCTATCGAGATAATCATCCAATGTAGGGCTTTCAACCCAGGAAACCTTTTGCATGGATTTTTCTACTACTACCATCATATCAAGGAACCCAATCCTGTTGCGCAAAAAGGCCCAAACGGCAATTTCGTTTGCGGCATTCATCACACAGGGGAGGTTACCACCTTTAAAAAGCGCTTCTGAAGCCAACGCAAGGTTCTTGAAAGTCCGGGTATCGGGGTCTTCGAAACTAAGCGTTTCGAATTTGCGGAAATCCAACCTTGGAAAACTGTTTTTTATCCTTTGCGGAAAACCCAATGCATATTGAATGGGCAATTTCATATCCGGCAAACCCATCTGTGCTTTAATGCTTCCATCTTCAAACTGCACCATGCTATGGATGATGCTTTGCGGGTGAATGACCACCTGTATCTGCTCAGGCTTCAGTCCAAAAAGCCATTTAGCCTCAATCATTTCAAGCCCCTTGTTCATAAGGGTGGCACTGTCAATGGTAATTTTGGCGCCCATGGTCCAGTTGGGGTGTTGTAGCGCATGGTCGCGCTTTACATTCACCAGGAAATTTGGCTTTTTACCCCTGAAAGGCCCGCCGCTTGCAGTAAGGATGATCTTTTCAATGGGGTTATTCATTTCACCTACCAGGCACTGAAAAATAGCGCTGTGCTCACTATCGACCGGGATGATGGAAGAACCCGATAGCTTTGCTTTTTTAACCATCAGGTCACCCGCCACTACCAGCGTCTCTTTATTGGCCAGCGCAATTATTTTTCCGGCTTCAATGGCTTTTAATGTTGGTTTTAAACCCGCATACCCCACAATGCCTGCTAGCATAATATCGTACACGTTCATGCCTGCGACCTGCTCCAGCGCAGCTTCGCCGGCAAATACCTTTATGTCCTCTCCTTTAAGCGCTTCCTTTACCTTACTGTATTTTGATTCATCTACAATAACCACCACATTGGGCTTAAATTCAAGCGCCTGTTTCACAAGAAGGTCATCATTGCTATGCCCGGTGAGTATTTCCACCGAAAAATGATCAGTATTGGAACGCACTACCTCCAGCGCCTGCGTACCAATGCTTCCTGTTGATCCAAATATTGCAATACGTCTCACAATGTAAATTTTTTAACTGATCCAATTATCAATTTTCCGGCCATTAGTTCAACCGGAATGGTTCAAGCCCCTCAACCACCTGGCGGTCGTTACTTAATCTTGGAACCTTATTCTGGCCTCCAAGTTTGCCCACACTCTTCAGGTAATCTATAAATCCCCCGGGCTTTACCGGTACAATTTGCAGCTTTTTTAAAATGTTCCCACGAATCAGGTCATCATAATACACATTTTTCTGCCTCAGCACTTCATCAACACTATTGGCAAATGAATGAATATCATCCGGCATTTTTTCAAATTCAATCCACCACTCATGAAAACTCTGACCTTCTGCAGGAGCAATATAAGGCGCTACGCTAAACTCAGCAAAACCTACCGAGTAAGCTTTGGCCGCCTCCGTAAGCGCCGCTTCCACTTCTTCGGCAATCACATGCTCTCCAAAGGCGCTGATGAACTGTTTGGTACGGCCTGTAACCACCAACCTGTAGGGTTTGGTGCTCAAAAAACGCACCGTATCGCCAATATTATAGCCCCAAAGCCCTGCATTGCTATTGATAATCAAGGCATAGTTTACACCTGTTTCCACTTCTGATAGTTGAAGACGGGTGGGATTTGAAGAAAAAATTTCTGAAGCGGGTACAAATTCATAGAAAATGCCGCTATTGGTATTCAGCAGTAGCCCTTCTTCCTTTTGCGAATCCTGGAAGGCAAAAAAGCCCTCGGATGCCGGGAAGGTTTCAATAGTATCCACTTTTCTGCCGATGGAATCAAACAGCCGCTGCCGGTATGGTTCAAAATTTACCCCTCCATGCACCAAAACGTTAAAGTTTGGAAACAACTCGCCAACCTTTTTACCCGACTTTTCGGTGAGCCGGTCGAAATACATCTGCACCCAGGGTGGTATTCCGCTTATGAGGGTCATATTTTGGTTGATCGTTTCGCCCACAATGGTATCCAGCTTGGTTTCCCAATCTTCAATGCAATTGGTTTCGTAAGAAGGAAGCTGGTTGGTACGCAGGTATTGGGGAATATGGTGATTTACAATGCCGCTTAATCTTCCGGTTGGCACATCTGCAATCCGCTCCAATACAGGGCTTCCGCTCAAAAAAATGAGCTTCCCGGTTGGAAAATTATAGTTTCCTGACTCCGACATATAACAGGCAAGCGCATTCCGGGCCGTGTTAATATGGTTTGGAATGGAATCCTTGGTAATGGGAATGTATTTAACACCGCTTGTGGTGCCGCTTGTTTTGGCAAAATAAATAGGCTTGCCCCTCCATAGAATATTGTGCTTGCCTTCCTTGATAGCCTGGATATAGGGCTTCATGGTTTCGTAATCGCGGATGGGGACAGCTTTTTTAAAGTCTTCGTAGGTTTTTACCTCTTCAAGGCCATGGTCTTTCCCAAAAACGGTCTTTTTACCCCCAGTAATCAGCATTTTGAGGATATTCTCCTGGTCTGCAAGCGCAGTTTCCGTCCCTTTACGAATTTGCCTGGCAATAAAACCGGCAAACGGACGGGCAAGCAAAGACTTAATGTTCATGATTAGAATAAGAGCGCAAATATATTTGCAGCGGGCCAAGTGAAAGGGTTAAAAATTAGGTTTACAGGGTATTGGTATTATTTTTCGTAAAAAAATGTTGGCTAAAAGGAAAAAATGCCTACTTTTGCGTCCCCAAAATAGGAATGAACATGTTTGCAGTAGTAAAAATAGCCGGACAGCAATTTAAAGTAACTGAAGGTCAGCAGCTTTTTGTACCCCAGATACAGGGTAAAGCAGGCGACAAGGTATCTTTTCCTGAAGTGCTGCTTGTTGATAATAACGGAGCTTTGCAGGTTGGCGGTAACGTAACTGCAACGGTTAATGCCGAAATTGTTAATGAACTTGTACAGGACGATAAGGTAATCGCCTTTAAAATGAAACGCCGTAAAGGCTTCCGTAAGAAGACCGGTCATCGCACCCACTTCACTCAAATCAAAATTGAAAGCATTGCCTGAGTCTGAATAAGACAAAGGATTACAGATACTAATTTTAACTTATACGTTATGGCTCACAAGAAAGGGGAAGGTTCCGTAAAAAATGGTCGCGATTCGCAAAGCAAGCGTCTCGGTGTAAAAATATTTGGTGGTCAGCCTGCTGAAGCCGGCAATATACTGGTACGTCAACGCGGCACCGTTTACCACCCTGGTAAAAATGTAGGAGTTGGTAAAGATTATACCCTCTTTGCATTGGCCGGTGGAATGGTAGAATTTAAGAAGGGAAGATTAGACAGGACTTTCGTTTCTGTTTTGCCTTCAGCAGAATAATATTTTTACAAATAAATTCTTACTTAAAGGGGTAGTTATCTACCTCTTTTTGCATTTGGTGGATAACAAGTGTAAAAAAAAAAGGATTCTTAATAATTTTTTTTTACTTTTACAATACTTATTAACCAATTAAATTGTAAGAATTATGGCAACTGCAAAGAAAGCCGCGCCTAAAAAGGCTGCAAAGAAAGCTGCTCCTAAAAAAGCTGCTCCCGCTAAGAAAGCCGCTCCAAAGAAGGCTGCTGTTAAGAAGGCTGCTCCTAAAAAAGCCGCTGTTAAAAAAGCTGCTCCTCCTGCCGCTAAAAAAGCTGCTCCAAAAAAGGCCGCTGCTAAAAAAGCCGCTGCTAAAAAAGCTGCTCCTAAAAAGGCCGCTCCTAAAAAGGCCGCT
>CAYUGH010000013.1:6691-8731 GCA_964444195.1 uncultured Chitinophagaceae bacterium
GCTCCTAAAAAGGCCGCTCCTAAAAAGGCCGCTGCTAAAAAGGCTGCTCCTAAAAAAGTTGCTGCTAAAAAAGCTGCTGCTAAAAAGGCCGCTCCTAAAAAGGCCGCTGCTAAAAAAGGAAAATAAGAGCGATTTAGCTTGTAATGCAATTACTTTTACATCCCTGCATAATCTGCAGGGATTTTTTTATTTATAAAACCATTCCACCACCTACAATATTAAATAAAAATTGCATGAATAACGAAGTGATTGCCGAACATTTCTCCTTGCTTTCAAAGCTGATGGATATACACGGCGACAACAGCTTTAAGAGCAAATCTTACGCCAATGCGGCTTTCCAGATTGACCGGCTGCCTGCTCAACTAACAGAGATGAACAAAAGCGAGTGGGCTGCACTCAGGGGAATTGGCGCCAATACGGCTGCTAAAATTGATGAGCTAATAACTACAGGAGAATTGAAGAACCTGGCAGAGTACCTGGCTAAAACTCCTGAAGGTGTAGTGCAGATGCTTGACATTAAAGGCCTCGGTCCTAAAAAAATCAATACCGTTTGGAAGGAGATGGAAATTGAAAGCATAGGTGAGCTATTGTATGCCTGCAATGAAAACCGCCTGATCCTGTATAAAGGATTTGGAGAAAAGACACAGCAGAATGTAAAAGATGCCATCCTGTTTTTGATGGCGCAGTCGGGAAAGTTTTTGTATCAGCAGGCCGAACCTTATGCAGCTAATTATGATACAAAAATGAAGGAAGTATTCCACGAACATTTGATTGGGCTAACGGGTGATATGCGGCGACAGGCAGAGATCATCAGCAGGATTGATTACTTAGTTGCATTACCTATTGATATTATTAAAGAAAAAATGGCAGTCATTGGGCTTGAAGCAAAGGAAGAAGATAGCATGCTGACCTTTGCATTGGAGAACTCACCGACACTTGCTATTCACAGTTGTAGTTTGGAAAATGCGGGAACAACGCTGTTAGTGACTACGGGAGATGAGGATTTCTGCAAATGGATCCAGGAAAAAAATACAGAATCTTTAGCCATTCGCAAATATTCAACGGAGGATGTCCTGTTTTCTGCCGCAGGTTTACCCTTTATTCAACCCCAACACCGTGAAATTTCGGTTAACCAATCGTATTATAAAAAATATTTATCTTCAATCCCGGCTGATGTTCAGTCAATAAAAGGAATTATCCACTGCCATAGCAAATGGAGTGACGGCAGCCATACACTGGAAGAAATGGCCCGGGCCGCAAAAAACAAAGGACTTGAATACCTGGTGATAAGCGACCACAGCCGCGCCGCAACCTATGCCGGTGGCTTGAGTATTGAACGGGTATATGAACAGCATGCTGAGATTGACCGGCTAAATACATCGCTGGCACCTTTCAAAATTTTCAAAAGTATTGAATGCGATATACTGGGCAGCGGGCAACTTGATTACGATGATGAAGTGCTGCAAAGCTTCGACCTGGTGATCGCCTCGGTGCATTCATCGCTTAAAATGAGCGAAGAGAAAGCCATGCAACGGCTGCTTACGGCCATTGAAAATCCTTATACCCTCATTCTGGGCCATATGACCGGAAGGCTGCTGCTGAGCCGCAATGGCTACCCGGTTGACCATACAAAAATAATTGATGCCTGCGCAGCCAACCAGGTGGTTATAGAACTGAACGCCCACCCCCGCCGGCTGGATATGGACTGGCGCTGGATTCCCTATGCGCTTGAAAAGGACGTGCTGATCTCTATTGACCCTGATGCGCACTGCATTGAAGGGTTCGAAGATATCCGTTACGGCTGCCTGGCAGCGGCAAAGGCTTTGTTGCCTGCCGCTTCAAACCTCAGCAGCTTTTCGCTTTCCGCTTTTGAAGAGTGGTTGTATGATGTAAGGGGGATGAAGGGCACTTTGGGTTGACAGGTTGACGAGTTAACTGGTTAACTCGTCAACCTGTCAACTCGTCAACCTGTCAACCCGTCAACTTTTCAACCCGTCAACTTTTCAACCCGTCAACTTTTCAACCCGTCAACTTTTCAAC
>CAYUGH010000013.1:8831-67264 GCA_964444195.1 uncultured Chitinophagaceae bacterium
TTTCAACCCGTCAACTTTTCAACCCGTCAACTTTTCAACCCGTCAACTTTTCAACCCGTCAACTTTTCAACTCGTCAACTTTTCAACCAGTCAACCTCATCTCCATCTTCACTTCATTCCAAATCTCATCGAGTTCCTCGAGGGTTAATTCTTTCATTGGCCTGTTCCGGGAAAGCGCTTTTTGCTCCATTTTCATAAACCGTTCCCTGAACTTGGTATTAGTTCGTTCCAGCGCCAGCTCGGGATCCACATCTATAAAACGGGCATAATTAACCAGGCTGAACAACACATCGCCAAATTCATCCTCAATTTTTGCAGGGTCGCCATCCAACTCCGCTTCTTTCAGTTCGCCAATTTCTTCCTGAACCTTTTTCCAAACATCCTCCTTTGTATCCCACTCAAACCCAACCTGCTTCGCCTTTTGCTGAATACGAATGGCTTTTATAAGCGCTGGTAAACCTTTTGGCACGCCAGACAATACAGAGGTTTTACCTTCCTTCATCTTCAACAATTCCCAGTTTCTCTTTACATCCTCTTCATCCGCCACTTTTACATCACCATAAATATGCGGATGCCTGTGAACCAATTTGTCACATATACTGTTCAGCACATCTTCAAGCGAAAACCGGTTTTGTTCGCTTGCAATTTTGGCATAAAATACCAGGTGCAAAAACAAATCGCCAAGCTCCTCCTTTATTCCCTTCCAATCGCCACCGGCAATGCTATCTGCCAATTCATACATTTCTTCAATGGTAAGAGGACGAAGAGTTTCAACAGTTTGCTTCCTGTCCCACGGACATTGGGCGCGCAATTCGTCCATGATCGTTACAAGGCGGTTAAATGCATCAGTATATGCCATAATAAAAGGAGTATTAAAATATTGCTTCGGTAACGAACGTTTACTTTTGCCGAAATACCATGCAAAATAAAGGAATGAAAGGCAGTGTACTCATTTTGTGGCTTTCCGCGTTGGCATTATCCGCATCTGCACAATATTATTATACCGATATACTGAATACCGCCTCAAACCAGAAGAATTTTTCAACGCTTCAAAAAGAAAAGATTAAAAAAGTAACCGTAAAAGCATACGATACCGAAGGTGAAATGATTGAAGATTTTATCCTTTACCAGGAGATTGATGCCTCAAAACGCATACTGACCACTTTTTCAAAAACAGGCCTTACGGATGCCTCTATTTTGCAAACAACCTATAACGGCACTTATAAACCAATATTGGTGGTGGATTCATCGGAAAGCGCCACCACCAAAACCCGTTATGTGTACGATACCCGCGGGCTGCTGGTTTCTATGCAATCGCAATCAGTACAATCCGAACAAAAAGAAAATGTGGTAGCCGAAGAAAGGAAGTATGCGTATAACGAAAGCGGAATACCCGATTCGATGCTGCGGATTAAAGGAGTAACCGATACCATGGTCGTTAAATTTATCCCTTCGGAAAACGGGTTGCCGGGAGAGGAACAATGGTTTAAAGCCGGGGTAAAAACAGAAACCTGGTTTTACTATTATGATGCAGCCAAAAGGCTGACCGATATTGTACGATATAATGCTGCCGCCAAACAAATGCTGCCCGATTATCTTTTTAGTTTTGATGAAGCGGGAAATATGACCAGCAGGGTTACTGTTATGCCGGATACCAATCAATTCCGCATCTGGCAATTTTCGTACACTGAGAGGGGACTAAAATCCGAAGAGAGGGTTATGAACAGGCAAAGAAGACAGGAAGGAAAACTGGTGTACGAATATCAATAAAAGAAAGACCCGCAAACAATTGCCTGCGGGTCTTTTTCCTTTTAAATATTTCAGAAATTAAATATCAATAGCTTCACCATAAGCTGCGGCGGTAGCTTCTTTAAGCCCTTCGCTCATGGTTGGGTGCGGATGTATTGCATTCAATATTTCGTGGGCTGTGGTTTCCAGTTTACGGGCCACAACAGCCTCTGCAATGATTTCGGTTACATTGCCTCCAATCATGTGGCAACCAAGGAATTCGCCGTATTTGGCATCAAAAATCACTTTTACAAAACCTTCCGTGGCACCGGCAGCAGTGGCTTTACCGCTGGCAACAAAGGGAAATTTACCCACTTTCACTTCGTATCCGGCTTCCTTAGCTTTTGCCTCTGTGTAACCTACGCTTGCAATTTCGGGCGTGCAATATGTACAGCCGGGAACATTGTTGTAATCAATAGCTTCAGGGTGATGGCCTGCAATATGTTCTGATGCATTAATACCCTCTTTAGTAGCCACGTGCGCAAGCGCCTGCCCGGGAGTGCAATCGCCAATGGCGTACACACCCTTAACACTGGTTTGCTGCACGGCATCCACAATAATTTTGCCCTTTTCGGTTTTAATGCCAAGTTCTTCCAAACCAATGCCTTCGATATTGGCTACGACGCCCACCGCGCTAAGCACTATATCGGCTTCGAGCACCTGCTCACCGGCGGCGGTTTTTACGGTAGCTTTTACCCCTTCGCCCGTAGTATCCACTTTGGTTACTTCAGCGCTTGTCATAATGGTGATACCTGCTTTTTTATATTGCTTTTCAAGTTCCTTGCTTATGTCTTCGTCTTCAACCGGCACTATGCGGGGCAAAAACTCAACGATAGTAACCTTGGTGCCCATAGAATGGTAGAAATAGGCAAATTCAACACCAATTGCGCCACTACCTACAACAATCATGCTCTTTGGCTGCGTGGGCAGGCTCATGGCTTTGCGGTACTCAATAATCTTCACCCCATCAACCGGAAGGCTTGGCAGTTCACGCGCGCGGCCACCTGTGGCAATTATGATGTTTTTGCCTTCAACAATTTGCTTTGAACCATCGGCAGCCGTTACTTCAATTTTGGTTGGGCTAACAAGTTTACCAAAACCCATAACCACATCAATCTTGTTCTTTTTCATGAGAAAGGTAATGCCCTTTGTCATTTTATCGGCCACCCCGCGGCTACGGCCAATTACTGCGCCAAAATCGTGTTCGCCGGTAGCATTAATGCCATAGGCTTTGGCATGTTTCAGGTATTCATATACCTGTGCACTTTTCAGCAAAGCTTTGGTGGGAATACAACCCCAATTAAGGCAGATGCCACCAAGGGATTCTTTTTCAATGATAGCAACTTTTTTTCCCAATTGTGATGCGCGAATGGCGGCCGGGTATCCGCCGGGGCCGCTTCCAAGGACAATTACGTCGTATGACATGATGATGAAATGGTTAAAAATGTGAAAATCTGGAACCGATGAATTTTTTGGTTGGGTGAAACTACAAACCCCCGCCCTAAAATGTGGCGCAAATTTAACGGGACGCCGTCAGATGGCAAAAAGCCTTATTCACGGGATTGGAAAACTAATGTGTGTACATTTTACACAATTTGCAATCCAACTCCTTACATTTGCATGATTACTTACCACTACAACGATTGCATGATGACCCTCCATTTTTTCCTCCGTTTTCATTCAACATACGGACAGAATTTTTATGTGACCGGAAACATCGCCGCGCTGGGTAATAATGACCCTGCAAAAGCTATTGCACTTAGTTATTTGAATGATGAATTCTGGCATGCTATTGTTGACGTTCCTGAAGACACAGGCCTCTTTTCCTATAAATATTTCATCCGCTATTCCGATGGCTTTGAATCGGTGGAATGGCTGGCAGACCGCACCCTGAATACCAAGCAAATAAACACCACAGAAGTGCAGTTGGTAGATGCCTGGAATTATGCCGGGCAATACGAGAATGCTTTTTATACGCAGCCTTTTATAAAAACGCTGCTGAAACCCAATAAGCTTGAATATGCAAAACCGGTAAGGGCTAATGCTACCCATGTTTTTAAAATAAAAGCGCCGCTGCTGAACCCCGATGAGGTTGCCTGCGTACTGGGAAGCTGCGCCGAACTTACGAATTGGGATGAGGCCAATCCGCTGCTAATGGAACGTGAGGGGAATTGGTTTGTTTACCCAATCAACCTTGCAAAAGTTACCTTTCCAGTGTACTATAAATATGGTGTGTATAATGTGGCCGAAAAAAAGTTTGTACGCTATGAAGCCGGCAAAAACCGTATGTTGTATGGCATTGGGCTAAGGCAAACCACCATCCTTCATGATGGATTCATCCGTCTTCCAAACAATACATTCCGCGGGGCGGGCATTGCCATTCCTGTTTTCAGTTTGCGTACCGAAAAAAGCATGGGCATTGGTGAATTCACCGACATTAAAGCATTGGTTGACTGGTCGAAACAAGTAGGCCTCAAGCTGATTCAACTGCTGCCTATAAATGATACTACGGTAAACTACTCCTGGACCGACAGTTATCCCTATGCCCCGGTTTCGGTTTTTGCGCTGCACCCCATTTACCTGAATATTGAACAACTGGCAGGTATAGAAAATGCTGCCCTGGTAAAAACCCTTAAAAGCAAGCAAAAGCAATTGAATGCGCTTGCAGAAATGGATTACGGTTCGGTAATAAAAGCCAAATGGAGCGCTATTAAAACGCTTTACAAGGCTTTGAAAGAAAACTGGCTGGCCGATAAAGATTATCATCAATATTTCGCAGAAAATGATCACTGGCTGTTGCCATATGCAGCATTCTGCTATTACCGCGATAAAAACAAAACCGCCGACTTTAGCCTTTGGAAAACCAACAGTACATACAAGCCCTCTGAGGCTGCTAAACTGGCAAACCCAAAAAGCAAAAATTTCGACCAGTTTGGCATTCATCTTTTTGTACAATACTTTCTGCATGTTCAGTTGAAGGAAGCGGTAGATTATGCGCATAGTAATGGTATTATCCTGAAAGGCGATCTGCCCATTGGCATTTACCGGTACAGCGCCGATGCCTGGATGAACCCGGAATTGTACGAAATGGATGCCCAGGCAGGAGCGCCACCTGATGACTTTGCGGTAAAAGGTCAGAACTGGGGGTTTCCCACCTACAACTGGGCGCGCATGCAGCAGGACGGCTTTGCCTGGTGGAAACAGCGTTTCAGCCAGATGAGCCTGTACTTCGATGCATTCCGGATTGATCATATCCTTGGTTTCTTCCGGATATGGAGTATCCCTATGAATGCTGTTGAAGGCATCCTTGGGCATTTTGTTCCCTGTATTCCGGTTCACCAAAATGAGTTTGGCGAGCGTGGCATCTGGTTTGATTACGACCGCTACTGCAAGCCCTTTATCACGGATAATGTACTTTTTGAGTTGTTTGGAGAGACATCAGATTGGGTAAAAGAAACCTTCCTTGAAAGCAACGGATGGGGTTCGTTTACCCTTAAAGAAGAAGTGAACACCCAGCGAAAAATTGAACATTGGTTTGCCCATGCTACCGATGTAGAAGAAGCAATAAAGGACAAACTTTTCGACCTGGTCAGCAATATCATCCTGATACCCGACACCAATGAAAAAGGCGAAACGGTTTACCATTTCAGGATTGCCATGGATAGCACTTTAAGCTACCGCTACCTCGATGAAAACACGAGGAATCAATTACAGGAACTCTACATAAATTATTTTTTCCGCAGGCAGGATGATTTTTGGCGTCAGCAAGCGGTGCAAAAATTACCCGCGCTAAAGTCTGCCACTGATATGCTGGTTTGCGGTGAAGACCTTGGCATGGTACCGGATTGCGTTCCGGGCGTTATGCGCGATACCGGGTTGCTGAGTCTTGAAATTCAACGCATGCCGAAAGACCCGGGTAAAAAGTTTTTCCACCCGCACGATGCCCCTTACATGAGCGTGGTTACCCCGAGCACGCACGATATGAGCACCATCCGCGGATGGTGGGAAGAAGATGCCGAAGCAACAAGGCAGTTTTATAATAGTGAGCTTGGAGAAGCGGGTGATCCCCCTTTTTATTGCGAGCCATGGATCAATAAGGCGGTTGTAACGCAGCATGTGCACAGCCCTGCCATGTGGAGTATTTTTCAATTGCAGGACCTGATGGGCATTGACGGAAGTTTGAGAAAGGAGAACCCGAACGATGAACGGATCAATGTTCCTGCCAATCCAAAACACTACTGGCGTTACCGCATGCACCTTACCATTGAGGATCTGCAAAAAGCTGATGACTTTAATAAAGAGGTAAAACAACTACTCGTGAATTCAGGACGGATATAAACGGCAAGACCTACATTTGCCTTAACCAGGTTGAATGGAAACTGCCATTGCTTACATACCGCATGCCGCCATAGATAAAGCAAAGTGGAATGCATTGATAGATGCTGCACCCAACGGTGTCACCTATGCGCATACCAATTTCCTCGATGCCATGAGCCCCGGTTGGGATGCATTGATTGCCGGCGACTACGACACCGTGATGCCACTCACCTGGCGGAAGAAACTTGGCATCCGATACCTGTGCCAGCCTGCTTTTAGCCAGCAACTCGGCGTTTTTTCATTGACGCCAATCCAGGCTCCGTTAGTGGAATCATTCCTTAGGAAAGTTGTTCAGCATTTCAGGTTGATTGAAATTTTTTTGAATGAGGCCAATGCAACACAAGCCAACCAAACAGGCTCAACCAACTTTGTGCTGAACCTGCACAAACCTTACGAATTATTAAAGCAAGCGTATAGCAAAGACCTGCATAAGAACCTGGCACGAACCCAAAAATTTGCGTTAAGCTATAATGAGTCTGGCAATGTGCAGGAAGCCATTGCACAATACAGGTTGCTGTACGGGCAAAGGCTTGGGTACCGGCCGCAGGATTTTGCAGCGCTACAATCTGTTTGCGAAAAATGGATCAATGAAGGCAAATGTCTGGTGCGGGAAGTTTATCTTGACGATGTGAAACGTCACGAATTACTTTCCATCGGTCTTTTCCTGAAAGACAAAAACAGGCTCTACAATATTGCATCCTCTACCCTGCCCAATGGCCGCACGCTTGAAGCCAATCATTTCCTGTTCGATCAGTTGATCCGTGAATTTGCGGGGCAGCCGCTTATACTTGACTTTGAAGGCTCCGACCTGCCTGGCGTGGCCAGGTTTTATCAAAAATTTTCACCGGAAAACAGGCCGTACTTTTTCTGGAAACATAACCGGTTGCCGGCTGTATTGAGGTGGTGGAAACGTTGAAGTTGACGGGTTGACGAGTTGATTGGTTGACAGGTTAAGGAGAAGACAGATGACAGGGTAAAGAGTTAACTTGTAAACTCGTCAACTTTTCAACTAATCGGCTACCCCAACTCAACCCCCTCTTTTAACCTTTGAAGCAATATCTGTTCCGCCAGCATCATATCAACCGGGGTGGTAATTTTTATGTTGGTATCCTCGCCTTCCATCAAATGAAGCTCAATGCCATAGCTTTCTACCACTGTGGCTTCGTCGGTAAATTTTTCCTTGAATTCAATATTGGTAAGCGCTGGCAATAACAGCTTGCTATGGAAACATTGGGGCGTTTGAATAGCTTTTAGTTTTGAACGGTCCAGGGAAACAGTACCTGTGGGAACCACTTGCCGCACACTATCTTTTAATAATACACAGGGTATGGCAGAACCATGCTCTACAGCCGAATCGTAACAATACCTGATCAACTGCGGCGTTACCAGGCAACGAACTCCGTCATGTACAAAAATGATGCTGTCTTCGGGCGCAAGCGTAACGCCATTCCTTACACTATGAAACCGGGTTTCGCCACCCGAAATAAACATGATCCTGGTTGGATCAAAATAGGCGTCCACCAATTCTTTACCTTTCTCAATATGGTCTTCTGGTAAAACCAAAATGATCACGAGGTCGGGGAAGGACTGTAAAAATGCCCTGATGGTATAATACAAAACCGGCTTACCGAGCAGCAGCATAAACTGCTTGGGTAAATCGCTATTCATTCTTTTACCAACCCCACCTGCAACAATTACCGCATATTTTTTCATCCAATCATTTGATTTTCAGCTTCCAAATAAATTCTATGCAAATTTATTGTTACTTCATTATAAAATCTGCCTGCTATGTTATGCCTTTAATAAGTTTATTAACACAATGACCATTAATGCGCACTTTTGTGTATAACTCATCCAAAAAAGACCTGATTAAATGTTAGCGTCACCAAAACCGGGGCTGTTTTTTAACCCGCTTTTTTTATTGTGCACCTTGCTCACAGGTTGCAGGTCATCTACCCCGTCCCCTTCGGGCATTGTAGCGGCCATGCAGCAAATGCAGGAGCTTGCTACGGTTGAATACACCCTCACCAAAGTAGTGAAGGCAAGCGACGACCAAACCTGGTACAAATTTGGCGACCGTAAAATCCTCATCACCTGCGAGGCAAAGGTTAAGGCAGGGATCGACTTTTCAGCCATGGATACCCGTTACATTTCAAAAAACGGGAAAAGCATCAGTATTCAAATGCCGCCGCCAAAGATCATTTCCATCAATATTCCACCCGAAAAAATAAGCGTTGCTTACCAGGAAGTAGGTTTTTTCAGGACGAACTTTAATGTGGCAGAACAAAATGAGCTTATGATACAGGCTGAAAAACAGATCATTGCAAAAAGTACCCAACTCGGCATTTTAGAAGAAGCTAAAAAAAATACCCGGACCTGGCTTACCGGCTACCTGGCAAAACTTGGGTTTGAAGAGATCGATCTGCAGTTTGATTCCCCCATTAAATCTACAAAGCAATAACCATGGCAAAGTTTTTAGAAGGTCTGAACATTGCCAGGAAAACGGTTCTGCTTTTGATAATGCTTGCCATCGGGATTTGGATCTGGCTAAAATGGGACAAGATTCCATCCATGTCCCACTGGTTTTCAGCCAGGCCGGTTCGTATTGACGAAACCCCGCTGATCATTTCTGAAATAAAAAGCATTGCCGAACTGCATACTACCCGCTTGTATTGCGAGGTTGTAACCGACAGTATGGTTATGACTAAAACCGATGTTATCCTTAATGCATTGCAAAATACGCTGGTTACCGGCGCGTTCATCCCATCTGGCATGGCCGGTTCTAAAAAGATAGTGATTGTGGCCAAAGGCCAGGTTCATGCCGGAATTGACCTGAACCAGGTAAAGGAAGAAAATATCCGGGTTTCAGGGGACAGCGCCTTTCTCTCCCTTCCTTCAGCCCGCATTATCGAAGTGATCTCCAACCCATCTGATTTCGAGGTTTTTATGGAAGAAGGTGACTGGGCTTCCAACGAAATAGCAGCCGTAAAACAAAAAGCCATCCGCCAAATGACCGATGAAGCCAACCGGCGCGGGCTGGTAAACCAGGCAAATGAAAAGGCTGCCAGCCTGATGAAAAGTTTCCTTTTATCCTCCGGCTTTACCTATGCTAAGGTTCAAATTAATAAGTAAGCCTTCCTGTTTTTCCCCAACTTTGCACCCAACAAATCACCATTTATGAATAAAATATTCGGCCTTTTTACAGGAGCCATCATCCTTACCGCTGTTGCATGCGGCGGATCAGAAGAAAAACATGACCATGAGGGCATGAGCCAAAATGCGGCTACAGAAGTAAAATCTGAAAACGATAGCCTGTACGAAGCAGTGGCAGGTTTTCATGATGAAGCCATGCCCAAAATGGGCAAGCTGATGAGCTATACCGACTTAGCTAAATTGAAAATCGATTCACTAAGTAAACTTTCAGATGCCAAAAGCAAAGCACTAAAGGTAGAATTTCAACAATTGCTTGCTGCTCTTGAGCACGCCCAAAAAGGAATGAACGATTGGATGGGTAATTTCAAGCCCGATAAATACACTGATGCCGACTCGCTGAAAACCTATTATACCGAAGAGAAAGCCAAGGCCCAGGCTATGCGCAACGATATTTTCGCTGTGCTGGACAGCGCAGTTGCTAAGTTTGGTCACTAATCCCTGGAAGGAAAAGAAAGAAGGTAACCGGCCATTTCCTCTGCATACAAACGCGCTTGTTTGGCCGCCGCTTCCACAAAATCTTCGCCTTGCGAGGCATAAATTACCGCCCGGCTTGCATTCACCAGCAAGCCGGTTTCTTTATTCATACCATACCGCGTTACTTCCTGCAAGCTTCCGCCCTGTGCCCCTACCCCGGGAACCAGTAAAAAATGACCGGGAATGATTGACCGGATCGAGCCAAGTTCCTGCGCCTGCGTGGCGCCTACTACAAACATCAGGTTATCCGGGCTGCCCCAGCCTGAAACCGTTTTTAATACCCTTTCGTACAACATTTCGCTTCCTTCGGCCTGAACAATATTGGGAATCAAAGGCATATCAAGCTGATCATGCGAAAGCTTAAGCCGTTCAAAATCAGTGCTCCCTGGGTTGCTGGTCAGCCCGAGCACAATCGTCCATTTACCCTCATATTCAAGGAAGGGGCGGATACTGTCTTCGCCCATATAAGGTGCTACAGTTACGGCATCGGCATTCAGGTTTTCAAAAAATGCTTTGGCATATTGATGGCTTGTATTGCCTATATCACCCCGCTTGGCATCGGCAATTTTCAGGTGGTCGTTGCCTATGTACTCAAATGTTTCGGCCATAATATCCCAGCCTTTTACGCCCATGGCCTCAAAAAAAGCAGTGTTTATTTTATACGCCACGCAGTATTCACGGGTGGCATCAATAATGGCTTTATTAAATGTAAGCGCCGGGTTATCGCCCTTCAGCAGGTATTTGGGGATTTTTTCAAGGTCGGTATCAAGCCCTACGCAGAGGTAAGATTGTTTTTGCTGAATGCTTTCAACCAGTTGCTTTCTTGTCATGTGGCAAAGTAAAATGTAGAAAAGGATATAACCTATACTTTCCCGAATTAGGTAAAAGGCCGGCAGAGCCGACATAATAAGATTGCGAAACTACAAGTTTCGCAAAGTGCTTTCAGCGCTATCCAAAGGCTCCAGCCTTTGGATTCCTATTCCGTCGCCTTTGGGCGACTACCCAACTGGTTTTCCATTAGCTCGGCGTCAATGGATTTTCCAATGCTTTCCTTGTATTATTACATGGTTCTTCAATTGTAAATTTTTATTTATCCATCTTTGTCCCCGAACGATTTGCTACTTTTAGGTAACCTATGGGCGAGGATTCAATTAATTGGCCGCACTTGATTCCCTTGATTGCCGAGGGAGACGAAGCTGCATTTCAGCTTCTGTTCAGGCATTTCTCGCCTTCCATCCATTCGTATGCCGCCCGCCTCACCCATTCCGAAGCACATGCCGACGAAATTGTCCAGGAAACTTTTGTACGCATCTGGCTAAACCGCGATAAGCTTTCAACCGTTCAAAATGTAAAAGGATGGATATTCACCATTGCAGCCAATGAAGGCATCCGCTTTTTGAAGCAAATGCTTACCTACCAAAAAAAGCTGGCTGAAAAAGGGCAACAGCTTGCTGCTGCGCCCGATGCTTATGTAACGCCCGAAAACCTTTTTCAAACAGGGCTATTGAATACGGTGATAAAGGGGGCAATTGATGCTATGCCTCCCCAAAAACGGCTGATTTACCAACTTAGCAGAGAGGATGGTCTGAAGCCTGCTGCCATTGCCGAGCAGCTTTCCATTTCCGTAGGAACAGTGAAAAATGTTTTATCGCAATCCCTGAAAGATATCCGCCGGCATTTGTCCCGCGAAGGCATCACTTTTGCCCCATTTTTAGTAATCGCCTTCCGGTTTTAAAAAAATTCTTTTCCCCCGATGTTACGTTTTTCATTGGGCGGGTTCCTATAGTGTACCGGTATTCAATGTTGCCGGGCTGAACCAACATGAACAAGGAAAGGATCAAGGAACTTATTGACAAGCAAATTGCCGGGTTACTCACTGCGCAAGAGCAGGATGAGTTGCTGGAAATGCTGTCGCAGCCTGGTCAGGATGAGGTAAATGAGGTATTGGCTGCCCAATTTGAAGCTCACCATAGGGAAAATGAATTTGGAATGGAAGATGCTAAGATTGGCATTTTCAATACGGTTGTCAATATCGACAAAGTACCTGTTACCCAACCTGAAGAAACTTTCCAAATAAACCCACCAGCCAAAATTCGGAGCCTGGTATTTAAAAAATATTGGTGGGCGGCAGCGGCAGTATTGCTGGTAGTATTGGCAGGCAGCTTTTTTTGGAACAATATCCCCGATCCGTCAAATGATGCCCTGGTTAGTCAGCCCCCCATCAGGATTGCACCCGGCAAAGATGGGGCTATTCTTACGCTTGCCGATGGCAGCCAGGTTGTTTTAGACAGCATGGGAAATGGCGTGGTTGCCAGCCAGAATGGGGTAACTGTAGCACTTAAAGATGGTAAACTTACCTACGAACCAGGCAGCGCACCCGATGGAACGGTTTTGTATAATACAATGAGTACCCCAAAAGGTCGCCAGTTTATGGTAGTGCTGCCCGACGGAACCAAAGTTTGGCTGAATTCGGCAAGTACACTCCGGTACCCGGTAGCTTTTTCCCAACATGAGCGGGTGGTGGATATTTCCGGCGAGGCTTATTTTGAGGTTGCCAGGAATCCGGAACAACCTTTCAGGGTTAATGTGGCCGACAAGGCTCAAGTAGAAGTACTGGGAACACATTTCAATATTAATGCCTACGAAAATGAAAAATTTACCAGGGCTACATTGCTCGAAGGATCTGTGCGCATGAAAGCAGCAAACCAGGTTGTGCTTACACCGGGCCAGCAAGCTCAGCTTGAGCAAAATGCAGGTTCGCTTAACGTAATTGCAAATATTGACCTTGAACAGGTAATGGCGTGGAAAAATGGGGTATTCAGCTTTGAAGGCATGCGGCTGAAAGAAGTGATGAAGCAGTTGGAGCGTTGGTACGATGTTGAAATAGCCTTTGAAGAAGGGGTAAAGGATGTAGAATTCTATGGGGAACTTAGTAGAAATAATAGCTTAAATGACATCATTGCGGTGTTTACCGATGTTGATGTTCATTTCAGGCTTGAAGGAAGAAAATTGACAGTAACGAAAAATTGAACAATACTATCGGTTGAATAAAAAACCGGGTAATGCTGGTGGGCAGCAAAACCCGGCAAAATTTTCGGCCGACTAAAAATTTGACTTGGGAATCTCTATTTATTAATCAACCAAAAACTATGCAATTTATGCTAAATGCTGCTAATGGGCATCAGTATGCTCATTCGGGAGGCCGAATTTTTGGAAGAGGGCAATACAAACAAAAACTTGCTTTCTTTCTGCTCTCTATCGTAATGCTGGGTTTTACTTCGGGCTTAACTGCCCAGAATGTAAGCCTGAAATGCAAAAATCTTCAGCTTAAAGAAGTATTCAAAGAGGTTAAAAAACAAACAGATTATTCTGTTTTTGGTCAAAACGAATACTTTCAAACGGCCAAACCGGTAACCATTTCTGCCAAGAAAATGCCCCTGCAGGAGTTCCTCGACAAAATTCTGTTGGATCAGTCGCTGCAATACCGAATCAGCGGAATGGACATCATCCTCTTCAGGAAAGCAACGGTGCAAATAGTACCTGCCGTGGCAACTTATACTGCTATTGAAACTGAACAGTACCAGGAAGTGCAGGTTACCGGTGTTATTTATGATGCTAATGGCAGCCCCTTACCAGGCGCTTCCATTACGGTTAAAAACTCAAAAAAAGCAGTCGTTTCCAATGCTGACGGCCGGTTTACCATTGAAGCAAACCCGGGTGACAGGCTCATTATCAGCTATGTGGGCTATGTTTCAGAAGAGCTGGTTATTGGAGAAAAAACCTCGCTTACGGTTCGCCTGAAGCAGGAAGATGAAAAGCTGAATGATGTAGTGGTAACGGGTATTTTCAACCGTAAAGCAGGAAGCTTTACAGGCGCCTCTACCAAGATCACCCGCCAGGAATTACAGAAGGGCGGCGTGCTCAATATATTCCAGAGCCTGAAAAGCATGGACCCTTCGTTGAACATTTTCGACAATATGGTAACCGGATCGGATCCGAACAAAATGCCCGATATGCAAATCAGGGGCACTTCTTCATTTCCCGACCTCAAGGGCCAGTACACCACCAATCCAAACCAGCCATTGTTTATTGTGGATGGTTTTGAAATGACCATTACCAAGGTAAATGACCTCGACATCAACAGGATTGAATCCATTACCATTTTGAAAGATGCATCTGCAAAAGCATTATATGGTTCAAGGGCTGCAAACGGTGTAATTGTAATTGAAACCGTAAAAGTAAAGCCGGGTGAATTGAGGGTAAATTATACCGGTTCATTTGGTATTGAAGCTGCTGATCTTACCAGCTACAACCTGACCAACGCAACCGAAAAGCTGGACCTGGAAAGACAATTAGGCGCTTACAACAGGGCGCAGCCTATGCCTGGTCTTGTTTACGACAGCTTGTATTACAGCAATCTCAGGGAAGTGCAGAATGGTGTGAACACCGATTGGCTTTCACAACCGGTACGGAATGGTTTCAACAGTAAAAACACCATAGGATTTGAAGTGGGCGATGAACGTCTTACCACCGGGCTTACTTTCTTTATGAATAACACCCAGGGTGTAATGAAAGGAAGCGAAAGGAAAAATATGGGCGGCGCTTTTTCAGTAACCTACCGCATGAACAAGATACTTTTCCGCAACCTGCTGCAGTACACCGGCACCAAATCGGCCAATTCACCTTATGGCGAATTTTCGGAATATGCAAGATTGAACCCATACTGGAGAAAGGAAAACGAAGATGGTTCCATCCGCAAATTCCTGGGTATTGGCCCAGTATTGTCGGAGAGTGTATTCAACCCCATGCATAATGCTACGGTAAACACTTCCTCTACCACAGAATACACGGATTTTACCAACAACACATTCCTCGAATATTTTGCCAACAGGGACCTGAAGATAGTTGCCCGTATAGGATTCAGCAATACCATGAGCGGGGCTGAGCAATTTTTGCCGGGAAGCCATACAAGATTCATTGGCTATACAGGAGATAACCTGTTCCTGAAAGGCAGTTATGATATGACCAACAGCAAGGCATCCATGGTGAGTGGCGACCTGTTTATGAACTACTCTAAAAATTGGGGCAAACATTCGCTGTTTACCAATATTGGCGGAAACATAAGAGAAGACAAAGGTGAAGCCTACATACATTCCGCCATTGGCTTTCCCAACGACAGGATGGACAACATCATTTTTGCCAAACAGTATGCTTTGAACAGCAAGCCTTCGGGCAGCGAATCCATCAACAGGGAAATCGGCGCGCTTGGTGTAGCCAACTATTCCTACGACAACAGGTATTTTGCCGATGTATCCATTCGTACTACTGCCTCTTCGCAATTCGGTTCCGATAGCCGCTGGGGTTCATTCTGGTCGGCAGGTGCGGGCTGGAACCTGCACAATGAGCAGATCATAAAAAACATGGGGGCCTTTAATAAGCTGAAGCTGCGCGGTTCAATGGGTTATACCGGCGCGCAGAATTTCAATTCGTACCAGGCCATGCTGTTGTACAACTATTTTGTTGACAACTCATACCAGGGTCTGTTGGGCACCTACCTCAATGGTCTCTCCAACCCGGCATTGAAATGGCAGGAGAAACTTGATTACAATATTGGCATTGATGCAAGCATGTTTAAGAACCGGCTTGGCTTACGCGTTGATGTGTACAAGAGCATAACAACCAATATGCTTACCGACATTACGACCCCGCCATCATTAGGATTTGATTCTTATACAGCCAACCTGGGTGAGATACTGAATACGGGGATTGAATTTATGGCCAACTACCGGATGTTTGTAAAACCCGCCAAGCGCCAGTCGCTGAACCTGTTTGTGAGTGGCCTGGCCAACAAGAATACCATCGAAAAAATATCCAACTCGCTTCAAAGTCTTACTTCAGAGCAGGACAGGCTTTCTCAAACAAGCAATAAGCCCCTGGTAAGGTTCCAGGAAGGACAATCACTGAATGCTATCTGGGCGGTTCAATCAAAAGGCATAGACCCTGCCACCGGAAAGGAGATTTTTGTTAAGAAAGATGGCGTTACCCTTACGGACACCTGGAGCTCTGATGACAAAATTGTTGCCGGTGACGCCCAGGCAAAGCTGTACGGAAACTTCGGAACGAACTTCGAAAGCAACGGTTTCAGCATTGGCGTAATAGCCAGGTACAGGATGGGTGGACAGATATATAACCAAACCCTGGTTGACAAGGTAGAAAATGCCCAGCTTAACTATAATGTGGACAACCGCGCTTATTACCAAAGCTGGAAAAAGCCGGGTGATGTGGTATTGTTCAAAAGCATCGGAACGGTTAACAATCCTACGCTGGCAACCTCCCGTTTTGTACAGGACCTGAATGAGCTGAGCATTTCATCCATAACCATGGGATACGATTTTTACAAGTTCGGCTTTGTAAAAAAGATGGGCATGCAGCGTATGCAGGTGCTGTTCAACATGAATGATGTCTATACCTTCTCATCTGTACATATTGAAAGAGGAACATCATATCCCTTTGCCCGCTATGCTACTTTCACCCTGATGGCGAATTTTTAATTCACGCTGAGTATTCATAAAAAAATATTACTGAAATGAAAAATAGAATGATAATGGGTGCACTTGCTCTGATGGTAATCATTGCAACAACATCCTGCGAAAAATGGCTGGATGTGCAGCCCCGTACCAAAATCAAGTCGGACATACTCCTGCAAACCGAGCAGGGATACCGCGATGCATTAATTGGCTGTTATACCCTCATGAAATCACAGTCTTTGTATGGCAGGGAACTTACATTCGGATTTGTGGATGTTGCGTCCCTGCAGTACGATGCGCTCAATAACGCCACATACGGCAATGTTGCCCGGTGGAACTACACTACCGTAGCATCTGTACGCACACAAATTGACAACATGTGGGGAAGGATGTACAATGTACTGGCAAACGTGAACAACATCCTTGATAATATTGATAATGACAAGACCATTTTCACCGGTTCAAATTATGATATTATCAAAGGAGAAGCACTTGCTTTAAGGGCATTTTGCCACTTCGACCTGATGCGTCTTTTTGCTTCTACCGATTTCTCACAGCCAGCCATTCCGTATGTGCGCACATTAACTACCACTGTTACCAAAGCATCCACCGGTAATGAGGTTCTTGAGTTTGTTCTCCAGGACCTGAACGATGCTGCTGTTAACCTCTCCATTGACCCTATCCGTATGGGTAACAAAGGCATCTACTCACAGGATGAGTTTATGAATAACAGGCATCAGCGCCTCAACTATTTTGCAGTGAAAGCGCTGGCTGCAAGGGTAAATTTGTGGAAAGGCGATAAACCAGCAGCGTTGAGCAATGCTACTGAAGTGATGACTGCCGGCAACCAGGTATTCCCCTGGATTACTACAGCTAATATTTCAGCCACCAACGATAAGGACAAGGACTTTACCTTTTCTACAGAAAATGTATTTGCACTGAATGTGTATGATTTGAGGAACATTACAAACAACTGGTTCTTCACCTCAATTCTATCAGCTCAGTTATACAAGGGTTCCTACTATTTCGAGCAAATGTTTGAAAAAACCACCGTGGGTGCAAGCGATTATCGCCTCCTTTTCGGAACAAGGATTACCGGCTCCAATTACACGCTTTATAAATATTATCAGCCGGATAATTACAACACCGCTTATGCTTCCATGATCCCGCTCATCCGCCGTTCGGAAATGAACTATATAGCAGCCGAGTGCAATGTGGGAGTTGACAACCAAAAGGCTATAGACTATCTGAATGAAGTACGGTCAAACAGGGGCATTACAGTTCCACTTGCTGCCGGTTTGAACGATGCGGCCATTAACGCTGAAATCCTGAAAGAATACAGGAAGGAATTCCAGGGTGAAGGTCAAATTTTCCAGTATTGCAAAAGAACGAAGATGCAAAGCTTCCCAACAAGTGGAACCAAGCTAACCGATGTACATTATGTGCTTCCCAAGCCCAATAATGAAATTGAGTTTGGCGGGAAATAATCAACACAATAATTGCTTTATCAAAATAAAACTTGATCAATGAAAAATACTTTGAACAATTTATTTACAATTGGCTTACTGGTATTTGGCCTGAGCGCTTGCTCAGAAAAGGAAATTGCAGGTTACGAAAGTGATCCCCGGTTGTTTTTGCAGATACCCGGATCGGGAAGTATTCCGCTCAGGGATTCCATCATTTACTCTTTTCCCGCCAAGCCTGACATTGGGAACGAGGATACGCTATGGTTTAAAGCCTGTATTATGGGCGAAGCTGTTTCGTTTCCCCGTGAAGTAGGATTAAAGATCGTTACGGATAGCTCAACGGCGAAAGAGAATGTAAATTTTAAATTTCAAAATACTTCCATCCCCGCTGATTCATTTTCAGTAAGGGTTCCAATCATCATTTACAGGCAGGGATTGAAAGATACTTCAGTACGCCTGCAGATTGAGGTAGCGGAAAACCAACACTTCAAAGTGGGATACCAGCGATATAAAAGAGTCGTATTCATTTGGGGAGATAAATTCCTGAAGCCTGATATCTGGGATATTTCTAACTACCGGAGTGCTTTTGGCGTGTTTTCTCAAACCAAATATGAATTTATTTTAAGGTCCTGCGGTATAACCGAACTACCGGATCCAATGCTGTTGGCTATGCTTGGGTATTACAATTCAATGGTTAGAAAAGCATTACTCGACTATAACAATACTCCTGGCAATACCCCGCTTACAGATGAATTCGGACCTGTGACATTTCCTGTTTACACAGGCGTTGGCGGCGTGGGATAATAAATTGTTCATATCAAATTCAAATGAAAATGAAAATCATACATAATTTTTTAGGCATAGTTGGTGTGTTGGCGCTGCTGTTGATTGGCTGCTCCAAAGACATGGGTAATTATACATACCAAAACCTGAGTGACTATTTTATAGACACTACCAAATTAGATAGGTCTATTGTTATCAAGCAAAACGAAACGTTTACCATCGATCCCGCATTGGCACCGGGCGTATCCGCTGAAGGCTTAACCTATGAATGGCGTTTGATGCAGACAAGCTTCGCAACAAACCCGGCCACCGGAACCTATTTCAATGCGCAGATTGGCAAGGAAAAAAAGATAACATACAGGGTGGTTGAAGAACCCGGTGATTATATGCTGGTGCTGTACGCGAAAAACCAAACAGGTCTTACACAAATTGTGAAAACACCGTTTTTTATCAGCTCTTATGCATCCGTCGGATTGATGGTGATACATGGCGACCAAACGAGCAGCGACATCAGCATTGTTGCAAATACCAAGCTGAATGCGCAATTGCCCGCCGGAACCGATTTTGTTCAATCCAATGTTTTCAATGAAACAAATGGCAAAAAGATTGACGGCGAGGCGGCAAATGTTATCTATATGGGTCAGCACTGGGTAGATGTATTTACCAAGGGCTCTAATGGCGGGTACAGGCTGAAAGGCAACGATCTCCGTATTATTCACGACTACAGCAACATGTTTGTGAGCCCTATGCCGCAAAGTGAAATTAAATTTGAGGCCTACGGGCTTTGGAGTTACAATGAACTGTTGATCAACAATGGCGGCCTGTATTTTGCTTCCCAGCCAAGCCCCAATGCTTACAACCCGTTCGGGCTACAGTGTTTTGGACAGGACTATGTGGCAGCGCCGTTTCTGGCAACCATTATGCATAACTCCTACTATGGCGTTTTTTATGATTCAAAGAATAAGCGTTTCCTGACCATTGATTTTTCGAGGGTTGTAAAAGGATTTAAAGCTCCGGGTGCAATTGCGGCTTTCGACATGACCAATGTTGGTAAAGAAATGGTGTATGCAGAACATGGATATGACAACCGTTGGTACTGTGTGATGCAGGACCAGGATAATCCTGCTACCCGCGAAATTTTCCAGGTAAAATTAAATGTGCTGGATGATGGAAACCGGGGGATTGCAAGGAACGATATCCATCTCGCTACAGAATTGGATAAGTCGAAGTATTTTGCTTTTGGCAACAGGGGCAATATTATGTACCATGCTACCGATACAAAGATCTGGCAGAACAATTATGACGGAGATCTTTCTTCGACCCTCAGGTTAGACCTGGCAGGCAGCTATCCCGGTTATATCATCTCGGCCATGAAGGTGTTCAAAGTAACCAACCATGTTAATGATGGCAAGATATTCTATGTAGCGCTGTACAATGAATCAACCAAAGAAGGCAAGCTGCTCCAGATTGACATTAACGAAGTGACCGGGGTGTTTGGTACTACGAAAGAATATACCGGGTTTGGCAAGATTGCCGGTATGAACTACAAGACCAAGTAATATTACACAACAGCATATAGAATAGCCTGAGTAACTAACAAAGGCTATTCTATTTTTTTACCTATTAATAGAAAAGTGTTTATGAATTTCAGAAAGATTTCGGTATTCCTTTTAGCAATCATCAGTGGCCAAAGTTTAGTGATGGCCGCCGGTGGAAAATGCACGGTGAGT
Source organism: uncultured Chitinophagaceae bacterium (assembly GCA_964444195.1). Classification (GTDB taxonomy): domain Bacteria; phylum Bacteroidota; class Bacteroidia; order Chitinophagales; family Chitinophagaceae; genus Phnomibacter. Next base: position 29,190 of record CAYUGH010000013.1, read on the forward strand.
GGCATGGTAAATGGTGTTGCAAAGGATACAAAGATTACAATAGAGAGGCAAGTGGGCGAGCATGGCATAGACACCATTACAACCGGTACAACAGGCGAAAACGGCAGCTTTTCAATCACCATACCCGACTCGCAATTGCACGAGCTATACATTTTGCGTTTTGACGGTATCAGGTCCGGCGCGTTGTTTGTTGCCGAACCGGGTCAAGTATTGATCAACGGAGATAAAAGCCGCGTATGGGCATCTGAAATAAAAGGTACCCCGGAGAATGATCGCTACCGGAATTATCAGCAATTTCTACAATCCTTATCAAAGCGTAGTAATGAGCTGCAAATGTCGGGGCAAAAAATGGATAAAGAGGAAAAAACAAGAATCTTTAATGAGTTGGAAAACACCAGGAAACATTATACCGATTCTTTGATCTACAACCATCCCAATTCAGTGGTTTCATTATACCTTGCCAGGGTACCCATATTGATGCTGAAGTACAAGCAAATTGATTCGTTGCTGGTTGGTTTCAAGCCTTATTTTTCCAACCATAAATATTACCTGGAACTGAAATCGCGCGCGGATATTCTTCGTAAGGTTGGAGAAGGCGCTATGGCTCCCGGTTTTGAAGTGTTCAAAGAGGATGGTCAGTCCAAAATTTCGCTTGCCTCATTCAAAGGTAAGTATGTACTGTTAGACTTCTGGGCTTCGTGGTGCGCTCCATGCCGGGTTGAAAACGAACATACCAAAGAAATTTACAATAAGTACCATCCTTTGGGGCTTGAAGTGCTTTCCTTTTCACTGGACTCCGATCTCGCAGCCTGGCAAAAAGCCATCGCGAAAGACGGGCTTACCTGGCCTAATGCATCGGATTTAATTGGTGGTGTAAAATCACCTGTGGCGCAGGAATATGGTATTGCAGGAATTCCCGCCATCTGGCTGATTGACCCGACCGGAAAAATTGTTGCAGACAACCTGAGGGGTGAAGACCTGCTCAATAAGCTGAACAGCATCTTTATCAAGTCGAATCCATAACCCATTTACATTATATAAGGGCTCATGCGCAGCCCATCCGGGAACTTACTATGTTGAGAAGAACACAGGTGTACAAAGGTGTGATTGGTTTGCTGTTGCTTGTTCAAACAAGTCTTTCAGTATTTGCAAATGAAGGCATGTGGCTGCTATCCATGCTGATGAAGTATAATGCTGAGGAGCTCAGGCGAATGGGCCTGAAAATTCCGGCTGAAATGCTAACCGGCGAAAACCCGGGCGCATTAAGTGAAGCCGTGGTAGCATTTGGCTCCGGGTGTACAGGTTCGCTCATCTCAGATCAGGGGCTTATCCTAACCAATTACCATTGCTCATACGGGGCTATCCAGCAGCACAATACGGCTGTAGCTGATATTACCAGGAATGGTTTTTGGGCACAAAGCCAAAAGGAAGAGTTGCCTGTAAACGGACTAACCATTACGATCAACAGGAAAATAATTGACATTTCAGCGGAGGTTCAGAAAATAATAAATGCTTCGGGGCCAAATAAGATTTCATCGAAAGATGCCCTTGCCACTTTGGTGGATACCTACCAAAAGCAATACCCGCAGCTCAAAGTTTTAACCAGGTCATATAAAAATAATTCGCTTTTTGTATTGTACCTGCAACAACAGTACCATGACGTTCGCCTGGTGGGGCTCGGGCCCAAAAATATTACCAAGTTTGGCGGTGAATCAGACAACTGGACCTGGCCAAGGCAGAGTGCAGATTTCGCCTATTTCAGGGTGTATGCAAGCAAAACAGGCTCACCCGCTGCTTACAATAGCGCCAATGTTCCGTTGGTGGTAAAAACTTTCCTGAAGATTTCAGCCGAAGGGTACAAGCAGGGCGATTTTGCCATGTCGCTTGGGTATCCGGGCAATACCGACCGCAATGCTTTGGCTGCTAAAATATGGGAAAAGGTTACTGTAGTAAATCCGGCTACGATTGCCGTAAGAAAGCAAAGGCTCCAAATCCTGGAAGATTCAATGGCCGCCAATAGCACAGCAAGACTGGCCTACGCAGAAGCATACTCCACCACTGCCAACGAGTATAAGAACGCTGTGGGCATGAATGAATGGGTAAATAAGCTCGACATTATTGGTAAGAAGCAACATTTTGAATCAGGTATAGTAGAAGGCTGGAATGAAGGGCAAATTTCAAAAGCATCGTTAGATACGGCGCTCAACAAAATATGGACCTCAACCCGCAATAATGCACCATATGTAAGGGCATTAAACTATCTGACCGAAACATTTACCAACTCCTGCGAAGTAACCAGGTTTGTTTCTGCATTTGGACGGGGATTTGTTGATCTGGAAAAAATCAGGAAGGAGCGTCCAAGCTTTATCCAGGATAATTTAAGCAACATATCAAATTACTACAAAAAGTTTGTTCCATCAGTTGACCGCCAAATAACCCGGTCGTTGATGCAGTTGCTCGCAGATAGCTTGCCAAAAGATCTGTTGCCCGATGTATTCATTACGAATGATCTGTTCACCCACGCTGCTATTGAAAAGTATGTAGATGATTTGTTCACTCATTCAATACTTGCTGACTCAATAACTTTAAAGCAATGGCTGAAAAATCCTACTGAAAATATCGCCGAAGACCCCGCAATCAAGCTGCATCAGTCCATTGAAAGAAAAACCCGGGAACTGCGAAACAATATAAACAATAACCTCAGACTTGCAGGCCGAAGCAGTTCCTTGTTTCAAATGGCCATCGAACGCCAGGCTGATCAAAAATTTTATCCTGATGCCGATAAAACGCTCCGGTTATCCTATGGCACTATCTCCGATTTGAATGTAGATGGTAAGGCCCTACCCTTTCAAACCAAATTCAGCTCACTGATCAACAAGGCCGATACGGTAAACAAAGACTATCAACTGAATCCATTGCTGGCAGAGATGTGGCGCAAAAAGGATTTTGGAACCATTGGACAAAATGGTGATATGCCCGTTTGCTTTATTACCAATGGAGATGTTACCGGTGGCAATTCAGGCAGTCCCATGCTGAATGGAGATGGCAAATTAATTGGGCTGGTTTTTGATTGCAATTGGGAGTCAATGACGAGAGATTTCAATTTTGAACAGTCTTTTCACAGGGTAATTTGTGCCGATATCAGGTATGTTTTGTTACTCACAGAAAAATGCTCTCAATCGAAGCGTATCCTCGATGAGATCGCAAAAGCGAATTAGGGATCAACACAGCTAAATCATTTCTTTCATGCGCGTTTATAGTTTTTTACTCTTATTTCTTGCTACGAATTTATATGCGCAGGATAAAGAATATGCTGCATTACAAATAAGCAACCAGCCACTTCGGCAGGGAAAAGCGGTAACCCTGAAATACAAGGTAACCGAAACTAACCTGGGTGTGGCTGATGAACCGATTGTGGCCGTAATGACCGCTTACTCAAAGGGGAAGTCCAATGCTGTAGATACGCTGATGACCCGCCTGGATAAAAAGCAATTGACGGCTTCGTTTGTACTGCCTGGGAATACTGATGCTGTGGTATTCAAGTTCCTGAAGGGAGCGGAAATGGCTGATAATAACGGGGGCCGAGGATATATTTTTCCTGTAATGAATGTTTCAGGTGCAATTGTACCCACTACCAACATCTCCTTCGCAAAATTATATCGCGGCGACTACTACGCTGGAATTGAAACTCCGCTGCCCGATCTGGCAAACAAATACCTTGAATTATGCGTAGGCTCTGATATTGAGGCTGCGGATTCCTATAAAGCCCGGATTGATCTTGCCTACTATAAAAAAGATACGGCAAAATTGTGCGTGCTCCTGGAGCAGCACCATGAAATACAAGGAATAGCGGAATTAACCTATGAATACCTCGCTAACCTTGCCCGAAATTATTGCCCCGAAAAAAATATTTTATTATCCCTTGAAAGCGCCAGGCAAAAAGCTTACCCTGGAGGTACCTGGCGTTTCTATCCCTGGAATATTCAACTGTCCAACGCCGCTTCGGCTTCTGAAAAATATGTTTGGCTGCAGGCTTTTCAATTGGCATTTCCCGGTGACACAAAGGCTGAATCTTCATTTGGCGCCACTACCCTTGCACCCAGCGTTATGCGGGCTGCCGCACGGTCGCTCGACTGGAAAACACTGGACAAGCTGATAACGCCTGCCCTGCAAAGGCCCGCACAATATGGCCTGATGGCCGAGTGCCTGCATATATTTGTAAGCCAGTGCCTTCGAAAAGACAGCTTGTTGGAAAAATCAGGCGGCTATGCGCAACTATCCATACAACTGGCAGAAACGCTGAAATCCACCATGGCCGATAAGCCGGGTTACCTGTCAAAATCCATGTACCTGCATAGCCTCAATAAAACGCTTGCATATTATCATGATAATTATGGATCATTATTGGCAAAGGAAAATAAATGGGACAGCGCCCAATACCATTTTGGCCAGGCCGCATTGCATTCCGGCCTGAAAAATAACGAGGTCAATCAGCGGTATTTCAGCGCGATGGAAAAGGTGAAAACGCCCGGTGAAATTCTCCCTGTAATGGAACAGGCCATCCGGAAAAATGGAGCTACCGAAACCATGCAAAACCAGTATTTGCGATTAGCCGCCGCTTCAGGAAAAAGCAACCCGCAAAAGAGTCTGGATGCGCTGCTCGCCGAAGCAAATGAAGCCAGGTTTGGATTGTACCGGACCAAAATGGTCAATACAAAAGCGCCGAATTTCACGCTGAGAGGGCTGGACGGAAAAGAAGTATCACTGGCATCACTGAAAGGGAAAACCGTGGTCATTGATTTTTGGGCCACCTGGTGTAAGCCTTGCATTGCCTCCTTCCCTGCTATGCAAAAGGTGGTGGATCATTATGCAGGCAACAAAGATGTGAAGATTTATTTTATAAATACCTGGCAACGTGAACCCAACAAAGTTGCGCTGGTGAATAACTTCTTTAAGTCGAAGCCTTTCAGGTTTGATGTACTGATGGATGCTGATGATAAGGTAGTTAAGGACTTTAAAATTGGCGGCATCCCTGCAAAGTTTGTAATTGATAAGCACGGAAATATACGTTTTCATAGTTCGGGAGATACCGGCGACCTGGCAAAAACCTTTGAAGAAATGAAGGTGATGATTGACCTGGTTGAAAGCGAAACCAATTAGGTACAGCCGGGTAAAATTGACTGCCGGCCCAAATAATTCAGGTGTTTTAATAGTACTACAATGATGATGAAATTACGTAAGAGTCTTTTTTTATTTTGCTGTTTGCTGGCGATGGCAAATGCCATGGGTTCCGATTTTTCAAATAAGGTGCAACTGACCGGAACTGTAAAAGGTGGAACCGATGTGCGGGTAAGAATCTTTAAATTAGTGGACAACAAGGTAGCCAATACCCTCACCTATTACTGCAACAATGAAAATCCCGATTTCGGGTGCCGGATGCCGTTCGATGAAAATTCCCAATATGCCGTGAGTGTGCAGGTTTACAAACTCATTGGAAATAAATTGAAATTTGAAAAAGTTGCACAATTCCCATTGACCCTCAAGCGGGGAGGACATTATGAAATAGCGGTGGATGCAGAGAAGCTGGATCATAAAACGAAGACAGGGCTTACTGTAAAGCCTGCCACGGTCGGCAAAGCCATGTTCCTGGTGAGCGGTGTTACCAATTCTTCCGATAATGCAGGCGAATATACCTTGTCAAAAATAGTAAACGGCGAGCCTGTGGCGCTGTGCACCTATGTCGGTTCTGAAAAGCAAAACGAATTTTATTTTGCCATCCCAAAAGTGCAGGAAGGCTTCCTCACCATTTCGGGCGAAAAATGGAACCTGCGTTGTTATGCAAAACCAAACGACACTTTATTTTTAAACATCAACAATCATTCCGGTAAAGTAATAACAGCAACAGGATCACCGGAGAATCAAATACTCAACAGTTGGGAGAATTTACTTACCCCGGTTATGGTTGATGAATACCACAGGGTGGGCTTTAATAATGATACTATTCCGTTTGACAACTACCTGGCATTGTACAAGCAACAAACTGAACAGGTTCCTGCATTTATTCAGAGTCAATCAACCAAACTTGCCAATTGCTCACCAATGTTCAACAGGCTGTTTCCTTTGTTAAGCGAGGCCGATTTGGAACTGTTTCCTTTGTGGTATTACCAAAACCTGTTATCGGCGAGGGAAGGACGCAAAAAAGGCTTCGAGGTAAAAAGTCTCCCGGAAGTACCGGCAGCATTCAAAACTTTTATTACAACCAACCTTTATAAAGACAGCAACCTGCTTGAAGTGCCCGAAGTGTCGAGGTTGGTTTGCCTGCACAGCATGCTGCTGGCTGCCGATAGCAGCAGCCGAGCCCATTCACCGTTGCAATTTTCAGATCAAATGGCCATTACCATGGCAGCCTTTGAAAATGACAAGGTAAGATCGCTGTTCCTGGTGAAGCAGTTGGAAGCGCCGGAAGTGTTCAACTATACTGAGTTCCGGGAAACCTTTGCGCCTTTTTCCGCTTTGGTAAATACACCCGCGATGCAGGCTAAATATGATGAAGTAAAATCGCAGTTTATTGGAGATACAGCCTATATCGGCAAGGAAGCCTACAATTTCATGCTGCCCGATTCTTCAGGCAAAATGGTTTCAATGAAGGATTTGGCGGGCAAAGTCATTTTTATTGATGTATGGGCAAGCTGGTGCGGTCCTTGCATAAAAGAGGCGCCCTACCTGAATGCACTTGCTGCTGAATATGCAGGAAATAATCAAATGCAATTCGTAGGCATTTCAATTGACAAGGAAACCGACAATGCAAAGTGGAGAAAAGCCATTCAACACGAAAAACTGCCCGGGATACAACTGATTGATGATGGCGGAAAAAATTTCGGCAGGAAATACAGGATCAGTTCGATCCCGAGATTTTTGCTGATTGATAAAAATGGTAATTGGAAAGAGATTCGTTGTCCCCGTCCTTCGCAAAAAGAACTGCTGAAGAAGTACATTGATGCTGCTTTGGCTGCATAAAATAGTTTATACACAAGACCCCCTGCCCCAGAGAAACATTAAGTTTCATCCTGCCAGGCTTACACCATACTGAAAAATTGGTGAAATCCTGTTCTGTAACCTGGTAACCTTTCACTAATATATTTATTAGTTATATAGTTCCAACTTTTGGATACAGTATCTGCTCAAACAAAAATTGTACGATTACCTTTATTTTGCCGTTTAATTATCCTGTAATGCAAACCGGTAACAGGTCGGCATTTTAAAAAGTTACTTCAATTAAATTCTAATATCATGCGTGCAATATCAAAAAGTAAATTTCTAAGCAGCGTTGCCGCTGCTGTAATAGTTATAAGCCTTTTTAACGGCTGCGCAGTTAATCCGGTATCGGGCAAAAAGCAAATTGCATTCATGACCGAAGCGGAAGAAATAGCATTGGGCCGGCAAAGCGATCCGCAAATAATAGCCGAGTACGGGCTTTATCCCGATAGCAATATCCAGCGTTTCATTCGCGCAAAAGGTTTGGAAATGGCGCGTATCTCCCACCGGCCCAATCTCAACTGGCAGTTCCGGGTGCTTGATAGCGATGTGATTAACGCCTTTGCCGTACCGGGAGGCTATGTATATTTTACCAGGGGCATATTGGCCCACATGAACAATGAGGCGCAATTTGCAGGCGTATTAGGGCATGAAATAGGCCACGTAACAGCACGCCACAGCATTGGCCAGCAAACCAAAGGTATGTTGGCACAGTTGGGTGTAATAGCCGCCGTGATCGTCAGCCCCGATTTAGCGCAGTTTGCCAACGAGCTAAACCAGGGTGCGCAGCTTCTTATGCTGAAATTCAGCCGCGACGACGAAAGCCAGAGCGATGAATTGGGTGTAACCTACAGCTCCAGGGTTGGCTACGATGCCCGCGAAATGGCCAAATTCTTTCTTACCCTGCAGCGTTCACAACCAAAGGGCACCGGTAAATTACCTGAATTTATGAGCACCCACCCCGATCCCGGCAATCGCTACGAACGGGTAACGAAGCTGGCAAATGATTACCAGAAAACCAATAATATAACCAACTTAACCGTAGGCCAGGCGCCTTATTTCAAGCAAATAGAAGGCATGGTATATGGCAGCGACCCCAGGCAGGGCTATTTGGAAAACGGGATATTTTACCATCCCGAGCTCAAATTTCAATTCACTACGCCCGCGGGATGGAAATACACAAACTCACCCAGCCATGTAATATTTGCCCCTCCTGCGGGTGATGGAATGGCCTATCTCGCCCTCTCAAAAAGTAATAATGTGCAGGCTGCTGCCCAAAGCTTCCAGCAACAATATAAAATCCAGGTTTCCGATAGCCGCAATACTACTATCAATGGGTTGCAGGCCAGCATCCTCCTTGGCGACCAGGTTCAGCAGCAAAATGCTCAAACAGGCGCACAAGCAAGCACTGTACGTGTAGTAGCGGCCTTTATACAGCATCAGGGCCAGGTATATGAGCTTATCGGCGCGGGCAGTCCCGCTACTTTCCAAAAGTATTTACAAACTTTTCAAAACTTATACAGCAGCTTCAAGCCATTAAATGACCCTGCCAAATTAAATGTAAAACCCGAGCGGATAGCTTTTGCAACGGTACAAAATGCCACTACTTTACAGCAGTTTCTGAGTTCGCAAAATATACCCAACGCACGCTTTGAAGAATATGCGCTGCTTAATGGTATGCTCCTGACCGACCAGGTGGCTACAGGGCAAGTGGTTAAAGTTTTAAGAAGGGGATAAGATTGATTAGTTAGGTGGTGCGTGAGGGCACGCACCACGGCATTTGGGTTGCCGCCGCCCAGGTGCGTACCCTCTCGCACCTGCAAAAAGTCAGGTTGCCGCCGCCCAGGTGCGTGCCCCCACGCACCAGCAAAAAGTCACCCTCACGCACCTGCAAAAAGTCACCCTCACGCACCTGTCAAAAACCGAAGCTCACATCACCTCATTAATATTGGGCGCAATTTTGGTGGGTGGGGGCACGCACCTGCTAAAAAGCAAGGTTCACATTACTTCATTAATATGAGTTACCGCCGCCCAGGTGCGTGCCCCCACGCACCTGCAAAAAGTCGCCGCCCAGGTGCGTGCCCTCACGCACCTGCTAAAAAGTCACCCTCACGCACCTGTCAAAAACCGAAGCTCACATTACCTCATTATTATTGGGCGCAATTTTGGTGGGTGGGTGGGTGGTGCGTGGGGGCACGCACCACGGCTTGCGAATAACCGCTGCCGTCCAGGTGCGTGCCCTCACGCAACTGCAAAAAGTCACCCTCACGCACCCCGCCGCCCGGGTGCGTACCCTCTCGCACCTGCAAAAAGTCGCCGCCCAGGTGCGTGCCCTCACGCACCTGCAAAAAGTCACCCTCACGCACCTCCTAAAAACCGAAGCTCACATTACTTCATTAATATGGGTTACAATTCCAAACGGATCAATACCCGTTTCATAATACGCTGCAGATGAATACCGGTATGCTACAAAATCCCGCGAAAGATTCCACTTTTTCGCCACAGGGTTTTGATGAATGTAGTTTAGCTTCTGAAGCATTACCTCCCTGCTGTATAACCTAATGGCAAGCGAATCCCTTTGCCAAAACTGATAATTCTTATTTGAAGCATCCACTTTAAAAGAAGAAAGTAGATTCGGATCATTTTGTCTTAACTCTTTTTGAAGAAAATGAGCGGTTTGCTTTAATAAAGTCCCCTGCACTGATTCTTTCCTGTCTTTTTGATCCACCTTCCAGATGAGGTGTAAATGGTTCGGCATAATTACATATCCATAAATTTCAGCCAGGTCACGCTCTTTTAACCAGCAAAGGGAGGATAAAATGATTTCTTTTCGGTGGTCGGGATATAAAAGATGTATCCATTGATGGATGGTCGCAGTCCAGAAGTAAACATCACCTGGTTGGATGAATGATTTTCGGTTGCCGGAATAGGTAAAATTCATTGCGTCAAATTAGCATTTTATAGGAGAAATACAAAATGAGTAGGCAAAAAGTTAGTGGAATTAATGAGTGGTGCGTGAGGGCACGCACCACGGCAAGGGGGCGGCGGGCTGGAGAGGGCTTTCGCTTTACGACAACACCAAAACGCACTAAAAGTATTACCTAAAAGGTGGGTTGTAGAAAGAACATTTGCATGGATAGACAGGAACAGGAGAAACTCGAAAAATTACGAAAGACTTATTGATACAAGCGTTGCCATGGCCAATTTATCAGCTATAAGGATTATGTTGAATCGTTTTTAGACAGTTTCTTAGTGTTTTTGCCTTTTTCAAAGTCAGCAAGCATTTGTCCTAATCTTTTAGTTTCTTCATTTGTCATGCGTCCTTCTTGTTGGGCAGCAGTAATTAAGTCAATAACATATTCGTATTCTATTCGTCCCTTTATCTTACCACGATCAAGTATTTTTCGTAATTTATCTTCTCGAATGTACCCTAAGTTATTTTCATTAATTTGTTGCCAAAAAAAGTCAACTGCTTTTCCTGTTGATTCCTGAAAAAAATTAAACACATCATGAACGTGATAATTTAACGAGGCTAATTTTTTGAATTTAGGTTCAGGATTTAAAACAGAAAATTTCCAATCAGAGTAAATCTTTATCACGTGTTCTAAATTGTCGTTAGTGAAGTCTTTTGGGGGATGTTTTTTAAAGGCCTCAATTGCAATGTCAATTGCCTTAGAAAGTCTAATTGATTCTGTTGTATAGTCTCTTTTTGACGTCATGTAAAATTGGTGCTAACAAATTTCGATTGTCGTTATTAAATGAGCCAAATCTAAGTATTTTCCTAAAAGTCACTATTGAAAATCCGCCGCCCAGGTGCGTGCCCTCACGCACCTGCCCAAAACCGAAGCTGCTAAAAACCAAAGTTCACGTTACTTCACTATTATTGGTTAGAATTTTGATGGATGGTCGCAGTCCAGAAGTAAACATCACCTGGTTGGATGAATGATTTTCGGTTGCCGGAATAGGTAAAATTCATTGCGTCAAATTAGCATTTTATAAGAGAAATGCAAAAAGAGTGGGCAAAAAGTTAGTGGAATTAATGAGTGGAATGTGGAATGTGGCATTAAAGTCCATTATATTAGTAAATGCAACAAGGGCGGCATGATGTACTATGCAAAAATTCTCTGAGCCGAAAGCTGCTTACAAGTAGGGATAAAAATGCGTAGCATCAGTTATTAATTGTAAAAGAAAATGGGTAACCGGTTAAACCCATTTTACAAAACAGGTAGTGTATGTTCAGAAAATTTTTAGCATGTTTGGTGTTAGCAACAGGAATGGCTGTTCAGGCTGAAGCTCAACCCGGAGAGGATTTGATGATTGCTGAGCAAAATGCCGGAAACGCTTTTCAACTGTTCAATACCGCTTCGGTAGCTTCCTTCAATATAGATGCGCAAGATGCAAAAGTGGTAGCTGTTTCTGCCGAAGCATTTATAAAGGATATGGAACTTGTTTCGGGTAAAAAAATGCAATTGAATACTGGTTCATCCTCAGGCGCATGGCAAATTGTTGCTGGCACCATGCGCCAATCTGGTTTAATTGATTCATTCATAAAAACTGCGAACGTTGATGTAAGCGCTATTCAGGGTAAATGGGAATGCTTTCTTATACAAGTGGTTGGCCCAAACAAATTGATGATTGCAGGCAGCGATCCCAGGGGAACCGCCTTCGGCATTTTTCATTTGTCGAAATTAATGGGTGTTTCACCCTTTGTTTGGTGGGCAGATGTAATGCCTCAGCAAAAACAACAACTATTCGTTTCCGGCTCTTACACCTCCACAGAACCTTCGGTAAAATACCGTGGCATCTTTTTAAATGATGAAGACTGGGGCCTGCAGCCATGGGCTGCAAAAACCTTTGAACCCGAAACAGGCGATATTGGCCCGAAGACCTATGCAAAAGTGTTTGAGTTATTACTAAGGTTAAAAGCCAATCTCATTTGGCCCGCCATGCATGAGGTTACCAGGTCATTTTTTACTATACCGGGCAATTCAAAAGTGGCGGAAGATTATGGCATCATCATTGGTTCATCGCATGCCGAACCCATGTTGCGAAGCAATACCGGCGAGTGGGATGTAAAAACAAAAGGGAACTTCAATTATATCGCCAATAAAGATTCGGTGTATAAATACTGGGAAGACCGGGTAATTGAAAGTAAAGGCATTAACGCCATGTATAGCATGGGCATGCGGGGTGTACACGATAGCAAGATGGAAGGTATAAAAGATGCCAAAGAAGCCGTGCCACTGCTTGAAACTATTTTTAAAGATCAGCGCGACCTGTTGAGCAAGCACATCAACAAAGATGTAACCAAAGTGCCACAGGTATTTACGGCATATAAAGAAGTGCTGGAGATTTATGACCTTGGATTAAAAGTACCTGAAGATATAACCCTTGTATGGCCTGATGACAACTATGGCTATATCCAGCGATTGAACAATGAAACTGAAAAGCAACGGCAGGGTGGTTCAGGTGTGTATTACCACGCATCGTACTGGGGCCGCCCACATGATTACCTTTGGTTAAGCACTGCCCACCCCGCGTTGGTGCAGGAAGAAATGATGAAGGCGTATAGCAATGGTTCTAACCGCCTGTGGGTGGTGAATGTTGGCGATATCAAGCCATTGGAATATATCACCGAAATGTTTCTCGACATGGCTTACCATGCTGAACCCTTTAACAATAACGGGTATGCCAAACAACACCTGCATCAATGGTTGTCTTTTATTTTTGGAAGAGAAAAAGCTTCTTCCATGCATGGTATGCTTTGGGAATATTACAACCTTGCTTTTGAAAGAAAACCAGAGTATATGGGATGGAGCCAAACCGAACCCACTACCCAAACAAACTACACCGGGTTCAATCATTTTTTTTATGGTGATGAGGCGCAAAAACGTTTAGAGCGGTACCAGGCCATTGAGCTCCAGGCAAAAAATATGCGGAAACAAATCGCATCCAATGACCAGGCAGCTTTTTACCAGTTGGTGTATTACCCGGTTGTTTCGGCCTCGTACATGAACAGGAAATTTATTTACCGTGATAAAAGCCATTACTATGGTCTGCAAAACCGTTTGAGCGCAAAAGATTATGCCAATAAATCGGTAGCCATGTACGATAGTATCCTGCTTGAAACTGAATATTATAACCTAAAACTTTCCGCCGGTAAATGGAACCAAATGATGTCGATGGCGCCAAGGAAGTTACCCGTGTTTTTACCGCCCGTTTTACCGGCTATCAACCCCTCGCATACCGGCGGGTGGGGCTTAGCGCCCGAAGGATTGGATTTGGGGGATTCCTCCTCGCCTGCTAACCCTGGCAAAACATTATCCCTGCCGCAATTCGACAACTTGAACGGTCAGCAATATTTCATTGACATTTTTTTGAAAGACAGTACCGCTGTACCATGGACAGCCACAACCTCTGTCCCCTGGATCAAACTATCGGCCACCAAAGGAACATTGCTTCCCAAGGCAGGAAGCAACGAGACAAGGCTAATGGTATCTGTTGATTGGAACAAGGCTCCTGTCAACCAAACACAGGAAGCACAGATAATATTTTCCGGCAACGGGAAACAGCAGGGGGTAAAAGTGGTGGCAAAAAAGCCTCCTGGTCTCCCCATGACCAGCGCAGACTATTTCATTGAAAACAATGGGTATGTTTCGATGCATGCGGGTCATTACACCAATATTCAGCAAGGAAAATTAGGTGGCTGGAATGTTTTGCCAGGTTTGGGATATGCAGGGGAATCGCTGCAATCGAAGGCGGTTTCAATCGAAGATACGCTTCATTTGACCGATACAGCCTGGATCAGAAGGAATGCTTCGTTTGCCGAATACGATTTTTTCACCTTCACTGAAGCCCCGGCTGCGCTTACGGTTTTTACCTTACCCACTCACCCGCTGCACGGCGCTTTCAGTATGCGATATGCGGTGAGTGTGGATAATGGCCCGATTCAGATAGTTGATTTCAAAACCTTTGGCCGCAGTGAAGAATGGAAACAGAATGTGCTAAAAAACCGGGCCTCCAAAACCATTCAACTTGCAAATTTGCCAAAAGGCGCTCATATCCTCAAGGTTTACAGCATAGATCCCGGCGTTATCCTCGATGCCATGCTGATTGACCTGGGTGGTTTAAACCCGGCCAACGGATTGATCCCGGAAACAAGGGTGGCCAAACCCTAAAATCACTTCCTTGCTGCAATCTGGTGATTATTTGAAAATCAAATACCTACTTAAAAGAAAGTGCAGGTAATACACTCTTAAAAAAGCGGGAAAATGGGTTTACCAACGGTAACCGTTTTATACCAATGACTTGATGAGTAACCCCAAAATGGCTGCGATACCTATGATATATGGTTCCTGTAACTTTTTTATAAATAACAACGCAAAAATGGTAGCAATGGCTATTAAAGCAGTTGGTATATCTGTTATGCTCCTCGTAGTAATTACAATCACAGCCCCGGCCAATGCCCCTACAACCACTGCCGTAATGCCATCCACAAAGGATTTTACCGATTTATTTTTGGCAATTTTATTAAAGTAAGGCGCCGGAATTACCGTAAATAAATAGCAGGGCAAAAAAGTGGCAAGTGCCGCCACCGAAGCGCCGGGAAAACCCGCCACCAGGTAACCAATAAACCCAACCGTAATCACCACCGGGCCGGGCGTGATCATGGCCACGGCAACCGCATCTACAAATTGCTGCTCGTTCAGCCAATGATTTTCGATAACCACCCCGCTATGCAGAAAAGGCACAATGGCCAGCCCGCTTCCAAATACGAATGCACCTGCCTTAGCAAAAAAAGTAGCAATTTTCCACAATATCCCTGTTTCAAAATCCCATAAACCCACATGGAGAAGGATAAGCGAATTTGCATTTCGCAGGTTGAACCATTTGGGTGGGGCTTTTATAAACATATATAACAAACCTGCTCCAGCAAATAAGAGTATATCCTCTTTTTCGGTAACAAAAGTGATAACAGCGGCCCCTAAAAAATACAACCATAATATCCAGTTCTTTCTGAAAGATTCAATGTTGAACTTGCCGACCGATTTAGTAGTAAGTTTATAAGAACTCATGGCAATTTCATTCAACCATGCAAATATGAAGCGATAAAAAAACCTGAAATAGAACGTATTTAACCCTTTGTACTTCTTTTACCTTTTGCAGCCTCTTTCCTGAAAACCGGTGCTCTCAAAATAAACGCACATTGATCAATAACCCAGAAACATGTGAGCCTTTAATTAAATGCCTGCAAAAAATTGTATTCAAATCGCAGCAGCCAAAGCTGTTCATTAAAGCGGCTGATATTTCCTCCCAACTGAAAACGGTAAGATAAATCAACACGTGCTTTACTGCTAAATATCAGTTGAACGGCAGGAGCAAGGTCATAATAGGTTCCGGGTTTATCGAGCAGCGATTGACCAATGAGTTCGGCATAGAGGTTCAGGTTGGTTTGCCCGTAGTTTTCATAGTTATTTGGAAACAAGAGGTAACCTGCTGAAAAGCTGTACTGTAGAGCAGATTGTGCCAGGTTAGGGATCATGGGGTATTTTGTATCATTCATTCTGTCGATATAAGATACTGTTCCTGAAACAGCCAGTTTGTGGATCAATTGAGTTGCCACAACCCCTAATTGCCAACCGGAATGGTTTCCATCGAGGTTCAGTTCATCAGCATCATGCATCATCACCATTTCATGCGGGCCATCCGGAAACTGGTGTACAATCTTAGTTGCCATATATCGCGGATTATCGCTGTAAGCAATTTTCCCAAATCCCGCCATGCGAAAATGCTTATGAAAATCATCGCGGCTGTAAAAACGATACTTGGTAGAGAATGAAACACCTTCGGCTTTAAACTCAGGCTGAAACATATTGGAACCATAGCCCGAAACCTTTACCATCCAGTTTTTGTTGATACCATAAGCTGCATCCAGCGACAGCCTGTATGAAGTTACCTCTACTTTTTCTCCATACACATCATCTTTTGGCATCATCATGTTATTCACGCGAATACTAAGCGCTTTTGCAGGAATATTGCTGGCAGGGTCTGTAAAAATATAAAGTTCCTGCGCTGAAGCAGAAACAACCAGTAATACTAAGGCAGAAAAAAAAGAAGTTTTCAAAAGGATAGGTTTAAATGGTTACATGGTAAACCCTCTTCCCTTTTGCCACACCTGGAACCATACAACACGAAGCGGTTAAGCCGGTTTTATAACATTCCATGGCAGTGAGCTTCGAATTCTTTTTTGCATCTGCCGATAATAAAAAGTTCTTATCCAGCAATTGCACTTTCTGCCAGCCTTCAATTTTTTGCGGCTTAACATTTAAAAAGTGAAACACCTGCCCGATGGCTACCGTATGTGCATCATGCTTAATATCTGTTTCGGCAAATTTCACTTCAAGGCTGAGTTTTCCAACCGAAAATCCTGCATCCTCCACTTTCCGGCTAATCATATCTAAATCAACCGGCACCCCCTGCCGAAGATCAACGGTAAATTTGTTGCTTTTCAATTCAGTATGTACGCCCGCTACAAAGGGCAGGGTCTTCAATGCTTTTTGGATGGCGTTGCTGCAAAGGCTGCAGGTAAGCCCCGCTGCCTGTATTTCGAGGTTGCGGTATTGAGCGTTGGCCGCAAAAACCATGGAAAAAGCCAAAACGGTTAAAATCAAGTTTATTTTCTTCATCGCCAGCATTTTTGCAAAATTACCCCCTAACATACCCATATTCGCCAAAACATGCCAGATTTTGGCAGGATTTAAGTAAAAGAATTTTCTTTTCACTTATTTTTTAGATGAAATTCAAAGATTCTTTGGCATTTTCACCCTCCCCCCTTACCTTTGCAGCCCTAATTTTGGGAGATATAATGGCCGGGCGGCGGGAATTTGATATAGCATTTGTGGGATTGAAGCCCGGGGAACATGAGTTCACCTATGAAATTAGTGATAAGTTCTTTTCTTTTTACGGACCACAGGATTTTACCAATGTAAAAGCAACGGTAAAATTGAAACTCGATAAAAAATCGGGGTTCATGCTCCTGAAATTCGATATTGACGGCGCCGTTGAGGTTGGATGTGATCGTTGCGGAAACATGCTCCCCATGCAACTTTGGGACGAGTTTAAACTGGTGGTAAAACTGGTTGAAAATCCTGAGGAGATGAATAACCAGGAGGATGATCCCGATGTGTACTACATCAGCCGCACCGAAAGCCACCTCCATGTAGCCGACTGGATTTATGAGTTCATAAACCTGAGTTTGCCCATGACAAGGATGTGCAGCCAGGAAGAAATGGGCGGTCCGCACTGCAACAAAGAAGTGTTGGAGCAGTTGAAAAAAATGCAGCCGGAGGAACATAACGCCTCTGCCCTGTGGAAAGGTCTCGAGCAATTCAAAGAAAAGAACCCTAAAAAAGGAAAATAGTAAACGAATATTTGATCAACTTTTAAATGTACTGATATGCCAAATCCAAAGCGTCGCCACAGCCAGCAAAGAAGCGCAAAACGCCGTACGCACTACAAAGCCGAAGCTGCAACCCTTAGTGTTGACAGCACTACCGGTGAATTGCACCTGCGTCACCGCGCTCATGTAAGCGAAGGAAAACTTTATTATAAAGGACAAGTGGTAGCTGAGAAGGCTCCATTGCGTTAACTACATAATTAACCTCCATTTAAGGTGGCATCTTTGTAAAAAGGTGCCACCTTTTTATTACTTTGCCTGCCCATGAAAATAGCTATTGACATGATGGGTGGCGATTATGCCCCCGCAGAAGCAGTAAAAGGTATTTATGCCCGCCATTTGGATGGATTAGGAAATATCCATCTTTTGTTACTTGGCCAGCAAGCAGCCATCAAACCATTGCTCGACGAAGAAGGAATTCCTGAATCAGCCTATACTATAGTTGACTGCCCCGAGATCATCGGGTACCACGACCATCCCGTAAAAGCGCTGAAGGAAAAGCCAAATTCCTCCATTGCCGTTGGGTTCGGGATGCTGGCCAGGCAAAAAGCCGATGCTTTTATTTCAGCCGGCAACACAGGCGCCATGCTGGTAGGCAGCATGTTTTCACTTAAGCCTATCGAGGGTATCCTCCGCCCTACCGTTTCAACCATTATTCCAAGGGAAAACGGCAAAACCGGGCTGCTGCTTGATGTAGGCATCAACAGCGATTGCAAACCTGAAATGCTGAACCAGTTTGCCGTGATGGGTGCTGCCTATGCCGAAATTATCCTTGGGATCGATCATCCCAAAGTGGGTTTGCTGAATATTGGTGAAGAAGAAGGTAAAGGCAATATTCTTGCACAAAACACTTATCCCCTGCTGAAAGAAAACCCGAATATTGAGTTTTTTGGAAATGTGGAAGGAAGGGATATCCTGGAAGATAAAGCGGACGTAATTGTTTGTGATGGCTTTACAGGCAATGTTTTATTGAAGCTGCTTGAAAGCGTTTACCCGATTACGAAAAGGCAGGGCATTGAACATCCATATTTAGAGCGTTTTCATTTTGAACAATACGGGGGCTCCCCGGTTCTTGGGGTAGAAAAGCCTGTCATCATTGGTCATGGAGTATCGGGCACCGAGGCGTTTAAGAATATGATTTTGGTGGCTGAAAAAATGGTTGAAACTGATTTTATCAGTCAGTTGAAGTCGAAATTATAGTTGCCGCATTAAATCAGCCCGGTTTGCCGGGCGATGATGGCTGCAAGCGCCAAAATACCGAGGGCCAGCGCAGGAATCCACCAGCGGTTTGTTGTAGTAGGCGTTTCGGCTTCTGCTGAGTCGTCCCCCGTTTCATTTATATTATTATCGTGTTCTGCTGCACTCGCCTGGTGATCCGGGTGTTCAACCCTTGAGGCCGAAATGGGTTTGTAATACTTTTCAAAATTAGAATCAGGAACAAAACCAAAAGTTCCTTCGCTGATGGCAATTAGTTTGCCCAAACCTGGCCAAACCCACTGCCCGCTTTGGTTCAGCTCATTTTTTACCCGGTTGCAAAAAGCTGTCACCTCTTCAAAGCTATCTTCCTCCGACCATTGCCTTTGGCGGCTAAGGAAACCCATTAAGCCCTGCGGGGAAAGGGTGGATTCACTATCAGGGTTCCATTGGAAAGATTCCGAGGGCGGAAGCATTATTTGCCGTGCCGCATCAAACCGTGCCGGTATTTGCACCGATTGCAATTGCCCGATACCGGGTAACACTACTTCGCGGTTGGTTAAAAAGTATTTCGTCAGCAGGTCAATCATGCGCGCAAGTTAAGTGCAAACGGTACTCAGAACTTAAAAATCACCCCACCCTGGGCCTGGAATCCAAGCACCGGGTATTGGTTCCAGCGCTGGTATTGGTCATTAAACAGGTTATTAAATTGAAGCCAGAGTTTCAGTTTATTGGTCAGGTCAAATTCGCCGCCAAGGCTCAGGTCAATGCCCCCTTCCCCTTTATCCGAATTTCCCTTTGTGGTTTTCCAGGGTGCTGAAAATAAAAGCAGGTCGGCCTTAGCAGTCAGCTTATCCAGCAATTTCCCGCGGAAAGATGAATTGATCTCGATGGGCATCAATCCATAAGCATGGTCGTATTTTTCAAGCCCGCCATAATTTTGAAGCGATACCCGGTTTGTCCAGCTTATTTTGTTTTCCTTTTGCCAAACCAGTTCAACCTGCGCGCCCGAAATACCCATAGAAGGTTCGTACACCACCTGGAAAGTTTTTCCATCAAGCGTATCATTCATAAAAAGTGCTACATCCTTCCGGCTGGTATAATGTGCTTTCAGCCTGAAATACCAGTTTTCGTTGAAATTGCCCTTAATAGCACCAAAAAACTCAAGGTTTTTGGAGTTGGTAACATGGTTGGGTTGGGCAATCCATGGGTTAAAGGCAGCAAGCGAACGCCAGGTATTCTCTACAAAACTTCCGTCCAAACCTGCTTGTACCACAAATCCCTCGCCGGGCAGGTAGGTTTCAACCTCGGCATAAGGCAGCAGGCTGAAAGCACCGTTGTTCCAGGATGGTATTAACGCTGCTTTGAAACTTGTGGTTTCACCAATCTTTACTTTAGCGCCTGCCCGCACTATGGTAAGGTTATTATTATAGGAAGTATCGGCCAGGTTCAGGCTGCTGAAAAGGCCTTTTATACCTATGTCAACCGTAATTTTTTCATTCAACACTTTTTCCAGCGGCAGGTCGTATTGAAGCGAAGTTTCGCTTCCGCTGTTATTGTCGCTGAAGAAATGTGCATCAATAGCTCCTTTGTAATAAAGCCCAAATTCATTGGCCTTATTGTTGCCAACAGTAGCCCCAAGGTGTACATCGTTGTAGTTCAATTTCAGGCTGTCCTTTGAAGGCTTAAGTGAATCGGGCTGAAAGCCATAGCGATTAAGGTTCTGGCCATTGTATCCGCCCCTTGCATGCAGCGAATGGTTTTCATCCAACTGAAAGATAGCATTTGCCTTTATGCCATAGCGGGTAAATTGCTGGTAAGGCATTTTACCTTTTGCGGTGGTAAACAATCCTTCGAGGTTACCATTCGATTTTTCACCATTGCCAAAATTGATAGCCGCTTTAAGGTAGGGCGAAGAAAAATTTCCATACCCCACCTTAACATAACCCCTATCCTGCACAGGCCTGGTGGTATCGGTAAAAGCCAGCGGCCTGAGCGGGGAAGGTGTGTACCTGAAAAGTAACTGCTGTGCGGGAATATTGTAGGTTAACGCAGGTTTGGCGCCGGTTCCCGTTAAGGGGCTTGCATTGGGCACAATCTTCTTAGGGGGCATCAGGCTGGGTTTAAAGGATGACGTAATATCAATCGTTTTATTCCCGCCTTCATTTTGAGCCATAGCGGCAAACCCCAAAAACATGAATAAAAATATAGTTATGTATTTCCCCATGACTTGCTATTGTGAAATTTTAGATTGTTCCTTTTCCTCCTTCTCTACAAGCGCCAGTTTATCAACCGCTTCCCTTTTCAATTCAGAAATAGTTGCATTTTCCGAAACACTTTTGTAGGTGGCTTTTGCATTGAAATAATCCTTTTGCTTATGGTAAATATCACCAAGCAGAATATACGACCTGGTTACCCAAAAGGCATAGGATCCTGATTTCTTTACAGTTTCAAAAGCCGCTGTTTCAGCCTCTTCCAGCTTATTCTGTTTGAAATAACATTCTGCAATACCATACCTTGCTTCAGCACCGGTTTCGGCCTTACTTAAACCGGCCACCTGGTTATAATAACTGATGGCTTCAGCATAGTTTTCACCCAATGCCGCGTTCTTTCCCAGCACCAGGTTTGCAAATATTTTATCGTCTGTCCCAATACCACGCTGTTCCAATAACTGCTTGGCATACTCCGTAGCATCCTTGTAGGCGCCGCTGTAATACTGGCAACGAACTATGCCGCGCATGGCTTCAAGTTTGTTTTCCTGGCTCGATGCAGCTTCTGCCAGTTGCCGGTAATAACCAATCGCCTTACTGTAATTTTTTTGCTCAAAATAATGATAGCGTGCTACCTGTACCAACGATGCTTCAGCATGCTTGTTGGGCGCTTTAGCCACAAGGCTTTCATAATAAGGCATCGCATTTTTCAGGTCCTTTTTATCACGGTACAATTCCCCGGCATACCACGTTGCATTTACATAGTACCGGCCTTCGGGGTATTGTTTCAGGTACTCAATAAAGCTCTTCAACGCCTGTTCTTTTTTGCCGTCACTTAGCTGTATTTCGGCCGATACAAAGCTCAGCGAATCGGCTGTATTCGTATCCAGCTTACGGCCTACTGAATTCATGAAGGTCACAAACTCATTGGGTTTGCCCTGCTCTATAAAAATGCTGCGTACATTATCAATGGCTTCATCCGCTTCGGGGCTTTCGCTATACCTATCCAGCAATTGCCTAAAACTGTTGAGGGCTTCCCTGCTGTTACCCAGGTTGTAATAAGCAAGCCCCTGCTTCAATAGAGCTTCCGGCTTATAAGCATCGCCGCCTTTGCCATTGATTACTTTGGCCAATGGAGGCAGCGCATCTTTGTATTTTTCTTCCGCGAGGTATGTTCTTGCCATTTCAAGATTGGCGGCAGGAGCCAGTAAGCTATTGGGATATTGCCTGTCAACTCTTTGAAGGAAACTGATCTTTTGAGAGAACTTATCCTCCGCCCCGGCAATCATACCCAACTGGAATAAAGCATAATCAGCAAAATCGCCGCGGCTTTCGCCCAGGTTGGTATAAATAGGCTTTGCCTTTGAAAAAGCCTTCTGCATATAATACGCATCCGCAAGCCGAACTTTTACATCCTCCTGTTGCTGTGCATTCGCAAATTTTGCATTCGTCAACTTTTCAAATTCACGCTCTGCCTGGCTGTATTCGCCGGTAAGCAATAAGCTGTACGCGAGTGTGTACCGCGCATTGTCTGCATTGGCCTCGCCAACGCTGGCAGGCTTGCGCAAATAATCGCCCATGTATTTTATAGCGCCTGCATAATCCTTTTTAAAATACGAAAGCTCCCCTTTCCAAAAATTCACTGTTGGTAAAACATCTTCATTGTAAGGAGCAGCCAGCGCCTTATCAAGCAACTTTTCAGCCTCATCAAGCCGGCGGTCGTTTAGTTCCTCCTGTGCGCGGTTGTACAACAGCCTCGGGTAGATCCGTTGCGTAGAAGCGCTTTTATTTTTCAAACTTTCATACAAATTAAGCGCTTCCCTGTAATTGCTGGTATTGGTAAGCGAAGCAACGAGTAATTCACTGGCTTCGGGTGAAAGGTTACCGGAGGGATAGGCAGCCAGGAATTTCTTCAGTACCTGTGTAGCTTCATCATCCAACCCCAGGTCGTGGGCAAGCTTACCCTCGTTAAACATAGAGTTTTCGCGGATGACCGGGTTGCCGCTGTTGGCTGCGCAATAATGAAAAGCGGTTTTGGCGTTCTGCTTATCATTTGTTTTCAGGTAAGCATCGCCCAGCAGGTACATGGCATGCTGGCTCAGCGAATCCTTGCCATCGCTAAGCGGCTTGAACATTTCAATGGACTTGCTCCAGTTTTTTTGCTGGTAATAACAAAAAGCCAGTTCGTACACATCTTCACGCTTGATTTTTTCAGCCTTACCCACATACTTAGCCAAATAAGGAATAGCTTTTGCATAATCCCCCTTCTCAAAATAAGCGTGGCCCACCAACTGGTTCAGTTCATTTTCATAATACTGGTTTCCCTGCTTTAATGCCTTCTCCGCAAGTTCAAGACCTTTCTCTTTATTTCCCAGTGCGTATTGAATGCTTGCAGTATAATATGGCGCAAGCGGTTGATACACCGGTGAGCTTCCTGCTACTTCAAAACATCGTATGGCTTCATTATATTGACCATCGTTGTAGGCCAGCAGGCCATAGTAATAGTTGGCATCCATATAATGCCTGCTTTCGGCTTGCAGCCTTGCGGCATCCAGGTAGGGTTTGGCTTCTTTAAACCTCTTTTGTGTAAGCAAACTATACCCGTAAGCAAAATCCATTTCCGTTTTTTGGCCGCGCGAAATATGCTCAGGGGTAACTTTTGCAAATGCCTCGCATGCCTTATCGAACTGCTGCTTGCGGAAATAATAACTGCCGAGATAATACCCCATCTGCGCCTTATACGAGCTGCTGATATTGCCCTGTAGGTACTCCTCCGCATGACGCTCTGCCGCTATGTTCTCCTGCATTAGTTCGCAAGCCAGCGTATAAAACAGCACTTCATCGTATTGCAGTTGGCGGTCCTGCAATTCGCCCTTGCTCATGCGGCGTTCCAGTTCTTTAAATACGGGGTAGCTCAGGCTGTAATTGCCTTCACTAAACTGTTCTTTTGCATCATAGTAGGCCTGGTAAGGATCGGTTTGCGTAAAACTTGCCTGTGCCGAAACCCTGTTTGCCGTAAAAAAAATGAGCAGGGCAACAATAATGGTAAAAAAAGCGACAGGCCATTTACCGGGATACTCTTTCACTTTGTGTATGGCATTGCGAAAGCTGGGGGTAAAAAGCATATTATTCGAAATATTAAAAAGTACGTGGATGGTAACGCAAAATAAGCGGCAAATATTTGGGGCTTCGGTGTTGGGTTGTGCACATTTACACAGTTTTACCAAAGCTTAACAATGAATTGGGTGGCTTTTTGCAAATTGGGGTAATTGAAGCTGAATAAATAACTTTGCCGCGATGAACAGGCCTATGTATTTTGGAAAACCGGGTTTGTCGCCTGAAGAAAACAGCGGAACCAAACTGCTGGTAGATGAGGGGCAAACCCATGTGATTATAGTTTGGAATGATGATGTGAACACTTTTGAATGGGTGATTGAAGCCCTGGTGGAAGTATGCGGCCACTCCCCCGAACAGGCCGAACAATGCGCCATGATTATCCACACCAAAGGGAAATATGGCGTAAAACAAGGCGACTACGAAACCCTGAAACCTATGTGCGACGCCATTTGCGAGCGATTGATCAATGCCACAATCGAGGAAATAGTGAGTTGATCGCAGCCTTTTCAAAAAAAGCGGAAAATCATGCAATACGGCCCGGTGTTTCTTAATGAAAGGTTATGGTTTCCGCCGGTTGAGGCTGCCGATGAGGATGGCTTACTGGCTATTGGAGGCGATTTAAGCACCGAAAGATTACTGCTTGCCTACCGGAATGGCATTTTTCCCTGGTACGATGGACCGGTACCGCTTTGGTGGAACCCCGACCCAAGGCTGGTCCTCTACCCCGATAAGCTTTACATTTCAAAATCCATGAAACAGGTGCTCAAAAAAGGGCAGTTTAGCTTTTCGAGAAACCAGTGCTTTAGGGAGGTTATGCAAAATTGCGGCTCCACTTTCCGTAAGGGGCAAAACGGCGCAACCTGGGTAACCGATGAGTTGGTAGAAGCCTACGTTACACTCCACCGCCTGGGTTTTGCCCACAGTTTCGAGGCCTGGGAAAACGGGGTATTGGCCGGTGGCCTGTACGGAATCCTTTTAGGCAGGGTATTTTTTGGAGAAAGCATGTTTGCCCATGTGAGCAACGCCAGTAAGGCGGCTTTTATACATGCCGTTGGTCAATTGCAGCAGCAAGGCGTACAACTCATTGATTGCCAGGTAGAAACAGCGCACCTCATGAGCCTCGGTGCAGAATTGGTTTCACGGAAAGAGTTTATAGAGTCAATGAGTGAATTGGTCAATAAGTCAATGGGGCGATAGGTCAATGAGTCAATAAGGTGAATGAAATCAAACTTCAAATGGATACCACTTCGCATCGCTTGCAGAAGCTGCAACCACATTGTCAATAAAGGCCATACTGCGAACGCCCGCATCCATTTCAGGAAAATCAAATGAAGCGGTAGTAGCCTCTTCCCCGTTTTTCCTTGCATGCAGCACCTGCACAACATTCCGGTAAATATTAGCGAATGCTTCAAGGTATCCTTCGGGGTGCCCTGCAGGCGTGCGAGTATTATGAACAGCCATTTGCCCTGCATAACCTGTTCCGGTGCGCCATACCTGCCGCGGGGCATCAGGCCATTTTACCACCAGGCTGTTGCAATCTTCCTGTTGCCATTCAAGCCCGCCTTTATCACCGTACACTTTTATCCTGATATTATTTTCCTCTCCCGTACAAACCTGCGAGGCCAGCAGGGTGCCGGATGCGCCGTTATCAAACTTCAATAAAACAGCGCCATCATCATCCAAAAGCCGGCCTTCTACAACGGTGTTCAGGCTGGCGCAAATGCCGGTAACCTTCAACCCTGTTATATACTCGGCAAGGTTGAAAGCATGTGTGCCAATATCACCCATGCAACCGGCTTTACCGCTTCGGGCAGGATCCGTTCGCCAGGCAGCTTGTTTTTGGTTGCTGTCTTCCAGCTTATTGTATAGCCATCCCTGCAGGTAATCAACATATACTTTCCGGATAGTGCCTAATTGCCCGGAAGCAATGATTTCCCGCGCCTGTTTAACCATGGGATAACCCGTATAGGTATGCGTAATAGCAATAACCTTTCCTGTTCTTTCTACGATGGCCTTCAATTCTTTGGCTTCTTCCAGTGAAAAAGTTACCGGTTTATCTATAATTACATCGAATCCCGATTCAAGGGCAAGCTTTGCCGGTTGAAAATGCACATGGTTTGGGGTAACAATGCTCACAAGTTCCATCCGCACTCCTTCCGGTAAAGCAGCTTCGCTTTCAATCATAGTTTTATAATCGGGATACACCCTGGCTGGTTGCAGACCAAGGGTTTCCCCTGCGGCTTTCGATTTTTCAGGGTTACTGCTGAATGACCCGCAAACAAGCTCTATCAATCCATCCATCCTGGCAGCAATCCTGTGAACTGCCCCAATAAAGGCATCCGGCCCGCCACCAACCATTCCCATTCTTAGTTTTTCCATACTGGTGCAATCATTTTGGGTTGTAAAAATAGTCGTCTCATCATTCGGTACATTCCAAAGCTTTAGTTTTTTCAAAGAATTTTTAATGACAACAGGTTTGCAACCCTCGTAATAGGGCAAAAAAATATTTCAATTGCAAATTCACCTAATTTAGGGCGCTCAAAAAAAACGAATGCCTGCACACATTGAAAAACACAAATTGTTTGTGGCGAGTTGCCTTGCCTTATTAGTTACATCGCTTTCCTTTGGCATAAGGGCCGGAATCTTGAATGAACTTGGTGATGAATTTTCATTGAACAAGAGCCAGTTAGGCACCATTTCGGCCACTGCGTTCTGGGGTTTTCCGCTGGCGGTAATTTTTGGCGGCATGGTAGTGGATATTATCGGGATGAAAAAGCTCCTGGTGGCAGCCTTTGTATTTCACATGGCCGGCATTCTCCTCACCATATTCGCCGGAGGATACTGGACCCTTTTTCTTAGTACTTTACTAATAGGCATAGCCAACGGTACGGTTGAGGCTGCCTGCAATCCGCTGGTTGCAGCCATTTACCCGGAAAACCGGACCACTAAGCTCAACCATTTCCATCTTTGGTTCCCCGGAGGAATAGTTATCGGCACTTTACTTGTAGTGTTTTTTAATTCCATTGGATTGGGCTGGAAAATACAGGTGGGGATGATGATTATACCGACATTGATTTATGGATTTCTGTTCAGCAAATTATCATTTCCGGTTACCGAAAGAGTGGCGAGTGGGGTAAGTACAGGGGAAATGTACACATCACTTTTGAACCCGCTGTTTCTCTTTATGATCATTTGCATGTTCGGTACCGCCATTACCGAGCTGTTTACAGGCCAATGGATTGATATTTTGCTCAGAAATGTAACGGATAATGCCTTACTGATACTTACGCTTACCACGGGGGTAATGGTAGTTGGCCGCGGGCTTGCCGAACCCGTGGTGCATCGTTTTTCACCTGCCGGTGTGCTTTTCTTTTCAGCCATTCTTTCCACCCTGGGGTTATACATGCTTGGCCATTTTCAAGGTAATGCAATATTTGGAGGAGCTATAGTATTTGGAATGGGTGTCTGTTATTTTTGGCCCACCATGATTGGCTTTGTGGCCGAATACCTTCCTAAAACCGGGGCTGTTGGTTTGAACCTGATGGGCGGCGCAGGCATGTTTGCAGTAAGTATTTACATGATATTGATGGGTTGGCGATATGATGAAATACTAACTGAAAAATTACCCAAAGGTTCCAGCCTGGATACGTATAGCGCTGCCTTGCCGGGAAGCCCGGAAGCCATAGTTTTGGACGCTGCCAAAAGCGCTGCAGGGCCCGAAATCATCAATAATACAATGGTTATTCCAGTAGTACTTTCCGTTGCTTTTGGAGCGTTATTATATTATATGCGCCAAAAGGAAAAGAAAACCGTTCAACCGATTGTTTGAGTAAAATAAAACGCTTAAAATATGCCAACCAACCGACGAAAAGCCATTCAAATACTGACCGCCACTGCCTTTGGCAGCACAACGCTGCATGCCATGCCAAAGCTTGAGCCAATTAAAAAATTAATGGAAGGAGAAAAATTAAAAGGCAATATCAACCATTCGGTTTGCCGCTGGACCTACAATTTTATTAGCCTTGATGAATTGTGCAAGGTGGGTAAAGAAATTGGGTTGAAGGCCATTGACCTGGTTGGGCCAAAGGATTGGGAAATATTAAAAAAACATGGTCTTGACAGCAGCATGTGCAATGGCGCTGAAATTAACCTGACCGAAGGCTGGAACGATCCAAAGTACCACGAAACACTTGTAAAAAATTATACAGAACATATTGAGCTTGTTTCAAAAGCAGGGTACAAAAACCTGATATGCTTTAGTGGAAGCCGGAGGGGAATGGACGATGAAACGGGTATAAAAAACTGTGTGACCGGCTTGAAAAAAATAATCGGGCTGGCTGAAAAAAAAGGAGTTGTTATTCAAATGGAACTCTTAAACAGCAAGGTGGACCATAAGGATTATATGGCTGATAAAAGCGCCTGGGGCATTGAATTGTGCAAAAGGATTGATTCGGAAAACTTTAAACTTTTGTACGATATCTATCACATGCAAATTGATGAGGGCGACATCATACGCTCTATTACAGATAACCATCTTTATTTTGGCCATTACCATACAGGAGGCGTACCCGGTCGTCATGAAATTGATGCTAACCAGGAACTGAATTATCCTGCCATTATGTCGGCCATTGTTGAAACGGATTTTAAAGGATATGTAGCGCAGGAGTTTATTCCGGCTGCGCAGGACAAGATCGCTTCCTTAAGAATGGCAGTGAATTTGTGTGATGTATGAGGGGAGTGAATAAGTCAATTGGTGAATAAGTCAATGAGTGAATATTTTGAATTTTAGATTTTGGATTTGAAATTCGGGTTTGGGATTTCACATTTGACTTTTCACGTACTGGAATTTGGAATTTGACTATTTGGAATTTTTAAATTTATAATAAAGCATGCCGGAAAATGTATTTGACGCCATTGTAGTGGGATCAGGGATTTCGGGGGGCTGGGCAGCCAAAGAACTTACCGAAAAAGGATTGAAGGTAATTATGCTTGAGCGCGGGCATGATGTAAAACATGTGAAAGATTATGTGAATGCAAATAAGCATCCATGGGATTTTCCGCACAGGGGAAGAAAAACGCAGGAAATGCGTGCCAATTACCCCGTAATTGACCGCGACTACCCGCTTAGTGAAACCAACCTTGATTTTTGGACCAATGAAAAGGATTGTCCTTATGTGGAGGTGAAACGTTTTGACTGGTACCGTGGGTACCATGTTGGCGGGCGCTCGCTTACCTGGGGCAGGCAAAGCTACCGTTTGGGCGACCTTGATTTTGAAGCCAACCTGAAAGAAGGCATTGGGGTGGACTGGCCTATTCGATACAAGGATATAGACCCCTGGTACACATATGCTGAAAAATTTGCAGGTATCAATGGTCAGAAAGAGAACTTTCCCGGTTTGCCCGACGGTGATTATTTGCCGCCGATGGAAATGAATTGCGTGGAAAAAGATGTGGCAAAACGTATCCGCGAACATTATAAAGGCAAGCGGATTTTCACCATGGGACGCAGTGCCAACCTCACGGTGCCGCATAATAACCGGGTAAATTGCCAGTACCGCAATAAATGCTCGCTTGGATGCCCCTTTGGCGCTTATTTCAGCACACAATCGGCCACTTTGCCTGCGGCTATGGCAACGGGTAACCTTACCCTTCGTCCTTTTAGTATTGTTACCAAAATTCTTTACGATAAAGACACCAAAAAAGCCAAAGGGGTTGAAGTGCTGGATGCTGAAACCAACCAGACTTATGAATACCTCGCTAAGATCGTTTTCCTGAATGCTTCAGCCTTTAATTCTACCTGGGTTTTAATGAATTCTGCCACAGACATGTGGCCCGGAGGTTTGGGAAGCAGCAGTGGCGAGCTCGGGCACAATGTAATGGACCATCACTTCAGGTGCGGGGCCAGTGGCAGCGTAGAAGGTTACGAAGACAAATATTATTTTGGCAGAAGGCCAAATGGAATTTATGTACCGCGTTTTGTAAATATCCTCGATGATAAAAGAGATTATGTACGAGGATTTGGTTACCAGGGTGGCGCAAGCCGCGAAGGCTGGAGCCGCGAAATTGCTGAAATGAATGTTGGCGCTGCCTTCAAAGATGAACTCTGCGAACCGGGTGAATGGAGGATGGGCATTACTGGTTTCGGTGAAATGCTTCCCTATCACAATAACAAGATTTCGCTCCATGAATCTCAAAAAGATAAATGGGGGCTTCCTGTATTAGCAATGGAAGTTGAGATTAAGGACAACGAAAGGAAAATGCGGAAGGACATGATGGAGGAAGGAAAAGCCATGCTGGAAGCTGCAGGACTAATAAATGTGAAGACCTACGATAACGAGTATGCAGTTGGTATGGGTATCCACGAAATGGGTACTGCGCGCATGGGGCGTGATGCCAAAACCTCTGTATTGAATGAATGGAACCAGGTATGGGATTGTAAAAATGTATTTGTAACCGATGGCGCCTGCATGACTTCGGCAGCCTGTGTAAATCCGAGCCTGACGTATATGGCCTTGACGGCAAGAGCGGCAGATTACGCAGTGTCTGAGTTGAAAAAAGGCAACCTGTAAAATGTAATATTTTTTTATTTAATATCTAATATTTTAAAGACCAAGGCAACTCATTCACACATTCACTTATTGACTTATTGACTTATTCACTTATTCACTCATTCACACATTCACTTATTGACCAAAAGACTTTTCAAAAAAATGAATTACGACGCAATAGTGGTTGGAAGCGGCATCAGCGGAGGTTGGGCGGCAAAGGAACTTTGTGAGAAGGGCCTGAAAGTGCTTTTGCTGGAAAGGGGCGGCCCTTATGAGCATATAAAGGACTATACAACAGCCAACCTCCATCCCTGGCAAAAAGAGCACAGGGGAATGTGGACACCTGAGCAACGGGAAACCTATCCCGTTATTTACCAGAAATGGTCGAGCGGGGTTGAAGTAATGGATGCCTGGGCCAATGAAAAGGAATGTCCTTATGTTGAAGTGAAGCCATTTACCTGGTTGCGTTCGTACCGCATGGGCGGGCGGTCTATCCTTTGGGGCAGGCAAAGTTACCGCTGGAGCGATCTGGATTTTGAAGCCAACCTTAAAGATGGCATTGCAGTAGATTGGCCTATACGCTACAAAGACATTGCGGGCTGGTACGATCACGTGGAAAGGTTTGCTGGCATCAGTGGCTCAATGGAAGGACTATCCCATCTCCCCGACGGGCAATTTCTCCCCCCAATGGATTTGAATTGTGTGGAAAAAGATGCAGCCAAAAGAATTAAGGAGAAATTTAAAGGCAGCAGGCGGATTATAATCGGCAGGACTGCTAACCTGACCGCTCCCATTGAGGGAAGAACCAATTGCCAGTACCGCAACCGTTGCTGGGAAGGTTGTCCTTTCGGGGGCTATTTCAGTACGCAAAGCAGCACCCTTCCGGCTGCCATGAAAACAGGGAACCTTACCGTCCGGCCATGGTCGATTGTTACTGAAGTGCGATATGACAAAAATACCCAAAAGGCAAAAGGTGTAACGGTGCTGGATGCTGAAAACAATAAGGCCTATGAATATGAAAGCAAATTGGTTTTTGTATGTGCTTCTGCCCTGAACAGCGCATGGGTTTTAATGAACTCAGCCAAGGATATTTGGCCCGGTGGGCTAGGCAGCAGCAGTGGCGAATTAGGTCACAATATTATGGATCATCATTACAACCTGGGTGCGGTTGGAAGCATGGATGGGTACGAGGATAAGTACTATTATGGCCGACGCGCCAATGGCATTTATATTCCAAGGTTTGTAAACATTGGCGGCGATAAGCGCGATTACCTCCGGGGCTTTGGTTTCCAGGGTTCCGCCAGCAGGAGCGGCTGGAAACGGGATGTGGCCGAGCTTTCCATTGGCGCTGAATTCAAGGATGCGCTGATTGAACCCGGTCCCTGGCATTTTGGAATGACCGGCTTTGGCGAAGTTTTACCCGACCATGGCAACCGGGTTTACCTGCACGAAACCAATAAGGATAAATGGGGCTTGCCCGTGTTGGCTATGGATGCAGAACTGAAGGAAAATGAATTGAAAATGCGGAAGGATATTGTGATGGAAGCTAAGAATATCCTGGAAGCAGCAGGTGCAACCGATATCAGTTCATGGGATAATGGCCACGCCATGGGGCACGGCATTCATGAAATGGGTACTGCCCGTATGGGCCGTGATCCCAAAACATCGGTTCTGAATGAATGGAACCAGGTATGGGATTGCAAAAACGTATTTGTAACCGATGGCGCTTCCATGACATCCTCCGCCTGCCAGAATCCTTCGCTTACATACATGGCACTCACCGCAAGGGCAGCAGACTATGCAGTAACGGAGCTTAAAAAAGGAAACATTTGATATTTAATAATTTTCAAATTCCAATTGATGAAATTCCAAATCACAAACATTCGTTTCCACACCACAATTCACTCATTCACTATTTGACTTATTCACCTATTCACTAATTGACTTATATGCAAAGAAGACAAGCCATACAAAATGTAGCCCTCCTGTTGGGCGGTACAATCATCGGGGGAAATTTATTTTTAGCAGGCGGATGCAAGCCAGCCACTCCTACCGTTGAAAAATTATTAACCCCTGAATTTCAGTCACTGCTGGCTGAAATGGCCGAAACCATACTGCCCAAAACCAGTACGCCCGGCGCCAAAGAAGCAGGAGTGGGTGAGTTTATACCGGTGATGGTGAGGGATTGTTATACGCCCGAGCAACAAAAGATTTTTCTTGAAGGGCTTTCCACCATGGAAAAATTAAGCAAGGATACATTTGGCGGAAGCTTTGAAAAGATAACCGCTGAACAGCGAACAGAACTGTTTGTGGCATTGGATAAGGAACAAAAGGAATATCATAAGAATAAGAAAAAGGAAGACCCCGATCACTATTTCCGTATGCTCAAACAACTCACCCTCATGGGCTTTTTCACCTCTGAAGTGGGCGCTACCCAAGCCTTGCGGTATGTAGCGGTGCCTACCCGGTTTGATGCCTGCATTGATTACAAAAAAGGAGACAGGGCCTGGGCTACCTGATGAATGAGAAGATACACTTTGGTTATTTGCATTAAGAATTTAAGCGGATACCCGAACTTTCAAGCAGAATTTTTTTAGATTTAAAAAGGTTGCCAACGGCCATTTTAAAAGCCTTCTTGCTCATTCCAAAAACTTCATTTATTTCAGCAGGATCACTCTTATCATGGTAAGGTAAAGCGCCCCCGGCTTCCTTCAGCAACCTCAATATCTTGTCGGCTTCCCCTTCCACACGGGCATAACCCCGCGTACCTATGGCTACATCAATACGGTTATCCTCGTATATCTTTTTAATATACCCTTTCAGCTTTTCACCAATCTGTATGGATTGATGGATATCGCTGAAATGCAGCACACCGGTATGTTTGCCGTTAATGATGACTACATAGCCTATATCTGTACGACGATACAATACCATGATGATATCATCCTTTTCACTTACGGTCAGGTCATCATTGCTGAGCAGGTAATCAAATTTTTCAGTGGCTGTTAACCTGCGTGTTTCAAGGTCAAGGTAAACATACACAAGGTACTCTGCCCCTATCTTCATCCGGTCGCGTATCTTGCTGTTGGGTACAAACAGATCCTTCATCAATCCGTTATCGAGAAACGCTCCCTGGTTATTGGTATCAACCACCTTTAACCGGGCAAAATCGCCCGACTTTGCTTTTGGTGTTTGCGTAGTGGCAATCAGCCTTCCCTCCCCATCATGGTACACAAACACGCGGAGCATATCCCCCACTTTTGCCCCTTCAGGAACAAACCGTTTAGGAAGCAATAAGCCATCCTTTCCATCATCAAGATATAAACCAAAACTCACTTCCCGCAACACAGGAAGCTCATTATACTCTCCAATACTAATTTTCATCCTTCGCTCTTTTAAGAATCCTTTGAAACTTTTTCAATGGATTGCAAAATGATCCGGCAAGCCATTTTAATTTGCTCCTCAGTAATGATCAATGGTGGTGCTATCCGCAAACAATCAGGGGCAAACAAAAACCAATCGGTTACAATGCCTGCCTGTACACATTCGTGGCACACTTTCGTACAAATATCCGCGTTTTCCAATTGAACCGCCACCAGGAATCCGCTGCTTCTAATTGCTTTAATGCCCGGATGGCGTAATTGGCTTCGGAATAGTTGCTCCTTTTGGAGAACAGAGGACAGGAGATAGTTGACAGAGGATGAATTAAGTTCCGTCATCTCACTGCTGTCATCCGTCATCTCACTGCTGTCATCCGTCATCTCATTCCTGTCATCCGTCATCTCTTTTTCCGTCATCTCATTTCCGTCATCTGTCATCTTCTTATCCGTCATCTCCTTTTCCGTCATCTCCAACAACAGTTCAAACCCCGCCAAACCTGCCGCGCAACAAACCGGGTGACCGGCAAAAGTACTGATATGCCCAAGCACCGGGTTGTTTGTAAATGCCTGCATATTTTCATGCGAGCTGATGAAGGCCCCGAGCGGCAATCCTCCACCCAAAGCTTTACCCAGCAGTAAAATATCAGGTTCAACACCATATTGCTGAAAAGCCCACAAAGTTCCTGTGCGGCCAAAACCGGTTTGAATTTCATCAAACACAAGCAGCGCACCGGTTTCGTCACATTTCTCCCTGATTTTTTTCAGCCAATCCGCATCAGCCGGTTGAACCCCAGCTTCGGCCTGTACTACTTCCATCACCACACAGGCGGTTTGTTCATCTATGGCTTCAATGGCTTCTTTTGAATTAAAATCCACATGCCAAACATCGGGCAGCAGCGGCCGGTAAGCATTTCGCCAATATTCGCCTCCCATAATACTTAAAGCACCCTGTGTGCTGCCGTGATAAGCATTGTTGAAAGCCACTATTTTGCTGTGACCCGTAACGCGTTTGGCCAGCTTCATGGCACCTTCGGTAGCTTCTGTGCCACTATTGGTAAAATACACGCAATCGAGTTTGTCCGGCAAAAATTCAGTCAGTCTTTTGGCGTATTGTACCTGCGGCGCTTCAATAATTTCGCCATACACCATCAGGTGCATATATTCATCCACCTGCTTTTTAATGGCTTCCTTAATGGCCGGTTGCCCATGGCCGAGGTTCATCACGCTAAATCCGCTGATGAGGTCAAGGTAACTTTTCCCGTCTTTGTCCCACATGTAGATCCCTTCTGCACGGGTAATTTCCAAACCGAGAGGTTTGTGAGAGGTTTGGGCAACGTGAAGCAGGAAAATCTCGCGAGTATTCATTATAACAAAGGTGTGCTATTCAGTTTAAAAAAAGCCAGATTGCACTATCTTCGTTTCTAAGAGTTTAGAAAAATGTATATTAAGGAAGTCAGCATAAAAAACATTCGTTCCATTTCCAATTTCGAAATGAAGTTTGAAAAGCCTGCTGGTTGGCATGTAATTATTGGGGATAATGGGAGTGGAAAGAGTAGTGTACTACGAAGCATTGGTTTAAGTTTAATAGGCGAAAATCAAATTTTAGGCATAGCACCAAACTGGAATAATTGGATTTCAACAAGTAAAAATTGTGCTTCTATAAAATTGGAAATTCAGCAAGATGGTTCAAATGATTTAGGCTTTGCAAGTAGTAACGCCAAATCCAGAAAAGGACTATTTTTAATTGAAAATATTATTGAAACTAAGAATGGTCTTACCACGAGAATAAACCAAAATAGTGAATCCATATTCGCAGGGCATTTCTCTGAAATTTCAGGATGGTTTTCAGCTGGTTTTGGCCCATTCAGAAGATTTAGTGGTGGTACCAATGAATACAAGCAAATTACTACAAACCCGTCTTACAAGATTCTGGCCGCCCATTTGACACTTTTTAAGGAAGAAGCAGATTTGTCGGATGTTTTATTATGGCTGAAGGAGCTACAACTTCAAAAATTTGAGGAAAAGAATAATTACATCAATTCAATAATCAGCCTAATAAATTCTGATGGATTTCTACCAAACGGTGTAAAACTGCAAAATGTTTCATCATATGGAGTGGTTTTTGTAGATGCAAATAATATTTCTCTAAATATTCAGGATTTAAGCGATGGGTTTCGATCTATTTTATGTTTAGTTTTAGAATTAATGAGACAAATCATTAACTCCTTAAATGTTGAACATCCAATTTTTAATTTCTCTGGTTCAAATTCCTTTATTTCAATTCCTGGCGTTATCCTTATTGACGAAATAGACGCTCACCTCCACCCAACCTGGCAAACCCGTATAGGTCAATGGTTCACAAAATATTTCCCTAACATCCAGTTTATAGTTACAACACATAGCCCACTCATTTGCAGGGCAGCAGAAAATGGATCCATTTGGCGATTGGCGGCTCCTGGAAGTAATGAAGAAAGCGGAGAAGTAACCGGAATAGACAGGGATCGCTTAATTTATGGTAATGTGCTGGATGCTTATGGAACGGAGGTTTTTGGGAAATCTGTAAGCATTTCTAAGACAGCAAATGATAAGTTGAAAAGAATGGGGGAATTGAATATCAAGTCCTTGCTAGGTGATAAAATGAGCAAAAAAGAAGAAACGGAGCTTTTTGACCTTAAATCTGTATTCCCAACCGAAAGGACTCAATGATTAAATTACCTGTTGCCATAACACCTTCCCAAACAACTTTGGATCAATTAAAAGCATTTCAGCATATTGTAAATGCTGAAGGGTCTTATGAACTTAAGCGCCAAAAAGCTAAAACGCTTTTCAAAACAAAAAACACAAAAACCAACGCTACATTTAAAGAAATTAGAAGACACCTGACAGAAATGTGTAACAGTACCCGTAGGTGCGTGTATTGCGAGGATTCAGTAGCGAACCAGGTTGAACATATTTTTCCTAAAGACTTTTATCCAGAAAAATGTTTTGAATGGGACAATTATGTATATGCCTGCGGACCTTGCAATGGGCCAAAAAATAACCAGTTCGCTATATTTAATGCAGAAACAGGAATGCTTCAAAGAATCAATACACCTCATTGGCCGAATGATTCTCCTCCCCCGAATGGTAGCCCGGCTTTGATTAATCCCAGAAAAGAAAATCCATTGGACTTTGCCATTTTGGATTTAAAAGATACTTTCTTATTCTTTCCACTACCCGATTTAAACCCAATAGATTCATTAAGGGCAGAATATACTTTTAATGAAATCTTGAAAATGAATGAGCCGGATAGGGAGATGTTAAGGCAGGCCAGAGAAAATGCATTCGGTAATTTTAAGGATGCATTTTATTCCTTTATAAAAAGAGGAGAAGAGGGCGCCGCTCCCGAAAAGTTAGAGAGAATTATTTCCAGGATTAAAAAAGAAAACCACCAAACTGTGTGGAAAGAAATGCAACGCTGGCATAACCTGGGAATACTGAGGGAAGTAGATGATGAACTTGATGATTACTTTATTCAAAAACCAGAGGCACTTACCTGGTAGAAAATTCAATAATTTTAGATTATGCCCATAATTCTTCCCGTAGAAGGTATCTCCCCCAAATTTGGCACCGACTGTTTTATTGCCCCCAACGCCACCATTGTTGGCAATGTAGTAACCGGCGATCAATGCAGCTTTTGGTTTAATGCCGTGGTGCGCGGCGATGTGCATTACATAAAAATGGGTAATAAGGTAAACGTGCAGGATGGGGCCTGCATCCATTGCACCTACCTGAAACACCCAACCAATATTGGCAATAATGTGAGCATCGGCCATCATGCACTGGTGCACGGCTGCACCATTCACGATAATGTGCTGATAGGCATGGGCGCCATTGTAATGGATGGCTGCGTAGTGGAAAGCAACAGCATTATTGCCGCAGGCGCGGTGGTGCTGGAGGGTACACATGTGGCTTCGGGTAGCATATATGCAGGGGTTCCGGCCAAAAAAGTGAAGGATGTTTCGCAGGAAAAGATCGAGGGCGAAATAAACCGGATTGCAAATAATTATATCAAATACAGCAGTTGGTTTAAGTAATTCAGGTTCCTGCAACCAAATTCTCTTCCAAAAATCTTGTCATTCAGCCAATTCCTGCT
>CAYUGH010000014.1:0-66298 GCA_964444195.1 uncultured Chitinophagaceae bacterium
TAATAACATGCTTAAAAATTTATTCCGTTCTTAAAATATTTACCGGGCTGCTGAATGCCGCCCTTATGATTTGGAAACTAATGGTTAGTAATGCAATCAGGATAGATATAAGCATAGCTGCTACAAATATCCAGGGTGCAATATCAATGCGATACGAAAAATCCTGCAACCACTTGTGCATAATGAGCCAGGCCACCGGAAAAGCAGGAAGCGTGGCGAGGAGCACAAGTTTTAAAAAGTCGCGGGTGAGCATTTGGCTGATACTCATAACTGATGCACCCAATACTTTGCGGATACCAATTTCGCGGAGCCTGAGTTGGGTGGCATATGCGGCCAGCCCAAGCAAACCAATGCAGGCAATAAAAATGGCTAGCGAAGCAAATAAGGTAAATAATCGCTTGGTGGTCATTTCTCCATGATACTGCTGCTGAATGGTTTGGTCGAGAAAACGGAAACGCATGGTTTTTTCGGGTACCATTTGTTTCCAGGTTTTTTCAATGGATGCAACAATTTCGGATGTTTGGCCGGCACCCACTTTTATTGCACATAAATAACCCATTCCGCTTGCTTTCGACAAATTATTAATCACTAATGGATTGACCGGCTGATGCAGCGATTGGTAATGAAAATCTTTTACAACTCCTATAACTGTATACTTGTATTTAGTACCATCCTGCCCGTTTAAAAAACCTTCGCCTGAAACCAGTTCCTTTCCGAGCGGATCCTTTAAACCCAATTCAAGTGCCGCCCTTTCATTGATAACAACGGCCAATGAATCAGTGGCAAATTCCTTTGAAAAGTATCTGCCTTCTACCAATTGCAGCCCAAGCGTTTCAAAATACTCTTCATCCGAAAACATACCCCTTCCGGTCATAGGTTCCCTGCTTTCAGGGGTTTGCCAGCTTAATCCAAAATAATTACTGGTACCGGGCACACCACTGGAATACGAAACCTCCATAACCCCGGGAATCTTCATCAACTCAGTACGCCAGGCTTCCTTTTTATCTCCAAGCAAATCACTTCGTTCGAGTATGATCACCTGTTCCTGGTTGAAACCAAGGTCATTCCCAGTCATGAATTGCATTTGCCGGTTTACCACAATGGTGCAAATAATCAGGACAACAGAAATGGAAAACTGAAACACCACCAACCCGTTTCTGAGCAGCATGCCGGCATTACCCGATTTAAAATTGCCCTTGAGCACTTCAATAGGACGGAAAGCCGACAAAACAAATGCCGGATATATCCCTGCCAAAAAACCGGTAACAAAAGAAAGACCCAACAGGGTAAGCAATAATACTGGGTTGAAGAGATCGGAAACATGCAAGGAACGGTCGGTAACTTTTCCAAACATATCCATCAGCAGGGCTGCCAACCCAAGGGCGATAACGGACGCCAGCAAGCTAATTGTAACAGACTCCACAAGGAACTGACCTATCAGCGTTTTTTTATCTGAGCCAAAGGTTTTTCGCAACCCGACTTCGCGGGCTCTTTCGGCGCTTCGGGCTGTGGCCAGGTTTATAAAATTTATACAGGCAATAATAAAAATAACCAATGCAATCAATGAAAATATCATAATGGCCTGCCTGCTGCCATTGTCGCGCAATTCGGCTTCCAAATGGCTGTCGAGGTAAATATCAGTAAGGTTTTGAAGGAAATACCGGTACCCGTTTCCACCTTTTTGAAACTCGGCAAAACTAATTCCGAAACCTTGCTCAATATTGGTAACCGCATACTTATTGATAAGCGATGGAAATTTCTTTTCGATAGAAGCAGGAAGCGTTCCCTCTTTAAGTTTTACGTATGTGTGTGCTGCAAAATTTACATAATTAATTTCTTTTACAAAATCAAGCCCTGCTGAACTGTACAGCATATCAAATTTCATATGCGAATGTTCGGGCCAATCGGGTATTACCCCGGTAACTTCTACCACATCGTTTCTCTGCTCAGCCACCGTCATTTGTTTGCCAATAGCCTGCTTAGGATCGCCAAAAAAAGCTTTTGCAGTGCTTTCGGTAATTACCAGTGAGCCATGGTTGAGCAATGCAGTTTTGGGATTACCGGCTATAAAAGGATAGGGAAATACCTCGAAGAAACTTGAATCGACCATGTAGCATTGCTTTCCCTCGTACACCTGGTTATTGTATCGTAAAGGCAGCCCCACTCCATTGGAAAAATCATATACCCGTACAGTATGCTCAACTTCAGGAAACTCCATCTGCATGGCCCCTGCATAGGATTGCGGAATAATGGAGTAAGATGAAAGCCTTTCAGGATACTTGCGGTCAACTACCACCCTGTACACATTTTCAGAACCGGGTATAAAACTATCATAGCCAAGTTCGCCCCTTATAAAAACAATAATGAGCAAACAAATGGCAATGCCAAGTGCCAGGCCAAGAACATTTACTGCCGCATAATACTTCCGTTTGAAAAGATTGCGGATAGCGATGGTAAAAAAATTTCTAAGCATAAGGCTGATAAAAATAACGGTCTGAACCATGCAAAAATAAATGGTTCAGACCGTGTGAATCAATTTGAAATACAGGTGACCGGATTACTGAACCTTACCCTTAAAACTGAGATTTACTTTACCTGAAGAAGCCCTGGCAACCACCGGAATGCCACCGCCATTCAATGTACCGGTAAGCTCATCATTCGATGCGCTTCCTGAAAAATTGGTTAACGATGGTACATTAACTTTATTGCCGCTTAAATCGAGGGAAACGCCCTTACCGGCAGGAATATTAAGATCAATGCTGCCGGCTGATGTTTTGAGCTTTACATACTGGCCCAACTCTACTATATCAACACTCATAGAACCTCCGCTGGTTGCAGCTTCCACGCTTCCTTTCAATTGCGAGAGGCGAACGCTTCCACCGGATGTTTTGGTTACAAGCTCACCCGCAATATTATCTCCCGAAATAGACCCTCCACTGGTTGTAGCTTTAATATTACCACCCAGATTATTCAATTTAAGTGAACCGCCTGATGTCGACAGGTTCACCTGGCCCTTGCAGCCCGAAGCAGTAATGCTGCCGCCACTGGTTTTCAGGCCAACATTTCCTTCGGCGCCATTTACAGTGATGCTTCCTCCTGAAGTTTTACCATCAATATCCCCTTTCATGTTTTCAATAGTGAGGCTTCCGCCGCTGGTAGTAAACTCGTGCTTGCCATCAAGTCCTTTCAGGGTAATGCTTCCACCGCTGGTTTTGAGGGTTGAATTAATTTTGGAAGGAACATATAATTTAAAGGAAATGCTCAGCGAGTTTTTCCAATCGTTCCAACTGCCTTTTCGCTTTGCAATGGCTTTTACCTTGTCGGCAGAGGCTTCAATTATCAGTTCATACTTGTCCTTCAGCCTTTCTTCAATTTCAGCCTTCGAGAGATTATTGTTGTTATTGCCCCGGATGTACACTTCGAGCCTGTGTTTTTCCCCGGAAATGCTGTAAATCTGAAGACTACCCCCGGAAGTAACCATTTCGGCCTCTTTTATATTGATCCCTTCCAATGATTTTACAAAGTAAGGCTCGCCCTGCTGGGCAATTCCTATGCAGGATATCAACATAAATAATCCCAGTAAAGATGGGCCGGAAAAAAGGCGTGCTGTGTAATTCAGAAATGAAAATGTTTTCATAGTCAATTAATTTGTGTGTTTTTAATGTATATGATACGGGCGTGGGCCAGCAAATGTTACAGATTGGTTAATCCATTCGTAAACTTTTTATGGGGTTAATTTGTGCCGCACGTACCGTTTGTACACAAATGGTGAAAAAAGCAATGGCCAGCGCCGCAAAAGAAGAAAGTACAACCAGCCAAACCCCGGGAGAAACGCGGTAAGCAAAATCGTTGAGCCATTGCCTGCCCAATATCCAACCCGCCGGAACGCCAATGACGATTCCTATTAAAACCAGCCCGAGGAAATGTTTTGCCACCAACCAGACAATGGAGGGAATACCCGCCCCTAAAACCTTGCGGATACCAATTTCGCGGGTGCGCTGAAGTACCATAAAGGATGCCAGCCCAAACAAACCGAGGCAGGCCAGCAGCATGGCAATGACCGAAACCGAAATAAACAGCAGCAGCGCCCTTTGCTCGCCTTCGTACAGTTTGGCGTACGATTCGTCGATAAACCTATAACTAAATGGCCGGTGCGGAACCCGCAACTTCCACCAATCGCCTATCCGGGCAATGCTCTCCTTCATATTTTTCGCATCCAGGTTTACCACCATTTGCCTAACCAGTTTAGGTTCAAGAAAAATAAGTATGGGGCCAACTTCCTGGTGCATGCTTTGAAAATGAAAATCCTTTACAACACCCACTACCTTTCCATCTACATGCTTTGAAACCGGCTTACCTATGGCCTGTTCCGGTGTCCATCCAATTTTCTTTGCAAGCGATTCATTGAGTATAAATGATCCACTGCTTGGCTCTTCGCTTTTCATGTAATCAGGATGGGTGAAATCGCTGTTTGTAAAAAACTTTCCCGCCAGCAATTCCATGCCCAAGGTTTGTAAAAAGCCCACATCAACCGGCATTGCATGTACTGAAACATTATGCTGCCCCCGTTCATCATAGGCCACCATGCCATCGCCCCATCCAACAAGCTCGGGAGTATCATGCGTGCCGCTCACAGCCTTTACCCCCTGCACATTGGCAAGCGATTCTTTTAGCGCCTGGTATTGTTCACGCATTTTGCCATCAACCGGCAACACAAGCATCCGGTCTTTTTGAAAACCGAGGTTTTTGTTTTGCATAAATTTCATTTGCTGCAGCATAACCATTGTGTACATGATCAGGAAAACTGAAATACTGAACTGGATAACAATCAGCGCCCTGCGGACAAACATATTCCGTTGGTTCAGGTTAAAACTGCGTTTCATTACCTGCAACGCTTTCATGCCGGATAGCACAATGGCCGGGTAAGCGCCTGATAAAAAACCAAGAACAATCAGCAGCACAAATAACAAAGCAAGTGGCAATGGCTCAAGCAAATCCTTTGTAACAAATTGGCATGCGGTAATATTATTGAGGGCAGGCAAGGCAATCCAGGCCAGCACAAGGCTTATGCCGCCCGACAAGAACGCAATTACGGTTGACTCGCCCATAAACTGCCAGAACAAATGCTTGCGCCCGGCGCCTATGGCTTTACGCATACCCATTTCCGATGCACGACCCGCAGCCTGCGCCGTAGCGAGATTAGTATAATTAGCTGCGGCAATCACAAGTATAAGAAGCGCAACAATACCAAACATGTAAATGTACCTGATGTTACCATTAGGTTCAAGACCCGTAAGCGATGAATGAAGATGCACCGAGGTAAGCGGTTCAAGGTTATAACGGAGATAACTATTACCTTCCAAACGGGCTTCAGTTCGTACATCCGCCGTTTGCATATAGCCATTCAACTGTTGTTGAAACGCGGCCCTATCCGTGCCTTTGGTTAGTAAAAAATATGTGAGCCAATTGGCAGTCCACCATTGTTCGGCAGTGGTTCCCTCGCCCAGATTCATAAAATCGGTAACCATTCCAAACTTTATCTGTGAGTACTGCGGAGGATTTTCACAAACACCGCTGATCGTAAAGATTTTATCCCTCATCTTCAGTGTTTTGCCAATAACCTGCGCGGTTCCAAAGTACTTCCTGGCGATTTGTTCGGTTAATACAATATTATCCCTGCCACCCAATACCTGTTCAGCGTTTCCTTCAATTAAATGGAAAGAAAACACTTTGAAGAAATCTTTATCTGCATACAAAAAATCGCTTTCTTCAAAGGTTCGCTCACC
Source organism: uncultured Chitinophagaceae bacterium (assembly GCA_964444195.1). Classification (GTDB taxonomy): domain Bacteria; phylum Bacteroidota; class Bacteroidia; order Chitinophagales; family Chitinophagaceae; genus Phnomibacter. The sequence continues at coordinate 5,787 of CAYUGH010000014.1, forward strand.
TGTTTCAATTACCCTGGTTGCCTGGAACAGCCGCACATAGGATTCAACGCCGGGAAAAATTCTTTTTGCCTGCGGACCGAGTTTTGTGCCTGTAGTAGCCGCATAATTCACCGTCCCCGACATCTGGTACTCCATGGTTGCCCTTACAATCCGGACTTTATTTGCATGAAATGAATCGTAGCGAAGTTCATTACGCGCATATACTATTATAAGCAAACAAGATGCGAGCCCAATGCTTAGCCCGGCAATATTAATAGTTGCATACAGCTTATGCTTTTGCAGGTATCGGATGGCAGTAAGCCAGTACGTTTTTAGCATAAAAAATAATTTATTCGGAACGCAAACTATTTACAGGGTTGGCAACAGCCGCTTTGATGCATTGATATCCTACCGAGGTTAACCCTATTAATACAATGGCAATAAAAGGTATGAGGTAATAAGTCCAGTTTGGCTCCACCCTGAAGGCATAACCATCAAGCCACTGGCGCGTGCTATACCAGGCAAGTGGAATGGCAATTAAAAAGGATACGATCACTACCATTACAAATTCGCGGTAAAGCAAGGCAAGTATGCGCAGCACCGATGCACCGAGCACTTTGCGCACGCCAATTTCCTTGGTTCGGCGTGAGGTGGTAAACGAGGCCAGGCCAAACAAACCCAGGCAGGCAACCGTAATGGCCAGTATTGTAAACACGGTAAATACCTGCCCAAACCGCTGATCGGCCTTGTATTGGGCATTGAAATGATCGTCAAGGAAAAAATATTCGAATGTATTCCCGGGAAAGAATTTATCCCAGGATGCTTTTACCGTATTCAAGGTTTCCTGTACATTTTTAGGATCTGCTTTCACCGAAAAATATCCATTCAACTCAGGGATAAGCCTGAAAATGAGCGGTTCGTAAGCCTGCCTTAATGACTCGTTATGAAAATTTTCCGTTACCCCGATAATGGTGTATTGCCTTCCCCAAAAATCAATTTTGCGTCCAACTGCCTCTTCAGGTTTTTGAAATCCCAATTGCTCTACAGCCTTCATATTGTAAAGAACTGCATCGGGATCTCTGCCATAAGATGGATCAAACGCCCTGCCTGCAATTACCTTGAGCCCCATCAAACCAATATAATCGTAATCCATTGCAATTATCCTGTATTGCTTTTGTGTTTTTTCATCGGCGCCAACCAGCTTAATAGCGCCTGCATTCCAATCAACAGGCTGGCCCGGTACGGTGCTCGATATTGCTGCTGCCTTAATGCCTGAATGTTGCAGCAAAGCTTGCTTGAATGCTTGTTTTTGCTGTACGATAGTTGAATCGGTAACAACAACCGGGCGCTTTAGCACCAGGGTTTGTTCCATATTAAAACCCAGTTTTTGCTGGCGCATAAACTGGATCTGGCGATATACGGTCAGCGTGCCAATAAGCAGGAAAAGCGAAGCGGCAAACTGAAATACCACCAGTCCCCTGCGAAGAAGCGCTCCATGCGAAGTGGCGGTCAATTTTCCCTTCAGCACATCAATTGGTTTGAAACCCGACATAACGAATGCAGGGTACAGGCCTGAAAGGAAAACACCTGCAACATACAGCCCGCCAATACTCAACCAAAAATCGGGCCTGAACAACAAGGTAAAACTCAACGATTGACCTGAAAGCTTGTTGAACCCCGGAATGCATAACGCTACCAACGCAATGGCAGCTACAATGGCAAGTGCATTCAATAATGCTGCTTCACCCAGGAACTGGAAAATTAACTGCCGCCTGTCTGATCCAATGGCTTTGAGGATGCCCACTTCGCGCGCCCGTTCCATACTTCGTGCGGTAGCAAGATTTATATAATTTACCCAGGCTATAATTACAATAAAAAACGCAACGCCCGACAAAAGGTAAACCGCCTTACCGTCCCCATTGGGGCCCGGCTCACCAATATAAGGCGGCGAAAAATGAATATCCTTAAGGGGTTGAAGCTTATACACAACCGCAGCGTTGAAGCGTTTCATATCAGCGCCGGTAAAACGATCCACAATCGGAACAAATTTCTTTTCTACTTCTGTTGCATTGGAACCCGGGCGCAAAAGCAGGTAGGTGAGGCAACCATCCCAAAGCCAGGCATTTTCCGGGTTATTGTCAGGCCCGTTGTACTTAATATAAGTTGCATAGGAGATCATCATCTTTGGCCGGAGCTGGGTGTTGGCCGGAGGATCGTTATACACCGCTGTAATGGTATGGGTTTCACGTCCATTAATGGTTATATCTTTACCTACTACCCCTGCACTACCGAAAAGCGTTTCGGCCATGCTTTTGGAAATGGCAATAGTATTTGGCGCGCTCAGTGCATTTTTTGCATTGCCTTCCAGTACCTTAAAACTGAAAACATCAAAGAAATCTTCACTTGCGAAGTAAACTCCCTCCACTTTAATGGGCACATCTCCCTTTTTGGTGACGACATTATTCCGTGGCACCAGCTTTACATAGGTCTCAATATCAGGTATTTCGGCCTTAAAGCTATTACCTACCGCATAGGCCCCGCCCGACCATTGGGTACTTAGCTTGCCTCCATCATAGCGATCCTGCAACACCCGATACACACGATCCTTTTTTTCCTGGAAGTTTTCATAGCTCAATTCAAAGGAAACATACTGCAGAATGAGCAGGCAGGCGGCAACGCCCAGCGACAAGCCCAGCAGGTTGATGGCTGAAAACATTTTATGCCTTTTCATCAGGCGCCAGGCAATTTTGAAATAGTTTTTTATCATGGCCTATAATTATTATTCGGTTCTTAAACTTTTTACCGGGTTTGCCATCGCCGCACCAATCGTTTTTATACTTAATGTAAGAAAAGCAATAACAAGCATGGTTAGGCAGCCGGCTCCGAATATCCACCAACTGATAATGGTACGGTACGCAAAATCTTCGAGCCATTTACTCATAAAATAATACGCTACCGGGGCTGCAATAACCAAAGCGATCAATACCAGTACCAGGAAGTCTTTCGAAACCAGGAAAATAATATTGGCAACACCGGCTCCCAGCACTTTTCGCACGCCGATCTCGCGGGTCCGTTGCTGTGTGATATAGCTCACCAGCCCAAAAATACCCAGGCAGGAAATCACAATAGCAATGACCATCGCTGTATTCAGTAATTGCGCTGTTTTATTTTCCTTTTGATAAAACGCCGCTATCGTTTCATCAAAAAAACTCATGTTATACGCTTTATCGGGATAAATTTCTTTCCAGATTTTTTCAATAGCCACCAGTGTCGGCTTTACCTGGCCGACCTGTTTGCCTTCAGTGGCAAGTTTTACACTGATTGTACGGTAAGCCCTTGCGGTAGTAGTGATGAAAAAGGGATTAACCGCTTCATGGAATGACCGGGAATGAAAGTCTTTCATTACACCTGCCACCAGGCCTTTTTTACCTGAAATACCGGTTTGGAGTAATTGACCGATTGCCTCTTCCGGTTTTTTAAACCCTAATGCGGTAACTGCATTTTCATTGATCAGAAATTCCCGCAGGGTATCGGAAGGCAGCAGGTTGCGTCCGGCTATGATCTTAATATTATACAGGGGAACATAACCCGGGTCCACGAATTCAAAAGATGACAATATCTCTTTATTGGTGCCATTGACTCCTATGCTTTTGATAGAAGTACCTGCGTGTCTTTCTGCCGCAGGTGTTTCCGTATGAATGCTTACTGCCGCCACACCGGGAAGTTGCTTTAATTTTTGTGCAAACAATATCTTTTTATCCGGCGTTTCCTCTCTGCCGGGTTTCAGGTTAATAATCGCATCTTTATCAAAGCCCATATCCCTATTCAGCATATAATGGATCTGTTTGCCAACGGTCATGGTTCCTATAATAAATACCAGCGAAACAGCAAACTGGAATACGATCAATGATTTACGCAGGTAATGCTTATGGTTCTCTTTTGGCAATGCCTGTCCTTTTAAACTAAGCGCAGGCAGGTAAGAAGACAATACTTTGGCCGGGTAAAACCCTGCAAGCAGGGTTGTAACCGCAATCACAACCAGCAGGAACAACCAGACGGATTCCCGGAAAGGATCCAATACCACACCATCGGGAATAAATGCTTTAACGGCCGACAGAACAGGATTCAGCAGGATTACAGAAAGTATAACTGCCGCTACGGTCAGCATAAATGTTTCAGCAAAGAACTGAACACGCAGTGAGCTGCGATTGCTGCCCAATACCTTGCGAATACCAATTTCTTTGGCTCTTTTAATGGATTGCGCGGTTGACAGGTTGATGAAATTAACGATAGCGAGTAATAAGATAAAACCAGCAATGCCCATTAAGCCATATAATGCCGGCAGATGTGCCTGCCGGGAATACCCGTCTTTATAGTCGGTATTAAAATGAATAGCAGACAACGGCTGCAGTTGCAAACTATTTCCCTCGCCCTGGATATGATCTTTTACAAATCGCGGAAATTGTGCTTCCACCTGCCCGGGACTGACACCGGGAGCCAGTTTTACAAAAGCCTGCGAATAAGCATCCCATACACCCCAGCTATTCAGATCAATAACATTCCTCAAAAAACTATGCTGCACGGTAGGAAAAGAAATAAAATCGGTGAAAGCAAAATCCGTATTATTCTCCCGGTCTTTTACAATGCCTGATAGGGTAAGCTGTAAAGAATCGTTGTAAGTAATGGTACGGCCAACCAGGTTAGCAGGCTGTTCATTATCAAAATACTTTCTTGCTGCCGACTCTGTCAATACTACTTTAAAAGGTTCGTTCAATGCAGTAGCTGCATTGCCGGCCACCCACCGGTGGGGAAAGATGGAAAAATAAGAAGCCCCGGTAACAACGATAGGAGAAGGCATATTATGTGTCGGCTGGAAATCCCTTGCTTTGCCGGGTTGTGGTACCGTTACTTTAGCATAATAATTATAGAAGCCTGCCACATGTTCCAATCCCGTCACCTGCTCACGAACACGCATGGGCAACGGAGATGGTACATAACCCAATTTCCGCGGCGCTTCATCTTTAAATTGAACCGTGCCTACAATCCTGTAAATACGTTCTTTGTCCGGGTGAAACCGGTCATAGCTCAATTCATGACCGGCGATGAGGAATATAACCAGGCAGGCGCTGATGCCAATGGCAAGGCCGAAAATATTGATCAAAGAAAAAACCTTGTTCCTTTGGAAGTTTCTCCAGGCTATCTTGAAATAGTTTTTTAGCATCTTGTTTGTTTATTCGGTTCTCAAACTTTTTACCGGGTTGGCAATGGCCGCTTTGATAGCCTGGAAGCTCACTGTAAGCAATGCAATAATGATAACCGATGCTCCTGCCAATGCAAACATCCACCACCTGATATTGATGCGGTATGCAAAATCCTGCAGCCATTTATACATAGCAAACCATGCAATGGGTGAGGCAACCACAAAGCCTATTGATACCAGGAATAAAAATTCTTTTGTTAATAAGCCAGCAAGGCTTGCCACACTTGCACCCAACACTTTTCTTATGCCTATTTCCTTTGTTTTAACCTGCGCAGTATAAGCAGTCAACCCAAAAAGACCGAGGCAGGAAATAATAATCCCCACTATTGCAAATACATTAAACAGGATTCCCATGCGCTGGTCTGATTGGTACATTTTATTAAAATCGTCATCGAGAAAAGAATGGCTGAAAGGAAAATCAGGCGAATATGCTCTCCATACCTTTTGTGCAGCAGCAATTGCTTTGGCTGCTTCTTTACCGGTTGTTTTTATATAGATAGTTGAGTTTACCGGACTGTAACTAAATACAGCAGGCTCAACAGACTGCTTTAATGAAGCATAATTAAAATTTTTTACCACCCCAACAATAGTTCCTTTGGTGTTGAATAATGTAAAGCTTTTACCAACGGGGTCTTTAATACCCGCCTGCCTTACAGCGGTTTCATTTAAAATAAAATGGACTGAATCGGCTTTTGAACCAGTGAAATTGTTGCCGGCAACCATTTTCATATTAAGCAGGGGAATAAAGTTTTCATTCACACGGTTGGTATGAACTAAAAATATTGATCCCTGTTCTTTCCCCTCCCAATAAGTATCACCTGTGGTATTGGTAAAGCCTGCAATGTTGTCGCCGGAAGTAGCAACATCAAGTACACCGGGCTGCTTTAAAAGCTCATCCTGCACAGCATTGAAATGATTTTTCAGTTCATCTCTTAAAGTAAAAGAAAACACATGTTCCTTGTTGAAGCCAAGGTCTTTATCTCTTATATATTCTAATTGGATGCTGATAATAATAGTAATTGCAATCAAGCCTACTGAAAAAGCAAATTGTGTAACCACTAATACTTTTCTGAATGATGTGCTGCGAATACCAAAAGATAATTTTCCTTTTAATGCCTGTATGGGTTTAAATGAAGAAAGCAGCAAAGCAGGATAAACACCTGCCAGTGCCAGTGTGCCTATTACAGAGCTTCCTATAACAAGCCATACATTGGTGTTGTAAAGGCTAAATATAAGCTGCTTGCCTGAAATATTATTGTACGTTGGAAGCAGCAAATAAATGATAAAAAAGGCAAGCCCTGAAGCTATTAAAAACAACAATGCAGACTCAAGGATAAACTGCACAAACAACTGGTACTTTTCAGCACCGATAATTTTACGCACACTTACTTCTTTTGCACGAAGCATTGAACGTGCCGTTGAAAGATTTACATAATTAATGCAGGCAATAAATAAAATAAGAATGGCTACGATTAAAAATATCCTTACTTTTTGCAGAGCGTTTTTATTGCCATCTGCACCAATAAGATGAATTGTTTTTAAAGATTGTAGTGAAAAGAGATCTTGTCCACTATCTCCTTTCTTCGCATGATACATTTCAGCTAGCTTGTGGGCGGTTTTTCCTGCATCTGCATTCGTTTGCAGCAGGACAAAAGTTTTAAAAGCAAAACTCCCCAGGTCTTCATCCATTGTTTTCCACCCTCCGTTTCCGCCGGAAGCAGCAAACAGTTCAGCACATAAACTCATCGGCAAAAACATATTATATTGTATGCTTGAATTGCCGGGGAAATCTTCCATTACGGCGCTTACCGTAAAATTACCCTGGTCGGTTACCAGTATTTTACCAATAGCACTGTTATTGCCAAAATATTTTTTTGCTTGTGATGAGGTAAGAACAATGGAATTAAGATCATTAAAAGGCCTGCCTGCATCCCCTTCCAGCAGTTTGAAATTAAACATGGAAAAAAACGTTGAATCCACAAACGCGAGACCAGACTCCTCAAACTTTTTATTTTGATAACTAAACAGGAGATGCTCATCAATATTGCTTATCCTTACAGTATTTAACACTTCGGGTAACTGTTTGCAAAAAACAGCCATCGGCGCAGGAGAACCGTCCCAAACCTGAGCACTTGTGCCTGTGCCAAGATGTGAATTGATCTTATAAATATTCTTTGCATGCCCGTGAAAGTCATCATAGCTATATTCATACTGCACCCAGATCAATACCATAATTCCTACAGCAAGCCCTATAGCAAGACCCGATATATTTATGGCGCTATAAAATTTATTCCTCACCAAATTTCGCCATGCAGTTTTGAAATAATTTGTAAGCATAGATTCTGATTTATGATTTCTGATTTACTTTATTCACCATTAGCGGTTCTCATTCCGTTCTTAAACTTTTAACCGGGTTGGCAATAGCCGCTTTTATTGCCTGGAAGCTCACCGTAAGTAGTGCTATCGCCAGCGCCGAAGCAGCAGCAACAATAAACACCCACCATTCTATCGAAATGCGATAGGCAAAATCCTGCAGCCATTTATTTAACGCCCACCAGGCAATGGGAAAAGCGACTACCGCAGCAATGACCACTAATACGATAAAATCTTTTGATAAAAGACCTACAAGGCTCTTGATATCTGCACCCAATATTTTACGAATACCTATCTCTTTGGTCCTCCTTGCCACCACCAGGGTTGCCAATCCAAACAAACCCATACAGGCAATAAAAATGGAAAGCACAGATGCATAGCGAACCACCGTGCCGAGCCTTTGCTCTTCCCGGTACATGGCATTCAGCGATTCGTCGAGAAAGCGATATTCAAAATCCTGGTCGGGCGCAACGGTTTTCCATGCTGCCTGTAAAAAAGCGACCTGTTCCTGCAGGTTGCCGCCTTTCAACCGGATATTGATCCGCGGCTGGGGAGAAAAAACCATGCTCACATCACCGGAACGGCGAAACATGGAATCGGGTCGCATCACCAATGCTAATGGCTGTATCTTATTGTGCAATGATTCAAAATGAAAATCTTTTACAACAGCTACCACTTGCTGTTCATAACGACCGGGCAGTTTTTTACCGATGGGGTCAGCCCAACCGTATTCTTTTACCAATGCTTCATTCACAATCATAGAACCTGAAAGGTCAGCAGGATTAGAAGCAGAGAAATTTCGCCCGGCAATAATTTCCAGGTTCATTGTTTTTACAAAATCTGCATCAATTGCATTCATCCTGAAATTGCGGTACACTTTTTTGTCATCCTCGTAGCCGAGCGTGACCCAACCCGGCTCCGAAAAGCTGAACATGCTTGTTGCCGTGCTTACTACCTGCGGATTTTTTACCAGTTCGGCCCTAAACCGTTCAGCCAGTGGGTACCCTTCAGCCCTTGGTTTATTGGTAGGAACGATAACAATATGTTCCTTATCAAAGCCCAGGTTCTTATCCCGCAAAAAAATTAATTGCTGCCCGACCACTATGGTACCAATGATCATCACTATGGAAGCAACAAATTGTCCGGCTATCAGCCCCTTGCGGAAAAGACCGATACCCGCAGCGCTTTGCATACCACCTTTCAATACTTTTACCGGTGTAAAGCCGGATAAAACAATGGCGGGATAGATACCGGCTACAAGACCTGCAACGAGAATGATAACCCCAAAAAACAAAACAGTAAATCCGTCAAAAACGAGCTGCAGTTCTTTACCGGCTATAACATTAAAAGGTTGCAGGAAAAGATAAGAAAGCCCGACAGCGATGGCGAATGAAATAAACACCATGAGCAATGCTTCACCCCAGAATTGACGTATCAATTGCGGCCTTTCCGCACCCATTACTTTTCGCACGCCTACTTCCAGCGCTCTTGCGGTAGAACGGCCGACCGACAATGTAACAAAATTGATGCAGGCGATCAGCAGGATCAAAATACCGATGGTTCCGAGTATATAGGCGTATGCCGGATCGCTGACTGCTGAATTGCCTGCCGGTAATTTCTTATCGAGGTGTATATCCGTTATCGGTTGAAAATAGATATTGTATTCACCGGGCGTATAATTATCCCCCGCTATTTTTTTGGCAAGGGCCGGTATCCTGGCTTCCATTTGCTTCCCGTCTGAACTTTCCTTAGCCAGCACGTATGTTTCGAGAAACACACTTGTCCAGCCGGAAGTGATGGATCTCTCGCTGAACAGCAGCCTCTCATTGGAATGAGGGATCAACATGCCAAACCGGATACTCGATTCGTGCGGCGGGTTTTTAGCAATTCCTGTTACGGTGAACAATTTTTTTTCCTGCCCCATCTGCAATTCCAGGTTTTTCCCGGTGGCTTCTGCTTTTCCAAAATATTTCGTAGCCATTTCTTCCGAAAGAACAATGGCATTATGGTTATTGAAAACAGATTGCGGGTTTCCTGCTGCCAGGTTAAAGTCAAAGAGCTGAAAAAAGTTGGAATCCACCATGTTCACCGTTTCATTAAACCGGTTGCCCTCATATTGCACCAATGTATTAAAAACATTCACCCTGCATACAGATTCCACTTCGGGGATATTTGCCTGCAGCGCCTGCGCCAGGGGAATAGGCGTAAGCGTGTTGGTGAAGGTTTGTCCCTCATACTTTTCAAACAACCAGGCCCTGTAAATACGGTCGGCTTTGGAATGAAAACGATCGTAGCTCCATTCGCTTCGAACAAACAGCATGATAAGTATGCAGCAGGTAATGCCTATTGCCAAACCAAGAACATTGATAGCGGTGTAGCCCTTGTTCCGCAACAAATATCGCATGGCAACTTTAAAATAATTTCTTATCATGACGCCTGTTTTATTCTGATCTCAAACTTTTGACCGGGTTGGCCAATGCCGCTTTTATAGCCTGGAAGCTAACAGTAAGCACTGTGATAAATAAGGCAGCCAATGCAGCCCACACAAAAACCAGCCAGCTAATAGTGATCCGGTAGTCATAATCCGTTAGCCAGCTATTAAGATAGTACCACGCAATTGGCGCTGCTATAACGCATGAAATAATGACCAGGTAAACAAACTCCTTTGAAAGCAGTTTCCATAAAATAAGGACACTGGCTCCCAATACTTTTCGTATGCCTATTTCCTTGGTTCTTTGCTCAGCAACAAAACTGGCCATACCAAACAAGCCCAGGCAGGATATAAAAATGGCCAATACAGCAAAGTAGGAAGATAGCTTTCCGATGCGCTCTTCCGCCCTGAACTTATTTCCAAATTCTTCATCAATAAACTTGTATTCAAATGGAACATCAGGCATGTATTTTTTCCAAACCATTTCTATAGTCTTTATTGATTGGGCGGTGCTTTTAGAAGGGCTCAACCGAACGATAAGGTTAAACATATTTTCCAGGTCGTTTATATGATACAAAGAAGGCCGCACCGGGTAAAAAGGTGATTCCTGCATGATATCGTTAACCACACCTATGATCGTAAAAGGCTCATTGTTCCACATAAGTGTTTTGCCAACAGGATTTGGAAACCCTAAAAAACTAGCTGCTGCCTCATTAATAATGAATGCTGAAGAATCAGTTGCAAATTCTCTTGAGAAATCGCGGCCATCCTTAATTTTCCATTGTACTGTTTTGCCAAAATCATAGGTGACCCTATTGTTTGGAAAATCCACGGCAAGATTAGGGTCTTTACCTTCCCAATTGAACCCTCCATTGGTATTCCAAACCTGTGTAAGCGGGCTATTGGATGCCGCCATTTCTTCAATAGCGCCTGAATTTTTCAATTCATTCCTGATGGACTCGAAATGTTTTCTGACCTCGGGTTCCATGCTTAGGTTTACCAGTCCATTACGGGTGTACCCAATGGGCCTGTTTTTGGCATATTGAATTTGCTGGTAAATAATGATGGTTCCAATAATGAGCATTACCGAAACGGTGAACTGGGCAACCACCAGCACTTTGCGGGGAAGCGAGGCAAACCTGCCCACCCTGAATGTTCCCTTCAAAACCTTTAATGGCTGGAAGGAGGAAAGATAGAAAGCGGGATAGCTACCTGAAAGCAGCCCGGTCATGAAAATAAATACCAGGCAAAAAATCCACAGTAAACCGTTATTCCAGGGGATAATTATTTTCTTTCCGGCAACATCATTAAATAGGGGAAGGAACAGGTAAACAAGACCTATTGAAAAGATAAAAGCCAGTAACACCACAACATACGATTCTGCAAAAAACTGGTATACCAATTGCCGCCGCATAGAGCCTATTGCTTTTCTTATACCAACCTCCCTGGCACGTTTTTCACTCCGCGCGGTGGCCAGGTTCATAAAATTGATACAGGCAAGCAGCAACACAAAAACCCCAATGATGCCAAACATAATAACGTACTTGATATTACCGCCCGTATTTATGCCATTCTTAAACTCGTTGTACAAATTCCACTTTGCCATTGGCTGGAGAAAAACAGCCCATTGGTATTTTTTTTCTTCCCCATCCACATTATCCAGTTTTGTATTCTTAATTCTTGCCGATACCTTCTCCATATCTGCATTATCAGCAATCTGAACAAAGGTTTGAGAAAAATTACTTCCCCAGGGATGCCTCATATCCTTAGCCCAGGGATTTTGAATGAGCCACAATGACCAGGGCATGATAATTTTCAACCGGTTGAAGGTTGTATTTTCGGGTAGGTCTTCAAATACTCCTGTTACTTTTAAATCATCTGTCCTGTCTAATTTAATGGTCTTATTGATAGGATCCTCCTTCCCGAAAATAGATTCGGCTGCCGAGGCAGATAACATGATTGAATAAGGATCCTTCAGTCCAGCCCTTGTTCCTTTCAACATTTTCAGCGAAAGCATATCGGGGGCCTCGGGATCAAAATAAATTCCATGCTTGCCAATGTGTTTATTTCCTACACATATTAAATGGGTGCCCTCCCACGAAGATTGAACCACATACCTGAAATCGCTGCCATACTTTGCACGTATCTCAGGGCCCATAAGAGCAGGGTTGGAAACCTGTGATTCAATTTTGCCATTAAAATTGGCATGCTGCATTACCTGCGCAATGCGATCATAATTTTTATGATACCTGTCATAGGTCAGCTCATCATGCACCCAAAAACCTATCAGCATGGCTACTGCCATTCCTACAGCAAGGCCTCCAATATTGATGATACTATATCCTTTACTTTTAACCAAGTTCCTCCAGGCGATCTTGAAATAATTTTTTATCATTGGTTTATTTTATTCAGTTGTTAAACCTGCCCGTTGGCATTCAGAATGCTTGCATATTTTGTTTACTCCGTTCGCAATGACTCAACAGGATTGGCAAGCGCAGCTTTAATGGCCTGGAAGCTAACCGTTGCCAGTGCAATCATCAACCCAATGCAACCCGCCAATGCAAATACCCACCAATTGAACGTAGTTCGATAAGCAAAATCCTGCAACCACCTGTTCATGGCCAGCCAGGCAAGCGGGAATGAAATGACTGCTGCTACAGCAACAAGCTTTAAAAAATCTGAGGAAAGCATTTTTACAATATTGAAAACCGTAGCGCCCAATACTTTGCGTACCCCTATTTCTTTTACACGCTGCTGCGCTATATAGGTGGCCAACCCAAACAAACCGAGGCAGGCTATAAAAATGGCAAGCACGGCAAATGCAAGCGCCAGCTTACCTGTTCTTTGTTCTGTTCTGTACATATCTTCAAAAGCATCATCCAAAAACCGGTAGCTGAAGGGCTTTCCTGCTGCCATGCTCTTAAATGTTTTTTCAACCCCTGCAATTACGTTCGGCATATCCGCTGCAGATACTTTTAAAGCCGTGGTCCAGTTGGCCCTGCCCAGCACAAAATTCAGCGGCCCCACTTTTTGCCTGAGTGATTCAAAATTGAAATTCTTTACCACTCCAATAATGGTAAATGACCGGTCTATTTTTCTCCCATCACTCGATGTAAACAATTTCCTGCCAACCAAATTTCCCCCGCCAAGCATTTCGGCACAGGTTTCATTAATGATCATTGCTGTGGAATCCGTTCCAAAATCCCTTGAAAAATTTCTTCCCTGCACCACTTCCATTCCCAGGGTAGGGATGTAATCATAGTCTATCCGCCAGTTTTGCATGTTAAAGGAATTATCTGAAGTCATGGCCGCTTCCCGCGAAAAAGTATTATCGCTCCTCGCCGAGCTTGAAACGGGTAAAAACCCTGACATGGCAACTGATTTAACCCCTTTTAACGAGGCTAACTCCTTTTTAAATGCCTCATAGTTGTTTCCCATCACATAAGTATCATTTATAATCAATACCTGGTCTTTTTGATAACCCAGGTTCTTATTCCTGATGAAGGAAAGTTGCTTGTAAACCACTACTGTTCCTATAATGAGGGTAATGGCCGTGGCAAACTGAAACACCACCAATGTATTGCGTAAATAACTTTTGTGCGACCCCGGGTTAAGCCTTCCTTTGAGCGAAGCAACAGGCTGAAAAGCTGCAATGTAAAAAGCGGGATAACTGCCGGCCACCAACCCTGAAGCTACAGCAAGTAAAAAAAGTAACAATAAGGATATGGGTTTCAGCAGATCAAGGATGGATAAGGATTTGGCAGATACCTCGTTGAATAAGCCAAGGCAAAGCCAAACAAGAACCAGCGCTACCAGGGTAGCAAATATTGAGGTCAAAACTGATTCGGCAAGAAACTGAACAACCAGCGCTTTTTTCTCTGAACCCAATACTTTTCTTATCCCGATTTCGCGCGCACGGCTACCTGAATTGGCCGTACTAAGGTTGATAAAATTGATACAGGCAAGTATTAAAATAAAAAGCGCAACCGCCCCAAATATGTACACATACAGGATATTTCCAACCGGCCCAAGCTCAGGGAAACGATCACTTTTCAAATGGATATCCGTAAGGGGCATAAGCGAGTAACTCAACTTATTTCCCGCTTTTTCAAATTCATCCATTGATTTGATCTGCATGATCTGCGTGGCCTGCGGAAATATGTATTTTTCTATAACCTCGTTAAAATGCTTATCAAACTCCCTGGGATTGGTTCCTTCACGCAGCAAAACATAGGTATGAAAATTATGGCTCAAATAATTGCCATAGTCATAATCCACATTATCCATAGAGAAAAGAAAACCGAAATTGAAATGACTGTTTGATGGCATATCCTTTATCACTGCAGTTACCTTAAATAGGTTATTGGCCCAATTCCCGGTTTGAAGGGTTTCTCCCACAGCACTTGTCTTCCCAAAATACTTATTGGCCATCGTTTCGGTAATGACCACTGTATGGGGTTCATTTAATGCACCCGCCAACTTACCTTCCAAAACCTTGCAGGTAAAAACTTCAAAAAAAGTACTGTCCACATGTGCCACTGCAGATTCAGTAATAAAATCATTCCCCTTTTTTAATTGCTTCGACCCATTCGAATTATATATCCTGGTGAACTGCTCCACTTCAGGATAATCCTTTTTCAACGTAGCGCCCATGGGGTCGGAGCACACACCAAGTTTCAGTTCACTTCCACCAAAAATGATATCTGAATTTACCCGGTATATCCTGTCGGCCTTTTCATTATACCTGTCGTAGCTCAATTCGTCCACCACATACAGGGCAATCAACAGGAAGCATGCCAACCCAATAGCAAGTCCAAAAATATTGATGAAGGAAAAGGTCTTATGCTTCACCAAATTACGCCATGCGATCTTGAAAAAGTTGCTGATCATAGTGCTGTAATTTTATTCAGTACGCAATGATTTTACAGGGTTTGCTGTGGCGGCCCTGATTGATTGGTAACTAATGGTTGCAAATGCAATCAGCATGGCGCCAAGGCCTGCCCAGGCAAACATCCACCACTCGATGTTTATCCTGTATGGGTAACCTTCCAACCATTTCTTCATGGAATACCAAACCAATGGCGCTGCAATTACAAACGAAACCAATACCAGCTTCAGGAAACCTTGCGACAGGAAGAAAGTGATACCATGCACCGAAGCGCCCAGCACTTTCCTGATCCCAATTTCTTTTGTCTTTACTTCGGCCATGTAGGTGGCAAGTCCAAACAGGCCAAGGCATGATATTACAATAGCTAAAATTGCTGCTGTCGTTGCCAATTTTCCGGTACGCCTTTCATCAAAAAATTTCTGGGCGTATGATTCATCTACAAATGTGTAAACCAGCGGGTACTCAGGATTAAACTTCTTAAAAATCTTTTCCAACTCCGCAATTCTTTGCTGACCATTATATTTATTACTCAACTTAATATGTATGGCATTAAACCAACCCAAGGCACCCTCAATTACAGTAGGCGTCACCTGGTGAAAGGGTGAACGCATAATAAAGTCCTTCACTACCCCAATTACATGCCATTTTCTATCATCATCGTCAATCAACTGGCCAATGGGCTCTTTAAAGCCCATCAATTTTACGGCAGTCTCATTTAAAATTACCGCCTGCGAATCAGTCGGAAATTGTTTGAGGTCAAAATCACGACCCTGCAACAAGGTTAATCCACAGGTTTTTACTACCGCATCATCAGCCATCCACCGCTCTACAATAGTCCTGTCTGCCGGATCCTTGCCTTGCCATTTAATGCCCCAGGTATTACTGTAAACCTCAGTAATGGGTGAGTTGGTTTTGGTTACAGAAACTGCCAACCCTCTTTCCAGCAATTCTTGCTTCAGCAGGTCATAGTTTTTCTCCAATTCCCCTTCCAGGAAAACATATATTAATTCCTCTTTATCGTAACCTGTATTTCGTTGCTGCGCATTATGTATCTGCTGCCGTACTATGATGGTGGAAATGATCAGGCAGATGGCAATAGTAAACTGGAAAACCACCAATACCTTGCGTAATGAAAAGGTTGCGTCAGGCTTTCTGAATGTATTTTTAAGGGTTCCGATGGGGTTAAAAGCTGACAAATAAAATGCCGGATAAATACCTGCAACCATACCGGTGATCAAAACAATTGCAATGCCGACAAGCCAGTAATTTTTATTCAACAGGTCGAAAGAAAGTTCGGCATTAATCATTTCATTGAATAAAGGCAAGGCGAGGTAAACAATCACCAACGCCAGCATAAAGGCCAGCAATGCTACCAGCACGGATTCACCTAGAAATTGTGCGATAAGCGATAACCTGCCTGCTCCAACTGTTTTCCTGATGCCAACTTCCTTTGCACGGCGTTCACTACGGGCCGTATTCAGGTTCATAAAATTTATACAGGCAATTAATAAAATAAAGCCTGCAATAATTGAAAAAAGGCGGATCATTTCAATTCTTCCACCCGCTTCTACCCCATTCTCAAACTTGTTGTACAAATAGCTCCTTGAAAAAGGATGTAAAAATGTTTCAAGGTTTGGATCAGATTTGTCATAATGCTTTCTCAGGATTTTCAACTTGGGCGCAAGACTGCTGAGTTTTGTATTTTCCTTTAGCAACACATAGGTTGTGGTGGAATTGTTTCCCCAATTATCATCGTCCCAACCCTTTTGCCTCAAAAAGGCCCAGGATACAAGGAATTCAAATTTAAACCTTGAGTTTTTTGGAAGGTCTTTCAGAAGCCCCGAAACAGTCAGGTTTTCAGTTCGGTCTACCACAACGGTTTTACCAATCGGGTCTTCGTTGCCAAACAATTTTTTGGCAAATGATTCCGTAATAACGATTGAATTGGCGTCCATTAAAACCTGCTCAGGTCGCCCTTTTAGCAATGGAAATGAAAACATTTCCAAAAAGGTGGAATCCACCATATTTCCGGTGGCTTTCACTTTCATTTCACCATGAGTAAATAAAACCGGGAATCCCCAATTAAACCTGGCAGTCTTCTCCACTTCAGGAAAATCTTTTTGAATGGCGCCTGCCATTACTTTAGGGGTCGTATTCCATGTATTCAGGCTTTCATTGTTCCTGTCGAGGTTGTATACTTCGTACAGCCTGTCAATTTTTTCATGGAAGCGATCAAAACCTATCTGCAAATTAACCCATAATAATATAAGTATGGTTGCAGCGAGGCCAATAGCCATCCCTGTAATATTTAAAAAGGAAAATCCCTTGTTTCGAATCAGGTTGCGGAAAGCGATCTTAAAATAGCTGCTTAGCATGGGCGAAATTGTGTGGATGAGTCAATAAAGTGAATAAGGCAATGAGTCAATGAGTGAATAAGTCAATGAGTGAATGGTAAATTATTTAGTCTATAATTGAAAAGGGATTTCAAATCTAAAATCCCAAACATCAAATCCCAAATCCCAAACCTAAAGCCTCAAACAAAAAACAATAAACAACAAACATCAAACAATAAACATCAAACATCAAACAATAAACAATAAACCTCAAACAAAAAACAATAAACAACAAACCTCAAACAAAAAACATCAAACCTCAAACAATAAACAACAAACAATAAACAACAAACCTCAAACAACAAACAATAAACATCAAACAACAAACAATAAACCTCAAACCAAAATATTCTCCGTTACCGTTTGCCCGTCAAGCATCCTGATGATCCGGTGGCTGTAACGCGCATCGTGGTCGCTGTGGGTAACCATTACAATAGTTGTTCCCTGTTCATTCAGGTCGGTAAGCAATTGCATTACCTCGTTGCCATTGCTGCTGTCGAGGTTTCCGGTAGGTTCATCGGCCAAAATAAGCTTGGGGTTGTTTACCACCGCCCTTGCAACGGCCACCCTTTGCTGCTGACCTCCGCTCAATTGCTGCGGGTAGTGGTTGCGGCGGTGCATGATCTGCATTTTATCGAGTACAGCTTCCACACGCTTCTTCCGTTCGGCAGCCGGTACATTACAATAAATCAGGGGGAGTTCTACATTTTCAAAAACAGTCAGTTCATTAATCAGGTTAAAGCTCTGGAACACAAACCCGATATTATGTTTGCGCAGATCTGCACGTTTCCTCTCGTTGAATCCTGCTACTTCAATGCCGTTAAACAGGAAACTTCCTCCATCGGGATCATCAAGCAGCCCAATGATATTGAGTAAGGTGGATTTTCCGCAACCGCTGGGGCCCATAACGGCCACAAATTCGCCTTCCTGAACCTCAAGCGATAGCTTGTTCAGGGCAACGGTTTCCACTTCTTCCGTGCGATAGTACTTTTCCAAATCTTTGATCTTGATCATAGGTATGTGAAATTGATTTTTTGAATTTGATAGATGAAACCGGTGTGTATGCTGTGTGTAGTGTGATGAAATTACTTTAACGTAGATACAACGAACTTAAAGCCTGCCTGCAGCGGCTGCCAGTTCTGAATAGTTCCGCGGACTTCCTTTTTGCATAAAGTGCGCTGGTAGCCCGAAGGAAGGAATGACCACATGATCATGGTAAAAGCAATAGGTATTACAATGAGTGCAGCCATTACGGTGTTGGCATGTTTGGGTGGGATTGTGTTTTTTAGCGTAGTTTTCATGGTGCTTATTTTAATTGAATTTCCTGCATGTTTCCATAGGTTTCATAACTGTTTATCAGCACTTTATCCCCTGGCTTTAAACCCTGCAATATTTCATAATAATCGGGGTTTTGGCGCCCAACTGAAATATCGGTTTTGTAGGCAACGGTGCCGGCTTCGTTCAGTTTGAAAATCCAGTTGCCGCCTGTTTGCTGAAAGAAGCCTCCTTTGGGCAGCAATAAAGCTTTTGTTTCGTCGCTCAGTGCCAGGCGGATCTGGAGGGTTTGCCCGCGGCGTATACCCTCCGGAACAGCACCTGTAAACTCCATATCTACCTGGAACCTGCCGGAAGTTACCTGGGTGTACACCTTACGTATCCTCATATTATAATCCTTACCGGCAAAAGTAAACGAGCCTTCAAGCCCGGTAAAGATGCGGCTGATATAATGTTCATCCACATCTACCCTTACCTTAAAACCGGTGGTATTATCCAACTGTCCTACCCTTTGGCCTTTGTTGATATTTTGCCCAATTTCGGCATCAAGACTTGTTAACTGCCCGTCAATAGGAGCCTTTACTACCAGGTCGCCAACCTTTCGCCGCATGAGTGTGAGTGTGTTTTGCATCCGGGCAAGCGATTCCTTGTCCTGTGTGGTCATGAGATTAACGGCGGAAGCGTCTTCCTTCAAAATTTCTTCGGTGAGCTTTTTACGGCGCACCTGGTAGTTGTAAGCAATTTCACTTTGCTTTAGCTCCTGTTCAGCAATAACCTTGTCCTTATACAGGGTTTTGTTCATGGTGTACACACGTTCTGCTTCTGCAAGCGCGTTGTCAACATCAGCCATTTGGTTCAGTTGCCTGATCGTGTTTTGTGTGGAATTGTTCTTCGAAATATTCATTTGTGTGAGTACGTTGAAAACCGAGGTCTCCTGCGTGGCCAGGCTAAGCTCAAGGTCCGAATTGCTGAGCCTTAAAATAGGCTCTCCTTTTTTCATTATAGCTCCATCCTCTACATATTTTTCTTCTACCCTTCCTCCTTCCTGCGCATCAAGGTAAATAGTAGTAGCAGGCAATACAATCCCGTTTACCGGGATGGTTTCACGAAACGAACCTTCTTTTATATTCCCGATCATTACCCTTTCTGCATCCACATTTAACCGGCTGTTTCCCCTGGTTGCCAAAACGGCTGCAGTAATCAATGCTGCCAGGGCTACCACCCCAGCTATTGTCAGTATCCTTTTAGTTGTCCAGGTCTTCTTTTCAATTACCCTATCCATTTTATCTTGTCTGTTTTCTTTTTGCTGTAATTATTACTTACAATACCATGCCAAAATTGTAATTAATTGATTTACAATACATTAATTTTTATTAACGGTTAAAAACTGTTCGGTTTTGATACAGTTTGTGTACGCTGCTGCAACACCCCCCGAACACCGGCCCCATCTTCATCCATTCTCCTTATTTCTATTGAAAAAAATTACCCTAAACTTGTTGCCATATTATCACGGGATAAAGCGCCATGAAAAATGCCTCCATATTAATTATTGATGACGATCCGGATGTTTTAACGGCCGTGCGGCTTTTGCTGAAAACAGAGGTAAAAGAAGTGGTTACCGAAAAGAACCCCGAACAGATAAAGCACCACCTGAGCCAAAAGCCTTTCGACCTGGTAATGCTCGATATGAACTTTGCCAGCCCGGTTCATACCGGCAATGAAGGCTTGTACTGGCTGCGCAAAATACAGGAGTTCAGGCCTGGCATGCCGGTAATAATGATTACAGCTTATGGCGCTATTGACCTGGCAGTCACTTCATTGAAAGAGGGAGCGAGCGATTTTGTAATAAAGCCCTGGCACAACGAAAAATTGATTGGTTCCATAAAAGAAGCCCTTGAAAACAGGAAAGGGCCTGTAGAACGCGCGCCTGTAAGCGTTTCGGGCTCCATGCTTTTGGGAAACAGCCCCGAAATGCAGCAGGTTTTTACCAAGTTGCAAAAGGTGGCGCCCACTGATGCCAACATCCTGGTATTGGGCGAAAATGGAACGGGGAAGGACCTGGTAGCCAAAGCCCTGCATGAAAATTCGCTACGGGCCTCCAAACCTTTTGTAAAAGTGGATATGGGATCGTTGACGGAAAGCCTTTTTGAAAGCGAACTGTTCGGGCATAAGCGTGGCGCTTTTACCGATGCACGCGAAGACAGGATGGGCTTGTTTGAATCGGCAAATGGCGGCACCCTGTTCCTGGATGAAATTGGAAACATTACTTTGCAACAACAGGCCAAACTCCTCTCCGTTCTGCAAAACAGGCAGGTAGTCAGGCTTGGTACCAACCTTCCCATCCCCATTGATATCCGGTTGATTTGCGCCACCAATGTACCCTTGAGCGAACTGGCCAATGAAAGCAAATTCAGGAAAGACCTTATTTACCGCATTAATACCGTTGAACTACAGTTACCCGCCTTGCGCAGGCGCAAATCCGACATTCCGCTGCTGGCTGAACATTTTGTAAAACAATATGCTTCAAAATACATGAAGCCCTCGCTGAAAATGGGTAATAATGCAGTGAGCAAGCTGAATGATTATCATTTCCCCGGCAATGTGCGCGAATTGCAATACATCATTGAACGGGCGGTAATTATGTGCGATGGGGAAGAAGTAAAGGCAACCGATCTTTTCTTTTCGCCCATTGAAACTGCGCTCCCCGATAAATTGGAGGAAGATGATGATCTAAACCTGGGAAGTGTGGAGAAAAGCACCATCCTGCGGGTTATTGACAAACACAATGGCAACATTACAAGGGCCGCGAAAGAACTTGGTCTGACCAGGACCGCGCTGTACAGGAGGTTGAGTAAATATGATATTTAAAAATTATAAATGGAACATCCTTTTTAAGGTATTGCTGATGGTGATCACCTTATCGTGCGCGTCGTATTGCATGGTGCAAAAGCAATATACCTACCTGGTGATCCTGGCGCCTGTGATCGCATGGCTGATTTACGATTTCTTCCTGCTTCATCAGAAAGCACAGGAGGAGGTGGAACAGTTTGCGGAAAGCGTGCATTACCGGGACTTCACGCGGCATTTTGATGAAGAGCATGCCCCGCTTGAGTTACAGCCGCTTCGCAAAGGTTTCAACGAGGTAAACAATACCTTCAAAATCATAAGCCGCGAAAGGGAAACGCAATTTATTTACCTGCAAAAAATTCTTGAGCTGGTGGATACAGGCATCTTATCCTTTAAACTTGAAGATGGCGAGGTGATGTGGATGAATGAGTCGCTTAAAAAACTAACGGGCATCCCCTACCTGAAAACAATCCATTCATTACAAAAGCGGTCGGATGAACTGTACAGGGCATGCCTTGACGTAGGGCCCGGCGAAAACAAAATTGTGCACCTTGCCACACCAAGGGGGCTGATAAAGGTGGTACTGGCCGCCACCTACTTTCAAACCGATGGAAAAAATTCAAAGCTTATTGCCTTTCAGAATGTAGATACTGCGCTTGATGAAACCGAAGCCAATGCCTGGCAAAAGTTGCTGAGTGTAATGACGCACGAAATCATGAATTCAGTGGCGCCTATTTCCTCCCTGGCCGATACGCTAAAAAGAAGGCTGCAGGAAAGCGCGGCTGCAAGCGCCCCGGCACAGGGCACATACGAAGACCTGGAAGTAGGCATAGACACCATTAAAAGGCGAAGTGAAGGTTTGCTGAAATTTACCGAAGTGTACCGTAACCTCAACAAAATACAAAAACCAAATTTATCCAAAGTATTTGTGCGCGACCTGTTTGAAAATATGAGCAACCTGCTGCAGCCTACGCTTGACGAAAAAAATATTGAACTGGATGTAATTATTAAGGAACCCGGTTTGCAAATGAATATTGACCCCCACCTCACCGAACAGGTACTGATAAACCTGTTGTTGAACGCTATTGATGCTGTAAAGGACAATGATGAACCGCGCATTGCGTTGTCAGCCTCTAAAGAAGGCACCAATCATTTAATTGAAGTGGCCGATAACGGCCATGGCATTGATGCCAGTATGATCGACAAAATATTTGTACCCTTTTTCAGCAGCAAGAAAAACGGTACAGGTATCGGGTTAAGCCTAAGCAGGCAAATTATGTTGTTGCACAAAGGGAATGTGCAGGTAGAAAGCCGGCCGGGCGAAGGAACGAGGTTTACGCTGAGGTTCCCGGGTCACCAGTTCCATATGTAATGAAAATGATTGTTCAAGAATCAACTGGTGTGTATTTTTACAAAAGTGAAACAGAGAATAAACATATCCCTTTCTGAAGAAGTGCTTTTGAAAGCAAAGCAAATTGCACGGAAAAGGAACAGTACGGTTTCTTCGCTAATTGAGTCAGAATTAATCAGGCTCATTAAGCAGGAGGAATCTTGCAAAAAGCTATTTTCAGAATATCTAAAGGATATGCCCACCCCAAAAAATGACTATCCAGGGCATTTTGATTTCAAAAAAGTATACATGGAAGAAAAATTCACCCCCGGTTTGCCCCTTATTTCCCCGGAAGCTTTCTTAAACCAATTGACCATCAACCAATGAAATTCTCCCAATACAACCTCCTTCCTGCCATTCAAAAAAGCCTTGAAACACTTGAGTTCAGGCGGCCGACGGATATTCAATTTAAAGCCATACCCAATATTTTAAAAGGCGAAGATGTAATGGCGGTTGCTGCTACCGGAACGGGTAAAACCGCAGCCTATGCCATTCCTATCATTCAAAAATTGGCCACCAATAACCGCAGGTACAAAGGTATCCGTGCACTTGTGCTGGCCCCTACCCGCGAACTTGCGGTGCAAATACATGGTGTTTTTGAAAGCATCGGCAAAGAAACCGACCTGCTGATGGTAGCGCTTGTGGGCGGTGTGGAACAGGATAATCAAATCAATCAATTACAGGAAGAAGCAGATATTGTTATTGCCACACCGGGCCGCATTTTCGACCTGATGGCACAGGGCCACCTGCAATTGAATGGAGTGGAAACATTGGTGCTTGATGAAAGCGACCGTATGATGGCTCTCGGTTTTATGAAAGATGTACAGGACATTAAAAAGCGCCTGCCGCGCAAGCATCAAACACTTTTCTTTTCGGCAACCATTAATGAAGACATAAAAAAACAGGCCTATTCGCTGGTGCATAATGCCATCCGCATACAGGTTTCGCCTAAAAACAGTGTAAGCAAAAATGTGGAACATACCGTGGCCATGATAGCTATGGACGACAAGCGCTTTTTCCTTGAGGATATCATTAAAAAAAATCTGGATAAGCGGATTGTTGTTTTTGTGCGCACCCAGGTTCGTGCCGACCGGGTGCAAAAAGCCATGCAACGGGTTGGGCTTGATGTGGCAGCCATACATGGCGGCATGGAGCAGGGGGAAAGGTTTGCCGCGCTTGAATCTTTTTCATCGGGGCAAAAAAATGTGCTGGTCACTACCGATGTGAGCGCCAGGGGCATTGATATTAAAAACGTGGTGTATGTAATTAACTACGACCTGCCCGACCTGCCCGAAAACTATATCCACCGGCTTGGGCGTACCGGCAGGGGTATGCAAAAAGGGTTTGCGGTATCTTTTTGCAGCGAGGAGGAAAAGCCATTGCTTGCCGAAATTGAAAAATACTTAGGCGATGCCATTATGATAACCCCGATTGAAAAAGATGACTACAAAGCCACCGTGGATCTGGGCGGTGAAACAGGCGCCGACAAAAAGAAAATCCTCGACCTGATCAGGGAAAATGAAGCGCATGGCAAATCGGCTAAACCCGGGAAAAAGAAAAAATAGGCCGCTTTTAAGCTGTCCTGCGGTATCCTGTGGAAAAAATTCTATAGGCTGTAAATTTAATAATTCGACCAAATCCATAGAATTTTAACCTGCTGATTCTCAATCAATAACTTTCTGACTTAGTAACGTAACTGGTTGTTAGCCAATGTTAAAGCGATAAAAATCTTCTCTTCAAATTCAATGTTCACTAAAGAAGTGAAATTAAAATCCCATATTTGCAGTGTAAAATAGAGGAGGCGCTTCATGTCCATTCAACCGATCAACATTTCAAAAGAAGAAGAATTAGCCTGGCTGGAAGAAATTGCCGTTAAACCAAATGCCGTGGATAGCCTGAAAGCTTTTGCCAAATTATTTGGCGACAAAGCGGTTTTCTCAACCAGTTTCAGCATTGAAGACCAGGTAATAACCCACCTTATTTTTTCAAACAACCTCGATATTAAGGTTTTTACGCTCGATACCGGAAGGCTTTTCCCGGAAACCTACAGCACCTGGGCGCGCACCATTGAAAAATATGGCAAACCCATTGACACTTACTTTCCTGATGCCGCACAACTGGAACCTGTTTTACGTACAAAAGGGCCCAACAGTTTTTACGAAAGCACCGAAAACCGCATTGAATGCTGCAATATCCGCAAGGTTGAGCCGCTTAAAAGAGCACTTTCGGGAAACAAACTTTGGGTTACCGGGATAAGGGCAGAACATAGCGCCAACCGCACCCAAATGGATAAAATTGAATGGGACCCCTCCAATAATATTTTCAAATTCCATCCTTTGCTCAATTGGACCATGGATGAACTGAAGGAATTTATCAGGATGTATGAAATTCCGGTAAACCCGCTTCATGATAAAGGTTTCATTAGCATTGGCTGTGCGCCTTGCACCAGGGCTGTACGTGCGGGGGAAGATTTTCGCGCCGGGCGTTGGTGGTGGGAGCAGGCTGATAAAAAAGAATGCGGCTTGCATGTGCATGCTTCCTGAAAAAAGTTTCAGGTTATAAATTTTCAATTACTTTGATGGCTTCTGGAAAAGGAAGCCAAATTTTTGACCTATAAATTTCACCACTTTAGTGAACTTAATTCAAAAAAGGCAACCAAAACAAATGCATAACAACGCTTCAGGCAGGGTAATATTTATAGGAGCCGGTCCGGGTGATCCTGAATTGATAACCCTAAAAGCAATCCGGCATCTGAACCAGGCAGATATCATCCTCTCCGACAGGCTGGTAAACAATGCCATCATCCAATCACATGCACCGCAGGCAGTGGTAATTCCGGTTGGTAAACAAAGCGGTAAGAGCAAAAGCACCCCGCAGCAAACTATTAATGAATTAATGGTGCACCATACTTTAGCAGGACGGTATGTAGTAAGGTTAAAGGGAGGCGATGTTTCGGTTTTTTCAAATATAACTGACGAACTGGAAGCGCTCGTTCAGGACGGCATTCCTTACGAAATTGTACCGGGGATAACCGCTGCGATCGGTGCGGCTGCATCATTGGGTGTACCGCTTACCGCAAGGGGGATTTCAAGGGGCATCAGGCTATTAACCTATTATGATGAAACCTCTATTAACGAAAACGAATGGGAGAACCTCGCCATAACAGATGACACTTTGGTTTTTTATATGAGTGGGGAAACCAGTCGCCAACTTGCCGAAAAGCTCCTTTCTGTTGGAAAAAATCACCAAACCCCGGTATTGCTGGTAGAACAGGCCACCACTCCCCTTGAGGTTGTAACCCCCACTACGCTGGGTGATTATTTATTTTTATGCCACAGGCACCGTTTTTTATCACCCGCATTATTAATAATTGGCGCCGTTTCAGCACTGCATCATCGTTATGGCTGGCAGAGTTACCTGCATAAAGCTGAAGAATATTTTCCTGCATTAAAAAATCCCGCGCCAGGGCCCAAAAAAACCGGCAAAAAGTTAGGTTTGGCCTACGCAAATAAAACTAATTGACAATATGCTCGCAGAAAAGAAGCTCGATCAGTTATATGCGCTTATTTCGGAAAGCAGCCATGCCGAACTGGTTTGGATGAGTGGTTACCTGGCGGGTTTGGCTGCCCAAAATATTCCCACGGCAGCCAAACCAAATACTACCCCTCCGGTTGCCATTGATACCATTTCAATAGTATATGGGACGGAAACCGGTAATTCGAAAAAAGCGGCAACCATGGCCACAACCACGCTTAAAAGGGCAGGTATTAAAACACGCCTGATTGCCGCCGAAAATTACAAGCCCGAACTGCTGGATAAAGAGTCATTTTTCCTGCTGGTGATAAGCACTCAGGGTGATGGAGAGCCACCGGCCACCGCCAAGCCGCTGTACGATTATTTACATACAAGGGTGCAGCCTTTCCAGCAATTGCAGTATGCAGTATTGGCACTTGGCAGCAAAAGCTACCCACTATATTGCCAGGCCGGGGCTGATGTGGATGCTCAATTAAAAAGGCTGAAAGCAACGCCTGCCATTGGCATGGGTACCTGCGATGATGATTTTGAAACCGACGCCGAAGTTTGGGTTCAGCAATTATTGCAACACCTGCAAAACCCTATTGTTTCGGCAGCGGTTACCACGGTGGTAAAAAGGCCGGCTGAGGGCAAAAAAGTTTTCAAAGGCACACTGGGAAGCAATATTGTATTGAATGACCTGGGCAGCAGCAAAGAGGTTCACCATCTTGAATTTGATTTAGAGGAAGACATTGTTTACACCCCCGGCAATGCGGTCGGAATTATTCCTGAAAATAATCCCGCGCAGGTTGCAAAAATTATCAATTTGCTCGACCTTGACGGTGCACAACCTGTAGTTTTCAAAGAACAGAATTTAACCCTGAGTGAGGCTCTTGGTAAAAAAATAACCATCAGCCACTTACCAATTAGTACGGTAAAAAAGTATGCGCAGTGGCTGGGGGTGGAAATTCCGGAAACCCGCATCGACTTGTATGATTTATTGCGGATATATCCGCTACAAAACAACAACCAGGTACAGGGTTTGATTGACATTTTGCCGGGCATTACGCCAAGGCTTTATACCATCAGTTCTTCCCCCGCCGCGCACCCCTGCCAGCTACACCTTACTGCACAGGTTCATCATTTTTCATTGAATGATGAAGACCATCAGGGGTTAGGCTCTGCTTATTTAACTTCGTTAAAGCCGGGTGCAGAACTCGAAATGTTTTTGCACACCCAAAAAAGCTTCCAATTGCCGCCTGATGAAAAGGATGTTATCATGATTGCGCAGGGCACCGGTATTGCACCTTTCAGGGCCTTTTTGGCAGAAAGGGATACAAATGGTGCCTCCGGAAAAAATTGGTTGTTCTTTGGGGAGGAAGACCGCGTGACTGATTTTTATTACCAGTCTGAGATTCAGAAATTTGCAGATATCGGCACCCTGCAACAGGTGAACCCGGTATTTGAAAAAAACACTTATAATCCTTCCACATTGGCACAAAAGGTAAATGAGCATGCGGCCACCATCTGGAAATGGATACAAAAAGGAGCGTATGTTTTTATTAGCGGCGAAAAGGAACCAACCGGCAAAGAGGTTGAAGCGTCCTTGCTTCAATTAATTGCAGACCAACAAGGTGTTACCACGCAGGAAGCAGCCGGTTACCTGAAACAACTCCAAAAAGATGGCCGTTTTGCCAAAGAACTGTATTGATTTTTCACATTCGTATCAATTGATTAAAAATGAAACCTTCACCGGTTGAGAAAATAAAAAAGGAAAGTGACGGCCTACGGGGCACCATTAAAGAAGACCTTGTAAACGACCTTACCGGCGCCATCAGTGATGCCGACGTCCAGGTGATCAAATTCCATGGAATGTACCAGCAGGACGACCGCGACCGCCGTGAAGAAAGGGCTGAAAAAAAACTGGAACGCCTCTACTCCTTCATGGTAAGGTTAAGGCTTCCAGGGGGTGTTTTAAACGCCGAACAATGGAAAGCCTGCCACCATACCGCAGGCCGGTTTAGCACAGGAGTGATTAAAATTACTACCAGGCAAACCATTCAATTGCATGGCATTTTAAAGTCTGATATCAAACCAACGCTTCAGTCGTTTAATGCAGTTCATCTTGATTCCATTGCGACCTGCGGCGATATTAACCGTAATGTGGCAGCCGCCTCGCATCCTTGCCAATCAAAGCTGCATGAAGAAATACATGGATATGCAAACAAAATAAGCGAGCACCTGATGCCCAAAACCCGCGCCTGGTACGATATATGGCTGGATGAGGAACAATTGCTCGATAAAAAGGAAGAAGACCCGCTGTACGAAGACCGGTACCTGCCACGCAAGTTTAAGATTGGCATTGCCATTCCACCCAATAACGATGTAGATGTTTTTACCAACGACCTTGGCCTGATTGCCATTGAAAAAAATGGAAAACTCGAAGGATTCAACCTCGCCATTGGCGGTGGTTTAAGCCAAACCCACGGCACCCCGGAAACCTACCCAAGGCTGGCAACGGTTATTGGTTTTGTACCTGCAGGCAACCCAACGCTGAAAGCAGTCTATGAGGTTCTCACCATTCAGCGCGACTATGGCAACCGCAGCGACCGTAAACTGGCACGACTGAAATACACGGTAGATAAATATGGCATTGAATGGTGGAAAAAAGAACTCGAAAACCGAATTGGCTTTCCATTGGAAAAAGAAAAGGCGTACAGTTTTACCGCCCGTAAGGACTACTACGGATGGCAAAAAGGGTTGAATGATTTGTGGTATTATACCGTTTTTGTAGAGAATGGCAGGGTTACAGATGCAAACAATTATTCACTTAAATCAGCACTGTACGAAGTGGCTGAAACGGGTCTTTCTGCATTCAGGTTTACAAGCAATCAGAATGTAATCATTTCCGATGTGCAGGAAAAGGATAAAAGCACAATTGATTCCATTCTGCAAAAACACGGTATCCTGCAAAACAATGAAACTACCAGCGCCATACGCCTGAACAGCATGGCCTGCGTAGCTTTTAATACTTGCCCGCTGGCCTTAGCCGAAGCGCAGCGGTACATGCCCTCCTTCCTTTCTAAGGTGGAGCCCCTGCTTGAAAAATACAACCTGCAACAGGAGGAAATTATCATCCGGATGACAGGTTGCCCCAACGGGTGCGGCAGGAGTGTGGCTGCTGAAATAGGGCTGGTTGGCACTGCTTACGGAAGATACAATCTCCATATTGGGGGCGACAGGGAAGGTTACAGGCTCAATACCAAATTCAGGGAAAACATTGATGAACCCGAAATACTTACTGTTCTTGATGAATTGTTTATGAAATTTGCTGCGGGCAAACAAATCAATGAATCCTTTGGAGACTTTGTTCATCGCGCCCGGATTGTTTTAAATTAATTCAAAAAGCTATGCAGGTTGAACGAAACGAATTGTTCCCGGTTTTTTTAAAGCTAAACCAGCTCAGGGTTTTATTGGTTGGCGCCGGGCCGGTCGGGCTCGAAAAAATTACTGCTGTCCTAAATAATGCCCCTAAAACCAGCATCCGGGTAATTGCCATTGATATTTTACCGGAAATTTTTGCTTTAACCGAAACATTCTCCAATATTTCGATTGAGCAAAGGGCTTACCGGGAAACCGATATGAGCAGGTATGATATTGCCATTGTTGCCGTAAATAACCGCAGGTTGAGCGAAACCATTTTTAACCATGCTAAAAATGCCGGCATCCTGGTGAATGTTGCCGATACCCCCGACCTATGCGATTTTTACCTCGGCAGCATTGTTCAAAAAGGACAATTAAAGATTGCTATAAGTACCAATGGCAAATCACCTACCATGGCCAAACGCTTACGGCAGTGGCTCGAAAGCATTCTTCCCGAAAAAATGGATCCGCTGCTTGAGAACCTCTACCAATTCAGAAAAAAGATCAAAGGCGACTTTGAGGAAAAAGTCAGGCAACTGGATGAACTAACCTCAGATTTCGCACCGAAAAAAGAATAACTCTGTAGATAATATAGAACTGCAATCCCCTTTCTATTTTCCGATATTTGTACCCCTGATGAAGCGTGTGAAAGTTGCTTATTCAGGCCGAATTTGGTTGCCTTCCATAGAGAAACACTACAATATTCATTCAATTCGACTTACTTTGCTGCACCAACCTGATTTTTCAGGCAAGCCTGTTAAGGCCAATAACCAGCCAATCAGGCAGGATGAATAAAAGTTTAAGTGTAATATAGATGCCGCAACACAAGAGTACTTCCGCTATAAGGATACAAACAGCCCTTACGAATGAAATGGAACACAGCACCCCATTGTTCCTTACTTCCAGTTTTCAGTTTGATACCGCCGAAGATATGCAGGGTGCATTTGCCGAAACCAACGATCATAACATTTATAGCCGGTTTGTAAACCCCACGGTAACTGAATTTGTAGAAAAGGTTTGTGCGCTTGAAGAAGCAGAGGATGGGTTTGCAACAGCAAGTGGGATGGCTGCTATTTTCGGAACATTTATGGCCTTCCTGAACAGTGGCGACCATATCCTGAGCAGTCCGAGTATTTTTGGAAGCACCCATACTATTATTACCAAATACCTCGTCCGTTGGGGCATACAGGGCAGCTATGCCGATTTCGCTGATCCTGATGCCGTTTTGGCTGCCATACAGCCCAATACCAAAATAATTTACCTCGAAACACCCACCAATCCCGGTCTTGATATTTTTGACCTGGAATGGATTGGTAAACTGTGTACAGAAAAAGGCATTATCCTGGTAGTGGATAATTGTTTTGCCACTCCATTGCTTCAGCAGCCCGTTAAATATGGCGCCCACCTGGTAATTCACTCTGCCACTAAATGGATGGATGGCCAGGGAAGGATTATTGGAGGCATTGTGGTGGGTAAAAAGGATTTGATCCGCGACATTTACCTTTTTTGCAGAAATACCGGCCCGAGCATGAGCCCTTTTAACGCCTGGCTTTTGAGCAAAAGCATGGAAACGCTTGATGTAAGAATGCAAAGGCATTGCGATAATGCTTTGACCCTTGCGCAGGAACTGCAAAAGCATCCTTCGGTAAATTGGGTAAAATATCCTTTCCTCGAAAGCCACCCATCCTATCAAATTGCTAAAAAGCAAATGCTCGGTGGTGGGGGAATTGTAACTTTTGAACTGAAAGGGGGTGCTGAGGCAGGTGTAAAATTCATGAATAGCCTGAAAATGCTGAGCCTTACCAGCAACCTGGGAGATACAAGAAGTATTGCCAGCCATCCTTCAAGCACCACACATAGCAAGCTTTCCGAAGAAGAGCGGTTGTCTGTAGGTATAACCCCCGGCTTAATAAGGGTAAGTGTCGGGCTGGAGCATATTAACGATATTATTGAGGATATTACTTCGGCTTTAAGTCATTTGTCCTGATGAAAACATTTACCCTAAAATATACCAATCAGAAATTTTGGATAGCTTGGGTTACATTCTTCAAAAACCGGAATTATAATCAGCAAAGAAGATAAGCTATGTGTGTCATTTACACATTATTATTACTTGAATAGCTTTGCTCCAAATTGGGTTTATTAATAAACAAAAATCTTACTATGTCGAAAAAAATTACCTTTTCACTGGCTCCTGAAATTGTAGCTGAAGCAACAGAAGGCTTGCTGCTTGGTGACTTTAACAACTGGATGCAGGAAGCAGGCATTAAATTGAAAAAGCAAAAAGATGGCTCACTGAAAGCCACAGTTGACCTGGAACCAGGTGTTTACCAATATCGTTATTTCCTGAACGACGGTCGTTGGGTAAACGATGGTAATGCTAATGGCTACTCATTTGTAGGCGAATTTGGTGTTGACAATTGCATTATTTCCGTTCCTTTTGAGGAAGTAAAAGAAACCGTAGCAACAGGTGAACTGGTTACCGATATTGAGGTAAAGCCCACGAAAGCTGCTGTTAAAAAAGAAGCAGCGCCTAAAGCGAAAGTTGCTGAAAAGCCTGCTGCTGCCACTAAGAAGGCTGCGACCCCTGCCGCCAAGCCCGCTGCCCCTAAAGCCGCAGTGAAAAAAGCCGCTCCCAAAGCTGCTGCTCCTGCTAAAAAAGCTTCTGCTAAAAAAGCTAAGTAATTATATAAACCGGTCTCAAAACAAAAGGGGCCCTGTCGTTATTTGGCGGGGTGCTTTTTGTTTTGCTTAGGTTGAACTTGTCAATCGCATTGGCAGGGCCAATCTTTGGCAATATCAATTACGGTTACCACCGTTACCTCGCTCCCACAGGGTGCAAATATGATCCTTACCTTTTGCCCCTCGTAGGTAACGCCTTCTACCGCATACTTTCGTTTGCAATCAGGCAGCTTACCTATTTCGCTTTTCCGGTAATTGATCGTCCCTTCCTTTAAAATTTGTTCTACTTCCTTCGGATTGATATGCCTGCATTCCATACGGCACCGGGCATGCCTACTGTATTCAATTTTTGAGGGATTTCTATTTAAGCCTTTTGTATTTGCTTCCAATTTGGCTTTATCCTTCTGCGAATCCGTTGCAGTAAACTGCTTAATACCAAACAGTACGGCCAATAAAACAATTACAAGGATCAGCGGCGCCCAACGTTGGTTTTTACTGTTTTTTATAGTCATAATTTTATAATGCTGCTTTTAATGCCTGGAAGCTGCAATCCGCGCTAACCATGGGAAATATTTCGCCACAAACACAGCTATGCGGCCATGCCCTGTAAAAACATAATCACCCGATTTATGGGCAATGGCTTTTAGCATAACCCGGCAAGCCTTTTCGGTGGGCCACATAAGTTTGGCAGACCGGGGATCATTATACTCTTTATGGAAAATGCCGTTATTATCCACACGTGCAATATTACTGGCTACAAAACCCGGGTGAATGGTGAGGCAACTAATCCCTGAACCCTTTAACTCAATCGAGAGGGCTTTTCCAATAGCGGTAACCGCTGCCTTACTTGCCGCATAAGCGCCTACGCCCGGGCTTGGAAACCATGCCGCAACCGAACCAATCAGTACCAACTTGCCACCCTGTTTCCGCAAATAAGGAATCGAATACCTTGCCGTCAGCGCCAACCCGGTTACATTTACACGGAACTGTCTTTCCCATTCAGCGGCAGATAGATTCTCAACCTTACCTACCACGCCGAAACCCGCGTTGGCAATGGCTACATCCATCCGGCCAAAATAGCCGAACACCTCATCCGCACAGGTTTTCAACGCTTGCTCATCGGTTACATCGCAAAAAAAGGCTTTTGCTTCCCCACCCTTTTCATGAATAATACTCACTAATTCCTCAAGCTCTTCCATCCGGCGGGCAGAGGCAGCAACCCTGGCCCCTGCGGCGGAAAAAGCGAGCGCCAAATGCCAGCCAATCCCTGAGGAAGCACCGGTGATCCAAATTACTTTCTGGTTAAAATCCATTTAAAAAAGAATAACAATGGTTGGCAAAATACAACAACCAAAACTAATCCCAATGGTTATACATTCGCATTCCGCTATGGCAAAATCGAAAATAAGCACAGAAAATTTATCGGCACCACAGGCAATTGATGTAATTGAAGTACTTGGCGCACGGGAACATAACCTTAAAAATATTGACATTTCCATACCTAAAAACCAATTGGTGGTTTTTACAGGGGTAAGCGGCAGTGGCAAAAGTTCGCTTGCCTTTGATACCCTGTACAACGAAGGTCAACGCCGCTATATGGAAAGCTTCAGCGCTTATGCAAGGCAATTTATGGGCGATCTTGAACGACCTGATGTAGATAAAATCACCGGGCTGAGCCCTGTTATTTCCATTGAACAAAAAACCACCAACAAAAACCCACGCAGTACGGTTGGAACGGTTACTGAAATTTACGATTTCATGCGGCTGTTGTATGCACGTGCGTCCGATGCTTTCAGTTATGCAACGGGCAGGCAAATGGTGAAATTCAGCGAAGAGGAGATTGTGGCCAATGTGTTTGAAAAATATAATGGTCAAAAATTATCCATCCTTGCCCCCATTGTAAAAGGGCGCAAAGGCCATTACCGCGAACTATTTGAAGACCTCCGCAAAAAAGGATACCTGAAAGTTAGGGTGGATGGGGAAATAAAAGACCTCGCACCCAAGATGCAGGTAGACCGTTACAAGATTCATGATATCGAATTGGTTATTGACCGGCTGGCAGCTACAGATGATATGAAAGTACGCCTGAGTCAAAGCATTCAAAAAGCCATGCAGTTGGGCAAGGGGCAAACCATGGTTCACCTGCAAAGCAGCGACAAGGTGGTGCAATACAGCAATACCCTCATGTGCGCCGATACGGGCATCAGCTATGATGAGCCTTCGCCCAATACTTTTTCTTTCAACAGCCCTTATGGCGCCTGCCCTACCTGCAAAGGGCTGGGTACCGTGTACGCCATCAACATTCATTCGGTCATCCCCGATCCGGCAAAAACCATTGCCGAAGGGGGTATTGAGCCATTGGGCGAAGAACGCGATGCATGGGTGTACAAACAGGTGGAAACACTGGCCAGAAAGCATAAGATCAACCTGAAAAAGCCAATCAGCGAAATTCCCCCATCGCAGCTCAACATTATTCTCTATGGCAAAGAAAACCCGGATGCGGATGACCTGGGGTTGCAATGGAACGATGAAGGCCCTGGCAATAGTACCGGGGGTTATTTCGATTCGGTGTTTGAAGGGGTAATACCCATGATAAAACGCTGGTTTAACAGCAGCAGCAGTGAAGCCATAAGGGGCTGGGCCGAAGGTTTTATGAAAATGGATACCTGCCCGGATTGTAATGGTGCAAGGCTGAAAAAAGAAAGCCTTTGGTTTAAACTGGACAATAAGAACATTTCGGAGTTGAGTGAGCTTGACCTTGATGCCTTGATGCTTTGGTTGGTTGATATTGAAGAACGTCTTAGCAGCCGTCAGCAAGCCATTGGTAAAGAAGTGATCAAGGAAATCAGGGACCGGCTGCAATTTTTGCTGAATGTGGGTTTGAATTACCTCATGTTAAACCGTCCCACCCGCACGCTGAGTGGTGGAGAAAGCCAACGCATAAGATTAGCCACTCAAATTGGTTCGCAGCTACAGGGTATTACATACATTCTTGATGAACCTTCCATTGGTCTTCATCAACGCGACAACCATCGCTTGATAGATGCGCTCAAAAACCTGCGCGATATTGGCAACAGCGTGCTGGTGGTAGAACACGATAAAGACATTATGCTGGCAAGCGATCACCTGGTTGATATTGGCCCCCGTGCGGGCAGGCATGGCGGAACCATTGTAGCAAGCGGTAAACCGGCAGATGTATTGAAATCGGGTAGTGAAACAGCAAAATATTTAAGCGGCGCAAAAAGCATTGAAGTACCCAAACAACGCCGTAATGGAAATGGCAAACACATCGAGCTAAAAGGCGTAACCGGAAACAACCTGAAGAATGTTTCGGTAAAATTTCCATTGGGTAAATTAATTGTAGTGACAGGCGTAAGCGGAAGCGGAAAAAGCACCCTCATCAATGAAACGCTGTATCCCTTGCTGAGCAACCATTCTTTTAAAGCAAGCCGCATGACGGCCATGCCTTTTAAAAGCATTAAAGGGCTTGAACAAATTGATAAAGTGATAGAGATTGACCAAAGCCCGATTGGCCGTACCCCGCGCAGCAACCCGGCTACCTATTGCGGATTTTTCACCGAAATACGTTCCTTATTTTCCAGCATACCCGAAGCCAAAATACGCGGCTATAAACCGGGGCGCTTTTCTTTTAATGTAAAAGGCGGGCGCTGCGATGTGTGCGAAGGCGGCGGCATGCGGGTTATTGAAATGAACTTTTTACCCGATGTATATGTGCATTGCGAAAAGTGTAATGGCAAACGCTACAACCGCGAAACACTCGAAATAAGATACAAAGGGAAAAGCATTGCCGATGTGCTTGATATGACAGTGGATGATGCCGTGGAATTTTTCCAGGCGGTGCCCTGGCTGTACCGTAAAATAAAGGTGCTGCAGGATGTTGGGCTTGGATATATCACCCTCGGGCAAAGCGCAGTAACCCTAAGCGGTGGAGAAGCACAACGGGTAAAGCTCAGCACAGAACTCGGCAAACGTGATACAGGCAAAACTTTTTACATACTTGACGAACCCACCACCGGGCTGCATTTCCAGGACATTCAGCACCTGCTTGATGTATTAAATAAATTGGTTGAACGTGGAAATTCTGTTTTGGTGATTGAACACAATATGGATGTGATAAAAGTAGCCGACCATCTCATAGACCTTGGCCCGGAAGGAGGCAGGGGTGGCGGCAATATTTTATTTGAGGGAACGCCCGAAGAACTGGTAAAAGTGAAGGAAAGCCATACGGGGAGGTTTTTGAAATTGGAGTTGTGAGGATGAATGAGTCAATAAGTGAAAGAGTGAAATTTATGAAGAGATACAATTCAACAGACAATTTGAAAGAGTATCCCCGATTGATTTTGATTTTTAAAATCTACCTTTCAATCATATGGAGAACAACGAATACACTATCATTATTGAATTTCGCTATGGCATTGATGAAGATGAACCTTTTTATGAATTGTCTGAAAAGCTTGATGCAAGAATGGAAAATGAAGATGCCCCAGGCAGTTATGATGGCCATGAAATAGCTATGGATAACTTTGATGCGCGATTGTATTTTTATGCAAATGATCCACAAAAAATGCTTTCGTACGTTGATGATATTTTAAAGGAATACAAGTTTCTTGCAGGTGGACGCATACATATTCACCATGGTATGAAAGAGGATGGATTTACCGAAGTGGAAATAATTTCATCCGATGGGAAAAGACTGCCCTTATCAAGGTTTGATGCGGAACAATTATCGCACATACCCGAATGGGGCGATCATAGCAGGCACTATACTGAAAGCCAAGAAGGCGATGAATGGAAAACAGACCTGAAAAATAATCGCGCTGAAAAACTGTACAATAAATGGAAAGAAATTGATTACCTGATTCAGGCCATTTGGGATAAATGGGATTTGATGACAACGGAAAAAACGGAGGCAAAGCTGGACACAAATAAATTTGGGCAGGAGGAGGAGGACGATTTCCGTTTACCCAAAGAACTGATAGAATGGCACCGGGAAGAAATGCGGGGAAACTCAATGATTATACCTGCCAAAATAAGTGGGGCCGAAGCGGGCGACCTGTACATTATCCGTATGGAAAATGCTGCCATTATAAGGAAAGCTGCTATGGATATTTACCTTGATTGCCATATGCTTGAAGAAAATGTAGCCGAAGAGCAGGACGTAGAATTGCTTCGTTTCGAAATAAACCTGTTCAGGCAATATTTTATTGAATGGGTAAATGGTTTTGAAAAGGATGAATATTTGGATGATTGGGGCGTTTTTCAATAATCAGGGAAAATTAATCTCATCTCCAACGCTGATAATTCCATTTTTCAGGGGAATTACATTTTGCCCGAACAGCACCTTATTCCCCAGCTTCCTGTAACTGCTTAACGTGGCCAAAGGCTCTTTTCCTTTTTCACCGGTTTGCTGGTTAATGGTGGTAATAATACAGCGGGCGCATTGTTTTACTGCTGCCATGGGTACCGTACCAATTTTAAAATTTCGCCAGCCATCTTCCTCAAAAGGTCCT
This sequence comes from uncultured Chitinophagaceae bacterium, assembly GCA_964444195.1. Lineage (GTDB taxonomy): Bacteria > Bacteroidota > Bacteroidia > Chitinophagales > Chitinophagaceae > Phnomibacter. The sequence goes on from CAYUGH010000014.1 coordinate 43,772, forward strand.
CCACCGGTAAACACAATATTAGGCCGGAAACGGTTGACAGGTACCTTTTCTTCAAGCCGGGTATTCAGATCGTCAAGCGACGACTGACCTAAAATAAGGATCGGGTAACCATCTGATAAACTGGTTTGATTATCAGAACCCAGAGCATAGTCAGGATCAATGGGGCGTGGGTTGGTTTCAGGAAAATATACCAGGCGGACAGGTTGGTTAAGGTGTTGGGTGAACCAATGGCTGATTTCAGGGTCCACTTCAATTACCTCTACTTCGTCGCCCCACACATCAGCCAAAAGCGCTTTTCCCAAAGGATTTGCGGGCACGGTAATGCATTGACCCTGAAAACTTACCCAGAAACTTCCATTCTCCGCATCAGGGCTGGTTTTAAATAATGACATGGCAGGATATTCCCGCTGAGTTAAAAACCGGTTGGCCTCATCAATCAGCATCCATCGCCGGTCGAGCGCAAAACCCTTGGGTAACACCTGTACCTGTTGTACCGAAAATCCCCCCAACGATTTTACCGGGTAAATAAATAACTGAGAAACAATGAGTGAAGCCATCAAACAAAGAAAAGAAAAATCTTATTTACCGTGAAACCCCTTGAATAAGAGCTTGAGTAAGTGATGGCAAAAGCATTTCGGACAACAGTTTTTTGTAACCGGTTATTTCCCTCTTCAAAATCAGTGTGGGATAACGATGCGAGGATTAAGAGCCATTCTTTTCTTCAGTGATTTCACCTGCCCCATTGACAAACTCATCATAATAAATGCGCACAAGCAATAAAAACAGCGAAAGCAGCAGTGGGCCGAAAATGATTCCCATAAAACCAAAAAGATTGAGGCCAAAAATGACACCAAAAACAGTGATGAGCGGATGAATATCAGCCAGGTATTTCTGCAGGATAAAACGAAACACATTATCGCTGCCGCCAATAATAAAAAGCCCCCAAAGCCCCAGCCAGATGCCATTTGAAGTTTCGCCCTTTGCAAAAGCAAGTATGGTAAGCGGCACCCATGCAGCCATGGTGCCAACAATTGGAATTACAGAAGCTATACCGGTAATAATGCCCCACAAAATGGGCTCCTCCACGCCAAACATGCTGTACCCAATCATTGCCACAATACCCTGTACAGCGCCCAGCACAGGTATGCCTATGGAATTGCTCATAATCATTTCACGGATTTCGGTAATCACCTTTTCTGCATTGATGCGGCGTACGGGCAGGGCCCTGCGCAACCATCGCTGTATTTTTCCAACTTTCATAAGCAGGAACCAAAGAATAAAGTACATGACAAAAGTGTTGGTAATGGTACTCAGCGTGGTAGTAACCACTTTGCCGCCAATGTTGGCGGCTAACCCCGAAACCTTTTCGATATTTGAATCAGAAAGCAATTCAATATTGTAGCGGTCCATAAAAAAAGAATCAATCTGCTTCAGTGAGTCCTGAATCCGGGTGGTATCTGCTATCAGCGGCGCCAGTCGTTCAATCAGGATATTGATGATCCAGGCAAATGGATAAATAATAACAAAAAGGCTGATGAGAATAAGCAACAATGCCGCCACCCAATGCTTCCATTTGCGCTTGAAAACAAGGTACATCATGGGCCTGCGCATGAGCACATACAACGCAACCGCGCCCAAAAAACCGGTAAACATAAAATACAATTCAGTCCACAGGATCCACCCAAGACCTCCCAAGACCAACAGCAGCAAAACCTGTCGTACTTTATTGGGATGTATTTGTTCAAGTTGCTTTTGCATGCCAAAAATTAATTTATGAAAGTCCAAACCTAATACATTGATTCCGGAATAAGCAGTACTATTTACTTTACAATCACACCTTCTTTTGATAACGAATAAGGCATCCGGATGGGCTTGCTATCCAAAGGAAAAGTTCTTTCAGCCTTCATTTCAAATGAAAGAACTCCGCCTTTTTTCAATACTGAATGATCAACCTTCCGAAAAACAGGTTCATCATTCAATGAAATGGCCGAAACATAACGGTTCGCCGCGCTGTTGGAAGGCGCTTTTATCTCTAATTTCTTTCCATCTTCAAAATGAACCATTAGTTTTTTGAAAAGCGGCGCACCCATTACATATTCGCCACTGCCGGGGCATACCGGGTAAAACCCCATGGCCGAAAATACATACCAGGCCGAGGTTTGCCCGTTGTCCTCATCGCCACAATACCCATCCGGCGCAGCCTTGTACAAACGGTTCATGATCTCGCGCACCCAAAAAGATGTTTTATATGGCTGGTTTGAATATTGGTAGAGGTAGGGCATGTGTTGTATGGGCTGATTGCCATGCGCGTACTGGCCCATATTCATGATCTGCATTTCGCGTATTTCATGGATTACTTGTCCGTAGTAGCTTTCGTCATACACGGGTGGCATTTTAAATACTGAATCCAGCATGTCCACAAATACATCATCGCCACCCATCAGTTGCTTTAATCCCTCAATATCATGAAATACGCTCCAGGTATAATGCCAGGCATTGCCTTCGGTAAAATCGCCGCCCCATTTAAAAGGGTTAAACGTAAGCGGAAACTGACCTGTCTGTGATCTGCCAGCCATTAACAGGTTGGGTTTATAAAACAGTTTCTGATAATTAAAACTCTGATTCTTCCAGCGTTCAATTTCAGCTTCAGGCTTCTTTAATGCTTTGGCAAGTTGGTATAAGCAAAAATCGGCATAGGCATATTCCAGCGTACGCGCGGCACTTTCGTTAATCCCTGCATCGTTGGGCACATAACCAAGTTTATTGTACAAGGGCGCTCCTTTTCGGCCCACCGAACCAAGCGGCCCTTCATTCTCCGCATTCTTTTTCATGGCTTCATAAAGCGTTTCAATATCAAAACCACGAACACCTTTCAGGTACGCATCGGCAATTAGCGAAGCCGAATTGCTGCCAATCATGCAATCCCTGTGGCCGGGACTCGCCCACTCCGGAAGCCAACCGCTTTCCTTGTACGTATTCACCAATCCCTCCATGATCTGTGCATTGAGCGAAGGATACATCATGTTAAAAAAAGGAAATACCGCCCGAAAAGTATCCCAGAAACCATTGTCGGTAAACATGTAACCCGGCAATACCTGCCCGTTGTACGGACTGTAATGTACTACTTCACCCTTTGCATTTATTTCGAAAAATTTTCTTGGAAAAAGTAAAACCCGGTACAGGCAGGAGTAAAAAGTACGGATGGCATCCGGGTTCTCATCTTCAATGGAAATACGCCCTAATTCCTTTTCCCATACGGCTTTTGCCTTTTGCTTTACAACCGCAAAGTCATCTTTGCCAATCTCCCTGCTTAGGTTTAGTTGCGCCTGTTCGAAGCTGATAAAGGATGAAGCGGCCTTTACCTCAACCACCTGCCCGGTACGGCTTGCGCCAAAACCCACAATGGCCCCCGCATGCTCGGCAGTGAGTTCAAGGGTATCACCTGCAAGGCTTTTACCACGCCACGCTTTTGCAACGGTAAACGGCTTGCTGAAGGTCAGTATAAAATAATTCCTGAAATTATCCGGCACACCGCCGCTGTTGTACGAAGTATAGCCGATGATTTTATTTTCGCCCGGAATGATTTTGATATAAGAGCCCTTTTTGAATCCATCCACCACCAGCCATGCGCTATCGCTGCCTTTATAATGAAACCTGAAAACCGATCCACGTTCAGTTGGGGCAAAAGCAGCTTCGGTATTATGATCGGCAAGGTAAACGCTGTAGCTGTAAGGATGCGCCTCTTCGGCCTTGTGCGAAAACCAGCTTGCACGGCTGTCCTCATCCCAACGCATGCGACCGCTTACCGGCATCAGGCTAAAGCAACCGTAGTCATTAATCCAGGGCGAAGGCTGATGCGTTTGTTTGAAACCCCTGATTTTATCGGTATTATAGCTGTACATCCAGCCATCGCCGTTTTTACCCGTTTGAGGGCTCCAGGCATTCATGCCCCAGGGTAATGATACCGAAGGATAGGTGTTGCCGGTAGAAAGCGAATAAGAAGATTGGGTTCCCATGAGAGGATTAACCATGTCTGATGGGGAAAAAGACTGTGCTGCACAAAAAAACTGGAAAATGGCGGCAACTGACGCCAAAAGATATCGGTTGGTTGACATACACCAAAAATAAGGTCAATGCCGAAAGGGTAATTCAGATATTTTTGGGGCAAATTTTTCAAAATGTTTTTCAATGCATCTTCAGATAGAAAAGTTGTATTTGAGGCGGTAGCTTCCTACATCAGGGAAAATGGTTTCCATGTTGAATCCTCAGACCACAACCGTCCGTGGGGCGGCTTTTTTGTACTGGAAGAAGGCGATGCCGACCGGTTTATTGAGCAATACTTCCCCGGCTACACCAAAGAACAACTGATGATAGGCGAAAAGCTCAGCCCCAAATTTTTGGTGGTTGCCCCCGGCAAACGCCTTAGCTGGCAGTACCATTTCCGCCGCGCCGAAATATGGAGCGTATTAAGCGGACCGGTTAAAGTGGCCACCAATAGTTTTTCCGATGAAGAAGTGGAACCTAAGACTTACGGCGCCGGCGAAATTATTGTTTTACAAAAAGGCGAACGGCACAGGCTGATCGGCGCTGATAATTACGGAATCGTAACCGAAATATGGCAGCATACCGATCCTGCCAATCCAAGCGATGAGGATGATATTGTAAGGTTGCAGGATGATTTTGGGAGGTGAGGCTTTTTAGCGGGGGGCAAAACTGCTGAAGAAAAATTTCACTTTTCCCCTTTCACATTTCACGCAAACTCAATTCACCCATTGACTTTTTCACTCATTTACTCCCCCCAGTCTCTCTCTGCCATCCCATGTTTCCACCCCATATCCTTTTCCATCAGCACGCTCGTTTTTTGCGCCACGCGCTGCCGTATTCCAATCTTTTCCATTCGCTCCACTTCGAGATTGTACACGCCGAACTCTTCCAGCACCCTGCCCCTCATCCGGTAAAAGCCACGCCCCTGCAGCGGAAACCGCCTGGCACTGCCGGGGAAATGCACCGTATCCAGCCAGCCGCCGACCGCATCAATATAAGTGCCGAAGAACATCATCTCCTTTTTAACGGTGTGCATCGGCTTCCAGGCAACCAGGTAACCCAGCATGGTAATGGTTTGACCCAGGTACCCTGCCATGCGGTCGGCAGGCACATACAGCGCCGGATCATCATCCACCATCTCAAAAGGGTTGCAGAGCGTGAAACCGAGTATCTCCAGTTCATCGAGCGCATCATCGAGCGGGTGGTGGGCAAGTTGGGGAAGGTGAAATTCGATGGGGGGTTCTTCGAACAATACAAGATTCCGGTGCGTGAGGACACGCACCGCTGCGTCATCATGCAACGTTTCGTCATTCCGGTGCGTGGGGACACGCACCGGGGCTTCCGACACATTCACGCCGTGGTGCGTGTCCTCACGCACCACATCATTCACCATCTCGCTCACGCAGTGGTGCGTGTCCTCACGCACCACATCACTCACCATCTCGCTACGCTTCAAACCCCGACTCCCCCTCTTGCGGTTGGTCTCCCGACCACCCCACCCCCCCACACCCCGTCGGTGCAAAAAATTGCCCTCCCACAGCAACTCCTTCTTGCTCTTGCCCGTAAAGCGCAGCGCCCCAACACGTATCAGCATATTCAACTGCTCCTGCCCAATGCCGGTGCGCACCATAAAATCGTGCAGTGTTTTATAGGGCCCTTCCTCCGCACGCTGCTGCAATATTGTTTCCGCCAGCTTGTCTTCCATACCCTGTATATGCACCAACCCAACGTACACCGCATTGCCGCAGATATTGGTTAACCGGTCGCTATGGTTTACACAGGGTGCACGTACTATGGCCCCTGTCTTTTTCAGCTCATGGAAATACAGTTCGGTACCGTAAAACCCCCCAAAATTGTTGATGACCGCCACCATAAACTCCATGGGGTAATAGGTCTTTAAAAACAGGCTTTGGTAGCTCTCCACCGCAAAGCTGGCGCTGTGGGCCTTGCTGAAGCTATACCCGCTGAAGCTTTCAATTTGCCGCCACACTTCGGCGCTGATATTATCGGGGTAGCCGCGCTCTTTACAATTGGCAAAAAACTTATCGCGTATGCGCAGTATTTCCTTTTTGCCACGGTACTTGCCGCTCATGGCACGGCGCAAAATATCGGCCTCACCCATATCGAGGCCCGCAAAATGGTGCGCCACCTTGATCACATCTTCCTGGTACACCATCACTCCATAAGTTTCTTCGAGCAATTCCTCCATTTTAGGGTGCAGGTAGGTAAACGAGCCGGGGTTATGGAAACGGTAAACGTACTCCTTCATCATGCCGCTTTTGCTTACCCCCGGCCGTATGATGCTGCTGGCTGCCGTCAGGGTAATGTAGTCATCACATTCCAGCTTTTTCAGCAACTGCCGCATGGCCGGGCTTTCAATATAAAAGCAGCCGATGGTATCGGCCTTGCGTATCTGTGCTGCAAGCTGTGGGTCCTTCTTAAACGCTTCCACCTGGTGGATATCAATATCCTTTTCACGATTCTCTTTTACCAACTGAATCGCATCCTTAATATGCCCGAGCCCGCGCTGGCTGAGGATATCAAGTTTGTACAATCCTATTTTCTCGGCCATATGCATATCGAGTGGTGTTGTGCCAAAACCCTTGGGTGGCATTTCAATGGCACCGTACCGGTAAATGGATGCCTCGCTGATAAGTATGCCGCCGGGATGTATGCTCAGGTGGTTGGGAAAATTCACCATCAGCTTACCGTATTGCAGTATCAGCCTCTGGATATGATCGCCGCTGAGCGCCTTCGTCAAATCACGCTCCGTTGCATTGCTCAGCTTGTCTATCTCGGCTTTGGGCAGCCCGAATACTTTACCCAATTCACGCATCACGGCCCGGTACTGAAACGTATCGTACATACCCAGCAGCGCCACATGTTCTTTTCCATAACGTTTAAAAACATAGTCAATCACTTCATCGCGGTCCTTCCAGCTAAAGTCAATATCAAAATCGGGTGGTGAAGTTCGGTAGGGATTCAGGAAACGCTCAAAGTACAGGTCTAACTCTATCGGGTTGACGTCAGTGATCTGCAAACAATAGGCCACAATGCTGTTGGCGCCGCTGCCACGCCCCACGTAGTAAAAACCACGGCTTTGCGCATAGCGTATCACATCCCAGGATATGAGGAAGTAAGCGTTAAATCCCAGATCGTTGATGATCTTCAACTCCTTTTTTACCCGTTGTACAGCTTCTTTGTTTTTTTTACCAAAACGGTACTGCACGCCATCAAGCGCAAGTTTTTCCAGCAGGTTCCTGTCGTCTCCGGGGGTGGCGCTGAAGGTCTTTTTGTTTTTATCTACCCCAAAGTCCATTTCAATATGGCAGCTTTCCATAACCTGCAGCGTATTGGTTACAATGCCCGGGTACTGTTGAAAAGCGTCAAGCAAGCGGGTCGGCGAAACCCACATTTCGTAAGGTGCAGCCGTGTGTACAGGGTCAAGCTTGCTAAGCAGGGTGTTTTGGTCAATGGCCCGAAGTAGGCGGTGCAGGTTGTAGTAGGTTTTATTCTTAAAAGTAACCGGGTGGCGAATCACTAATTTGTGTGCATACTGCATCACGGGAAATCCGTAGAGCTTGTTCAGTTCGACAGGCATAATACCCAGCAATTCGTTCAGCGCCAGTTTATCGGGCGCCTTGGCCCCAAAAGGAAAGATGATCCACACATGCCCACCCAGCAAGGGTTGTGCAGGAAAAGGCGTTTTACTCTGCAAATGCATGCTCAGCCAGCGGTTTATTTCAAGCAGGCCAAAGTTGTCGCGTGCCAGCAGTACGTACAGCAATTTTTCGCTGCCGGGCATGCTGTCGTCGGGTGTATTGCGCACCTCCACCCCTGCAATGGGCTTTATACCCTGCTGCCGGCAAAAATCCACAAAGTCCCACACATCGCTTGTGTTGTTGATGTTGGTGAGCGCCAATGCGGTAGCCCCGCTTTCAGCGGCCAGGGTCACCAGTTCTTCGGTACCCAAAGTGCCATAGCGGTAGCTGAAATATGTTTTGCAGTTGAGATACATAAAGTATTGGCGGGCGGCAAAAATACTAAATATTTTAGCGTAAAAGATCATATTGACGGGCTTCAATTTATCCACATGGGAGAAAGTGAATCATTCAAACAAGGGACAGAGCAGGAATTATACTAAAATCAGTAATTTTGAAATAAACAATAGAAAAATGAGCGCTGGTACAACAAATATGAGCCTTGCTGATTATTACTTCAGTTTGTTGAAAAATCTGAAACCCAACAGCAAACTGGATTTGATTTCCAAATTATCAGAATCCCTGAAATCGCAGGAAAAGAAAGGAGATGAAACGCTGGAGTCCCTGTTTGGTGCTTACCAATCTGATGAAACTGCCGAAGAAATTATTGCATCACTCAAATCATCAAGAACATTTAACCGAAACACAGAAGCGCTTTGAAACAATACTTGCTTGATACCAACATCTGCATATTTTTTATAAAGGGCAAATACAACCTGATCCAAAAGATAAAAGAAGCCGGAGAAGAGAATTGTTTCATTTCGGAAATGACTGTGGCCGAAATGAAGTATGGAGTTGAAAACAGCAAGACGACTGAAAGCATGCGACCTATTGTAGAAGCCTTTCTCTCAAAATTCATCATCATACCTATTTACGATGCTTTGGATATTTATGCAATAGAAAAAGCGAAACTTAGAAAAAAGGGAATGCTCGTTGATGATTTCGATTTATTAATTGGAGCAACATCTATCCAATATAGGATGGTTATGGTAACCAACAATGTTGCTCATTTGGGAAGGCTTGAAAACATTGAAATAGAAGATTGGACAAAAACTTAAGTAGTACGGCAAGGCCTTAGCCGCGCATTCAGTTATATCATGTTTTTATGAAAAGCAAACTTTGATTATGAAAGTATTTTACGAAGTGAACGAAAATTTAATTCCCGATTTGAGTTTGATGCTCAATGAAATAGCTGAAAACTTTCCACCCGAAATCCAAAAGGCTTTTAAAAATTATTTAGAATCGAATGAGAAAACCAAATGGCTTTGATGTGCTTGGGATTTCGATGGATAAGGAAAGCGAAAAAGCAAAATGGCTAAAGGTCATCCATGAAGATCGTTTACCCTGGCAGCAGGTATCCGACCTTAAAGGATTTGGCAACGAAGCTTTTTTGCTGTACAATGTTTTACCTATTCCGGATAATTACCTGATTGGACCCGATGGTAAAATAATAGCAAGGGGCCTGCGTGGAAAGGAATTGAATGATAAGTTAGGAACTATTTTTAAATATTGATTGGAACTTTGAGGAGTTTTTGAAGGAATTTGTTGTTAGTATGTTGTCCTTGTTCGTTGGAGAAGCTTACTCCTTCTTTTTTTAGTGGATGGCAGAAACACCAACCGCTAAGCCTAAAATGTTTACAACTTAAACCAATACCAAATCTTTAATCCTATTGAAATGACGGGTATTATCAGATGCCAATGGTAAATGATTCGTTATCGCAATTGAAGCTATCAGGATATCTTCTACCCCAATCATCTTGCCCTCATTTTTCAGTTTTCTGTAAATAATTCCCGCCTGCTTAGCGGCATCTTGTGTGAAATCAAGAATTGCTACACGATTAAAAAATTGTAGCCAGAATTGGTCTTCAGCACTATCATCAACCCGAAATAATTCATAAACAGTGATAGTTGTAATTGCAAAGGAATATTCCTGCGAAAACCGAAATAACCGGGTTCGGGTTTTATCTTTTGCGCGTCGGTGATCAATTAATATATTGGTATCAAGGCAGATCAAATCCATGCCTGCAGATGTTTTCTTTTATCCTCAATGTGTTTAAAATCCCTTTCGTCCATATCAGGCCAGCTTAGCAAATATTCACTCATGGGCGCAATTTTTAAATCATCCTCTTCCTTTTGGGATGGGTATACCAAAACATCCACTTCTTTTGCATGAAAAGATTCAGGCAGTTCAATAATCAACTGATTTCCGTTACGCTTGATATTTTTCTTCGTCAAGGTTTCCATTTTATAAAGATAAATGTTTTTGTTTAGTTAAGGACGTCATCCAAAAGTCTCCCCCGGCGGGGGAGATTTAGAGGGGGCTTTCTTCACCGCCGCCCTCACATCGAGCACGGCTCCCTTTTTTGCATGCGCTCCCCTTATCAGCACATCTTCGCCAAAGCGGTTCTTCACACTGTCAATGGCTTGGTACAGGTTGATCATTTCTTCGGTATCGTCCCACAAATGGATCTGGTAGTTGCCGTATATCAGGTGGCTGTAGCGAATGCCAATCAGGCGAACGAGCAGCCGCTTGTCGTACAGTTTGGTAAAGAGTTCTTTTACGGTTTCTAATAATATATGATCTGCACTTGTATAAGCTATCACCACTTGCTTGGTTACTGTATTAAAATCGCTGTAACGTAGTTTTACCGTTACGCAACCTGTTAACCGGTTTTGTTGGCGTAGTTCGAAACAAGTTTGTTCCACCATTCGGGCCAGCGTACGATGCAAAAACTGCACATCAATGGTATCGGTTTCAAAAGTGGTTTCGGTACCCATGCTTTTTTGCTCGGTGTACGGCACCACAGGCGTATCATCAAGCCCCTGTGCCCGTTTCCAGAGCTCGATACCGTTTTTGCCCAGCAGGTTTTGCAGGTAAACCATCGGGATATCACTGAGGGTACCGATGGTTTCAACACCCATTTGCCTGAGCAGGGCGCCGGTTTTATCGCCAACCATGGGCATTTTTTCAATATCCATCGGGTGCAGAAATGGTTTTTCCTGCCCTTTGGGAACAGCCAAAGTGCCGCAGGGTTTGGCCTCGCCGGTAGCTACCTTGCTGATGAGTTTATTACGCGACAGCCCGTAGCTGATAGGCAGCCCGCTCTCATGCATAATGGTTTGGCGCAGTTCGGCAATGTATTGTTCACTGCTGAAAAAGCGATCCATGCCGCTCATGTCAATGTAAAACTCATCAATGCTGCTTTTTTCATACAATGGCACGCGCTCGGCAATAATATCCGTAACCATGCGGCTGTATTTGCTGTAATCGTCCATATCGCCACCCACAATAATAGCATGCGGGCAAAGCCTTTTGGCCAGCTTGATGCTCATGGCGCTGCGCACCCCATACCGTCGTGCTTCGTAACTGCACGAAGCCACCACCCCCCGGTCGCTTTTACCTCCTACAATTACCGGCTTGCCCTTTAGAGAGGCATTTTTCAACACTTCCACACTTACAAAAAAAGAATCAAGGTCAAGGTGGGCAATGGTTCGCCCTGCTCCTTCCAACTCTCCCGCAAAGGAAGAGAATGGTGTGGGCAGAAGTATGCTGCCAGTGGGAAGTATTGCGTGGCGTTTTGCCATGAAAGCATGAAAATTTTCAGGACGAAAATACTAATACTTTTAGGCCAAATAATTCCTTCGCATTACTATTTTGAAATATTCAAAACATCAAGGCGCCAAACGCTCAATCTTCCACTCCCCAGCATCCCCTGGTGTGTACAATATCCTGTCATGCATCCTGCTTGGCCTGCCCTGCCAAAATTCAATGCGGGTGGGCTTTACACGATAACCACCCCAATGCGGTGGCTTAGGTATTTCGCCGTGCTTAAAGCGCTCGGCATAGTATTCAAAAGTTTCTTTCAGCCAGCTTTTACCGGCCACCACCATGCTTTGCGGGGAGGCCCATGCGCCTATTTTACTTCCGTCAGGGCGGCTGTTAAAGTAGGCAATGCTTTCTGCGGAGGAAATGCGCTCCGCCATGCCATTGATGCGTACCTGCCGTTCGAGTTCTTTCCAAAAAAATAGCAGGCAGCAGTTTGGGTTTGCATCGAGTTGCGCGCTTTTGGCGCTGTTGTAGTTGGTAAAAAACACGAACCCTTGCTCATCAAAACCTTTAACCAGCACCGTTCGGGCATCCACTAAGCCGCCGGGGTCCACCGTGGCCAGTGTCATAGCGTTCACTTCGGTTATCTGCGATTGTTCAGCATCGCTCCACCATTTCCTGAACTGCGCGAGTGGTGTGGCAGCTACTTCTTCTTCATTGAGCGCATGCAGCGAATAATCCTTTCTGATGGCTGCTATCTGTTCCTGTGTCATGGTATTGGTTATGGCACAAAGGTAAGCTGCGGCAAGAAAACAGAACCTGCCTTATCATCCACGCCATAAAAACTTTTTATTACTGCGGTACTACCATGAATGCCAGGAATAATAAGTTATTTGCACCTAAACAACGGACTGAAATATGAGATCAGTTTTATTAATTGCCATCATTCTTATAGGACACATTCAGTTGAGTGCACAAATCAGGTGGGCCAACGTAGACCAACTTTATGCTCCCCTGCCTGCTTCGGTTCATATTTTCACCAGCAACGATAGCATAGGTGGCAAACCTAATCGCTGCTTTTATATTGAAGCTGACCTCAAAGACAAAGCCCTTGATTTTGCCACACAGGTCAGCAGCGGCAAAAGGCTTACTCCGGCACAGTTTTATGAGCAGGAAGGGAATCCGTTGCTGGTGGTAAACGGCACTTTCTTTTCCTTTCAAACCAACAGCAACCTGAACGCCGTTATCAGGGACGGCGCATTGGTTGCCTATAACGTACCCAGTGTAAAGGGAAAGAATGACAGCCTGTATCGCTACGTTACCCGCAGTGCGCTGGGCATTTCAAAAAAGCGAAAAGCAGATGTGGCCTGGATATTTACCGATACTGCAAAACCCTATGCGTTGGCGCTGCAAAAAGCGCCTTCTACCCTGGCCGGCCCATCTCCCGATCCTTCTTTGGAAGAAATAGCAAAAGCGCTTGGCAAAAAAAACGGGCTGCAAAAAAAGTGGAAAATGGAAACGGCCATTGGCGGGGGGCCGTCACTTCTATCGGGCGGAGAAGTACGGATCACCAATAAGGAAGAAATGATGTTTGTAAACGGTGAAAATGACCGCCATCCCCGCACTGCCATGGGCTACACCAAAACCGGCAAACTGATCATACTGATGGTGGAGGGCCGAAACCCGGGCGTAGCCGAAGGCATGACGCTCAGGCAGGAGGCCGAAACATTACAACAATTAGGTTGTGTGGAAGCGCTGAACCTCGATGGCGGTGGCAGCAGTTGTTTGTTGTTGAATGGGAAAGAAACCATCAAACCAAGTGATAAAGAAGGACAAAGGCTTGTGCCAGGCATTTTTATGATTAAAAAGCAGTGAGCCACAATTGAAAATGCCAGGACATTGCCAGGTTCTAATAAAGAATCAATACTTTTAAAACCCTATAACATTAAAACATTCAATACACACAATGAAAATACTCATCAGCCACTCCTGGGAAGACAAATCATTAGCCACTACCCTGATGGAAACCTTACAACAGGATGGCCACGAAGTATGGTTTGATATTCACCAATTATTGCCCGGTGATATGTTCCAGGATGTAATAGATGGTTCGATCAAAAAATGTGATGTGATGGTATTACTCTGGACACCTGCCGCGCTTACATCGGGCGGGGTTGCTGCTGAAATTGATTCGGCAAAATCGTTGCAGAAAAGGATCATTCCAATCATTATTGATAATACGCCAATCAACAACCATCCGCAATTGGCTGGAATCCTCGGCATACCCGGCGAACCTTTTGAAACCGCTACCCTTATGTTGCGCCGTGCGGTTTTGATGCTGAGCGCTACGGAAAGCGATAAAGAAGCGGCCTGGTTCAAAGAAATTTTTGGTCATATCACCGACCTGGGCGGCTACCTGTATTATGTGAACACCTACCGCATGCAGGGCGAGCGGAACAAAGACGGTCAGAAAGAAGAATGGGTAGACAGGCTGGAAAAGCAGGTTTCGGAAAATGAAAGGCTCCGGTCGGAAACCTTACCCGGAATGCAAAATACAATGGAGGAATTGCAGGCTATCATGAAGCAACTGGAACACGGAAATGTTTCGGGCGAGCAATTGAATAGCTGGAAAGATTGGTGCGATGACAATAATGCATTTCACCCCGAAATGATTGGCAACCTTCGAAATTTTATTGAAAAAGATATTCAACGACTGCGGCAAGGAGGAGTGCCCGTACAGGTTATTAAATATTCGGTGGTGGAACAAGCCATTGAACGGCTCGACAATGCTATTACCCCAAAAAAAGGAGAAGCCTACGAAAACATGACCAACAAGGTTAAAAAATATGGTGGCTTTTTGTTGGGTGAAAAAGGGGTGCATTCAATAGTAACCGGGTACCTGAATTATGTGACCATGTGCCCGGTGTTGCTGCGCCAATTGCATGATGAAAGTAAAACTTCTGAATATGTGGCGGTAAAAGAGGCTTTGCAAATGGTTGCCAATTACCTTGAAACACAAGACCATAAGGCAGATCTTGTAAGCCCAAGCCTGACCGGGTATTTTGATGAAGCCTATATTGTTAATAACACGATCCAGATTTTGCTGGAGGCTAAACTGATCAATCTTGAAAAATTTTCTTATGATGCAGCGGCGGTATCGGTGGTGAATACCTATGTTGGCTTTGTTATGGACGCGGCACTTAAAGGAAAACTCGATGCCATCCTGAAACAGGTGCGGGAAATGGTTGGGCTTAAAAAGGATGAAATTAACTGGGGGCAGTTGGCGCTGCTTGCCATAGGCGCCATGGCCGTGGCTGGTGGTATCGCCGCTATTTCAGGTGGCGGTGACAGTGGAAGCGTTTCTTCCCCAGGTGGTGGAACTTTTGAAGACAAGGTGGCAGATTTCAGCGCCAAACATGGTGGGGGGCTTACAGATTACCTCTAATACGGATACTTTTGCCAAATGCTTGAAAAGCTTCAGCAATTTGATGTAAAGGCGATGGTGCTGTTTAACCGTACCTGGGAGAACAGCTTTTTTGATGCCATATTGCCCTGGCTAAGGGAAAGTGTGATATGGGCGCCGCTTTACCTATACTTAATTGTGTGGGGGCTTATGAACCTGGGCAAAAAAGGCGCCTGGTGGGTAGCCTGGGCCATTCTTACCATTGGTATAAGCGACCAGCTAAGCAGTGGTTTTATTAAAAACACCGTAGCCCGCGTTCGACCTTGCCGGGATCCTGATGTTTTACCTTTTATAACCCTCCGGCTTCAAAATTGCAGCGGCGCATTCAGTTTTACAAGCAGCCATGCAGCTAATCATTTCGCATTGGCCATGTTTGTTTTTACTTCGCTGGCACCGGTAATTGGTACCAAACTCACCCGTTGGCTTTTTGTGTGGGCAGCCGCCATTTGTTATGCGCAGGTGTATGTGGGCGTTCATTACCCGCTCGATGTGTTGTGTGGTACCATTATTGGCCTTGCCTGCGGCAGTTTTACTTCCTGGCTCTATCTTAAAAAGGCCAAAGCGCTTGATTACAAACGTTTAATCCCATAACCTGATTTCATGAAAAATATTCCCTGGTTTTTATTGGCGCCTGTATTAATTGGATTGGCAGGCTGCTTTTTACCAACTGCCATGTACAGGCTTCAGGGCGAAATATATACCACCCGATTGATTGATCATTACAGTGGCTGGGCTGCCCCAATTATCCTTTTGATGTATGGCGTAATTAGCTGGTTAAAGTCTGCGAGGCAAGGTAAAATGTCATCGTTTTGGGAAGCACTGTTGGGTATTTATATCACCGGGCTTGCACTATTTTGGCTATGGCAAACGTTTACCCTTTTCAGCGAACAAGATTCAAATACACTTGCAGGCAAATTGGAAGCCATGGCATATCCCCGCGAAGGGATTTTCCTCCTGCTATTGTCAGGTTGTTGGTTTCTTTTCAGGTCATTCCGAAAAACATAACCTATTTTTCAACGCACGTTGAAAAAATGGGGTGAAACGTCTGATGGCCCCCCGCTTATCTTTACAGGTTGAAGAATTAAATGGCTACTACAAAAAAAAATAACAATAAAAAGCCTGCGCCACCCAAGGCTATCCCGGTTGAACAGGAACCACCGGTTTCTGTAAAAAATGTGGTAAGGGATGAACGAACGCATAAGATCACTGGGTTTTTCCTTGTGCTGATAGCCATTTGGCTGTTTATTGCCTTTATTTCATACGGGTTCACCTGGCAGCACGATCAGGATAAGGTTTTTAATGCCGGGGGTAGTTTTCTTTTAGCAGATGACCTGAAAGTGGAAAACAAGCTCGGTCGGCTGGGCGCCTGGATCAGCCACCTGTTCATTTACCAGGGGTTCGGGCTTGCTTCCTATTTTTTATGCCTGCTACCTTTTACCGTTGGTATCAACCTTATTTTCAGGAAAAAGATATTCCGGCTGTGGCGCAATGTATTTTATTCATTGACCGGGCTGGTATTTTTCAGCGTTTCGCTGGCTTTTATCACAAAGGGCGCTTCATTTAGTTATGGCGGTGGTTTGGGCGAATACATGAGCGAAAACCTTTCAGCTATCCTGGGCACAGCAGGAACGGCGCTTTTATTGATTGTTGCGGGGGTTGCCTGGTTTATCTGGCGTTTCAACCCTATTTTCAGGGTTCCCAAAGCCCCTAAGCTTCCACAGGTAAACCTCCCTTCTTTTGGCAAAAAAGAAATGGAGCCTATAAGGGAAGCCTCTTTAAGTATTGATGATTCACTGACCGCAGAAAAGGATCTTGAGCCCGTCCCTATACCGGCAGTCGCCACGGCAAAGCCACAGGCAACCATTCCTGTTACCCCAAAAATGCCCGAAACACAAGAACTTGCTAATACCAAAAACGAATTTTCCGGGACCAATTCTTCCGGGCTCACTATCAACGACTTATATGCGCTGGGAAAAACAGATGAATTGGCAAAAAAGCGCTTCCAGGTAGATGAACCGGTGAACCCGCTTGAGCAACAATCCATCAAAAGCAAGGGCAACCAGGTTGAAGGTGATGATATACCGCTGACCATTGTGATACCGCCGGAAGATAAACAGGTAAAACCCGATCCGATCAACCATTTTTCGGTATCCGAATCGCTTCGCACCGATGAAAATGGGCAGCCGTTGAACCTTGTAAATCCAATCGGGGAAAAAACATCAGGTGTTTCGGTAGTGATGCCTAATGACCCTTCATCTCATTTGGAAAACATTGGCCAAAACATTAACAGTCAACCCATTGAAAACGATTTTGAAAAGAATTTAATAGCAGAACCGGTTATTGAACCTCCGTCAGGCTCTCAATTACCGGCCAATATTCCAAAGGCGCCGGTAACCGTTATTCCGCAATCTGAGCTGGAACTTGAAATTAAGCCTTCAGCAGAAGAAAGGCTGGAGGAGGAGCCTGAACCTGTTGAAATGGCCGATCCGGCAAAAAAGGTAGAAAACCTGCCGCCTTACGATCCCATGCTCGACCTGAAAGGGTATATGTACCCAAGTCTCGACCTGCTGGATACACATGGCAGCGAAAAAATTGTGACCGACCCCACCGAACTGGAAACCCATAAGAACCAGATCATTAATACGTTGAAGAACTATGACATCAGTATTCAGCGGATTTCGGCCACTGTGGGGCCTACGGTTACCCTGTATGAAATTGTTCCTGCCCCGGGCGTACGTATCAGCCGGATCAAGAACCTTGAAGATGATATTGCGCTGAACCTTGCCGCATTGGGTATCCGTATTATTGCCCCCATTCCCGGCAAAGGCACCATTGGTATTGAAGTGCCCAATGTACGTAAAACCATTGTAAGCATGCGCACCCTGCTGGCTTCAGATAAGTTTCAGAATACCAGCTTCAGCTTACCCATTGCCATTGGCAAAAAGATTGATAATGAGCACTTTGTGGTTGATTTGGCAAGTATGCCCCACCTGCTGATGGCAGGCGCAACCGGGCAGGGAAAATCTGTTGGCATCAATGCGGTGCTGGTTTCGCTGTTGTACAAAAAGCATCCCTCACAGCTAAAGCTTGTGCTGGTTGACCCTAAAAAAGTGGAACTCAGCCTATACCGGGCAATTGAAAAGCATTTCCTGGCCAAGTTACCGGGTGAAGAAGAATCCATTATTACCGATACCAAAAAGGTAGTTCATACCCTCAATGCGCTTTGCATAGAAATGGATAACCGCTACGATCTCCTTAAAGAGGCCGGGGTACGGAACATCAAGGAATACAACGAAAAATTCATCAAACGCAGGCTAAACCCCGAAAAAGGGCACCAATTTCTGCCGTTTATCGTGCTGGTGGTGGATGAATTTGCCGACCTGATTATGACTGCGGGCAAGGAGATTGAAATGCCGATTGCCCGCCTTGCCCAGTTGGCGCGTGCTGTGGGTATTCACCTCATTATTGCTACGCAACGCCCTTCTGTAAACATTATTACCGGTACCATTAAAGCCAATTTCCCCAGCCGGGTGGCATTTAAGGTAAGTTCCAAAATTGACAGCCGCACCATTCTTGATGCGGGTGGTGCGGAACAGTTAATTGGTAAAGGCGATCTGCTCATCAGCCATAACGGGGAACTGATCCGCCTGCAATGCGCCTTTGTGGATACCCCTGAGGTAGAACGGGTTTGCGAAGCCATTGGCAGCCAGCGCGGGTACCCCGAAGCCTTTTTACTCCCCGAATACGTGGATGAAAAAGAAATGGAGTCGCGCGAATTTGATATTAACGACCGCGACAGCCTCTTTGGTGATGCCGCGAAACTGATTGTGCAGCATCAGCAGGGCAGCACCAGCCTTATTCAGCGTCGCATGAAATTGGGTTACAACCGTGCCGGCCGCCTGATGGACCAACTCGAGCAGGCCGGTATTGTGGGCCCCAACCAGGGCAGTAAACCCCGCGATGTGCTGGTGAAATCGGAGATGGATTTGCGTGAAATTTTAGATTCTTATTAAAATTTAAACCCTACCCTATACATTCGCCAAAACTTCCGGAATGATCAAAAAACATTGGACACCAACATTTGCAGTCAATAAATTAATACAAAAGTTTCAAACCAAAAAAGAAAAAGATTGCCCCTGGATTTCATATGATACAATAAAATTTCTGAAACAATATTTAAGGCCGGAAGATATTATCCTCGAAACAGGTTCAGGCAGATCAACAATTTGGTTTTCAAGACTAGTAAAAAAGGTGGTTTCTATTGAAAACCATGATGGATGGTACCAACAAATAAAAGGCCAGATGGCTGAAGAAGAGATTACAAATGTGGAGTATTATCTTGAATCAAAAGATTTTTCAACTATAAGAACCGACGCTCCCTATGTTAAAAGAGTTGCATCATTTCCCGATCAATCATTTGATATGGTGTTAATTGATGGAAGGCACCGCGATGAAATTGCTCATCTTTCTTTAAATCTTATCAAAAAGAATGGCATTATTGTTATTGATAATATAGAAAGATGTCTTCATATTCCTGAACTTTCTTTACCTGACAGCCTTGAAAGCGCTAATAAAATGAGTGAAAAATGGAGATTATTTTTCAATAAGGTGAAAAACAACAGAAAAGTAATTTTTAATGATGGTATAACAGCAGCTATCGTCATTTTTGGAGAGTAATGAATAATTAATGTAATAATTCCCCGGTAGAGACGTAATGCATTGCGTCTCTACCGGGGAATGGGGGATTTGCCTATCCTTATTTCCGAATATCCTGTTAACATTCTCCACATTCCAAACCCGGAGCCATTTCAATTGTCTAATAGCTACTTTTGCAAACTTTAATTTGAACGCATGAAAAATGTTTTAATGTTATTTGCTACCTGTTTTACCCTGGCTGCGGCGGCCCAAAAAGACCCGAAAGCCAAGGCTATACTGGATAAAGTAAGCACCAATTTTAAGTCGTTGAAAACCGTACAGGGCAATTATAGCCTTGCCGTTACCAACCGCGCGGGGAAAAGCGCGGGCAATAAAGCGGGTAAAATTTACCTGAAAGGCCCCAAATACCTGATCACCGAAACTTCACTTCAAATTATGAGTGATGGCAAAAAGATCTGGCGATATGATGGTGATGCCAACGAGGTAACCGTTAGCAGCGCTGCCGATGCGGGAGATGGAATAACTCCTCAAAAGCTTTTCTCCAACTTTTATGATAAGGATTTTATTTACAAGCTGAACGGCAACGTAAAGCAGGGAACAAAGACTGTGGCAGAAATTGAAATGACGCCAACCGACAAAAGGAAAAATTTTTATAAAGTTTACCTGTATGTGGATGAAGCGCAGAAAATGATCGTGAGCAGTAAGATCTATGAAAACAGCGGAAACATTTACACCTACAGCATGAACGGGCTGAAAACCAATGCCCCGCTGGACGATAAAATGTTTGTGTTTGATAAAACAAAGTACCCTGGCGTGGAAGAGATTCAACAATAGGAATTGTTGGTCGGGAGACAAACAATGGCTTTTATCTTTTATAAAATTCGGAACCGGGTTTTGCCCGGGTTTTTTGTACCCCTTTGTAAGGCAGTACCATGCCTTCTACCCTTCCCCACCCCACCGGTAAGTGTTCAATCGAAATCCAGCAAGGTCTAATACACGGTCAACAACCGTTGCCGCCAATGCTTCGAAACTTTTCGGTTTGCTGTAAAACGATGGCGTGGCCGGGCAAATAATGCCACCGGCGAGCGTAACAGTCTCCATATTCCGTATATGAATGAGGTTGTAGGGCGTTTCCCGTACCACCAGGATGAGTTTGCGCCGTTCTTTCAGTACCACATCGGCAGCCCTTGTTACCAGGTCATCGCTTATGCCTGATGCAACCCTGCCAAGCGTACCCATGCTGCAGGGCGCTACAATCATGGTGTTGTATTGCCCGCTGCCCGATGCAAAAGGCGCCATAAAATCGTTTTTAGCATAATATTTTACAGGGTAGTTTTCAAAACTCCTTGTTCCCAATTCATATTCCCAAACCATTTTGGCGTTGTCGCTCATCACCACCCCCAAATCTGCCCACTGGCCTTTCAACTCCATCAGCCTGTCGAGCAGCACTTTGGCATAAATACTGCCGCTGGCCCCGGTAATGGCTATTACAATTCGTTGCATCAATTATCGTTTAGCTTTGCCAAATTAACACCAATTCATGGTAATGGGTATTGCAACTTACGGTAATGGGTTATATGTCGCGGTATCTTACAAACACCAATTCATGGTAATGGGTATTGCAACCCGGATAGCGGCATGCTTTTAACGATCCAATTTTGTAAAATAATGGACAATACCACCTGGAATTAATTTTCTATAAGGCTTATTTATCCTGTATTTTGCAACTATGTATTGCAAACTGTTTTCAACATCCATTGCGTTTTTGCTCAGTTGTTCGCTTGCCTTACCATTGTTTGCACAGGTAAATGAAAACGACACTTCCAAAGACCAAAACCTAAGGCTGAATATCATTCAATTGGGGGATGATGCCCGCGTGATTTTAGCCCCTGTGTGCATAAAACCATTACCAGGCATATGGTTTGTGCATGTGCACGAAGATGAAAACACAGCGGTTCAGGCTGCCCTGGAATTTATTGATAGCGTTGCCGAAGGTTGTTTTATAACCCTGCAGCATGGTATGGGCCGGAACATAAGCTTCAACATGGGTAACACAAAATACACTTTTGACCCTAACCGGATTTATACAGATGAAGGGCGCAAAGCAACCTTACTAAAATTCGGGGCGTATAGTGATTCTGCCTTCGAGGAGGTCACTAAACTTTCAAAGCTTTTTACTGCAAAATTTATAGATACCAACCGCCTGGTTGTGGCCCTGCACAACAATACCGACGGGGGCGGGCTTACCATTAAAGCCTACCAGCGGGGCGGCGCGTATGCCAATGATGCTTCAAAGGTTTCTGTAAGCAGGAGGCAGGATGTGGATGATTTTTTTTACACCACTTCCGAGCGGGCGTATGACTTTTTCAGGAAAAGGGGGTTCAATGTAATGCTGCAGAATAATGAAACCGTTACGGATGATGGTTCATTATCGGTATATGCCGGCATCAAACATATTGACTATGTGAACATTGAGGTTCAGCACGGAAAAAAAGATCAGCAAAAACTGATGCTGGGCGCTATCCGCGAATACATTCAGGCCTATTATTCCTATACCGACCAGGCTAAGCTTTAAAAAAAATCATCATTGCCTGCATAAGCCGGATTCTGTACTGACGCCAAAAGCGCCATGCTACCATTTATCTGCGATGGGCATTGCTGCACACCTGTTTCTGCCTACCCCGGGGCCCTGTTCCAACGCAAATCGGAACAACGGACGGGCCGCCCTTAATGACCCCTGTATGTGACATTTCAGCACCCAAGGTTTACCCGAAGCCCCTGTTACCAAAGGCCACCGTGCGCTCTTACCGCACATTTTCACCTTTTCCTACACCCACACACTCCCCTCCTTGAGGAGGGGCGGGGGGAGGTAGTTATTTTCTGTGGCACTATCTGTTGTCCCGGTTTCCCCCGAACACCCGGCCGTTAGCCGGTGGGTTGCCCTATGCTGTCCGGACTTTCCTCCCTACCCTTTCGGGCGGGCGGTAGCCTTCGGCAATGATGAACAGCAAAATTACGAAGAATAAAAGCGATTGCAGCGAAAGCCGATGTACCGG
>CAYUGH010000015.1:0-64219 GCA_964444195.1 uncultured Chitinophagaceae bacterium
AAAATTACTATACCAGACCCGCCTAGGAAGGATGGGGTTCGTAGAATGCTTACATTTCAAGTATTCAATTTACAATAACTTATCTAATCAAATCATTGAAGTTAATAACGAAGCAGCATCGACAGTCAGGTATAACAGTAGTGTGTATCACTCTGAATTTGAACGGAAGTATAGAAAGGTTGATAAGGAGGACTGGGATTACTTCAGAAAGGTGTTTTTAATTCTGATGATGTTTGATAAGTAAGATCAGAGAAGTTTGTAAATTTTTCCACAGTAGCAAAATGGCCCCTCCTACAGGTTTTGGCGCCTTGAGGCTGCTTTTTTTTATCCAAAGTCAGCCGATACAGGGCTTTGAGTCGTTTCCATATTATCGTTCCTATCTATCTGGGGAAAATTTGTCTGTAGTCGTATCCCTTCTCCTTTGGAGAGAGGAGGCTAGCTTAATCATCCATCAGATTACTCAACTCAATCAGCTCATCTTTTTTATATAATAACGAAGGTTCGTCAAAGCATTTGGCGTATTCCTCCAGCAAGGTTTTTATGATCCCTGAATTGGACATGGGTTTGAAATAGCTGTTCACGGGCGGCACATTGATCCGCTTGAAATACTGGTCCATATCTTTATGCGAGAATGCGGTACCTGAGTTAGGATCAATGAAGAACTTGATTTTTTCGGAAGCGTTGCCTTCATCAAAGCTTTGGTTGTACAAAGCCGGCATGGAAAAATAGCCCAGCACAAATTGCCTGGGGATACGGATGGCTTTTACCGGCAGGTCGAGTAACTCGGCCAATACAATGTACAGGATACCGTTTGTGATGGCATTTCCTTTTTTTCGTTCAATAACTTTATGAATAGCGAAGTCCTCATTTTTACTGTAGTTCACCTCGCTTCCCTGCATTTTGTAATAATTATACAGGATGCTTTCAAAAATTTTTACCTGCTCAATGGGGGTAATAAAATTATTCATTTCCAACCACAGGTTGCGGCGCATTTTTTCTATTTCCTGCAGCGCTTTTACCGTTTGCAGTTCGGGGTATTGGTACTTGGCTACCAGTAAAGCGCCGTGCAAAAGTTCTTTATCGCCGCGGTACCATTGGTCAATTTCCTTTGTAAGGTCGGTGAAATGAATGCGGTGAATGATCATTTCAATCCGATCCTGAACATCTTCGCTAATGGTGTTTTCCCAAAGGTTTTCCAATTGCGGTATAACCGGGCTCCCATAAGTCATTAACCGCTGCTCAACCGTCATATAGACCTCCTCATCGGGGTCGTCAATAAGGGTAAGCAAGGCATTTATTTCACGGTTTTCCTCCATGGCAGTTCTAATTTTCTACTAAAATCGAGGATACCCGGCTACGTGCAAAATTTGGTTTTGCACATGGCTGTTAATCTGTGATTTCAAAAACAGGTGTACCAATACTTCCGCTGGGCATTTGTATGTGAAGCAGCGAGGTAATGGTGGGTGCAATGTCGGTCATGTAGGTTTGGCGCGTGGTATGACCATGTTTTACGCCCCAGCCCATAAACAGCATGGGAATATGCGCATCATAAGGGTACCAGCTTCCATGTGTAGTTCCCGCGCGGGACCCAACAAAAAATCCGGGTTTTAAAACCACCACCAGGTCGCCCGACAATTTCTTATTGAAACCATTGGCATACCTGTTTTTCATCTCGGCAGGCATAGTGGTATTGTTCAGGTTCCTTGTTTCAAAAGCCATCATCACAGCGGTATCCTTTTCCAGTTCAGTGATCGAATATTTTAATATTTCATCGAGGCTTTTATTGGCACTGTCAATGGCTTTGTAATTGAAATACAAATGGCTGTTGGCACTGGCCAGCACGGCGTTTGGTACGCTGAATTTGGTTTCGATCAGCTTGTTAAGTGCGGCAGTTTTTGAACCAATTACACCCGCAGGGATCTTATTGTTTTTAAGGAAACCGGGCACATGGGCAACCGCATGGTCGGCCGTCATAAAAAACAGCCACTGTCCTTTACCTATCTCGTTATCGAGGTAGGTAAAAAAAGCAGCGAGTTCTGCATCTAACCTCAGGTACATATCTTCCAGTTCAATGCTGTTGGGGCCAAACTGGTGCCCTGCATAATCGGGTGAAGAAAGGCTGATGGCAAGCAGATCGGTAATATCGTCCTTTCCAAGTTCTTCTGCTTTTATGGCTGTTCTGCTAAATTCAAGCGTCATGGTATTGCCGAAAGGCGTGCTGCTGATGGTCCCGTAATTGGTGCCAACCATCCCTGTGAGCTTATGCGGAAAAGTTGGGGATGTTTCATGAGCAAACCTCCCTTCATAACCCACATTATCCTTATCGCTTTGCACATAGGTTTCAATGGGGTAAAGCGTGTTCCAGTCTTTTGCATATAAGCTATCGGGCACTTTGCGGGCATTGAAAGCCTTTACCCATGCGGGAAGCTCATTTTGGTAATAAGTGCTGGTAATAAAATTTCCTCCCCTGGGTTCGTACCAATATGCAGTTCCGCTATGCCCGGCGGGTAAAATGGCGCCCCGGTCCTTAATGGCCACGCCCACCACTTTCGATCTGAAATTGGTGGCGAGCCTGAGCTCGTCGCTGATGGTTGTGGAGAAAAGATTTCTCGGCGACATGGGTTCCGACTGGCTGTCACCGCCTACAGGAGTTACCCTGTCATCCTCCACACAATACACATAATCTCCCTTACTTCTATCATACCAATTATTTCCAATTATACCGTTAATGGCAGGAACTGAACCGGTGTACACACAGGCATGGCCTGCGGCGGTCAAGGTTTGGGCATAGGGGATCATGGCATTTTCGCAGGTAAAACCTTCGCGGATGATCCTTTTAAAACCTCCCTCGCCATATCGCTGGGCGTACCGGTACAAATAATCCCAACGCATTTGGTCAACCATGATGCCTACCACAAGCTTAGGCCTGGCAAAGGGTTTTTCAGTACTGGTTCCACCGTTGTTTTGAGAAAATGAGGTTGTCGTTACAAAAATTAGCAGGCAAATTTGAATCAGGCGCATTATGTCCGTTTTTTTACAAATGTAAAGTTCCGGGTTGCATATCGGCCATTAAATTATGGATAACCAATTGCCCGGTACTTATTCACAATGATATGCTAAACATGGGCTAGTTTTGGACACCCGAACCTGAATTCTTAATTTTGCCGCCGAAAATAGGGTTTCCTGTTTTTCTTATGAATTGTTTAACAATTAACCGGATATCCATCCTAATGTAACTATGGCAGATATTTTTGAGCGTTTGGTAAAAAACTTTGGTCCGCTTGGACAGCACCGCGAAAGGGCCCACGGATACTTTGCTTTCCCTAAACTGGAAGGGGAAATTGGACCTGAAATGATTTTTCGTGGAAAGGAAATGATCGTGTGGAGCCTGAATAACTATCTCGGGTTGGCCAATCACCCCGAAGTAAGGAAAGCAGATACGGATGCATCGGCCGAATTTGGCCTTGCTTACCCCATGGGCGCGCGCATGATGAGCGGCAATAGTAATTACCACGAGCAGTTGGAGCGCGAACTGGCCGAATTTGAGCAGAAGGAAGATTCCATACTGCTGAATTACGGTTACCAGGGCATTATGAGCGCGATTGACGCTATTTGCGGCCGCCACGATGTGGTGGTGTACGATAGCGAGTGCCACGCCTGTATTATTGATGGTTTGCGCCTGCACCCTGGCCACCGGTATGTGTATAAGCACAACGATGTGGATGATTGCGAAAAACAATTGCAAAGGGCTTCGGCGCTGGTTGAAAAGCAAAATGCCGGTGGTATCCTGGTTATTACCGAAGGGGTTTTCGGTATGGCGGGAGACCAGGGTAAGCTGAAAAAAATAGCCGCCCTGAAATCGAAATATGAATTCAGGATGCTGGTAGATGATGCACATGGGTTTGGCACGCTTGGAGAAACCGGCGCGGGCGCCGGAGAGGCACAGGGTTGCCAGGATGCCATTGACCTGTATTTCAGCACATTTGCAAAAAGCATGGCTTCGATAGGCGCCTTTATTGCCGGGCCCAAAATCATTATTGATTATATCCGTTACAATATCCGCAGCCAGATTTTTGCCAAAAGCGTTCCAATGCCCATTGTAATAGGCAACCTGAAAAGGCTTGAATTGTTGAAAACCAAGCCCGAACTCAAGGCAAAACTTTGGGAAAATGCGCTCAAATTGCAAAATGGTTTGAAGGAACGCGGCTTTGATATTGGTAAAACTGACAGTGTTGTAACCCCGGTGTATATGAAAGGCGGTGTGGAAGAAGCTACTGCCATGGTGATGGACCTCCGTGAAAATTACAACATTTTCTGCTCCATTGTGGTGTACCCCGTAATCCCCAAAGGACATATCATTTACCGCCTCATCCCTACTTCGGCGCATACCGATGAGCATATTGAACTGACGCTTACCGCATTCAGCGAAACCAAGGCCAAGCTTGATGCCGGGGCTTATAAGGTGGAAGCTATTCCCGATATGGCGGAAAAGGTTTAAGCAAGAACTAATATCATAAAAGGACGGTTAACCATTGACCGTCTTTTTTAATTTGTAATATATTATATAAACTAAACAGCGCTTATGACTATTGAAAAGTTGCAGGATATGAGGGACCGGGTTCTGGTTCTGAGGAGGTTTCTTTGACGTCGCTAACCGTCAAGCCAAAATTGAAAACGATAAGCAATTAAGCCTTTCGCCCGGTTTTTGGGATGATAATGCCAGGGCTACAGGTATCCTCAAGGAAATTAAAGCAAATGAATTTTGGATCGAGCTTTACCATAAAGTTGAAACAGCCGTTGAAGATTTTGCCGTTCTGTTTGAATTCTGGAAAGAAGGAGAAGAAACAGAAGAAAATGTGCAGCATGCCTATGATGCAGCATTTGCTTTTATTGAAGAAGCTGAATTTAAAAGTACCCTGAACCAACCGGAGGATGAAATGCCTGCGGTAGTACAAATTAACAGCGGGGCCGGCGGAACCGAAAGCCAGGATTGGGCTGAAATGCTGGCCCGGATGTACCGTATGTACGGTGAACGTCAGGGCTGGGCAGTAACTGAACTGGATTGGACCGAAGGTGATGGCGCTGGTATTAAAAGCGCATCTTTCCAGTTTGACGGGCCTTTTGCCTATGGCTTCACGAAGGCCGAAAGCGGGGTACATCGTTTGGTAAGGATTTCCCCTTTCGACAGTAATGCGAGGCGCCATACCAGTTTTGCCAGCGTGTATGTGTACCCGTTGGTGGATGATACCATTGAAATTGACCTGAAAGACAGCGATGTAAAAATGGAAACCTCCCGAAGCGGGGGCGCAGGTGGGCAGAACGTAAACAAGGTGGAAACCAAGGTGCAACTGACCCATATTGCCACCGGCATTGTGGTGGTATGCCAAACCGAGCGCAACCAGCTTGGCAACCGCGAAAAAGCCATGCAAATGCTTAAAAGCCGCCTGTATGAAATTGAACTACAGAAGCGAAATGCGCTGAAAGATGCCGTGAATGCCAATAAGAAAAAAATTGAATGGGGCAGCCAGATCAGGAGTTATGTGTTTCACCCGTACAAAATGATCAAGGATCACCGTACCGATTATGAGGTTGGTAACATACAGCCGGTAATGGATGGCGAACTTGATGGGTTTATTAAGGCTTATTTGATGATGGAGAAGGAAGGGGAGAGTGTAGCTTAGGAATTCTTTTTACCTTTATACCAATGAAACCGGAATTAAATAGAAGAATTTTTTGGGATGTAAATCCTGAAAGTATAGATTTCACCAAAAATGCCCCATTTATAATACAAAGGGTTTTTGAACGTGGAGATGTTGAAGATGTAAGGTCGGTGAGGCGTTTTTATGGGGATGAAAAAGTTTTGCACGAACTGAAATCTGCAAGGTGGCTCATGAAGGATATTGTTTATTTAGCTTCAGCCATTTTCAAATGTCCATTAAATGAATTCAAATGCTACAGAATCGCAGCATCGAACCCGGAACATTGGCTTTATTGAATTCTTTAATGGATTTTGAACCTTTAAAGAATTTTTCATTAGTGGGTGGAACTAATCTTGCTTTAAGATTTGGCCACAGATTGTCAATTGATATTGATTTATTTAGTCATCAGGAATTTGATAATTATGAATTAGCCAATAGATTAAAGGAAAAATTTCTTCAATTACAACTCGGAAATGTTCATAACAAGATTGGTTTGTTTTGTTATATTAATGGTATAAAGGTCGATTTTGTCCGCCACCATTATTTTAAATTGATTGGAGATATTGAGGAAATTAATGGGGTAAGAATGTTTTCATTGCGCGATGTTGCAGCCATGAAAATCTTTGCTATGCTTAAGCGCCCCAAGAAAAAAGACCATTGGGATATTGCTGAAATATTGAAATATATGTCTCTTGAAGAAATGATTGATGCATATTTTCAAAAATATCCCGATAAACATTTGCTTATTTCCATACCAAGGGCGTTAACCTACACTGATGATGTTGATGATGATATAGACCCTGTAAGTTTAACTGGAGCGACTTGGGAAGATGTAAAAAAAATTATTGCTATAAAAGTAGATGAATATTTAAAATAAGTTTTGTGTTTGCTTATGTACCTCTTTTTTAATTAATGTAATATAACGATTGCTTATTTCATACAGTAAAATTGCACAATTATGAGTTTTGGAACTTTTTCTTATCCCTTGCCGGCCAATGAACCGGTAAAGAGTTATGCACCCGGATCGCCCGAGCGCGACGCACAGCAGAAAGTGCTGGCTGAATTAAAAAAGAAAGAAATTGATATACCGCAATACATTGGCGGCAGGGCAGTACGTAGCGGCAACCGTAAGCCAATCAATCCGCCGCACGAGCGTGCGCATGTACTTGGCTACTACCATGCAGGCGAAGCCAAACATGTGCAAATGGCTATTGATGCAGCGCTGAAGGCAAAGCCCACCTGGGAGGCCATGGCCTGGGAAGAAAGGGCGGCTATTTTTCTGAAAGCTGCCGACCTGATGGCTACCAAATACCGTTACCACATGAATGGCGCCACCATGCTGGGGCAAAGTAAAAATGTGTACCAGGCCGAAATTGACAGCGCCTGCGAATTGATTGACTTCCTAAGGTTTAATGTACATTTCCTAAGCGAAATTTATAAGCAACAGCCCGTTTCAGCGCCAGGTATGCATAACAGGATGGAATGGCGGGCATTGGAAGGATTTGTGCTGGCCGTTACGCCTTTTAACTTTACAGCTATTGGCGGAAACCTGCCCACCAGCGCGGCCATGTGTGGCAATGTGGTGATCTGGAAATGCGCCAACACGCAAATTTATTCCGCACAAATGTTTATGCGCATCCTGGTGGAAGCTGGTCTTCCGGATGGGGTTATAAACCTGGTTTATGTAGATGGGCCAACCATTGGTGAAATATGTTTCAACCATCCTGATTTTGCCGGGGTACATTTTACAGGGAGCACAGGCGTGTTTAACCACATGTGGGCAACCATTGGCGCCAATATGCCGAAGTATAAATCATATCCCCGCATTGTAGGCGAAACCGGTGGCAAAGATTTTGTGCTTATTCATAAAAGTGCAGACCCTGACGTCGCGGCAACCGCGCTTGCCCGTGGCGCATTTGAATACCAGGGCCAGAAATGTTCAGCAGCAAGCCGTGCCTATTTACCAGGCAATATTGCTGAAAAAATCAAGGCAAAGCTTGTAGCCGATATTGAAAGCATGAAAATGGGTACAACCGAAGATTTCAGCAACTTTATAAATGCCGTAATTGACGAAAAAAGCTATGATAAGCTGAAGAAATATATTGACAATGCCCGCAAAGACCGTAAAGCCAAAATACTGGTGGGTGGTAATTGCAGTAAAAAAGAAGGTTTCTTTATTGAGCCAACGGTTATTGAGGTCCGCGATCCGAAATATGTAACCATGTGCGAAGAATTATTCGGGCCCGTACTTACCATTTACACCTATCCGGCTGATGATTTTGAAAAAGCATTGACATTAGTTGATACCACTTCTCCGTATGCACTTACCGGCGCTGTTTTGGCCCAGGACCGTTCGGCGGTTGAACTGGCAACCAACAGGCTTCGCCATGCTGCGGGTAATTTTTACATTAATGATAAGCCTACCGGCGCTGTGGTTGGTCAGCAGCCATTTGGCGGGGCCAGGGCAAGCGGAACCAATGATAAAGCAGGAAGCTTGATAAACCTGTACCGTTGGTTAAGCGCACGAACCATTAAGGAAACCTATAATCCTCCGACTGATTACAGGTACCCGTTTCTCGGATAAAGTTTTACACTAATAGTTTTAGAAAGGTGGCTTTTAAAAAGGTCACCTTTTTTGTTGTAATCGAAAATTGCCAATTCCAATCTTTACTTATTCACTCATGAACTTAATAATGGCCCAGGCTATAAAGATCAGCACAAGCAGTAATCCAAAAACCCACCAGGTAACCGGCAGATCTTTAATGGGTCTCCTGCGTTTTCTTTTGGTAGTTGCACCAAGTTGCCGGTTCAGCCGTTGGTTTATTTCACGTGCATGTTTAACCAGCTCTTTTTTATCTGCTGCGTTTTGCCAGCCATCCCAGGCTTCTTCTTCCAGTTCATCTCCTTCCTGCAACACCTTTTCCACCTGGTGCCTTGCTTCATCGCTTAGCTGTCCGCTCAGGTACTTCTCAAGCGTGTCATTATCAATGCCCACCTGTTTACGGGATAATATGTCGAGCAATTCAGGACGCATTTCCTTTTTGTTTTTTTTCAATCAGCAAACGGATATTCCGTTTACCATTTTGAATAAAGCTTTTAACCTGTAGTAAATTAAACCCGGTTTCATGGCTTATCTGCCTGTAGCTTTTTTTATCGAGGTAGAATAAAGATACGCACTGTTGCTGATTGGGTTGCAATTCGGCAAGCGACTCATTCAGCAGGTCGAGCAATTCTTCCTTCTCCAGGATAGGCGTTAATTCTTCATGCGGGTGTTCTGCTGCATGGAAGTTGGAAGAATGATCAATGGCTTCCTCAGGCAAGGGGATAACCTTATTCCTCAGCTGCATGAAACAATAATTCCGGGCAATGGTATATAGCCAGCTTTTAAAATGGTCAACCTTGTATTTTTCAACTTCAACAATGACTTTTGTAAATACCTGCTGAACGGCATCTTTTGCTTCTTCTTCATTTTTCAGGTATTTCAGGCAAACACCGAGCAGCAAAAGCGTATAACGTTGCAGCAATATGCCGAGGCATTGCTTGTCGTGGTAATGCCGGTAATGATCCAGCAATTCTGTATCGCTTAGCTTTTCGTATAAGGATTGGCCTTTCAAATATGCAGGCATTTAATTACAGGATGCAAGCTATTTTGATTTCCATAACGGGCCATGCTTTATTTTCCCCAAATTTGCTGAAATACCACTCTGTTCATGACCTATTTTGTTATAACAGCGGTTGCCCCGCTTCGTGCTGAACCATCTCACAGAAGTGAAATGATCAGCCAGCTTCTGTTTGGCGAATTGGCCGGTTTATTGGAAGAAAAAGGCGACTTTGTGAAAATCCGGTGCCGTTATGATGGATACGAAGGTTGGTGCCAGCGCAAGCAACTCGCAAACCTCGAGGGTGGTGAATATCCTTTTGAAACAAAGTTTTCTGAAACTGTATTGGACAGGGTAGAAGTAAGCGGTATTTCACTTTCCCTTTCCCCGGGGAGTGTTTGCCCGGCTAATGAAAATATAGGGACCCTGACCATCGGGCCTTATTCAGTACAATATCATTTGCATTCATCTGCTTCAACAAGCTTTGAAAACAAGGGTGAAAAACTAATCGCCATGGCAAGGCAGTTTTTAGGCACACCTTACCTGTGGGGTGGAAAAAGCATGTATGGAATTGATTGCAGCGGGCTTACCCAAACCGCCTATAAATTGGTAGGATTGTTTCTGCCACGCGATTCCGGACCGCAATCACGCGAAGGGAATGTTGTTAACCTGCTACAGGAAGCGCAACCCGGCGACCTCGCTTTTTTTGATAACGATGAAGGAAGGATTGTGCATGTAGGCATATTACTTGGACCTGATTCCATCCTGCATGCTTCATCCTCTGTAAGGATTGACCCGATAGATAACTATGGAATTGCACATGCGCAGGAAGGCGATAGAACGCACAGGCTGCGGACGATCAAAAGATTTTTGTAAAAGCCCCTATTTTTTTTCGCAGGCATTCTCAAATTGGGTTGGTGCCCATGTATAGTGTATCATCAGGCATTTGGGGTGAATGTTCTTTTGTAATGGTCAATGGCATCGCGAACAATGGTTAGGGCTGTTGCTTTATCCCCAAAGTCTTCAACCTTTACCGCCTTGTTCTCCAGCTTTTTATAATCCTCAAAAAACTGGCGAAGCTCCTTGAAAAAATGGGGAGGAAGCTCTTCAATATTATTCATGTGGTTCACGCTCATATCGTGTGCGGCAACGGCAATTATTTTGTCGTCGCCCTCACCGCTGTCAATCATTTGCATGACGCCAATTACCTTGGCTTCAACAATGCACATTGGCTGCACGCTGAGTGTGCTTAACACCAGTATATCGAGGGGGTCCTTGTCATCGCCATAGGTGCGCGGAATAAACCCGTAATTGTGCGGGTAATAAAATGATGAATAAATAACCCTGTCTAATTTCAGCAAA
Organism: uncultured Chitinophagaceae bacterium; assembly: GCA_964444195.1. GTDB lineage: Bacteria > Bacteroidota > Bacteroidia > Chitinophagales > Chitinophagaceae > Phnomibacter. The sequence continues at coordinate 10,661 of CAYUGH010000015.1, forward strand.
CCACTGGCTTTGTCAATCTCGTATTTAGCCCTTGACCCCTGTGGTATTTCAATAATGGCATTCACTAACCTTGGGGCATTGTCGCCGTAACCAACTCCATGCCAGGGATGTAAAATGGTGTTCGAAATTTGCATAATTTTTTTTAAAATAATCGAATGATGAAATAACCTGCGGCAACTGCCAACAAACCAAACAGAACGGAACTTACAGTATATGCAGCAAACAGCAAATATAAATGGTGACGAAGCATTTGATAACCTTCGTTACTGAAAGCCGAAAAAGTGGTGAACCCGCCGCAAAAACCCGAAGCAAGCAGTAGCCTGTACATGTCGGATTGCGGATGTTTTAAGGTAGCGCCCAAAATAATTCCTATTAAAAAACATCCAACCAGGTTAACTATAAAAGTTCCCCACGGCCATGAAGGCGGTACATGCTGAACAAACCAATTGCTAACCACAAAGCGCAGTACCGAACCAACCATACCCCCGGTTCCTACCAACAAAATATGACTCCATTGTATTTGCACGGCTATTTTATTTCCATTTTTGAATGCCAACCTTCCAAAGGCCATCAGCTTTTTTAATTACCAGTATGCTTCTTGCATTAAAATAAGCATTCGTAAATTCAAGGGTTGTGGTTACACTATCCCGTGTATTAATATTATCAATCCGGATGCTTGACTTGGAAAGCGCTTCTTTACCGAAACCATCTCTTGACCTGAAATCCTGTTCTATCGAATCCTTCAGCAGGCTACGGGTTGCATCATCCGGTACAATTAACTGGCTTGCTCTTTTAAAGTTGCCATTATAAATGGCCGAAATAAACTGGCGGCCAGCATCAATAGGTGTTTCAGGCTCTTCGTAGGAGGCATTGCAACCTGTCCAAAGGGTTGAAAATAAACATATTATGAAGGAAAACTGCCGTACCATGCGCCACGAAAATAATTGAAACAGGGCAATGGTTGTCTATAAAAAATAAACAGGAACCGAAGCCCCTGTTTATTTAACCTGTTTTGTATTGCTTTTTATTGCCCGCTGCCGGGAACCGCCTTTTGGGGTTCGGGCCGCAGGATGGCGGTAAATACATTTTTACCGCTCAACAGCATATTGGCAGCCACTTTTATCTGTGCAGGGGTCAGGCTGTTTACATATTTCTCGTAGTTAATAAACCTGTCGGCATCTGCGCCGGGGAACCGGTCGAGCAAAATCCGGTTCAGCCAGGTCCCGTTTTCCTGCAGGCTGGTTTTGTAGCTTTCAATCCATTGCTGCTTCACTTTGTTCAACACTTCTTCAGTCGGGCCATTCTTTTTCAACGCTTCAATTTCTGCATTCATGGCCAGGATCAGGGTGTCAATTTTCTCAGGTCCGCAAGGCAACTGGAAAACAATCTGGTAATTATTATAGGGGATTTTATCCATGGAAGCGCTTGTACCACCGGAATATATGCCTTGGATTTTTTCCCTGAGTTCCTCAATAATACGGATGTTCAAAATCTCCGAAATGGCATTTGCCTTCAGCTCGAGGTCTTCGCTATACGGTACTTCGCCGGTGTGGAAAGCGAGGATAAGGCTTTGTTCGGCCCGACCTTTATAAAAATCAAGTTGTTTCCGGCCCTTAACGGTGCGTACTCCATTGTCCTTCCATTCAAATTTTTTGCCAGAGGCTGGAAGGCTGGCGATGTAGGTTTCAACCAATGGTTTTAATACCGCTTCATCCACACTTCCAATAAAGACAAAATTCATGCCCGAAACATCACCGAATCTTTCCATATAAATGGCCAGGGCTTTGTCTGCACTGATCATATCAAAATACTCAGGCCTGGGCACCGCAATAGGGGCCCGTGGATTATTGTCATATAAAACCTTAATCAACGAGTCAATAAAAGCCGTTTGGGGGTTGGACATGGCAAACGCCATTTGCGACTTATTTCGCTGTACAAATGACCGGAACAGGGCCGTGTCTTTCCTGGGAGAAGTTGCCCGCAGGTAAAGCAATTGCAGCATGGTTTCGAGGTCTTTTACATTACTACTGCCCGAAAATCCGTCCATAGTTCCGGTTAGGATAGTGCGTGCACTGGCCACTTTGCCGGAAAGTGATTTCTGTAAATCAGTAGGGCTGAATTCGCCGATACCCATAGCTTCGGCAACTGCGGTTGCATAGTTTACATTCAATTTATCCTCTACTCCGTAATTGCCGGTACCACCCGCGCGGCGCGCGCCCATCAATATCTGGTCATTCTTATAGGCGGTTTTCTTAACGGTAACCTTTACTCCGTTGCTTAGCTCCCAAACTACGGCGCCCCAGGTAGTGTCCTTTGTTTCCTTTACCACTTTACCGGGTTGGGGCATTTTGCTGATCAGCGTGGTGGCAATAGCTTTTTCTTCGTAAGGCTTTACATCCTTTTTAGCTACTGCAGCGGTAATCCCAATCAATTCTTCGGGTGTAGGCAGCTTAACCGTGCCCGAGCCTTCGGGGCCAAGCAGCATGGCGAAGAAATTTCCCGATTTTTCCGCGAACTTTTTAGCCATTGCATTTACATCTTCAAGCGAAATAAGGGGTAGTAGCTGCTTGTAATAATTGTATTCATTTTCAATACCGGGAATAGCCTCACCCTCCAGGAAATGGCTTATATATTCTTCCACATAATTCGCTGATTCGGATTTGTCCCGTTCATTGTACATTCTTTCCACTGAAGCCATGATTGACTTTTTGAGCCGGTCAAGCTCAGGGGCTGTAAATCCAAACCTTTTTACCCTTTCCACTTCTTCAAGCGCGGCCTCCAGCCCACGCCGGGTATCATTTTCACCAGCAATTACTGACAGGTAGGGTTGCTCGTAACCCCTGGCAAGGGTTGAAAAACCAAGCCCTGCTGCAATAAATGGCGGGTTTTCTTTTTGGGTAAGTTCGCGCATGCGCTGGTTGATCAGCCCTGAGAAAAGCTGCTTGATAATATCGTCCCTGTATTCGCCAAGGGTTGAAGATTGCTTGAGGGGCTGTGCATCATAATAAACGGCAATGGAGTAATTGGTTGCCTCCTTATCAGTTACCACCAGGGCATTGCTTTTGGCATAAGGCTTCAATTCAACTATTTCCCTTTTTTTAGGATTGGCCGGGTTGGCAATGCCTGCAAAATGTTTGCGGACAAGGGTTTCAGCCTCGCTTACCGAAATGTCGCCCACCACAATAACGGCCATCAGGTTGGGGCGGTACCAATCGTGGTAAAAGCGGCGGATGGTTTCCGGCTTGAAATTTTTGATGATGCTGTCAATGCCAATCGGCAGCCTTGAAGCATATTTTGACCCTGCCAAAAGCCCGGGCAGCCATTTGCGGCGCATACGCTCATTAGCGCCCTGGCCCTGCCTGCTTTCCTCTAAAATCACATTCTTTTCATCCTCAATATCTTTATCGTTGTATGATACCATGTGCGCCCAATCTTCCATGATCTGGAAACCGGTTTCCAGGTTACCCGGTTTGTCGGTAGGAATTGGGAGCATATAAACCGTTTCATTAAAGCTGGTATAAGCATTCAGATCGTTGCCAAATCCTACGCCAATTGTTTGCAGGTAGTTTACAATTTCATTTTCTTTAAAATTCTTTGTCCCGTTAAAAGCCATGTGTTCGGCTACGTGGGCAAGCCCCTGCTGGTCATCATCTTCGAGGATGGAACCTGCATTTAATACCAACCTTAGCTCAACCTTTTTTTCGGGCTTTTTATTCTCCCGGATAATATAGGTTAAGCCATTTTCAAGCTTACCAATTTTTACTTTGGGGTCTATTGGTAAAGGGTCGGCCAGGGCGGTTTGTGAAAAAACCCGTCCATTAATGAGTGCGGTTAATGCAATTAAGAGTAATACGTTGGACTTTATCCTGAGGTTTGCCTGCATATTGATTGACATATAATTTAAGCGGCAAATTTAGCAGGCGCTTTCCACAAAAGGCTTTTCTATTGTTAAGTTGCTGTGAAAGTGAAAAGGGGTTGTAGGCAAAAAATGTTTTTGCCTACAATTATATAGTGTTGATTCTACCAGTTACATTTGTTCGTCTAATCTGATATTCACACAAGTGGCCAAACACGAAATCAACAAAGTCACCGCCGCAGGTCTCCTGGTTGCCTTCGGTATTATTTACGGAGACATTGGGACCTCTCCACTCTACGTTTTTAATTCAATTATCACCAATAGGGTAATCAGCGAAACCCTCATAATCGGGGCATTGTCCTGTATCATCTGGACCATTACGTTACAAACTACCATCAAATATGTTGTACTGATATTAAGGGCCGATAACAAGGGGGAAGGCGGTATTTTCTCGCTGTATGCTTTGGTAAGAAGGCGAAGAAAGTGGTTGGTTGTTCCTGCCATGATTGGCGGGGCGGCATTGTTGGCCGATGGTATAATTACCCCGCCCATTTCAATCACATCGGCTGTTGAAGGCCTGGTTAAATTGCCAGCTTTTGCAGGCATTGAAACCAATACGATCATGACTATTGTGTTGGGTATCCTGGTGCTTTTCTTCTTTACACAGCAATTTGGAACACATTCAATAGGCAGGTTGTTTGGGCCTATCATGATGTTATGGTTTGTGATGCTGGCAGGACTTGGCATTTACCACATCTTTGATGATCTTACTATTTTAAAGGCATTTAATCCATATTATGCAGTAAGGTTTTTGCAGACATATCCCGATGGTTTCTGGCTTTTAGGCGCCGTTTTTCTTTGCACAACCGGTGCAGAGGCCTTGTACAGCGACCTCGGGCATTGCGGCAGGGAGAATATAAGAGCTTCATGGTTTTTCGTAAAAACCGCTTTGTTGCTGAATTATTTTGGGCAGGGCGCCAGTTTGCTTGCTCACCATAAGGGAATAATGATTGATACGGTTGCCAGGGAAAAACTAAACATCAATGCTTTTTATGACCTGATGCCGCAATGGTTTATTCTACCGGGCATTATCATTGCCACTACAGCGGCTATTATTGCCAGCCAGGCAATGATTTCGGGTTCGTTTACCCTTATAAGTGAAGCCATGCGATTGAACTTGTGGCCTAAACTAAGAATCCGTTATCCTTCCGAAACCCGTGGGCAATTGTTTATTCCGAGCATTAATCTATTCATGTTCTTTGGTTGTGTGGGCGTTGTACTCTACTTCCGCGAATCATCGAGAATGGAAGCGGCTTATGGATTAGCCATTATTACTACCATGATTGCTACTACGCTGCTTTATGCCAATTACCTGGTTTTGCACAGGGTCAGGTCGGTATTTATCTGGATATTCCTGGCAGGCTACCTGTTTATCGAGGTTTTCTTTATGGTGGCTTTACTGGAAAAATTCCCTCATGGCGGTTATTTTACCATCATTATCGGGTTCGCCATCTTTTTAATCATGTTTGTGTATTACCGCTCGCGGAAAATTAAGAACCGCTATGTGGAATTTGTACGGCTTGAAAATTATATTCCCCAGATACAGGAATTGAGTAACGATAAAAGCGTACCCAAACATTCTACTCATCTCATTTATCTAACCAGCGCAAACAACCCCAAGGAAATAGAGCATAAGATCATTTACAGCATTTTGAACAGAAAGCCCAAGCGGGCGGATATTTACTGGTTTATACATGTGGATACCATGGATGACCCCTACACCAGCGAATATCATGTGGAACATATTATCCCCAACGATATCATTCGTGTGGAATTCAGGTTGGGTTTCAGGGTGCAGCCGCGCATTAACCTGATGTTCAGAAGGGTAATAGAAGACCTTGTGGCCAATAAGGAAGTGAATATTACCAGCCGCTACGAGAGTCTTGAAAAAAACAATGTGGTAGGTGATTTCCAGTACATTGTCATGGAAAAATACCTGAGTGCGGATAATGACCTGCCTTTTTACGAGAAGGTCATCATGAAATTATACTTCCTGATTAAATCCATTGGCCTGAGCGAAGAAAGAGGTTTCGGGCTGGATACCAGTTATGTTACAATTGAAAAGTTCCCGCTGATTGTGGCCCCTGTAACCGAAATGCCGTTAAAGCGGATCACGTTTGAACAGGATAACCGGATGCCGTTCTGATGCCGGCATACAGGCCCTGTGAGGTCTGATATTTTTTGCCCGGGCCAATTTCCCTATATTCGGCAATCGCTGAAATGGTTTTACCGGTTTTTTATACAGGGTTTGTTTTACTGCTGGGTATATGGTGGTACCTGGCCATAGGGTACGTAATTTTGGGCATACTGGTATATTTTATCCAGGAGAAATTCATATTCAAACCCGAAAAGCTACCCGCCGATTTTGAATATAAATACGATGCGCCATTTAAGGAGATCAATTTCGACATTGAAACCGGTGTAAATATAAATGGATTGCATTTTTCAGTAAAAAAGCCAAAGGGGTTGATTCTTTATTTCCACGGCAACTCGCGGAGCATTAAGGGCTGGGCAAAATATGCCCGTGACTTTTTAAAGTATCAATATGATGTAGTGCTGGTTGATTATCGTGGTTTTGGTAAGAGTACAGGCAAACGCAGCGAAAGAGAGATGCTGAAGGATATGCAGGAGGTGTACGATACGCTGGCTGTTAATTATCATGAAAACCACCTGGTTGTGTATGGCCGGAGCCTTGGAAGCGGGTTTGCCTGTAAAATTGCCAGCGAAAACGAACCTCGGTACCTTATCCTCGATGCACCTTATTATAGCTTTAAAAAAGTGGTTGAAAGGTTTTTGCCAATACTTCCCACCAGGTTGATTTTACGTTTTCACCTGCGTACCGATAAGTGGATAAGGCATGTAAACTGCCATACTTATATCCTGCATGGAACCCGTGATTTTCTTATTCCTATCAAACACAGCGAAAAGCTGAGGGGGCTAATGCCCGGAAAGATCACGCTGATACCTATTGAAGGTGGGGGACACAATAACCTGCAATCGTTTCCGCAATATCATGCCTTCCTGAGGGACATTTTGCAGTACTAATTAGCCCAAAATCCGAAGTACTGGCATACATTCGCGCAATTTCTAAAAACAAACAACCAACCAGAAATGCAATTTGCAGAAAGACTTACGAAGTTTAATGAACCTGAAACCTTAAAAATGGCAAAATTGGCCAGGGAACTTAGGGCCAAGGGCAATGATGTAGTAGGCCTTAGCCTCGGCGAGCCTGATTTTGACACACCCGACCATATTAAAATAGCGCTTGAAAAGGCCGTGGAGGAAAACTATTCGCATTATCCCCCGGTTGCAGGCTATCCCGAGCTCCGTGAAGCGATCTGTTATAAATTGAAACGCGACAATAACCTCGATTACAAACCCGAACATACACTGGTAAGCACCGGCGCCAAGCAAAGCATTGCCAACCTGGTTTTTGCCACAGTAGGTGCGGGTGATGAAGTAGTTATTCCAACGCCTTACTGGGTTTCGTACAGCGAAGTGGTAAGGATGGCGGATGCAACCCCCGTTTTGGTAAAAACAACCCTTGAATCGGGGTTTAAAATTACCCCTGAGCAATTGGAGGCAGCCATTACTGATAAAACAAAACTCTTCATGTTCAGCAGCCCCAACAACCCCACTGGTTGCGTGTATTCAAAAGCCGAGTTGGAAGGATTGGCGGGTGTTTTTAAAAAGCATCCCAATATCTGGATAATGAGCGATGAGATTTACGAATACATTAATTATGTTGGCAAGCACGAAAGCATTGCCCAGTTTGATGAAATAAAGGATAGGGTAGTGATCATCAATGGGTTGAGCAAGGGTTTTGCCATGACGGGCTACCGGCTTGGGTATATTGCCTGCAGCAATACCGACCTGATAAAAGCCTGTGATAAAATACAGGGGCAAATGACCAGCGGCGCCAATGCAGTTACGCAACAGGGGGCAGTAGTGGCCTTAAAACATGATATCAGCTCCAGCCTCGAAATGCAGAAGGAGTTTGCAGCCCGTAAAAAGATGGTGATTGATTTGCTGGCCGAAATTCCCGGAATCCGACTTTCGGAACCCGATGGTGCGTTTTATGTTTTTCCCGATGTGAGCAGCTATTTTGGTAAAAAGATAGGTGATAAAGTAATTGCCAATGCCGATGACCTGGCCATGTACTTATTGGAAACCGCTCATGTAAGCACGGTTACAGGTGGCGCTTTTGGCGAACCTACATGTCTCCGCATCAGCTTTGCAGCCAGCCGCGAAGACCTCAAGAAAGGCTTCAGCAGGATCAAGAATGCGCTTGCTGCTTTACAATAATACAGTACCATCAAATACTTTTTCCGCAGGACCGGCGAGCCAGATGTTTTGAAAACTGGTTTCGCCGGTTTTTTCGTATTCTACATACAGGTTACCGCCTTTGGTTTTTACATTAATATGGTAGAAGCCAAAATCGTTGTGCGCATTTACGAGTGCGCTTGCTGTTACCCCCGTGCCGCAGCTAAAGGTTTCATCTTCTACACCCCGCTCATAAGTGCGTACATAAATGGTATCTTCATCTAAAACACTTACGAAATTTACATTTACACCCTCCGCCGCATATTTTTCACTGTTGCGAATTTCCCTGCCCTCACCCACCACGTCTATCTCATCTGCATCATTTACAGGTTTTACCACATGGGGCGAGCCCGTATTCAAAAAATCGTAACTGTTGTGGTTTTCTATGGTAGCAACATCTTTCATTTGCAACCTGATATTTGAATTATTTTGTTCAATGGTCGCTCTATGCGGACCATCAACAGCAATAAACTGGTATTCATCGCGGTGGATGCCGCAGTCAAAAGCAAAACGGGTGATGCAGCGGCCACCATTGCCACACATGCTTCCCTCCCTGCCATCCGAGTTGTAGTACACCATTTTAAAGTCGTACCCGGGCTGGGTTTCAAGCAGCATCAGCCCATCTGCCCCAATGCCAAAACGGCGGTCGCAGAGATGGGCAATTTGTTCTGTGTTGAGTTGTACGCCAATCGTGCGGTTATCAATCAATATAAAATCGTTTCCTGCGCCCTGGTATTTGGAAAAAGAGAGGTTCATAAAAGTGAAAAAGTCAAAATGGTCAATTAGTGAATAAGTCAATAAATGAATGGTGAAAAGTGAGTAGTGAATGGAGTTTGGAAGTAGGAGCGCTGTGTGTGGGGCGTCAGCCAATCTCAAATCTTCCAATTTTAAATTTCAAATCTCAAATCTCAAATCCCCTCAATAACCTCCAACACCTTTACAATCAGGTTTTCAACGGCGGCTGTGCCGTCTTTACTGAAGGTTTTGGTAACACGATTAGCGACAACGGCATTCAGGCTTAAGCAATGGTGCCCCAAAAGTTTGCCAAGTCCGTAAATGGCGCTGGTTTCCATTTCAAAGTTTACAATGCGGTGCTGCCCGTAATTGAATTTAGTCAGCGAGTCCACGAGATCGGGCTGCCTGAGCCCAAGTCTTAGTACCCGGCCCTGTGGTCCATAAAACCCCGGGCAGGTAACCGTGATGCCTGTATGAAATCCATCTACAAAATTTTTCAGCAGCATCATGCTGGCCGTGGCAATATATGGTCTTGAGAATTGGCTGTTTAATTGTGTTTGAGTAATAAACTGCTGAAGTAGCTGCCCCTCTTCCTCGTTCGGTTCCAGCAGGTAATAGTTCAAAAGGTTGTCGATGCCCAGGCCATGTGTGCCGGCAATATGACCATCCACCGGAATATCGCCCTGGAGGCTGCCACAGGTACCGATCCGGATAATGTTCAGGCTTTTCCTGTTGGATTTAATGGTTCTCCGGTTGAAGTCAATATTTGCAAGCGCATCCAGTTCGTTCAACACAATATCAATATTGTCCGTTCCAATACCTGAGCTTACCACCGAAATCCTTTTGGACCCTATTCGCCCGGTATGGGTAATAAATTCACGGTGCGATTGTGTGATCTCGACTTCATCAAAGTGTTTTGAAACCTGGACTACCCGCCCCGGATCGCCAACGGTAATAACGGTTTCAGCTAATTCCTCAGGCCTGAGATCGAGGTGGTAAACAGCTCCCCGGGCATTGAGTATCAACTCGCTTTCAGGAATTCTTGTCATGAATCAAAGGTAAGTATGTTACCCGCATATTTTTGAACAGCCATGCAAATGGTTTTCCAAAATTGCCTTTAACTCCCTATTTTTGCACCGCGTTTAAAGGATTGAATGGTCAATTACTTCGTGATTATTTATTCCTTATTCGTTATTTCAAAAAGGTACCGTGGCCGAGTGATCAGGCAGAGCTCTGCAAAAGCTCGTACAGCGGTTTGAATCCGCTCGGTACCTCAGCAATCAGCCGGGAATTTTCCCGGTTTTTTGTTTTTAGAGGTTACCCATGGTGCCAAAATCAGCCCCCGGCTAATAAAATATTGGTTGAGAACAGCGGGCATATTTTTTAGGCTTAAAATGATTTTAGATGGGTTTTTAAGTTCCTTCTTACCCTAACTTGCCGCCTTAAAATCATAACTTATGAAATATCTTGGATTTATTTTTTTCCTGGCAATAATGGCCTGTGGGGGCGAGAAAGCACAACCACCTGAAGAGTTTTTTGCTGAAAAAGAGAGTTATGCCAAATGGCTGCATGATCAGATTGGCGGAAAGCTTGCCTGGAGAAGTTTGTCGGAATTTAGCGTGGGAAACAGTAAAATGGCGGCCTGGGCCGGTTACCTGGATGGAAAGCCTTTAATGGTAAGACTGGTGGCACCCGGCGAGTATGGCACAAAATGGTATTTTTTTAGCGATACAGCTACGGGTAAAATAGTATTCTTTAAAGAAGAAGCAGAGCGGGACGGAAAGATAGTTCAAAACCGTTTTTCATATCGCGGAGACAGTCTTTCCATGGCAATGTCGGGTAATGGAGAATATAAAGCAATAAATGAGGGAGGGGATTTTAGGATCAAGTATTCAGAAGCAGATGCTTTAATGAAAGAAGTGATTGCTGCGGTAGAAAAGGATATACCTGTTTTATCGGCGGAAGCCAACGCGGCAAGGCGTGAAAATGCCCAATTCTATGCCACAGGTGGAAAAAATAGCTGGAGCATGGTTATCAATCCCAGCTTAAGTTTGGTTACGCTCAGCCAGCCTGGCGCCGAAGACCGTAAATTTGGCTATGATGTGCCGGTAACCGGGCCCAAAAATGAAAGCATTTATACCTTTAACTCATTAAATGGCAAGATAGAAGTATCCATTTTTGGCAAAGCCTGCGGAGTTCGGGATGGAAAAAGCTACCCTTACACAGTGGTAGTGGCAGATGGAACTAAGTCATACGCCGGCTGCGGGGTACTCCTCCAATAAAAATTAGGTAGAAATACTTTTGTTTTTTCGGATAGTGACATTACTTTAGAGGTTCGTTAGCAACTTAAACCGGGTTGCTTTCGAACCTCTAAATTTTTTGTTATGAGAAATTTTTCCGCTGCCGGACGATTCGGCCTGACTGCTTTGCTGATTTGCGCCGTTTTAACCGTTTCTGCCAAAATCTGGCGTGTTAATAATATACCCGGGGTTAATGCTGATTTTACGACGCTTCAGGCGGCCCATGATGGCGCAGCGGCAGGAGATACACTTCACCTGGAAGGCTCACCCAATAGTTATGGCAATTTAAACTGCAATAAAAAGCTGGCCATCATAGGCCCGGGTTTTTTCCTTGGAGAAAACCCCAACACCCAGGCGGTTGCGCTGACAGCCTTTGTCGGATCCGTTTCTTTCAATGTCGGATCTGAAGGATCCATCATAATGGGTTGTGATTTTAATAACAGCAATTGCCAGGTTTTTTGTGACAATATAGTTATAAGGAGGAATAAGTTTTCTCAAAGAAGTGGTAACACCATTGATTATTATTGCGGGACCATTTATCTTTATTATCAAAGCAACAGCACTGGTCTTCCCGTAAATAATATAATCATCTCTCAAAACTTTGGTATTTATATAGAAGCTGCCTCCAGGGCAAATACAGGGATTTTAATCTCCAATAATTATCTGGGCTGGAATGGTTATGGAGGGGATGCTACTACCGGGGTCTGCGTTAACTTACACGCTAATTCTGTAGCCATTTTGCAGAACAATGTTTTCAGAAGGGGAAGGGTTATTTCCTATAATTCAAACTTATCCAATAATATCATGGTAGTGGGCAGCCTTGAAGGTACAGGTAACCTTCTGGCAAACAACATTGCAAATGGCACGCAATTTGGAAATGCAAATGGCAACCAGGAAAATGTTGATATGGGTACGGTTTTTGTTGGGGCAGGGTCCGGAATATCTTCCGATGGTACCTGGAAACTGAAAGCCGGGTCACCGGCTATTGGCGCGGGTTTTGGAAGTACGCCGGGTACTCCCATTGATTGCGGTATGTATGGAGGCTACTTCCCCTATGTATTATCGGGCATGCCACCTATTCCTTCTATATATTTCTTTGAAAACCAACCTGTTGGAAGCAATTCAGATCCCATTGATGTAAGCATTAAGGTTAAATCGAATAACTGATCGTAATTGATCAGCTAAAGAATTTTTTTCTGATTTAACCTCTTACAACTTTGAATACCATTAAAAAAATATTTTTTTCTGTGCTGGCAAGCCTGTTGGTTTGTTTGGTAGCATTGGGGCAAAACGTCTCGAAGATTGAGTATTTTTTTGATACAGACCCGGGTTTTGGAAATGGTATTTCAATTAATACTGCCGCACAACCCGATGTTTCGCTTTCTTTCAATGGTAATGTTAGCGCCCTGGCTCAAGGATTTCATACCCTGTTTACAAGGGGTTATGTAACGCCATATACAGTTACCATTAATGGAATACCCGAACAAAGAGGAGGATGGTCGCAAACACTGAACAGGTCTATTTATAAAGCTTCCATCGTAACCGAAACCGAACCTTTGCTTCCCATAATTAAGGGTGAATATTTTATAAATGATGATCCCGGCTTTGGTAATGGAACTAATTTACCTTTTACCCAATCTGCGTTGCTGGAGAACATCTCTTTTGCCATTAATGTCAACTCCTTGCCGGAGGGATTCAACAAAGTATTTGTTCGTTTTAAAACGGCAAACGGATGGGGTATTACCACTTACAGGGTATTTTATAAGGAATCACTTGGGTTTGGTAGTAACGAGTTACCTGATGTTACTGCTGGAGAATATTTCTTAAATACTGATCCGGGTTTTGGAAATGGTACATCCATTTCAGTGACTGCGGGAACCAATATTACGAATATTGCAATGGCCATACCCATCACCGGCATCCCGACAGGGTTTAACCATTTGTACATAAGGTTTAAAGATGAAAATAACCAGTGGGGGCATACACTTGAAAGGTCCTTCTATAAGGAAAACTTTATTGTTGGAGGAAATGTTTTACCAAATGTTGTAAGTGGTGAATATTTCATTGACAATGACCCTGGTTTTGGAAATGGAACAGCACTTTCATTTACTCCTTCAACTAATTTAACCAATATTACCAGCCTGGTTAATATTAGCGCTGTTGGTTCAGGTTTTCACAACCTGTTTTACAGGTTTAAAGATGCTAATGGTCAATGGGGCCATGTGCAATACCGGAGTTTTTATAAAGAAGCTTTTGGAACAGGTACAGCGCCATTGCCAAACATAGTTTCAGCTGAATACTTTATAGATACCGATCCCGGATTTGGAAAAGGCAAACCTATTCCGGTAACCCCTGCGGCAAATATTTCCAACCTCACGTTTGCGGTTGATATGTCGGATGTTACCATTGGCAACCACAAAGTGTATGTAAGAACAGTAGATGCCAATGGAAGCTGGAGTATTACCAATTTAGGACCCTTTGTGGTAGAACCGCCGGGTGAATTGATCATTACCATTGGAAGCTATCCAACCCGTATTTGCGCCGGGTTGGCTTTCAAAATACCTTTCTCCACAAATACTAGTTTTGGTTCAAATAATGTCTTTACAGTTCAGTTAAGCAATGCTTCGGGTAATTTCAATAGTCCGACAAATATTGGTTCGCTTACCGCGCCAAATGGTGATTCTATCCCGGTAGTCATTCCTTCCAATATTTCAGTTGGTACAAATTACAGGATAAGGATTATTGCCAGTTCACCATTGGATACCAGTGCGCCAGGCGCGCAACCTATTACCATTTTACGTACTCCTTCGGGCGGTTTTAACCTGAATGGCATAACCAGTACTTGTATTGGGGCGCAAAATTATGGAGCCAATACTGTTGAACCGGGAACCAGCTACAGATGGGTGCTTTCCGGTGGCGGAACTATTGATTCTTCGGGGGCGAATGCTACTGTTACCTGGACGGATGCAGGCCTTCATTCATTAACACTAACGGCATTTAACGAATGCGGTGATGGTACTACGCGCACCATCAATGTAAGGGTATTCTCAGGTATTCCAACCGCTACACCAACCATTACAGTTTCAGCCAATGGTACAACACTAACCTCGTCTCCAGCCGATATCAATTCAGGAGTACTAGGATACCAATGGTTTTATAATAGCGTATTAATTCCTGGTGCAACCAACCAAAGTTTTGTGCCACCGGTTGCGCAGCTTGGTAACTATTCAGTAAGGTTTACCAATACCTGCGGACAAGGTTCATCATCTGAAGCCTATAATTTCTCAGGACCAAAACAAAACCAAACCATTACTATCAGTTATCCGCTGAATCCTGTTTTTGGAAACGGTCCGTTTAAAATTACCGTAGCTGCTTCTTCAGGACTACCGGTTACACTTTCGCGCATATTCGGGCCTGGTAATCTGTATGCGGGAGATAGTATTGAAATTACCGGGGCAGGAACACTTCGCATCCGTGCAGTGCAGGATGGAAATGGCTCATTTAACAGTGTAATTAAAGAAGAAGATATTATTATAGGAAAGGATACCGGCACTATCAGCATAACTAACCTGAATCAGGTTTATAATGGCCAACCGCGGGTTGTTAATGCAGCTACAGTACCTGCCAACCTCTCCGTAAGTATAACCTATGATGGTACTACCACTGTGCCGGTAAATGCCGGTTCTTATAGCGTGGTTGCTACTATAAATAATGCAAATTACCAGGGCACCCAAAATGCTACCCTCGAAGTTGGAAAAGCACCCCAGTCTATTTCATTTGGCGCCATAGGCAATAAAAACCTGAATGATCCACCCGTTAACCTTACCGCCACATCAACCTCCGGTTTGCCGGTTATTTTTGGGATTACTACCAGCCCTGAAACCGGAGTCGCTGCACTTAACGGGTCAGTAATTCAATTGCTTGGGCCTGGTACGGTAACGGTAACTGCATCCCAACCAGGAAACATTAATTATCTTGCTGCAGCCCCTGTTCAGCTTCAGTTTAATATCCTGTCGCCACTGGCTAATGATTTACTGGTGCAAAGCATTAACTGGCCGTTTACCGGTTGTACACTTAACGATACCACTTCATTGGCTATCCGGATCAGAAACTCAGGTTCTCAGGCACAATCTAATTTTAATGTAGGGTACCGGATTGGGAATGGTCCCCCAATTATTCAAACATTTACCGGAAGCATCCCGCCAAACTCAGTAGCTGATTTCACTTTTGCAGGTTTGCTTAATTTGCCTTTGGGAACCAGCCAAATGGTAATTTTTACTGATCTGCCTGCTGATGAACGTAAGATAAATGATACCATTCCATTCCAGGTTGTAAGACAGGATGGCTCTAATATCAAAATATCACCCAATGCCACCATTTGTTTTGGCAGTGATGTTTTGCTGAGCGCATCCGGTGGGGCATCGTATAGTTGGAGCAATGGAAAACTGGGCAGCAGCAACCTTGTATCGCCTGCTACCACCACCACATATTATGTTCAGATTGCTACAGCACTCGGATGTTTGAAAACAGATTCCGTAACAGTTACCGTGCTACCGGCCATAACTGTTCCGGTTATTTCAGCGGTTAACGGAAGCAACCAGGTTTGCTTTGGTGATTCGATTTTGCTTAAAACCAATTACCTGAATGCATTGCCATGGTTCAGGCTGGTTGGAAATGAAGTGATTTCTTTGGGCACGTTTATTGAATATAAAGCGCAGGTTTCGGGTCAGTATTTTGTAAAGGCATCCAATCAGCAGGGCTGCCAGGTTAATTCGGTTCCGTTCCAGGTTAATATTCTTTCAAAACCCGCTATTTCAGCTACCCCTGCCTCTACTATTTGTTTGGGCGATAATGTTGTGATTTCGGTATCTCATGCAAATGTTTTTGCGTGGAGCAACGGTGCAACTACTCCTTCCATAACCGTATCGCCCTCTGTTGCCACCAAATATTTTGTTACCGCTACCAATCAGCTTGGCTGCGGTTATTTTGATAGTATTGAAATAAAGATTAATCCAGCGGTTGCTCCGGGTGCAGTTTCCAACATGTTACCGGCCGACAATAGCCTGAATCTGGATCCTCCTGTTCAACTTAACTGGGCGCCCGGGCAAAATGCTGTTTTCTATGATGTTTATTTATGGAAAACGACAGAAGCCAAACCGCCAACGCCGGTACATGCAAATGTGCCTGGCATTTCAATTAATGTGAATTCACAGCTTGGTACAGCCTATTACTGGCAGGTAATAGCTAAAAACAGTTGCTTCTCTACCCCTGGGCCGGTGTATGCATTTACTACGTCTTCGCTGCCTGATTTAATTGTTGATACCTTCTTTATACCGGAAAGCGTAACGGCAGGTGGAAAAATTACGGTTGAATGGGTTGTGAAAAATATTGGCCAGGGAAGTACCAAAAGCAAGAGATGGCGGGATTATATCTGGCTGTCACAAGACCTTGACCTTCGCACAGGCGATGATATTCCATTGGGTAATGTGGAAAACCTGAGTTTCCTGAATCCGGGTCAGTCCTATCGCAATTCTAAAGAGGTGACCCTGCCAATAAACAGGATTGGCACCTGGTACATTTTTGTTATCACCGATAATATTGATGCTTATTGCTGGCAGTTGAATGGCGAAGTATGCGCCACCAATAGGGGAACTCATGGGAGCAGTATTGCGGAAGCTGACGAGCAGAATAACTTTAAATACAAGACCATTCTGTTGAACCGGCCGCCAACACCTGATTTGGGAATTGTATCAGCCGGGGCTCCAACAGATATTTTTGGAGGGGATAAAATAAATGTCCAATACCAGGTTAAGAACAATGGCGATGCAAGTGCGGTTGGTCAATTTACATTCTATACAAGCTGTACACCGGTAATTGGATTGCCTCCCATAAGCATACCAAGAAATTATTGGAGAGATGCCATTTACCTGTCGAGAAGCCCTGTTTTTGACCTGAGCAATGCCCGGCTACTGGCAAATAGTGATGTGGTTATGAGCCAGCTTTCTTTTGCCAATTGTATTAAAACAAGCGATAGCCTGAGGATTGATAGTTCATACAATAAAAATGTTGAAGTAACTATTCCGGCAGAACTGTTCGGCGCAGATTATTACATTCATGTAGTAGCCAATAATATCGGGCTGCGAGAAGATTTCCTTTTGGACAACATCTATTCAATTGGCCCAATTAATGTACGCCTCACGCCTCCTGCTGATTTGGTGCCCACCGGCATAACAGCTCCTCCAACGGGTAATGTGAATGAAAATTTCACATTTAGCTACACGGTTACAAATGAAGGGTTTAATCCACCATTGAAGAACAATTGGGTTGATAAATTGTACATCAGCACTTCTCCAACCTGGAATCCGGGAACAGCCAGGCTGGTAAGCACCCGTGCACATTACCAATCAACAGTATTGGGCAACGGCGCTTCCTATACCAATAATATTACTTTCTTCATGCCTAAGGAATTGATAGGCAGTTACTATATCTATGTTTATACTGATTTTGATAATGATGTATTTGAATATGATAAGGAAGACAATAATAGGTTCAGAAGCATTCAACCGGTCACCTTCAATATTGGTAACAGGAGCGATCTTATAGTAGGTAACATTATATTACCGGATACTATCACAAGAACAAGGGCCTTCCCATTCCAATACACAATTACCAATAACGGCAATAAAGTTTCCGGAAGTGTTTATACAGATGCCATTTTCTATTGCCCGGGTTCCACATTCAGTTTCAGCGAAGCTCTTCGTATTGGTTCAGGGTTTGGAGGAGTGTTAGCACCCAGTGCTTCCAGATCAGTTACTACGCAATGTACGCTGCCAATAAATGCCCCTGATGGCGGTACATTCTTTGTGATCAGCGATTTCATGGATACTGAATTTGAATCGGATGAAACCAATAACCGGACTTCAAGATCAATTGTTGATAATAAGCCGGTCATTCAGAATCCTCCACCTGTTACAGGACAAACCGGAAGTGTTGTTGTTAAGCCATACATTGATCTTTCTGTTCAATCTGTTTCCATTGCGGGTTCTCCTGTTTCAGGCCAGAATTCCAACATTACATTTGTTATTAAGAACAATGTTGATTCCGCTACTACAACATCGTGGAGAGATATTGTTTACCTGTCGGCTGATAGTATAATCGATGCCGGTGATTATTCATTAGGCACCTATTATCAATCGGGCATTTCAGCCAATGGTACCTATTCAAAAACTATAACTGATAAAATTCCGAATGGTTATTCAGGTGATTGGATTGTAATTGTTTATGCCGATTTTGACCTTTCTGCAAAAGATACCTCCAGGCCAAACAATGCCGGGTACCTGAAGATCAATATAACAATGCCTCCTCCTGTTGATTTTGTTATCAGCAATTTCAATCCGCCGGCCGGGGTTATTGCGGGCCAGGATGTATCCATACCTTATTCTGTTCAAAATATTGGAACCGGGGGAACCCTGCCGGGAGCCGTATGGTCTGATGCACTGGTATTGAGCCAAAGTCCAACCATGGCACAGGGAACCCCTGCCATTCCTTTTGCGAGGGCTGACCGCAACCAACCGGTTGGACCAGGGGCTACCTATAACGGGATTCTCACGGGGCGCATACCTCCAAACCTTGTAGGCACCTGGTATTTATTTGTTATAACAGATTATGGTAATAGGGTTTACGAGCACCTGGGTGAGAATAATAATTCTCAAACCAGTTTATTGCAGATCACGCAAGCCAACCCTTCAGACTTGTTAATAACCGGGGTAACTATTCCGCCTAATACCATGCTGGGTGATGATATGACCGCTGAAGTTGTGTTGCAAAACGCGGGTGGAAATCCAACGGTTGGTAACCCTACAAATGGGTTGTACCTGAGCGCCGACCAGAATCTGAATCCATTACAGGATCGGTTGTTCAATACAAGGCTTTATAATAGTGTACTGAACCCTGGCCAGTCGGTTAACCTGCAATTTAATGCACCGGTACTGTCGTTGTTCCCGGGTAATTATTATGGAATTGGCCGTGCCAATATGACCAACCAGGTTTTTGAAAGTGATTTGACCAATAACATACTGCCTTCTACTGAAACGGTTGCTGTGGGAGTCAGGTCTATCGCGTTAGACGTTCCTACTGTAACCACGCTGCCTGTTGGTTCTTACCGATATTATAAAATTGATGTAGCGGCAAACCTTGACCTTGTAATTGAAATCACAAGCAATAGGGGAAGTGCTCAAAATCAATTATTTGTTTCTTACGACCAGGTACCGACAGCTTTAAATTTTGATGTGGCAGGAACAGAAGCGCAAAAACCGAACCAGCGTATCATTATTCCGGGTACCCAGGCAGGAACTTATTATATTTTGCTACAATCCAATTTTGATGGTGGTGGGCAGAACGCGACGATTTTAGCCAGGGCCCTCACTTTCTCCATAAACAAGGTGGACCCGAACAGGGTAGGTAACGGACTTGTTTCAACTTTGATTGAAGGTGCCGGTTTCAGGGACAGCATCAGGTTTGAATTGCGAATTCCAGGAACCAATACCGTGGCTGCAGTGGCTCAAAAATCCGGTCTCCTGAATAGTATGGAAGCCCGTCCTTTGTGGAACCTGAATGCCGTGCCGCTTGGAACCTATGACGTTGTGGCCGTTAATAAGGATAATTCAGTTGTCATTTTGCAAAATGGGTTGATTGTAGAAAATTCAACCGGCTTAAGGCTTGACCAGTTTGTGGCCGCACCTGACCTTATCAGGGTGGAAAGAAATGCTTTCTATAATATCACCATCCGGAACACGGGAAATATTGATGTGCCATTTGCACAGGTGGAAATTGGTGTTCCGATGCAGGTTGAAATACTTTC
Source organism: uncultured Chitinophagaceae bacterium (assembly GCA_964444195.1). GTDB lineage: Bacteria > Bacteroidota > Bacteroidia > Chitinophagales > Chitinophagaceae > Phnomibacter. The sequence goes on from CAYUGH010000015.1 coordinate 30,795, forward strand.
GCTGAAAACTTCTGATCCGGATACCAGGACTCGTAAGCAGGTATTCCCAATAGATGGTGCCCAGGTTGAAAATGCCTTTGAAGTACAGGGAAGCAAGATCATACCAATATTTATTAAGGACCTGAAAGCTGGTGAAGAAACACACATCAGCATAATGTTCAGTAAATTCTCTACCGGCATTTTCTCCGTGGGTATAAGGGCGACAGCGTATGATAGGGTGGAATATGTTGAACATCAATATAGTGCTATTGAATTGGTTCGGAATTTATTGCTGGCAGATCCTGATTATTTTGGTGATAATCCTGAGTTGGTAAATCTTTCCCAGAGTCCATCTGCCTTCAGGAGTGCATTGATAGCCAATTATTTTGCCAATGGCGTACTATCGCCTGATGATACCATTGGGGTCAATGGCACTTGTGTTTCCTGTGGAGTAAACAGTAATCCCGATCCAAGTATTACTTTTAATCCGGGTCTTAGCCCAGGGTTATTAATGGTGCCGCCGGGTACAGTGCTTGGTGCGGGCCAGGTTTATCTTTGGGAAATTAACGACTATGATGGAACTGCCGGAAACGATCCGGGTTGGGATCTGATCAAGAGCACTTCTCCCATACAGGTTACAGCCACTTCAGTTAATCCGTTTATAGTAAGGATGCAGTCGCTTCTGCAGAATAATAATGCAGGATACCTGGCAAACTGGCGGCCGGGATATGATACCACATGGCCAATAATTATTTCGCAGGGTGGTTTCATTAATTTTAATCTGAACAAATTCAGCCTGGATACTTCTGCCTTTACGGTATTCAATGCAACCTATGGCGGAATATTCTCGCTTATTTTGGTGGGGGATACCTTAAAGATAAAATATACCGCACCGGTTCCCGGAGTTGGACAGCCTGGTGTTCCGGGTGGACAGGGTGGAATAGGCCAGCCTGGTACTCCAGGTGGGCCTGGTGGACCTGGTGGTCCCGGAGTACCTCCCGGACCCGGTGGTCCTGGTGGACCCGGTGGTCCTGGCGCCGGACCCGGTCAGCCTGGTGGTCCTGGCGGACCCGGTGGCCCCGGTGGCTCTGGTCCCGGCGGTCCTGGCCCTGGTGGGCCTGGTGGTTCTGGTGGTCCCGGCGGCCCTGGTGGGCCTGGTGGTTCTGGTGGTCCCGGCGGCCCTGGTGGACCCGGCGGTCCTGGTGGGCCGAGCGGTCCTGGCGGTCCTGGTGGACCAGGCGGTCCTGGTGGACCCGGCGGCCCTGGTGGACCCGGCGGTCCTGGTGGTCCTGGTGGCCCTGGTGGTCCAAGTGGTCCTGGTGGCCCTGGTCCTGGTGGTCCTGGCGCTCCTGGTGGTCCAGGTGCTCCTGGCGGTCCTGGCGATCCCGGTGGTCCGGGCGGTCCTGGTGGTCCGGGCAGTCCCGGCGGCCCCGGTGGCCCTGGCGGTCCTGGTGGTCCGGGCGGACCGGGTAACTGCGGCGCACCAAGTGGTGGAAGTTTTGCCCGCTGTCAGGCAATTCCATGGCTGATTGGATGTGGTGTTACCGGGTATGGATGTTACACACTGTTTGTTTCAGGTGGGGCCAAACTTGGGCTTGTGGGTGGATTGATTGGCGCTGTAGCAGGGGCAACAGTTGGCGCTATTTCCGCAGCGTTTATATGCGGTTACGGCGCCGGTACCTGTGCCCAGGGAAATCAAACTATTGTTGGCAAAGTTGTTCAGAAGTTAATATGCAGGCCGGTAGTGGCATCGTGCGACCCGAATGAGATACAGGGGCCTGAGGGCTATGGACCGGCTAAATTTGTTTCTGTAAACGAAACATTACCTTACACGATCCTGTTTGAAAATGATCCAGAGTTTGCAACCGTTCCTGCCCAAAGGGTAACTGTTACTAAGAAGGTATCAGAAAAATATGACCTGGCATCTTTCCGTGTATCTGATTTTGGTTTCGGTCCGTTCATATTCAACGTTCCGTCAGGGTTGTCACAATACACTTCCCGTATCGACCTTCCTGATTCTTTGGGAATTGATCTGAATATTACAGCAGGATTGGATATCGTGAATCGTGAAGTATTCTGGGTATTGCAAACTATTGATCCTGCAACCGGCTTGCCACCTGATGATGCCTTTAAAGGTTTCCTTCCTGTAAATGACTCTGTAACCAAGGCAGGGGAAGGGTTTGTGAACTTTACGATTAAACCGAGAAATACCGATCAAACCGGCGACAGCCTGGTGGCAAAAGCAAGCATTGTGTTTGATATTAATGCTCCTATTGAAACCAACCAGGCACTGAATATTATAGATGCGTTGCCTCCAACATCCATGGTACTTCCAAATGTTACGGTTGAATACAACACTATTATCACCATGCATGTAGATATTGAGGATGATCCGGGAGGCAGTGGGGTTAAATATTTTGACATGTATGTTAGTGAAAATGGCGGCCCCTACGTGAAGTTTGACAGCCTGTTAACCAACCCTGTTGTTCAGTTTACAGGTGAGCCGGGAAAAACATATTGCTTCTTCAGCCTGGGTACGGATAATGTTAACAATTCAGAGAACCTAAAGAACACCTGCGAATTGTCTGTTACCCTTACTGATCCGGCATTACCGCTTACCTGGATCAACTTCAGCGGAGTGCAGCAACAGCAGGATGTGAAACTGAGTTGGTTGACTGCCAATGAAAAAAATGTCAGCCATTTCATCCTGGAAAGGTCGTCGGACAACGGAACACGTTTTGCCGAAATAACAAGGTTGGATGCAAAGGGCGAAAATGGCAACCTCACCCGGTACAACCATGTGGATATAAATGCCGCTAAACTTGGTGTTCGGGATTTGTTCTACCGTTTGCGCAGGGTTGATAAAGACGGTGTTTCAGGGTATTCAAGCACCATAAGGATCAGGTTAAGCGCCTACCAAACTGAATTGCTGGTGAATTCTTATCCAAATCCGTTTGGTAATGAGCTTCGTGCCGACATTATCCCGGTTCATGCCAATGATGTTATCAGATCAATAGAGTTGGTTAATGTGCTAGGTAAAGTGGTGTATTCAAGGAGCCTTAACCTCAAGGGACAGCAAACCATCAACCTGAAATCGCTCGAATCGCTGCCCAAAGGAATCTATTTATTGAAAGTGGTGGTAAACGATGAGGTTAAAACCATAAAAGTGACCAGGCAATAAGGACTATTATTTCTTCAAAAAAAGCAGGCTGCCTTTTGATAAGTCAGTCTGTTTCTTTTTATTGGAGCAGTTTCTTCATTCTTGATTATCGATTTGCCGATTGGCTGCAAAACCTAATATATCGTTAATTTACCTTCAATTAATTCCGTACACTTACTTTGCAGCCTAAATCTATCGTATTTCATGCATTCCTTTTCCGAATTGTCAACCGCATTTGCCGACTTTTTCGATACAGAACATTTTCCTGAAAATCCGCAAAGCTTATATGGGCCCAACCGCTATTTCCTGAAGTTGGGTGGTAAAAGGGTAAGGCCGCTGATGGTATTGATGGGCAATGAGCTGTTTGATGAAATTAAACCTGATGCCTGGCCTGTGGCCAATGCCGTTGAGCTTTTCCACAATTTCACCCTTATTCATGATGACATAATGGATGCTGCTCCTTTGCGCAGGGGCATGCCGACGGTGCATGAAAAATTTGGTACCCACACAGCGCTGCTTGCCGGCGATGTAATGCTGGTAAAAGCTTATGATTACCTGAACCAGGTGGATAAAGAAATTGCTTCGCGGATCATTAAAGCATTCAATATTACAGCGGCACAGGTATGCGAGGGGCAGCAGTTGGATATGGATTTTGAGAAGCGCATTGATGTGAACCTGGAAGAATATATTGAAATGATTGCCCTGAAAACATCTGTTTTGCTGGCAGGAGCCTTACGCATGGGCTCCATTATTGGGGGGGCGGGCAAACGAAATGCCGACCATTTATATGAATTTGGAAAAAACCTGGGCATTGCTTTTCAAATACAGGACGATTACCTTGATGCTTTTGGAGACCCGGTAAAGTTTGGCAAGCAGGTTGGGGGAGACATTATTGCCAATAAAAAAACTTTTCTTTTGATAAATGCTATGGCGCTTGCAAATGAAGGCCAGAGATCGGCTATAAATGAATTGCTTGCCGGAAAGGCAGAAAGCAAGGTTGAAAAAATGCTGGAGCTGTACAAGGAAACCGGTGCCGACAAGCTGACAAGGGATTTGCAGCAGCAATATTATGATAAGGCATTGTACCACCTGGAGGAAATTGCCGTGCTTTCCACCCGCAAAAAACCTTTGATGGAATTGGCCGAATACCTGATTGGTAGGGACTATTAAGTAAAGCGTATGCGAAAACTGGGTGTAGAAGAATTAGGCAGAAAATCGGTGGAAGGCTTCCGCGAAAGCGAAAAAATACCGGTAATGGTGGTGTTGGATAATGTGCGCAGCATGCACAATGTGGGTAGTATTTTCCGAACCTCCGATGCATTCCTTGTGGAAAAGATATGGTTATGCGGCTACACCCCGCAGCCGCCACACAGGGATATTAATAAAACAGCTTTAGGCGCCACTGAAACGGTTGCCTGGTCGTATGTGAAAGACCCAATTGAGGTTATAAATCATTTAAAATCAAATAATTATCGCATAATAGCCGTGGAGCAAACGGAGGGAAGTACGTTATTGCAGAACGTTTATTTCAAACAGGGTACCCGTATTTGCATCATTCTCGGCAATGAAGTGGAGGGTGTTCAGGACGAGGTTTTAAAGCTTTGTGATGAAGCAATTGAAATTCCACAGTTTGGCACAAAGCATTCATTGAATGTGAGTGTGGCGGCGGGAATAGTGTTATACCGGGTTGCAGAATTATTAAACGCATATTAATTCCCTAAGCTTTCGGGCAAACCAATGCGGTGTTTGGCTTTTATTGCATGTCTTTTTCTGCATCAGCTACCACATCGGCTAAAATTACTTTTCTGCTGAGGCGACCAATTGTTTCTTCCATCCCTTGCTTACGCAGTATATCGCGTACAGTGGCAAGTGGTTCTACAATTTTAAAAACGATCTTGTTTTTATGGAGGGTTTTATATAGTTCTACCAGCATTTTTGAACCTGAAACATCTACCCATGGAGAGGCCGACATGTCAAGGATAAGGAACTTGACTTTTGTTTCAGCCGACCTTATTTTTTCCAGTATTTCATCCCGCACGTACTGGGCATTAAAATAAAACAACGAAGCTTCAACCCTGATAATGAGCAAGTGAGCGATCAGTTTATTCTCCGGGTGCCGCATGATGTCGCTGAAACGATCACTGTTTCCAATACGACCAAGTATGGCAATATGGGGTTTGGAAGCCTGTTGCAGCAATAATGCAAGCGAAAGCAGGGCGGCAATCATTACTCCTTTTAGAATGCCAAAAAGAATGACCCCTGCAAGCGCCACCATGGCTATTAAAAATTCCTTACGGTCAAGGGTAAAAAGCCATTTCAACTCTTTGTATTTAAACAAACCCAATACGGCATGCAGCACAATGGCTGATAACATAACTTTTGGCAGGTAAGTAAGCAGACCTGAGAAAAACAACAGTAGTAGCGCAAGTACCACCGAACAAATGATGAGCGCAAGCGGTGTTCGTGCACCGGCTTTGTCATTTACAGCCGATTGGGATAGCCCTCCTGCAATAGGGTAACCGCCGGTTAGCGAGGCTGCCACATTTCCGGCGCCGAGCGACAGCAATTCCTGGCGGGCATCAATTTCGTATTGGTGTTCCAAAGCAAGGGTGCGGGCGGCTGAAATAGATTCAATATAAGCGAGTACAAAACAGGCAAAAGCAAGGTCTATAACCATACTCATTTCTCCCGCCCCTACAACCGGAAAGCTGATCGAAGGCAATCCGGCAGGAAGGGCACCAACCATTACAAATCCCTGCACTTCAAGGTTGGTAAGCCCCATCAGCAACATGGATGAACCTACAACCACCAGGGTGGTGGGTTTGCCGGGAAAATATTTTTCACCGGCCAGCAAAAGGAGGAAGGCTATCAAACCAAAAAACAGAACAACCGGGTTGAAATCTCCAATGTTGGCAAAAACGTTTGCAACCCGTTCGAAAAAGTCGGTTCCCCCGGGCTTTATGCCTAATAAATCGGGTAATACCGTGCTGGCAATACTCAATGCCGCACCCGTTTTAAAACCCAATAAAACTGTTTCACCAATAAAATTCACCAGTGAGCTTAATCGTACCAGGTAGGCGCCAATGGAAATCAGCCCAACCCCAAGCGCCGTAAGTGAAGCCAGTGCCAGCCATTTTGTAATATCTCCATCGGAAAGTACAGCAAGGGTACTGCCAACCAACAATGAAATAGCAGAAGTTGGCCCCAATGCCACCTGCCCCGAAGAGGTAAAACAGGCGAAAACCAATCCCCCCGCAATGTAGCAGTAAATACCCGTTTGCGGGGGTAAACCGGCCAACCCGGCATAGGCCATGGAACCCGGTAATACGTACGACGCCAATGTAATGCCGGCCAGCAAATCGAAGCGGAAAATTTTACTTTTATATTTTGGCAACCAATAGGTTATGGGAAATACCCGCTGCCACCAGGGCAATTGTTGCTGAGTAATTTTTTCTCCAGCCATAGATTTTCTGTTGATTCAAATGTATTGGTTTTCAGGTTTCCTTACTCAAAACCTGCAATTTTGCAGAATGGCTTCGGTTAAAAGTTATCTTTCTCTTATTAAGTTTTCGCATACCATTTTTGCAATGCCCTTTGCATTGATCGGGTTTTTTGTGGCTGTATTTAAATTGTCACATCCGGAACAGTGGAACCTTAATAAAACCTTAGGTTGGGGAAATGATTTAACCAACCTTGAATTTTGGCTGGCCCACTTAGCTAAACTCATTTTGGTAATATTATGCATGGTCACCGCCCGGTCAGCCGCCATGGCTTTCAACCGCTACCTCGACAGGCAGTTTGATGCCAAAAACCCCCGTACCGCCATCCGCGAAATACCGGCAGGCATCATCAGCGCCAATAGCGCGCTTTGGTTTACCATTATTAATTGCCTGGTGTTTATTGCTGCAACTGCATTTATAAACCCGATTTGCTTAGCCCTTAGCCCGGTGGCTTTATTCGTCATCCTTTTTTACAGCTATACCAAAAGGTTTACACCGCTTTGCCACCTGGTACTTGGGTTGGGGCTAAGTCTCGCACCCATTGGGGCATATCTTGCCGTAACCGGTCAGTTTGCATTTCTGCCCATCCTGTTTTCCTTAACCGTATTGTTTTGGGTAAGTGGTTTCGATATCATTTTTGCTTTGCAGGATGAGGCATTCGACCGCAGCCAGAAATTATTCAGCATACCTGTTGCCCTTGGCACTGCCAAAGCGCTCCAGGTAAGCCGGTTGTTGCATGTCCTTTCTGCTTCCTGTGTATTAGTGGCTGGAATCCTGGGTGGTTTCGGGTGGTTGTATTGGGTGGGGGTAACCGGGTTTATTTCCATGCTTATTTACCAGCACAGCATAGTAAAGCCAACCGACCTGAGCCGGGTAAATATTGCTTTTATGACATCGAATGGTATTGCCAGTGTTGTTTTTGCCTTGTTTGTTATCGCCGACCTTATTATTAACTAACACCTGTGCATAATTTTCACTTAATATTTCAATTTTACCATTAGATAATAAACCTTACCTTTGCCAACCCATATTTTAGGTGATTTGGCGCTTTCTCTATTTAAAACATTGATATTCAATTAGTTTTCAACGGTTCAACCGGTGAGGAAAAGCTATTTGCCCAAAGTGGTCAGAAGTTCTGCATAAAAAATTAACACGCAACTGATATTATGGCGATTAAAAAAGACAACAGGCCCAAGTCGAATTTTTCGAGTATTACTATCAGCCTGGCTAGCCCGGATAGCATCCTGGAACGCAGTCATGGCGAAGTTTTGAAGCCCGAAACTATCAACTACCGTACGTACAAACCCGAACGTGACGGTTTGTTTTGTGAAAGGATTTTCGGCCCTGTAAAGGATTTCGAATGTGCCTGCGGTAAATACAAGCGTATCAGGTACAAAGGCATCGTGTGCGACCGCTGCGGTGTTGAAGTAACCGAGAAAAAAGTACGTCGTGAGCGAATGGGCCACATTAAGCTTGTGGTACCGGTTGTTCATATCTGGTACTTCAAGAGCCTTCCGAATAAGATTGGTTACCTGTTGGGTATGAGCTCTAAAAAGCTTGAAACCATTGTTTATTATGAGCGTTTCGTAGTTATTCAATCCGGTATCCGGGCTGATAAAGGACAGAACTACGGCGATCTTCTGACCGAAGAAGAATACCTCGATATTATTGACGCGCTTCCAAAGGACAACCAAATGTTGCCCGATGAGGATCCCAATAAATTTATCGCCAAAATGGGCGCCGAGGCCGTGACTGAATTATTGTCGCGCCTTGAACTTGACCAGCTTAGCTACGACCTTCGCAATGCTGCCGCTAATGAAACCAGCCAGCAGCGCCGTGCAGATGCCCTGAAGCGTTTGAGCGTGGTGGAAGCTTTCCGCGATTCAAGTGCCCGTATCGGCAACCGTCCTGAATGGATGGTAATGCAGTATATCCCCGTAATCCCCCCCGAACTTCGCCCGCTTGTTCCTTTGGATGGTGGCCGTTTTGCTTCTTCCGATCTGAACGATTTGTACCGCAGGGTAATTATCCGTAACAACCGTTTGAAGCGCCTGTTGGAAATTAAGGCGCCCGAGGTGATCCTCCGCAACGAAAAACGTATGTTGCAGGAAGCCATCGACAGCCTGTTTGATAACAGCCGTAAATCTAATGCCGTTAAAGCAGAAGGTGGGCGCGCGCTTAAATCGCTCAGCGATGTGCTGAAAGGTAAGCAGGGTCGTTTCCGTCAGAACCTGCTTGGTAAGCGTGTTGACTATTCCGGTCGTTCGGTAATTGTGGTTGGTCCCGAACTCAAATTGCATGAGTGCGGTCTTCCAAAAGACATGGCTGCAGAATTGTTCAAGCCATTTATTATTCGTAAATTAATTGAAAGGGGTATTGTAAAAACAGTGAAAAGCGCCCGCAAACTGGTGGACCGCAAAGAAGCTGTTGTTTGGGATATCCTCGAAAATATTCTGAAGGGCCACCCGGTTATGCTTAACCGCGCCCCAACGCTGCACCGTCTTTCTATTCAGGCCTTCCAGCCCAGGTTGATTGAAGGTAAAGCCATTCAGTTGCACCCGTTGGTTACCTCGGCCTTCAACGCCGACTTTGATGGTGACCAAATGGCCGTTCACGTGCCGCTTAGCCATGCCGCAATCCTCGAAGCCCAGTTGCTCATGCTTTCGAGCCACAACATTCTGAACCCGCAAAACGGTACCCCCATTACGCTTCCTTCGCAGGACATGGTATTGGGTCTGTACTATATTTCCAAAGTAAGAAAAACCACTGAAACTGAAACCGTAAAAGGTGAAGGCAAAGTGTTTTACAGCATGGAAGAGGTAATCATTGCCTACAATGAAAAAATGATCGATCTCCATGCGGGTATTAAAGTTCGCGTAAATGTGCGTAACAAGGCAGGCGAACTGGAAAAGCAATTGGTTGATACCACCGTGGGACGGGTACTGTTTAATCAACATGTTCCTACAGATGTGGGTTATGTAAACCAACTGCTCACCAAAAAGAGCCTTCGTGAGATCATTGGTAATATTGTGAAATTTACCGATGTTCCTAAGGCTGCCAAATTCCTCGACGATATCAAGACGCTTGGTTTCCGCATGGCCTTCAAAGGTGGTCTGTCGTTTAGTATTAATGACCTGATCATCCCCGATATCAAGCAGCAATTGCTGGATAATGCAAAAGCTGAAGTAGATGAAGTTTGGGATAACTATAATATGGGTCTTATCACCAACAACGAGCGTTACAACCAGATCATTGATATCTGGAGCCGTGTGGATACCCGTATTACAGAAACACTGATCCGCGAAATGGCTATTGATAAGCAAGGCTTTAACTCGGTGTACATGATGCTTGATTCAGGCGCACGCGGTAGCAAGCAGCAGGTTAAGCAGCTTGCCGGTATCCGTGGCCTGATGGCTAAGCCCCGCAAGAGCGGCAGCACCGGTAGCGAGATCATTGAAAACCCCATCCTTTCCAACTTCAAGGGTGGTTTGAACGTATTGGATTACTTTATCTCAACCCACGGTGCCCGTAAGGGTCTGGCCGATACCGCCTTGAAAACTGCGGATGCCGGTTACCTTACCCGTCGTTTGGTTGATGTTTCGCAGGATGTTGTAATTTCTGAAGAAGATTGCGGAACCCTCCGTGGTATTGCAACTTCTGCATTGAAAGATAACGAAGACATTGTAGAACCGTTGTACGACCGTATCCTCGGACGTACCTCTCTCCACAACGTATTCGATCCGCTTACTGATGAGCTGATTGTTGCTGCCGGTGATCAAATTACCGAAGACATTGGTCAGAATATTGAGGATTCGGGTATTGAAATGGTTGAAATCCGTTCGGTACTTACCTGCGAAAGCAAGCGTGGCGTGTGCGTAAAATGCTATGGCAAAAACCTGGCTACCGGTTATACCGCTCAAAAAGGTGATGCAGTGGGCATTATTGCCGCACAATCCATCGGTGAACCGGGTACACAGCTTACCCTCCGTACTTTCCACGTGGGTGGTGTGGCCGGATCTGCTTCAGTAGAAAGCACCATGCTGGCAAAATTTGATGGTACCATTCAGTTTGATGGAGTTCGTTCTGTAACCGGGACAAATAATAATGGTGATAAGGTTCAGATTGTTATCGGCCGTACGGGCGAGCTCCGTATTATGGACGAAAAAAATGATCGGCTGCTGATTACCAATAACATTCCTTACGGTTCAATTCTTGCCATTAAAAATGGCCAAACAATTAAAAAGGGCGACCTGATTTGCAGTTGGGATCCTTTTAACAACGTAATTGTTGCCGAACAGGCCGGTACGGTTGTTTTCGAAAGCATTCTCGATGGTGTTACTTTCCGCGAACAAGTGGACGACCAAACCGGCCACCGTGAGAAGGTAGTTATTGAAACCAAGGATAAAACCAAGATTCCTGCCCTTATTGTTGAAGGTGGCAAGGATAAAAAGTATTATAACCTGCCCGTTGGCTCACATATTGTGGTAGAAGAAGGCAGTGAAGTTACTTCCGGTACCGTTTTGGTGAAAATCCCGCGCGTACTTGGCAAGCTTCGCGATATCACCGGTGGTCTGCCCCGTGTAACTGAATTGTTTGAAGCGCGTAACCCAAGCAACCCCGCCATTGTAAGTGAGATTGACGGTGTGGTAACTTTTGGCGCCGTTAAGCGTGGTAACCGTGAAATCATTGTTGAATCTAAGGATGGAGTGACCAAAAAATACCTGGTTCCCCTTACCCGCCAGATTCTTGCCCAGGATGGCGACTTTGTAAAAGCCGGTTCACCTTTAAGTGATGGCGCTATTTCACCTGCCGACATCCTCTCTATCAAAGGACCTTTCGCGGTTCAGGAATATGTGGTGAATGAAATCCAGGAAGTGTACCGCTTACAAGGTGTAAAAATCAATGACAAACACATTGAGGTTATCGTTAGGCAGATGATGAAGAAGGTTGAGATTATTGAAGCCGGCGATACCAAATTCCTTGAAGAAGATCTGGAAGACAGGTTTGACTTTATAGAAGAAAATGACCGCATTTACGATAAGAAAGTTGTAACCGAACCAGGTGGCAGCGGCAAATTCCGTCCCGGTCAGATCATCAGCGTGCGCGAACTGCGCGAAGAGAATAGTTTCCTCCGTCGTAGCGATCTCCCGCTCGTAGAGGTTCGCGATGCAAATCCTGCCACCGCCAAGCCTGTGCTCCTGGGTATTACCAAGGCATCACTGGGAGTGCAAAGTTGGATATCTGCGGCTTCGTTCCAGGAAACTACCAAAGTACTCAGCACAGCCGCCATTCACGGAAAGCGCGATGATATGGTTGGCTTGAAGGAGAATGTGATCACCGGTCACCTGATCCCTGCCGGTACCGGCCTCCGCGACTTTGACGGTATGATTGTAGGAAACAAGGAAGAATACGACCTGTTGACTACAGCCCGTGAAGTGATGAGTTTCGATGATGAAGAGTAATCTTCTTTAGATACAAATGAAAAGCGGCGGGTATTTTACCTGCCGCTTTTTGTTTTAACCGATCTTTAAATTAATCTGTAATAGGCTCAATATCAACCTCTTCGTAAATCTCTTTGAGCGTTATGATAAACCCTAATTCATCCAATGAAATAATACTTTCCAGCCCTTCAAACACCTGGTATGAAAAAAGGCTTTGCTCGTTTCGCCTTGAATACATTTCAACATTGTATTTCTCCTGGCTCACCATCAGGTAATATTTCAGTGATTTCAATCGCCGGTATTCATTCCATTTCCGTTTCCTGTCGTGCAATTCGGTACTCTCAGAGGTAACTTCAATTATCAATACCGGGCTCTTTATTATCCTTTTTGAATTTTTATCTTCTTCATTGCAGGTATATATAATATCGAGAAGTACGTAAATATTATCCTGCTTCAGGCTAACGTTAACATCTGTAAAAAAGACTTTGCACCCACGCTTTTTTGCTTTTTGTCTAAAACTATTATAAAGGTTACCAGTAATTTCATTATGACGTGTTGTGGTACCGGCCATGGCAAATAGTTCTCCTTCCCAGTACTCATAGCGAATACCATCGGGGTCAACCATATTCAGGTATTCATCGGGAGTGATAACCCTCTTTTGGTAAACGACGGCGGGTTCTTGTAATTCATTTTCCATATTTCAGGCTAATTTAGAAATAAAGTTAAAAACTTTTCTTCCAAATTACCATTCGGCCCTTGCGCTGGGACTGCTGCCAAGCGATGCAAAATCCCGTTCAAGATATTTATAGTAAGCGGTCATGGCTATCATGGCTGCGTTATCCGTGCAATATTCAAATGCAGGAATAAAGGTTTTCCAGCCATATTTCTCGCCTGAATCCTGTAAAGCCCTCCGCAAACCTGAATTAGCGCTTACTCCACCTGCAAGGCAAACGCTGTTGACCCCGGTCTGCTGAACAGCTTTTTTCAGCTTTTTCATCAGTGTTTTGACGATCACATCCTGAATGGAAGCGCAGAGATCGGGAAGGTTTTGCTGGATAAATTCGGGGTTTTCCTTTTTTTGTTTCTGAAGAAAATACAGGATAGAGGTTTTTATTCCGCTGAAACTAAAATTCAACCCGGGGATTTGAGGCTCGGCAAAAGGGAATATGGCTTTCCCTTCGCTTGCATATTTATCTATCAACGGACCGCCGGGGTAGGGGAGCCCGAGCAGTTTCGCACTTTTATCGAATGCTTCGCCTGCAGCATCATCAAGCGTTTCACCGAGAATGGTTAGTTTAAGCGGAGATTCGGCCAACACGATTTGGGTATGGCCTCCACTGACTGTAAGGCATAAAAAGGGGAAATCCGGCTTCGGGTCTTCAATCAGGTTGGCTAACACATGTGATTGCATGTGGTGAACGGTAATAACTGGAATATCCAACCCTAAGGCAAGGCTTTTGGCAAAACTGGAGCCAACCAGCAAGGCGCCAATCAAACCGGGAGCCTGGGTAAAGCCGACAGCATCCAGGTCCTCAACCCGGCAACCTGCTTTTTTCAGCGCAGCATCCACCACCGGCAGAATATTCTGCATATGGGCGCGGCTTGCCAGTTCAGGTACTACTCCGCCGTATTGTTCATGAACGGCCTGCCCGGCAATGATATTGGAGCTGATTTTACCATCTACACAAATGGCAGCAGAGGTTTCATCACAGGAAGATTCAATAGCTAAAATAGTAATGGGACGACTCAAAGTAGTTTTTAATGAGTGCAAAAGTCGGGGTTTTCTAACTTCTTATGGCAACCACCGGGTCAAGTTTAGCAGCGGTCCAGGCCGGAATGATACCGGCAATTAATCCCACCCCAATACTGATGCTTAAACCAAGTATTACTATGCCTGGTGTAAGGCCAACTTTAAACGGCAATGCAGAACTCAGCCCCAGGGTAATTAAAAAAACAAGCAACAAGCCTATCAGCCCCCCAATGATGCAAAGGAACGACGACTCAAGCAGGAATTCAGTGAGAATGGTTGATCTTTTTGCGCCAATGGCTTTTTTAAGTCCGATTTGAGAGGTACGTTCTTTTACGGTAACAAACATAATATTGGCAATGCCAAAAAGCCCCACAATCAGGCTGAAACCGCCAATTACAAATCCGCCAATGTTTACATTACCAAAAAATCCTTCCAGCGATTTTGTGCTGGAGGTAACATCATTCAGCGAAAAGTCGTCGTTTTGAGTAGGTTTTAGCTTGCGAATTCCCCTCATAATGCCCCTTAACTCATCTTTAAATGCCTCCAGTGGAACCCCTGATTTTCCTGAAACCAATAAGAACCTGTCGGCATACCTGAGATCAACAACCTGGCGGCAGAAATTGAAGGGGACGATAATGATATTGTCGAAATCCCAACCACCAACCATGCTTTGGCCCTGCTTTTTCATCACTCCAATAATTGTTACCTGCCTGCCGCTGATTTCAACCACTTTATCAAGCGCGTATTCGGGTTTGTCAAACAGTTTTGTAGCATTTTCATAACCCATCACCAAAACAGGCGCGCCGGTTGCAAATTCACTGGCTGAAAGGTATCGGCCATATTCAACCTTTACCTCCTGGATTTCGCTGAATCCTTCGGTAGAACCATACCAAACCACATTTGAAAGCATGCTTTCCTTGTATTCCACATTCGACCTGTTGAAGAGCATGAAGGCAGCAGCTTTGGCATACCTGCTTCTTTCCTGGATAGGTTTTAATTCTTCATATTTTGGCCGGGGCCGTTTCATATATTCCCACCATTTAAATTCTTCTCCATCGCCTCCGCCCCAGGGCCATTGCTGAATATAAATAGTGCTGTTGCCAAGCTCATTCAGGTCATTTTTTATACTTGTCTCAAGGCTTTGAACAGTAGCCAGTACGCCAATAATGCAGAAAATACCGATGGTAACCCCGAATAGCGAAAGGAAAGTACGGAGTTTGTTTACCCGCAACTCATCAAGCGCCATTAAAAGGCTGTTCCAGATTACTGTAAGCGATTTACGCATACGCAAATTTATTGAAGGATTGCAACACCAAAATTTTCAAATTGGATGAATGGTTTTAATTGGCATTCGGGCGCTTATAACGATTGCGCAACAATTTTGAACAATGGCGTAATATTTATTTAAAACAAAGAATTCAAGTGCTAAATTTGCAGCACTTTAAAAAAACTCACAGCTATATGACCTGGAAGCAAGTATTTACTTCGTCCATTGGCAAGAAAATCGTGATGGGACTTACGGGGATTTTCCTGATCCTTTTCCTGATTATTCATGTTGGCATCAATGCCTGCATTTTTGCCGACCTCAATGTTCCTTTTTGGCCATTCGATTCAACTGAAAACGGTGTTATGTTTAATAAAGCTGCTCATTTTATGGGAAGCACCGTGTTGATCCGCATCCTTGAAATTGGCCTTTTCCTCGGCATTTTTCTGCATATCATCCAGGGCCTGGTGCTTGAATTTGAAAATCGCAGTAAACGGGGAAAACAGGGTTATGCGGTTGGGCTTGGTAATAAAGGCAGCAAATGGTATAGCCGTAGCATGGGGCTTTTGGGTACCATCCTCCTTATCTTCCTCATTATTCATTGGTGGCATTTTTGGATACCGGCGCGTATCATGGGTCACGATCAATTAACCGAAACGGATGGCATGCACGATATGTTTAACCTGATGCAGTTTACCTTCAGTAATCTTGGGGTTGTGGTACTGTATGTACTGGCATGTATTTCGCTTTCATACCACCTGCTCCATGGGTTTCAAAGCGCATTCCGCACGCTTGGCCTTGGAAATAAAAAGTGGCTGGTTATTGTTCAGGCAGTAGGGTTTGGATACTCCGTAATTGTTCCTTTGCTTTTTGCCCTTATGCCTGTTTCAATGTATTTAGGTTGGGTTGGATACTGATTATTTTCTGTAGGATATGCTTTGTGAAATAGCAGGAAATTTTAATAAAATAATAGAATCCGTAAACTGTATAAATATCTAAAATTTCAACTGAAACAATATGCTCAACGCAAAAGTTCCCGCCGGTAAGCTTAATGAGAAATGGAGTACGTATAAATCTACCTGCCGGTTGGTAAATCCTGCCAACAAGCGCAAACTTGAAATTGTTGTGGTAGGCACCGGGCTTGCAGGCGCCTCTGCCGCTGCTGCACTGGGAGAATTGGGCTATAAAGTAAAGGCCTTTTGTTTCCAGGACTCTCCACGACGTGCGCATTCCATTGCGGCACAGGGTGGTATAAATGCTGCAAAGAATTATCAGAACGATGGCGATAGCGTTTACCGCTTGTTTTACGATACTATTAAAGGCGGTGATTACCGCGCCCGCGAAGGCAACGTACATCGCCTTGCCGAAGTAAGCGGCGCCATTATTGATCAGTGTGTGGCACAGGGCGTTCCTTTTGCCCGCGAATATGGCGGTTTACTAAGCAACCGGTCGTTTGGCGGCACGCAGGTACAGCGTACGTTTTATGCAGCAGGGCAAACCGGGCAACAGTTGCTGCTGGGCGCATATAGCGCACTGGAGCGCCAGGTTGCGCTTGGCAATGTTGAAATGTATAGCCGCCACGAAATGCTCGAAGTGGTGCTGATTGATGGTAAGGCGCGTGGCATAATTGTGCGCGATCTTGTTTCCGGTGAACTGGAGCGTCATTTTGGCCATGCGGTATTGCTTTGCAGCGGTGGATACGGAAACGTGTTTTACCTGAGCACCAATGCCATGGGATGCAATGTAACCGCCATTTGGAAGGCGCATAAAAAAGGAGCTCATTTTGGAAACCCTTGTTTTACACAAATTCACCCAACCTGTATCCCGGTGAGTGGCGATCATCAAAGCAAGCTTACGCTGATGAGTGAATCGCTCCGGAATGATGGGCGGATATGGGTTCCTAAAAAGCAGGACGACCAACGTAAAGCTGTAGATATTCCCGAAGATGAACGCGACTATTACCTCGAACGCCGCTACCCTGCATTTGGCAACCTCGTTCCGCGCGACGTAGCAAGCCGTGCTGCCAAGGAAAGGTGCGATGCAGGTTTTGGGGTGGGTAGCAGCAAGCAGGCGGTTTTCCTCGATTATGCCGATGCTATCCAACGTTACGGAAAAATTGAAGCGGGTAAACAAGGCTTGAACAATGTATCGGCCGAGGAGATCACTAAAATGGGTAAGGCTGTAGTGGCCGAAAAATATGGTAACCTTTTTGATATGTACGAAAAGATTACCGGTGAAAACCCTTACGAAACCCCCATGCGCATTTACCCGGCAGTGCACTATACTATGGGTGGTCTTTGGGTTGATTACGAATTGATGACCACCATTCCGGGTTTGTATTGCCTGGGCGAGGCCAACTTCAGCGATCATGGTGCCAACCGTCTTGGGGCTTCGGCGTTAATGCAGGGTTTGGCCGATGGGTACTTTGTAATTCCTTATACCATTGGTAATTTTCTTGCTGATGAAATTCATGTAAAAGAAATTTCAACAGACCATCCCGCATTTGTGGAAGCCGAAAAAGAAGTGGCGGATCGCATATCAAGGTTGAAAAATATTAATGGTAAAAAAACGGTTGAAAGCTTCCATAAGCGCCTTGGTAAAATAATGTGGGACAAGTGCGGCATGGCGCGCAATTCAGAAGGTTTGAAGCAGGCGATTGAAGAGATCAGGGCGTTGAAAGCTGAATTCTGGAGCGATTTGAAAATACCCGGGGATATCAGGGAAATGAATCCCGAATTGGATAAAGCCAACCGTGTGGCAGATTTTATTGAATTGGGCGAACTGATGTGTATTGACGCGTTGAACCGCAATGAAAGCTGTGGCGGTCACTTCAGGGAAGAATTTCAGACTCCTGAAGGAGAAGCGCTTCGGGATGATGCAGATTATATGTATGTAGCTTCATGGGAAATGAAAGGTGAACACGAATGGGTATTGAATAAGGAATCATTGGACTACGAAGTTGTAAAACCCAGCCAGCGCAGTTATAAGTAAGCACCCATAGTTTGAATAACCGACAAATGAAATAAGCAGATATGCAACATTATTCAATGAACCTGACACTGAAAGTTTGGCGTCAGAAAAATGCGGAATCAAAAGGACAATTTGAAAGCTATCCGGTGAAGGACATTTCTTCGGAGATGAGTTTTCTTGAGATGATTGATGTTTTGAACGAAGAGCTGATTTCGGATGGAAAGGATCCAATTGCTTTTGACCACGATTGCCGTGAAGGTATTTGCGGAACCTGTTCCATGTATATTAACGGCAGGCCGCACGGGCCCTGGGAGCAAAACACAACCTGCCAGTTGCATATGCGTGCTTACAAAGATGGCGACACCATTGTAATAGAGCCCTGGCGTGCTAAAGCATTCCCGGTTATTAAGGACCTGATGGTTGATAGAACCGCATTTGACCGTATCATCCAGGCAGGTGGTTATATAAGCGTAAATACAGGTAATGCGGTTGATGCCAATGCTATTCCTATTGATAAGCATAGCGCTGATGAAGCCTTTATGGCAGCGGCCTGTATTGGTTGTGGTGCATGCGTAGCAGCTTGTAAAAACAGTTCGGCTATGTTATTTACCTCGGCCAAAGTTTCACAGCTTTCTTTGTTGCCACAAGGCGTTCCTGAAAAGAAGACGAGAGTAATAAACATGGTTGCTCAAATGGATAAGGAAGGTTTTGGAGCTTGTACCAATACCGGCGCCTGTGAAGCCGTTTGCCCTAAGGGAATTAACCTGGGTAATATTGCCAGGATGAATGCTGATTACCTCGCTGCAAGTTTGGTAACTGAATAATCCCATTAAAAAATAATAATAGGTAAACAGCCTCACCGATTGGTGAGGCTGTTATGTTTTACGAAGTTTATAACCTTGTTTTGGTTTGGGAGCCAATTCCGGTAATACAACATTTCGCAAAAAGTCTTCGCAATTCATTACTGGGATTTCTGAAAAATAGAAGTCATTTAAATCATCTGTAACAATATAATGACAGGCTGCATGAACGGCGGAATAATATTCTATTCCATCTTCAAAATCCACTATCTTTTTATTGGCTAATGTGGCCATTACCTCCTTAGCTCCGGCATCCGTTACCTCAATCCATTTGCATAGCATTCGCATCTTTTCCAGCGCCTTTTCTTCTGAACATTGCTTGCAGGCAAAATAATAAGTAATAGCAAGGCTGGTTGCAGATGTGCAAATTGTATAATTTGGGTTTTCGGCCAAACTTAAAACCCTGCCTGATAACCTGAATGCAGGGTACTCCCGGTTTAGCACCGTAATAATAACATTGGCATCAACAAAAATCTTTTTCATTTTCGGCTTCCAAAAAATTCAGTTTTGGCATCCTTCCTGGTGCGTTTATTCTGTGTAAGGTAAACGAGACCTTCTTCGGCAACAGCATTCACCCAGGCGCTTACAGGAAGTTCTTCAATCCTTACCGGGCGGCCAACCTCCAACGCTTTGCTGTACACAATTTCGGTAAAACGGCTCAGGCTGATACCCAGCTCATCACAAAGGATCTTTGCTCTTTCAATAACTTCGGCATCAAAGCTTAAAGTGACTTTTGCATCCATAAAATCCTCCAACTTTCCACAAAAATAAAAAACAATACGTAATAAAAAAATATTCTTTACGTAAGTTTGTAAAATATTGATAATCAAATCAAATTTTGAAGGCTCCCGCCTTTTGAAAATATACGATCAATCCTTTTTTCAACCTCCGGATCAGTCTCCACAGGTGGGGCATGGTGTGGTTTTATCCGGGCGTCAATGATGAGCGGGCCACGGCATCCCCAATGTTTGTGCTCTACAAATTCATTAACGCCATGTATATCGTGGCTTGGATTGCACCTTGTAAATGCCACCCAAAGAAAGTTCCGAAGCGAGGCGGAGGTAAAGTCGCAATTGTCACAAAGAATTATCAGGGGTATTGAGCTTAACAATTGGTAGGCGCCGGACTGGCTCATGGAAAAATGATTTAATGACCCATTTAAAGCGGCAATTTCCTTTTCAACATTTTCATAAGAACTGAATTTGGGCCCCTGAATCGCCACGACCCCGGGCATACAAAGTCGGATTTGCCCAAAGGTTTTCAGGCTACTAAGATTAGCCGGAATTTCAGTAGCCAGGTTGCGCAGTTTATCGCCATAGGCAGCAAAAACAACCTTGCTGCCCGTGTTAAGCCCGGTGCCGCTGTAGTCAAGCGTATCAATGGTGGTATTGGTGTAAAAATGAATGTCGCGTGCCAGGTCAATTCTTTCAAGAACAAATTCAATAAAAGCCTGCACATTATGGGTATGGAGTTGATTGCTGTCATCGGCGGTAATAAATAGAAACTTGGCGAGGCTTAGCTGGCCGGTACCTAAAATATGGTTGGCGATGGTTAACAACTCTGCTGGCTGTTTAGCAGGAGAATATGGTGTATAACGTTCACTGCCAATGGCTAATAAAAGTGGATGCACCCCCGCAGCATCCACCGCATGCACTTCTTTTACACCCGGTATTTCATTTGGAATAGCATCACCCGTAATTTCGTGAATGAGTTGCCCGAAGCTTGTATCTTCCTGTGGCGGACGGCCAACCACCGTAAATGGCCAAATGGCATTGGGTTTTGCAAATACCTTGCGTACCCGCATCAATGGAAAAGCATGTTTCAGGCTATAATAACCCAAATGGTCGCCAAAAGGTCCTTCGGGTTTGTTTTCTCCCGGGTAAACCTCCCCGGTAATAACAAAATCGGCATCGGTGCTTATGCAAAAACCATCACGGTAACAATACCTGAACCTGCGTCCGCCTAACACCCCGGCAAAAGTCATTTCGCTTAATCCTTCAGGCAAAGGCATAACGGCAGCTACAGAATGAGCAGGAGGCCCCCCAACAAAACAACTGACTTTTAAGGGTAAACCCCTTTTGTTTGCCTTTGTTTGATGCACGCCAATACCCCTGTGCAATTGGTAATGCAGCCCAATTTCTTTATTGGTTTCGTATTCATTACCGGTAAGTTGTATCCGGTACATTCCAAGATTGGATTTCATAATGCCCGGTTGATCAATATCTTCTGTATAAACCTGTGGAAGGGTTACAAAAGCGCCACCGTCCATTGGCCAATGCTTAATCAGTGGGATGTCGGTAATTTTAATTTCATGTGTTAACACTGGCTTTTTACCAGGATTTAAGAGCGGTAAAGCTTTTATGGCAGCGAGTCCGGCTGAAAAGTTTTGCAAAGGAGATTTAATGGCTTTGATCGGGTCATTTTTCAGGTGTACCATTTTTTGAACCAGTTCCAATGTATCCCGAAAAATGAATTTACTTCTGTCAAGCGTACCAAAAATATTGGATGCAGCCCTGTATTTTGAGCCTTTTACCCGTTCGAAAAGCAGCGCCGGGCCACCTGCCTCGTGTACCCGCAGGTGAATGGCGGCCATTTCGAGGTTAGGATCCACTTCTTCTTTAATCCGAACTAATTGACCAGTCTTTTCTAAATCTGTTAAACATGATTCCAGTGAATTATACGCCATATCGCAAATATCATGGCATTTTATCGCATTAAGGGCTTACCTTGGGTTGTTTGTAGTTTTTTATACCCTACATTCACCGCTTTTCATATTGACTATTGATTTTTATGCTCTCGTTACCGGTGTTAATTACAGATCCTGTTTATAACCCGGCTTCATTTAAAAAACAGCCGGGCGATGCATTTCTTCAGAATTATATTAAGGAGGAGCGGGATCTTCCATTAATGCGTTTGATAGCACTCATTCAATTTACTGTGATCCCACCGGCTATTTTATTGTTTACGCCATTGCTTTCCGGTTGGGTTTGGTGGGCTGTAGCTATACCTTATTTTTATTGGAGCCAGTTCAGGCTTAAAGGTTCTTTTGGGCTTTTGCTGCATTGCATGTGCCATCGAAAGATGTTCAAGGAGCAATACCGTTGGATGTACTATTATGTGATCCGTGTGGTTTGTCCTTTTTTTGGGCATTTGGGCGAAAGTTATCACAGCCACCATGTGGGTATGCACCATGTAGAAGATAATATGCCCGACGACAGCAGCAGCACAATGCGTTATCAGCGCGACAGCCTGAAGCATTTTATGCAGTATTGGTTACACTTTATGGCATTAGGTTGGCATGATACCTTTCAATACCTGTTTCGCCGCAGGATGAAGCGGTTTTATGTGCCGCTCAGTTGGAGCGAGTCTTTATTTATGCTGGGTTGCCTGGCTCTTTGTTTTGTAAACCTGAAAGCTACCCTGTTGGTGTTTATTGTACCCTTTTTATTCGCAAGGCTTGTAATGATGCTTGGTAACTGGACGCAGCATGCATTTGTAGATCCGGTTGATCCTGAAGATAGCCTCGCCAGCACATTCGTTTGTATAAATACACCCTACAATCACAAATGCTGGAACGATGGATACCATGCGTTGCATCATCTCAGGCAGGCCGCCCATTATACCGAATACCCTATTATGTTTCAGCAAATGCTGCCAAAGTTTGTTAAGCATAAAACATTTGTATTTAGTGGAGTTCATTATCTCCATTTGTTTGTTTGGCTGATGACACAGCGGTATGATAAGATGGCAGCCCACCTGGTTAATATAGATGGTTGTTTTGCAAATAATGAGGAGGCAATTGAATTGATGCGTTTAAGAACAAAACAGTTTGATATCAAATCATTTAACAAAAAACCGGAGGGAATTTCATTACCCCGGCATTCCGAAGTTTTAGTTCATTAAAAAATGTATTTCCAGCTTCGGAAATTTAAAACTGTTTTGTTCCTTATTAATTTCTTTCATGATTGCCTTTCCATTTGTTATTACCGATCCCGTTTTTAATAAAGAAAAACCGCTCAGTTCATTTGAGCGATTCCTGATGCGTTTTATAAAGGATAAACGTGATTTACCCTTTATCCATCTGCTTATTTCCATTCATCTTACGGTGGTTCCCGGGGCCGTTTTATTATTTACGCCGGTGCTGCAGGGATGGTGGTGGTGGGTTGCGGCCTTACCTTATTTTTATGTTTCCCAGTTTTATTTTAAAGGTTCCTTCGGGCTCATGCTACATTGCTTTTGCCATCGTAAAATTTGGAAAACTGCTTATCAAATGATGCAGAAATATGTGTTATGGTTCCTCTGCCCCTTGTTTGGTCATTTGGGTGAAGGGTATAACAGCCATCATATTGGCATGCACCATATTGTGGGCAATATGCCCGATGATACAAGCAGCACTATGGGCTATCAGCGTGATAGTCTGAAGGATTTTTTGAAGTATTGGTTGCACTTTATGTTTTTAGGGGTTTACGAAACCTATTTGTATTTGCGTAAGCGTAAACTGCCAAGGTTTTACAAGCCACTTACCTGGAGTGAAATTTTATTTTTCGTTTTTGCTATCAGTATGTGTTTTGTAAACCTTAAAGCTACCCTGGTGGTTTTTGTTGTTCCTTTCTTTTTTGCCCGTTTGGTAATGATGCTCGGCAACTGGACGCAGCATGCATTTATTGATCCATACGAGCCGGAGGATGAATTGGCCAGTACGATAATCTGCGTGAATACAGTGTACAACCAAAAGTGCTGGAATGATGGGTATCACGCTTTTCATCACCTGCGGCAGGCGGCGCATTATACGGAGTATCCGCTGATGTTTGAAAAACATTTAAACGAACTCTCCGATAAAAAAACTATCATTTTTTCGGGTATCCACTACCTGCATATTTTTACCTGGCTGCTTACAAAGCGTTACGATAAACTGGCTGCCCATTTGGTAAATATTAAAAAAACCTTTGCCTGCGAAGCAGATGCCATTGCCCTGATGAAATTAAGGGTACGAAAGTTTAAGTTAGGTCCCATTGGTGTAGCAAATAGGGTGCCTGCTATTGTTGTGGCTCCCAAAGCTATGGCCGGCTAACTGTTAACTTTTAATGGTTCAACATGTCCGATTGAATTTTCTTCCCTATGTAAGGCAGGATTTTTGGATATTTGCAGCTGAAAAACCATTGTTATGAAATCAATAAGGGTCCTATTTGTTTGTGTACTTTCATTAGTTTTTACAGGTGTTTTTGCCCAGGAAAAAACGGATAGTTTTACAGTGTATGGCAATTGCGGCATGTGTAAAAGCAGGATTGAAAAAGCTGTGCAGGGAGATGGAGTAACTGCTGCTACCTGGAATAAGGATACAAAAATTCTGACCGTAACATACGATGCTTCAAAGACGAATAACAAAGACCTGCAAAAAAAAGTAGCTTCTGTTGGGCACGATACTGAATTATTTGCTGCGCCCGATAAAGTGTATGACAAACTACATGGCTGCTGCAAATACGAGCGGAAATCCGCATCTGGAAAAAATTAAACTTATCTGAACCTGCATTTCAATTTAGGTGCAGGCGTTTTTATTAATGAATTGCCTGTGGTTTTACCACTCCGGCACAGGGGTTGCTTTTCCTTACCTTTGCAACCCTGTTTTTTGTTAAGATTTTTATTGAATGAAGTACCAAAACGAAATATCGCGCAGAAGAACCTTTGCCATCATCAGCCACCCCGATGCGGGAAAAACTACGCTCACTGAAAAACTGTTGCTGTTTGGCGGCGCCATACAAACCGCCGGCGCCGTAAAAAGCAACAAAATAAAGAAACATGCTACCAGTGACTTTATGGAAATTGAAAGGCAGCGTGGTATCAGCGTGGCTACATCCGTAATGAGCTTTGAGTACAAGGGCATTCTCATCAACCTGCTGGATACACCCGGTCACAAGGACTTTGCAGAGGACACCTACCGCACCCTGACTGCTGTAGATAGCGTTATACTGGTAGTTGATAGCGTGAATGGGGTAGAAGAGCAAACCCGCCGGCTAATGGAGGTGATTAGCATGCGCAATACGCCTGTGATGGTTTTCATCAATAAAATGGACCGTGATGGTAAAAACCGCTACGATCTTTTAGAAGAAATTGAGAAGGAACTGAAGATACACTTGCACCCTATGACCTGGCCTATCAACAGCGGTAAAGATTTTAAAGGGGTGTATGATCTGCATGAAAAGAGCCTGGTCCTTTTTACAGCAGGTACAAAAGCAATGGATGAAGATGTTGTAGAAATTACCGACTTGCAGGCAGCATTGCTTGATAAAAAAGTAGGGGAGAAGGATGCTGAAACTTTACGGGACGATGTGGAATTGGTTGATGGGGTGTACGGCGAATTGGATGTTGAGGATTACCGTATCGGCAAAACGGCCCCGGTATTTTTCGGGAGTGCGGTAAACAACTTTGGTGTTCGGGAAATGCTGGAAACGTTTGTGCGTATTGCGCCCGATCCACAACCTCGCCAAACCACCACCCGTGCAGTTACCCCGGGCGATGATAAACTAAGCGGGTTCGTTTTTAAAATACATGCCAACCTCGATCCAAAGCATCGCGACCGGATTGCATTCCTGCGCATTTGCAGCGGCAGGTTCGAACGAAATAAATATTACCACCACGTAAGGCTCGATAAGGATTTTCGTTTCAGCAATCCTTACACTTTTATGGCCCGTAGCAAGGAAGTGCTGGAAGAAGCATTCCCCGGCGATGTGGTAGGCTTGTTTGATACAGGCAACTTTAAAATTGGGGATACGCTTACCGAAGGCGAAGATTTTTTCTTTACCGGTATCCCCACCTTCAGCCCCGAAATATTTAAGGAAGTGGTAAACAAGGATCCCATGAAAACCAAGCAATTGGAAAAGGGGCTTTTGCAACTAACGGATGAAGGCGTGGCGCAGCTTTTTACCCAATTTGGGGGCAATAAAAAAATTATAGGTTGTGTAGGCGAACTGCAGTTTGAAGTCATACAGTACAGGCTTTTGCATGAATATGGCGCTTCAGTTCAATTTAATACGCTGCCATTTTATAAAGCCTGCTGGATAACGAGCAGCGATCAGAAAAAGCTCGATGATTTTACCCGTTTTAAAATGCAGAACATTGCCGAAGACAAGGATGGCCACCTGGTTTACCTGGCTCAAAGCGAATGGTTTTTGAATACAGAGCGGACGAACAATCCTGAAATTACTTTCCACTTTACCAGCGAGGTGCATAAGTGAGGTTGATAAGTTGACGAGTTAACTGGTTAACTAGTTAACTCGTCAACCGGTTAACTCGTCAACCGGTTAACTCTACTTGCTGTACGGAATATGCGTATCCATAAAGCTCTTGCTGGTCTGATTCCAGTTATTAATGGCGTCGGCCCGACCCTTGTTGAGGGTCTGCACTGTTTGGTTGAATTTTTCCATGGATTTGTTCAATTCTTTAACCGCCGCGTTATACTTGTCAATTTCTTTCTGATCGTTTTTTGCTTTGGCGTTGCGTTCAAAATTCTTTTTAATGGTTTCAAAATCTTCCACTTTTAAAAAGTAATCCGAAACACTTTCAAGCAAGTTTGATTCCTTCTTAAAAAACTCCATTGCCCTGCGGCAGGATGATTTCAGCGTTCCATCATTTTTATAGCTGCGAAAAGTATCCAGCCTGGCAAGTCCTTCCTGCGAATATTTAAGCAACGATCCTTTAATCTGTTCCAGGGCTGTAATGTTTTTGGCATCCATGGCTTCTACAACCTGCTCATCATGAATGGCGGCCTTGAAAAAAACAAGGTACATTTCATCATAATATTCCGACACGGCATCAATAGCCTTCATTTTTTCACTTTGCTCGGTTTTTGGGCCTTCCACCAGGTTGATGTTGTTGCGCCCGCAATACTCCTTCTGCACCTGGTCAAATTCTTTGCCCGCTTCGGTCATCTTTTCGTCAACCTTCTTTTTAAATAAAATGTAGGCTTCCATGGCGTCATAGCTTTGCTCGGCTATATCCTCGAGGTTTACCACTTTTCCATAGTCTTCCTTTTGGATGTTCTCCACCATTTTCAGGTATTTTTTAGTGCCCTCATGCAGGCTCTTGTCGCCTTTATAGTAAGGTATTTCCGCCAGTGCGTAGCGAAAGTTAGTGATCTGGTCCAGGTAGGCCTGGTGCTTTTTTTCGGCCTTTTTTACCTTTTTGCCATGCGCTGTTTCGCTTACATAAATAATGTACTTGTTATTCAGCAGCGACATTTGTTCGTTGATCTTTTCAAGCGGGGTAACTGCCGATTCAACAGGCTGGGCCGATAGCGCTATGGATGCAATCAGTAAAATAAAAAGGAAGGATGGAAATTTTGAGATCATGTTTTGATTTGAATTGTATTGGTTAAAAGAATAATATAGACATAGCTGTATAAGCAGAAAGAATGTAGGGGTCATTCAGCAGGTTATTCAGGAACCATTGGTTGTTTTCCTTTTCCCATTCGCTTTCAAGCTCAAGCAAGCGGGTGGTGTAGGAAGTATTTTCAGCTTTAATGGTTCCTTTGGAACTGTCAGTTTGTGCTTTTTCTTCGGGCGGCGTATTGCTTGCTTCATAAGCGGCGTAGGCTTCCCATTGCAGGGGAATCGTATTGTCTTCATTCCTTTTTTTCATTTGGGCCACCCAGGCCGCCAGCTTTTCAAAATACGGGCTCTTATTTATTTCGGTGGTAGCCGCTGCAAAATTATTTGCAGGGTATAAGCCACTCAACGGAGTAAAAGGTACCTTTTGTACAATGGTATCGGAAGGCAATGCAAAATCAAGGCTGCGCTCAGTATAATCAAAAGTTGAAAATGCATCGGGTAGTTCAAGATCAGGTTTTACGCCTACCAGTTGGTTGGTGTTTCCGCTAACCCGGTAAATTTTCCCGATGGTAACATTTACATAGTCATCGTATTTTTTGGTTGGGTTATATTTTTTTTCATCCACTGTCCGGTTGGCTAAAATGGTGGTATCCATTGGCAGGGTCATTTGCATGGTGGCTTTGCCAAAGCTTGGGCTGCCCATTACCACGGCGCGTTTATAATCCTGTAAAGTGCCCGCCACCAATTCGCTTGCCGATGCGCTTTGCCCGTTTATCAATACCATCAGCGGCCCATCGTAAATGGAACCTCTTGATGGGTCTTTCAGCGTTCCCCTTTCGCCGGTGGATTCCTTTACAATGGTCATGGGGCCCGCTTCAATAAATATGCCTGCCAACTCAATGGCCTCCTGCAAACTGCCGCCCCCGTTGTACCTCAGGTCCAGTATCAGTCCCTCAATTTTTTCACGCTTCAGTTTCAAAATCTCCTTCGACAGGTCGTTTGCACAGCCCGACCCTGATTGCTCACCCCAGGCCGTGTAAAAAGAGGGGAGGGCAATATACCCCATCCGCCTGAGCCCGGTAAGCAGGTAGCCACGCACCAGGTTTTCCTCGTTCGGCGTTTCATTCTTCTGAAGCTTTACCTGCCGTATTTTTCCATCAGCCGATTGAAGGGTCAGTTCAATTTCCTCTTTGCCCGCTTCGTCAAGCACTTTGCTTACGGTTTGGTATCCATCCTCCTTCACATTAATGACTTTCCCCGCGTGGGTTTTAATTTTCACCAGCTTGTCGTCGGGATAAATATTCCCGCTGTTCCAGGCGGCGCTTCCCGGTTTCAGCTCGGTTATCACTATATCGCCATCCTCGGTTTCTGCCATGCCAAACCCAAACTCGAGCACTTCAGAACTAAGTGATTCAGAAAATTCCTTTTGTTTGCGGCTGTCGAAATAGTCGGTATGCGGGTCAAAACAATGGGCTATGGACCGCAGGTATATTTCATTTACCAGTTTCTCTGTTTCTGCAATGCCCCCTTTTTCATGCTCCAGTATCCGCTGATCAATCCTTTTGTTTAAGCCTTCCCTTGCCGATTTTTCTGCATTGGTAAACCATTCAGAAGATGCAGCCGGCGTTTTAGCTTCCGCAGAATCATCCTGTTCCAGTTCCCATTTTTCGTAAATCCTCGATAAAATGCGCCATTGGAGGTATTGTTGCCATCGTTGTTTCATAGCCACGGAATCTTTTGCAACGGGTGCATTTTTGCCGTAATTAAAGGAGGAAGCGCCTGTAGGAAGCGAAGCAGCTTTTTGGAGAAGCTCCCTGGCCATTTTCTCCCGGCTTAATAAAGCAATATGATAGGTTGTGGCAAATTCCTTTGTAAATGAAGCCGGTTTCCCGTTCAGCTCATCATCAAGCGTGGTTTGAAACGGTTCCAGCTTTTTTAGTTGCGTGGCATCAAGGTAAATGCGGTAAGGGTCCAACTCCTCCAGCATTTTATGGTACAGGTCTTTGCTGAAACTATCGTCAACCGGGCGTGGGGCATAATGGCATTTTTCAATAAAACGCTTAAGGGTAATGGCTTTGGGCTGAATTTGGGCCATTAAACCTGTGAAGGGCAGCAAACAAAGGAAGGCTTTGAATAAAAAACGCATATGCAAGGAATCTTGAGGATCAACGTAAAGCAGCAAATGTCCAATTTTCTCCCAAATTGGAGGTTGGAAATATTGGAAATTATTTTCAGAAGGATGAAACCTGGGTTAATTATCCCAGCACATTACTTTTCACCAGAATTTTAAGCTGGATGCCCATACCGGGATTTTGCAAAAAGGACACCTTATGATGCTATTATAGGTTTATTTAAGATTTAAATAATATCAAAGGCAAAGCTTTCTCCATTTATGGTAATCATGTAAATCTTTCAATTTATAGTATAACGTCTTTCGGGGTTCTATACCCCACCTTTACATAGAAAAAAATAGTAAAATGAAAAGCATACAATTAGTAATGACTGCCGCCATTGTAGCAGCAGGTTTCAGCGGCTGCCAGTCGCCGGAAACGGAAGCGAAACAAAATGCCGACAGAGTAATTTCATATGTGGATTCCATTCAGGTACTTACACCTGTGTACACCAGCGAATACTGGGACAATTTGGAGAAAGGTTACCAGGAACGTATTGCACAGGCTGAAAAAGAAAAGGAGAAATTGGCTGCGGATGACCAGGCTAAGCTGGATGAAAGTATTGCTAAATACAATGCTTTAAAAGCTTCGTACCAGGAAAATATCAAGGTAGCTGAAAACGCAATCGAAACGGCCTCTGCTGATTACAGAACCAATTTAAGAAATGCTTTATTTGGTGAAGGTATAATAGGAAAGGATATGAGTTTCAGTTATGTAACCGGAGCCAATCTGCTTGACGTGTATAAAAAATTCGTAAACACTGTTGACGGTAATAAGAATAATTACTCCCGCGAAGATTGGGATGAAATAAAAGTGCTGTACGAAGCATTGGATACCCGGAAAAACACAGTTGAAAAGGATGCTCCTAATGGAGATAACACAAAAATTGCCGGGTTGAAAATTAAGTTCTCTGCAATTAAAGCCACACACCGCGGCGCAACTAAAGGGCCTGAAAATAAGGAAGCGAAGGAAAAGGCGTCTTAAGTTGTGCATGATGAATGACAAGCAAACACCCGGTAGTGAAAGCTATCGGGTGTTTGCTTGAATATTACATAAAATAGTTATATTGAATGAAAATATTTAACTTCTAAGCAATGATTGCAAAAACCACGGTTTGGAACCGGCAATTTGAATTGGCTGGCGAGCAGGTTTTTTATTTCGCACGGTTCTTCAGGAATATTTTCCGTCCCGGATTTGAATGGAATGAATTTTTCAGGCAATGCTTTATAGTAGGAAATAAATCCATTGGTTTGGTTGCCATCACCGGGTTTATACTGGGCCTGGTAATGACCATACAATCGGAACCTACCATGCGCGATTTTGGCGCGGAAAGCTTTGTGCCGGGCATGGTAGCCATTTCCATCATCCGCGAAATTGGCCCTGTAATTATTGCGCTGATTTGTGCAGGAAAAATTGCTTCGAGCATGGGGGCCGAATTGGCAAGCATGAAGGTAAGTGAGCAGATCGATGCCATGGAAGTATCGGGCGCCAATCCCATTCAATACCTTGTGGTCACCCGCATCCTGGCCTGTATAATAATGATCCCCTTACTTACTTTGCTGGCAGATGCGCTGGCCCTGTTTGGAGGTTTTGTTGCATCCAATATCAATAATGACATGACCTTACGGCTGTTTTTTACCAAGGCATTTGCAGTGCTTGAATTTTCAGACCTGGTACCTGCAGTGCTGAAAACTTTGTTTTTTGGATTTGCTATTGGTTTTGTTGGCTGCTTTAAAGGGTACAATGCAGGCAAAGGAACGGAAAGTGTAGGCATTGCTGCTAATTCAGCCGTTGTATCGGCATCCTTATGGGTGATTGTACTGGATGCCATAGCCGTTCAGTTGACATCCGTGATCGCGTATAACTAAATATATATGGAAGATATCACCAGAATAGAAGTGCCTGAACAGCCACTGCAAGGGGTTAATGAAGTGGTGATATCCATTAAAAACCTGAAAAAATCATTTGGCGGGCATGAAGTGTTGTCCGATATCAACATGGAATTGCACAGGGGCGAAAACCTGGTGGTGCTGGGCAGGTCGGGGCAGGGCAAATCGGTGAATATAAAATGTATGGTTGGCCTGCTTACACAGGATGAAGGTAGCCTCATGGTGCTTGGGCAGGAAGTTAAAGAGCTTTCGGATGATGGTTTGAAAGAGTTGCGGGGCAAAGTGGGTTTCCTTTTTCAAAGCGGCGCGCTGTACGATTCTATGACAGTGCGGGAAAACCTTGCCTTTCCGCTGACAAGGGTTCTTAAGTTACGGAACGATGATGAGATCAATCAACGGATAACGGATGTACTCGAATCAGTTGGATTGGCGGAGGCGATTGATAAAATGCCTGCAGAACTTTCGGGCGGCATGCGCAAAAGGGTAGGGCTGGCAAGGACACTGATACTGCAGCCCGAAATTATGCTGTATGATGAGCCAACTACCGGGCTTGACCCCATTACTTCAAGGGAAATAAGCGAGCTTATACTTGAAATGCAAAAGAAATACCATACTTCATCGGTAATTATTACCCATGATATGGCTTGTGCAAAAATCACCGGGGATCGCCTGTTGGTAATGAATGACGGGCGGTTTGTAGCTGAAGGGAATTATGAAGAACTGGAAAAAGGGGATGACCCATTTGTCCGCTCCTTCTTTAAATAGGCCGCATAAAAGGATAACCTGGCGCGGCTATCTGCCTTGTAAACACTGATAAAAAGATTTTATGAACATATCTAATTCTCAAAAACTGAAAACGGGCATTTTTACCATCGTTGGTATTGTGCTCCTGGTCATCGCCATATTTGTTATTGGAAGCAATAAAAATATGTTTGGCAATACTTTTAATATCTATGGCACTTTTAAAAATGTAGGAGGTCTGCAAATTGGCAATAACATCCTGTTTGCGGGCATAAAAGTGGGTACCGTTGATAATATCAGCTTTGTTTCCGATACGATGGTTCGGGTAGATATGATCCTTCAATCCGATGTAAAGCCCTTCCTCAAAAAAGATGCCATAGCAACCGTTGGGTCTTCGGGGCTTATGGGCGATAAAATTATTACCATTCTGCCCGGCTCCGACAATGAAAAGAACTTACTGAATGACGGGGACCGCATTTCATCGGTCAACCCGGTTGGCATGGAGGAGATCATTTCAAAATTTACCACCATTGCCGATAATGCAGGCATCATTACAGGTGAGCTTGCTCACATGGCTACCCAAATCCGGGAAGGGGATGGATCTATCAGCAGGCTGCTATATACCAATACCCTTGCCAACAGCCTCGAAGGAACCTCGGCCAATGCTCAAAAAATGACTGCTTCGCTGGCCGGCATTACCAGTAAGATTAATGCAGGTGAGGGTACTATCGGTAGCCTGGTCAATACCAATACACTTTCCAACCGTATTGACCAGGTAATGGTTTCCACCGATTCGGCTATTATAACCATGCGGGATGCTGCCGCGGAATTCAATGAAAATATGAAAGCTATGCAAAGCAGCTTTCTTTTCAGGGGTTATTTCAAACGCAAAGCCAGGGAAGAAGTGCTTCAGGCTGATTCGCTAAAAACCACTATGGATAATGATAGCTCTGATTTGGATGAGGCCGAACTGGAACAATTGATTTTAGATGCTCAACGGGAACTGGAGGCAAAGAGGAAGAAAAATAAGAATTGAGGCAATTATGCGTGATGCACAAAATCAGATTAACGTAAATATAAAGGAGCCTCATAATTAAGAAAAAAAACACCCCGGGAACGATGCAGCAAAACGAAGCAGGTTCAGCAGTTAATAATCTCCGGCCGGTTGCTCCAGCCCGCTGTTATGTACAACCTGCTGTTTGCAACGGCATGGAGTGTCATTAATGGGTTTGGCTGCGATCACAAATGGATGGGTGCGCAAACAGGTATGATAAGCATTCTGCATACCTGGGGCCAAACACTTACCCTTCATCCACATTTACATTGCATAGTACCCGGCGGCGGCATAGATCGGTATGGAAACCGGCAAAAGCAAA
>CAYUGH010000016.1:0-62068 GCA_964444195.1 uncultured Chitinophagaceae bacterium
GTATATTAGGCCGTTTGGTTCTAAAAAGTGGGTCATTTGGTTTTCGCGACTTGGATAGTTGTTCCTGACCATGGGGCTAAAGAAATTGGTAAGGGATTAGAAATGAAAATTAAAAAGCAGGCTGGCTTAAAATAAAATACACGATGAAAAGAATTGATATAACAGTAGAGAAAACGGGTACCGGGTTTTCGGCAGGAGCGGAAAAATACCCTGTTTATACCGCAGGCGACACCTTGGATGAAATTAAGGCAAAGATTACGGAAGCATTAAACCTATATTTTGAATTCAATGAGAAGCCATTTGTATCAATGGAACAAATCAAACTGACACTTGATTTGCCCTCATTTTTTGAATATTATAAGGTACTCAATGCATCTGCCCTGGCAAAAAAAATTGGAATGCATCCTTCGTTGCTTGGCCAATACATAATGGGTAAAAAGAAACCTTCAAGCAATCAAAGGATACGAATACTAAGGGGTGTAAGGGAAATTGGTAAGGAACTTTCCGAAATAGAATTAGTGTAATATCCTAAAGCAAAAATGCACCCGGCATTTTACCAGGTGCATTTCCAAATCATTTATTATCAGGCTGTTATTCAGGTTCGAAGCCCAGCATAAAGGTAAATCTCGTGGCATCCTTAAAGCCTTCTCCCGGTTTCATACGGTCGAGGCCGATACCATAGTCAAATCCAAGCAAACCAAACATCGGCAGGAAGAAACGCATACCCAAACCAACGCTGCGGCGAAGCAGGAAGGGGTTGTATTCCTTGAGGCTGTACCAGCCATTGGCAGCTTCAAAAAAGCTGAGTGCATAAATGGTACTGCTCGGGTTGGTGCTAAGCGGGTAACGAACTTCGGCTACATACTTATTAAAGATGGTAAAGTAGCGGCTGGCGCCCTGCTGGTCGGGGTTAACCTTGGGGTTGCTGGTTTGGTAAACGGGATAACCCCTGTGGGCAATTACATCAAAACCAATTAGTGCCGTTTGGTTGGTCAAACCCGCATCACCCACCTGGAAGCGTTCGAATGGAGATATCTCCAGGTCAGGGTTGTATTTTCCGAGGAAACCGTATTTGGCAGCAAGTTTCAACACAAACTGGTGGTTTTTTTCTGCACCATGCGGGCGGCCGAGCGGAACATAGGTTTCGCCTGTAAAACGCCATTTATGAAACTCGATCCACTCATATTTTTCCGCAGAAGTTTCGTAGGTTTTGCCACCACCCAGCAAAGACCATGGCGGAGTTATTTGCAAACTGGCTGTAAAGTTTGAACCACTGCGGGGAAACAAAGGCTGATCGATTGAAGAACGCGAAAGCGAAAACTTCATGTTTACATTGTTTGCAATACCATTCCTGAAATCTTCAAAAAACTGGTAATCCTGCAGGGTATAGCGCATGTAGCTGGCGCTCATGGTAAAGTTGAAATAGTCATCGGGCCAACGAAGTTGTTTACCCAATGCAATGGTAGCACCCGTGGTTTTTATGAAGGACGAGGGGTATTTTTCGTACTGGCCCGTTGCCGGGTTGTATGAGTTGGAAAACTTGGTATTGTAAAAGCTTACGGTGAAGGCGTTCCTGCGTTTGCCACCCAGCCAGGGTTCGGTAAAGCTCACATTAATACTCCTGAAGGCGCTACCGTTACTTTGGTAACGAACACTTAATTTCTGGCCTTCGCCGGAAGGAAGCGGATCCCAGGAATCTTTCTTAAAGATATTGCGGAGACTGAAGTTATTGAAGGTAACACCCAGCGTACCGGTTAAGCCAATACCGCCACCCCATCCGGCTGATAGTTCAA
This sequence comes from uncultured Chitinophagaceae bacterium, assembly GCA_964444195.1. Classification (GTDB taxonomy): domain Bacteria; phylum Bacteroidota; class Bacteroidia; order Chitinophagales; family Chitinophagaceae; genus Phnomibacter. The sequence continues at coordinate 1,794 of CAYUGH010000016.1, forward strand.
GCTGATCGCTTGATTTTTCTTCTACAGAGTAGTTGATGTCCACCGTACCATCGGTAGGGTCGGGAACCGGGTTGATACCAATAGTTTCCTGGTTAAAAAAGTTCAGGTTGGCAATTTCTCGCTGTGAACGGATCAGGTCCGAACGGCGGAACTTTTCACCGGGAATGGTCCTTAATTCACGGCGGATTACAAATTCCTTCGTTTTTTCGTTACCCGTAATCCTTACGTTTTTAATAGTAGCCTGCGGGCCTTCAAAAACCCTGATCTCAAAATCAATGGTATCGTTGTACACGCGGGTTTCAGTGGCTTCGGCCCTAAAGAAAAGATAACCATCATCCATATACAAGGCGCCAAGGTCAGCACCGCCATCGGGGCTCATTTGCTTGCCCAGCCTCTTGTCAAGCGTTTCCTTATTGTACACTTCGCCTTTCCTGATATCAAGTATCAAGTTGAGGATCGAATCGGAGTATTTGGTATTTCCCCTGAAATAGATATCACCAAAAAAGTACTGCCGTCCTTCGTCAACCTTAACTTCTACCACAAGGTTGCCGCTTTTGCCATTGTAAATAGTGTCCTTGGCTATCCTCGAGTCGCGGTATCCTTTTGAATTGTAAAATTCTACCACATTTTCCTTGTCCTCTTCATACTTTTTATCGTTGAATTTGGAACTGCTGAACTTGAACCTGAAATAGGGATCAAGCACATTTTTAATAGTGGTTGGGTGTAAATAACCTGAATTAACCAGCAGGTCATGCGCTCTCATTACACTGCTTTTGCCCAAAACCGGGGTATCCCGCATGGGGTAAAGCGTCATCCGCATGGCTTCTTTGGTGCCCTTCAGTTGTTTTTTTACCTTAAGGGTATTTATGTTTTCGTTGCCCGAAATATAAACATCACCAATTTTTACCTTATTGCCTTTGTTCACTATAAATACCAGGTCAACCGAGTTCTGCACATTGGTGCTGGATTTTTCTTCAATAAAAGTGGTCACATTCCTGTAGCCTTTTTCAGCATAAAATTTCTGGATAGCTTCCTTTGCATTCAGGCGGTTGTTTTCGGTTACTATCCGCCCGGCCACCAATCCTACTTTTTCCTGGAGATCTTCGGCTTCGCTCTTTTTTATACCGCTAAAACTATACTTGGCAAGCCTTGGCCTTTCCTGCACTTCAATTTCAATATGAAGCTTATTGGGTTTTTCGAGCCGGTTAATATATATAGTTACGTTGCTGAAATAGTTTTGTTTCCAAAGCGCCTGGATTGCTTTGCTGAACGCATCATCACCGGGTAGCTTTACCTTATCGCCGGTGGCAATATTGGCAATGGAAATAAGCAGCGAATTATCGAAGAAATTATTGCCTGTTACCGTAATAGTCCCGATCTCATATTCCTGCGGAATTTTCTGGGTAAAAATGGCTTCAAGTTCAGGATCAATGGAGGTTACCGTTGTATCCTGCGCCATTAATGATGCAGAAATGACGAGAAAAAATGCACCAAAGATGCTTTTCCTGAAGAATGATGAACTATTTATGTTGATTTTCAAATACTTAGAAGACATAGGATTGAAAAGAAGCACGGCAAGATAAAATCTTAGGTGGTAAGTGTATGTTAAAAGGATTTCGGTTAGCTGTTAAGAAATCCATTATGTTATTCCTGGCCTGTATCAAACCAGGTTTTCAAGCTCAATTTGTTCACTGGTTTTGCCGTACCTGCGTTCCCTTTTCTGGTAATCCAGCAAGGCTTCATACAAGTGTTTTTTCCTGAAATCGGGCCAGCGGGTATTGGTAAAATACAATTCGGCATAGGCCAGTTGGAAAAGCAAAAAATTGCTGATGCGGTATTCGCCACTGGTTCGTATCATCAGTTCCGGATCGGGGTATTCGCTGGTCCAAAGGTAGTTCTGCAAGGTATCCTGCCCAATGCTGGCAGCTTTCAGTTTCCCGTCTTCCACATCCTGGGCAATGTTTTTTACAGCATTTACCAGTTCCCATCGGCCGCTGTAGCTGAGCGCCATAATCAGGTTCAAACCGGTGTTGGCGGCTGTCATTTCAAGGCTTTCATCCAGTTCGTGGTTTACATCGGCCCCAAGCATGCGCCTGTCGCCAATCACCTGCAGTTTAATATTATTGCGGTTCAGAGTTTCTGTTTCCTTACGGATAGTGTCCACCAGCAATTCCATTAATCCGTTCACTTCATTTTCGGGGCGGTCCCAGTTTTCGGTGCTGAAAGCATATAAGGTAAGGTAACCAATGCCAAGTTCGGCACAGCCTTCCACAATATTGCGTACGCTTTCCACACCGTGAAAATGGCCGAACAGGCGATCCTGCCCCTGCTCTTTGGCCCAGCGGCCGTTTCCATCCATAATAATGGCAATATGCCGGGGTAAATGCTCCTTATCCAGGCTGTTCAGCAGCATTTCTGCCTCATCCGCTTTATGGCTAATTACATTGTCCATGTTTAAATACACCGTTTTTCTACCTGAAAATCCGGGCTGCAAAAATAGGCGTAAACATAATGGGAACGGATTTTTTCGGGTCTATAACGCCGTATTGAATACCGTTACACCACCATAATTGTTAATATACTTGTCATTTCCTGCCCGAAGACCTTACTTTGCAGCCCCAAATTGAATTTAATCATCTATGGAATATAGTAAACTCATTGCGGTTACCGGCCATACCGGGCTTTTTGAAATGGTTTCCTCAAAAAACGATGGCGCTATTGTAAAAAATCTTGAAACGGGCGCCACCCAATTTGTCACCAGCCGTAATCACCAGTTTTCGCACCTCGAAAGCATTGAAATTTATACCGTACAAGATAACGTAAACCTTGTGGACATATTCAATGCCATGAAAGCAGCCGGTAAAGCATTGCCAGATCCAAAAGATGCCAAAGCGGTAAAAGCGTATTTTGGTGAGGTTTACCCCGATATGGATTTTGACCGGGTATATGGCAGCGATATGCGTAAGATGATAAAGTGGTTCACCCAGATTGATGCGGCGGGTATTGAATTTAAAATACGCGAGGCCGAACCTGAAGCTGAAAGCGAAGAGCAAACTGCTGAATAAGCAAATTGCTTTTTATAAAATAATTACCGGGTTGCTTATGCGACCCTTTTTTTATGTACAACTGTTGGTATTTATCCCTGGTTAACCGCCAGGTCAGTGGGCAACCCATCGAGGCTAACGAGGTTTTTATCAGCCATATATTGCTTTAAGCCCTCGGCGCCTTTTTTTTCGGCCCATTCAAAATGAATGTCGCGCTCGCCTTCATAATGGTACAACGGAACGCCAAACCCGCAGGAGGTTTGTACCAGGTCGATTTCGGCGATAATGAGTTGCCTGGTACTTGGGTAAATGGTAAAATGCGGCGCATATTTTTGCCACGCTTCGCTGCCCGGTATTACGGCGCGACCCTTTCCGTACAATCGTAGAATGATTGGCTTTTCCTCAAAAGAGCAAAACATCAGCGTGATCCGCCCGTTTTCGAGCGTATGCGCCGAAGTTTCGTTTCCACTGCTGATGAGATCCATATAACCTACCGTATGTTCGTCAAAAACCCTGAAAGCATTTAGCCCTTTGGGGGAAAGATTGACCCTTCCATTGCCACTGAGCGGGGCAGTAGCAACAAAGAAAATGTGCTGATTTTCAATAAATAACTGGTGATGCGGTTGGATGGTATCGAAAAATTTGCCCATATAATAAATGGTTGAAAACCCTGTGAAGGTAAACCGAACTTTTATTCTTCTATTATGCCTGAACTTTACCCGAAGATCACTCACCATGAACATTTTTATTGAAACCATCGGCTGGATTGCAAGTGTACTGATTGTGGGCGCTTACTACCTCAATATCAAGGGTAAACTTACAGCAGGATCAACGGCCTACATTTGGGCAAATATGGTGGGCGGTTCTTTTTTTGTGGCCAATACTGCCTGGCATGGGGCCTATCCATCAGCGGTGGTAAATGTGGTTTGGGTGTTGATAGCGGGTTTTGCATTATTTAAAAAGCGGAAACCAACACCAGTTAAGTAGTAGCGAATTCCTACTTTTTTTTAGGAAGCATTCCCGTTTCGTCAGTACGCTACACTCAATTTTAAGTGTCCGCCAAGGCCTTCTTTTACTATACGCATGAGTGTAGAAAGTCGTATGTCGCTGGCATTATTTTCAATTCTTGAAATGTAAGATTTTGTCGTCCCACATTTAATAGCAAGTTGTTCTTGTGTCAGGTTCTGCTTCTCCCGCATTTCCTGAATAAGAACACCAAGTTTAAATGCTTCGAAGCCTTGTTCATAGGCATCTCTTTTTGCAGTCCCAATTTTTCCATATTGTTTATCAAGATGGCTGGCAAATGAGGTCAGATTTTTATTTTTTGTCTTTTTCACTGAAGTACTCCTTTTTTATTTTCTTAGCTAATTCAATTTCATTTTTCGGTGTCTTCTGCTTTTTCTTTTGAAACCCATTAGCCACCACTATTAATTGCCCTTCGTCAAAAAAGGCAAAGGCCCTGAAAATATTACTTCCAACTTCAACCCGTATTTCATACAACCCAATTGTTCCTTCCATGTGTTGAAAATATTTCTTTGGAACATGGTCTATAGTGGCAATGAGTTCTAATGTCCAGTTAAACTTCCTTTGTACATCTTCTGTCTGTTCGTTAAAGAAGTCCAGAAAATAATTTTTGTAATAAAATATGTGTCGAATGAAGTTTTGACCCACAATGCAAAGTTATCTAATTAGCTAACTTTGTCCAAAATATTCCTGCCTTAATTCAAAAGTTATTTCGGAGTGCGGTTTGCCCATTTATTCAAAATCAAAGTTTTTTTCTAAAAAAAAGCCGGAGGTCTTCGTAAGGGTGAAAGCGGACTTTGCTGTTATCACACCAAAAGCATCACACAATGAAACTCAGATTTATGTTGCCGGCAGCTTTTTTGCTGGTGGTAATGGCTGGAACAGCCCAGCCAAAACTTACACAAAATGTAAAAGGCACTGTAACGGATGCCGATAGTAAAAGACCCATTGGCGACGCGAGCATTCGCCTGCAAAGCGCATCCACCGGCGCTGTTACCGACTCTCTCGGGTATTTTTTGCTTACCAATGTGCCGCTTGGCCGCCAAACCGTTTTGGTTTCAAGGGTGGGTTATGAAGACAGGGTGGTGGCTGAAATCCTTATTTCATCGGGCAAGGAAACCGAACTTAATATTTCACTGGTTGAAAAATTATCAAATTTGGGAGAGGTTGTGGTAAAAGGCCAGAAAAAGCAAGGCAAAGCGCTCAACGAATTTGCTTCTGCCAGTTCGCGGTCATTTTCGGTAGAAGATACCCGCCGGTACCCGGTTTCGGTATTCGATCCCGCGCGCATGGCCATGAACTTTCCGGGGGTAAGCGCCAACGGGGATGGCGGTAATGAAATTATTGTAAGGGGCAACTCGCCCAAGGGCGTTTTGTGGAGGCTTGAAGGCATCGAGATACCAAACCCCAACCATTTTAGCGGGCTGGGTAATGCAGGTGGGGCTATCAGTATGCTCAGCAGCAGCACGCTTGGCACTTCCGACTTTTTTACCGGCGCCTTTCCTGCTGAATATGGTAATGCCTCGGCAGGTGTTTTCGACCTGAACCTGCGCAATGGAAACACCCGCAAACGCGAGTATGCATTTATGATTGGTGCATTGGGTATTGAAGCGGCCGCCGAGGGGTATTTTAAAAAGGGCGGACAGGCGTCATACCTTATTAATTATCGCTACAGCACGCTTGGGTTGCTGAACAAAGTAGTTGATCTTACCGGAAGCTATCTGCCTGAATACCAGGACCTAAGCTTTAAATTTAATTTCCCCACCCAAAAGGCTGGAACCTTTACCCTGTTTGGGCTTGGCGGTAGCAACCAAAGCCAGAACGACCCTGTAGCCGACAGCAGCAAATGGGACGATGAGGATGGAAACTACTTTGGCATTGACAAGGGCAGGACCGGGGTAGCCGGTATCAGCCACCGGTATTTTTTCAACCAGCATTCATTTCTCAAAACCACTTTTGCGGCGTCGCTTAATGAAATAAAGAGCAGTGTTGATACGCTTGATTATGATGATGACTATAAGGCTTTTGCCTTAATGCGCCAGCATACAAAGGATATTACTTATCGTGCCAGCATTTTATACAATAACAAGCTGAATGCCAGGAACACGTTCAGGGCGGGAGTGATTGCATCGCACCTGACGTTTGATTACAATGAAATTCATTATGAAGACAACGTTGATCAATTTGTGACAGGGCTGGACCTTGATGGAAGTAATAATTACCTGCAGGGATATGCGCAATGGAAATACAGGGCCGCAAACAACCTTACGCTCACCGGCGGATTGCATGGTACTTATTTCGATGTAAATGGTAACTGGAGTATTGAACCCCGCGCCTCGGTACAATGGCGCCCCGATAATAAGCAAACGCTTACGCTGGCGGCAGGTTTGCATTCCAAGCCGGAGCACCTGAGCACCTATTATTTTCAGCCTGAAGATGCGCAACCCGGTCAACTACCCAACAAGGACCTGGCATTGCCAAAAGCTGTTCATACCGTGCTGAGTTACGAAAGGGCGCTTGGTAAAGGGGCAACATTCAAGGCCGAAATGTACTACCAGCACCTGTATGATGTGGGGGTGGAAGCAAAGGAAAACAGTGAGTTTTCGCTCATTAATCAAAGCAGCTTTTGGGACCTGTACAATACCGGCGCGCTCGTAAGCACGGGAAAAGGGCGCAATGCGGGCATTGATATTTCTTTTGAAAGGCCTTTCAGGAGCGGGTTTTATTATCTCGTGACCGGTTCATTGTATACCTCTGAATTTTCAAACTACAGCAACGATTGGTACAACACCCGTTTTAACCGCGGGTATCAAACCAACCTGGTAGCAGGCAAGGAGTGGAAGCGCGGGGCTAATGGAAACCGGATTTGGGGCATTAACGGAAAGTTGCTGGCGAGCGGTGGGCTGCGCGATTCACCCATTGACCTCGAAGCCTCCAAAATTGCGGGTGAAAGGGTACCGGTGCTCAATCAATATTTTACCGAAGGTGGTCCCATGTATTTCCGTGCCGATATTGGTTTCAGCTACAAGATCAACACCAAAAACCTCACGCATTCCATTATGTTCGACTTCCAGAATATTACCAACCGAGAAAACCTTTTTGGCCAATATTACGACAACGGCAGCCAAACCATTAAAAAAGCGTATCAAACCGGTTTGATACCCATCATTAACTACCGGATCGAATTTTAATAGCCTTAGAATATTTCGATACGCATAAATGATTTGGGTTTCCGTTGGTCACCACCCCCTGCTTTTTGGCAGTCGGGGTGGTTTTTTTTGCCGGTTCAAATTGAGTCATCCATGAAAATATTACTTTTTACTTTTGATTTTCATGGATGTGTACTATGATACAGGATGAACACAACAATAAGCTGGCAGCATTTTTTGATGAAAAGGTGGTTGCATATAACCGGCCCGCCTTTATTGCCAGCGATCCCATATCCATTCCGCACCTGTTTAGCAAAAAGCAGGACATAGAAATAGCCGGGTTATTTGCCGCGGTGTTTGCCTGGGGCAATCGTACCACCATTATCCAAAAAAGCCGGGAACTGATGGAGCGCATGGATATGTCGCCGCATGCCTTTATCACCGGGCATTCGGATGATGATTTGAAGCGGCTTGAAAAGTTTAAGCACCGCACTTTTACCGAAGATGATATTTTTTATTTTGTAGAATTCCTGCGCCATCATTATCAGCATAACGCATCGCTTGAAACGGCTTTTACCCAATGGATGAGTAAAGCTGACGCCAATATTGAAAAGGCGCTGATGGGTTTCAAACGATACTTTTTCAGCCTCGAACATTTGCGCCGCACCCAAAAGCATATCAGCTCGCCCGAACAAAACAGCAGTTGCAAACGGTTGTGCATGTACCTGCGCTGGATGGTGCGCCGCGACAAGGCAGGCGTGGATTTCGGGCTTTGGAAGAATATCAACCCTGCTCAATTAATTTGCCCTATCGATCTGCATGTGGCAAGGGTGGCAAAACGTTTTGGCCTGATGGACAGAAAAAATCCTGACTGGCAGGCAGCTACCGAACTGACAGCCCATTTGCTTAATTTTGATAGCAACGACCCGGTGAAATATGACTTTGCACTTTTCGGGCTTGGGGTGATTGAAAAATACACATGACTACAGTTGATACCATACTTGCCCTGGCTAAGGAAAATGACGAAGCGCTTGTGCATGCACCCGAATGGTGGCGGCAATTAGTGGATGCCATAAATGATCTGTTGGCGAATGATTTTAATGCGCTGGTGCAAATTCTCTACCGGCTTGATGTGGATGAAAACAAGATCAGGGCATCGCTGGCAGGCAATAAAGGAACCGATGCGGCTGAACTGATTGCCGGGCTTTTATTGGAAAGACAAATACAGAAACTGGAATTCAGAAAATCTGTGAAGGCTGATTGGCCGGGGGATGAGGAGGAGAGGTGGTAAACACGGATTTCGTCCGCCCGGCTTTTGCAAATATCCGATTAGCGGCTGTACTTCTTTTTGGGGAGCTTGGGAAACCCTGACTTCTTGATTTGTTCGTTTGCTTTTGCAAGTTTTTCAGGGAAAATAATGGTATTATCATACTTGTCAAGTTCAGGGTCAATCCGAACGGCAGGAATTTTCTTTTTATTTATTTCAAGTACTGTTTTCATAATTCAAATCTTGTTTTTTTCGATGAACAGCTAGCGGCTTGATGTAGATGAAAACAAGGTCAGGGCATCGCTTGCGGGAAATATTGGAACCATCTGCTTTGCTAATCAGTGCTTCCAGGTTAAAATGTTCCTGCTCCATGCTCACCGACCAGCCTTTTTCAGCCAGTCTTTTAGAAAGATATTCCTGCTCGGTTTGGCTCGGGGGTGGGGATGCAGGCCAGTGGGGTGCCCAGTACCATTGCGTCCATCAGGGTGCTGTAGCCGCTACGGCTGATGAGTAAGCAGCATTGTTGAAATGAAGTATTGGCCGTAGGTTCGTCCACTAATGCTTCTCTTCTTATCCTTTGGAGGATTTTGGGTCATTCCCGTAACTATCCTTATCTCTTATCTTACCATCTTTGCCATGAATGACAAGCTCGGATTTATTGCTCTTTGCTATTTCTCTGGCAACTGTAATGGCATCTTTTTGTGTTTCGGTAATGACGGTAAACTTCTTGCCACCTTCGCCTTTAACAGCCCATCCGTTACCTAATGGTACTACATGTTGATTTCTCTTTGCCATGATTCAAAGTTAGGTCATAAAATATTTTGAACAAGGGTCTTAATCGCTTTGACGTTATTTACAGCTTCCTTTTTAAGGACTTTTTGCAATTTATACCTCATCTCAGGGTCCCAACTAACAACTAAATTCCATTCATTCAAAAAATTAAGTCTTATCTGGTACTCAACACCCGAATAAAACAGCAATTTATTTAAGTCATGGTTTCTTATGTCTTTGATTTGTGTTATGGTACCCGCCAAAAGTGGTTGACTTTTGGCGCTGTTTTGATAAAATGTAAATTCTGCTTTATTTTCTGGAAAACCTTTTGTAAATCGAAAAATCTTGCAGACTTTCAATTTGAGAGCAAGTTCTATTGCATATCCAGCGATATAGATTGCCGAGGCATAACGTCGGTTAGCAATAAGAACGTCAGCGTCCTTCAGTTTCTGGTCTACGAGTTCCCTTAAAATCTTTTTAGAAATCATGAGTGCTGTTATGTTATAAAACTTGCATATAGAAGACTGTTTTTTAAGCGTACTACCTCATAGGACGATAGTCGGTCTTAGCTGCAGTCCCTCAACTAATCTTTATAAGCCCCCAACCCAATCTCTGACAATTCCTTCAAGCGGCGATTGATAATCCTTGTCCATAGCCATTTCCTTTATCCCATCTGCTTTGCTAATCAGTGCTTCCAGGTTAAAATGTTCCTGAGCCATACTAACCGACCATCCTTTTTCAGCCAGTCTTTTAGAAAGATATTCCTGTTCGGTTTGCCCCGGGGTGGGCACACAGGCGAGGGGAGTGCCAAGCGCCATAGCATCCATCAGGGTGCTGTAGCCGCTCCGGCTAATGAGCAGGCGGCATTGTTGCATCAGTTGCTGCATATCATACGCAGGCAGGTGGTTGTACACGGTCACGTGTGGTGGGACCTCAGGCAGGTTCGCTTCGCCCGGCAAACCCCGCACCAGCCAAATTTTTTCGGACACGTTGTTTACCCCTTCCAGCACTTTTTCTTCAAAAATCTGTCGTTGAGGTTCCGGGCCAGAAATACTAATCAGGATGCCCGTCCTGTTTTCCGTATTTGCCCCGTTTGGTTGAAAGCTAATCAGCCAACTGATCCTCAATGTTGATTGAGCCAGTACTAGTCACTGCCCATTGAGCCAACTATGAGCCTATTATGAGCCAACTGAGCCAACTATGAGCCAACTCATGATTCGAGTTCATATTTTGAACTTGAGCCTTTTGTCCCTTTATTGATGAGTATGCCTTTGGCTTCCAATTCCTGCAAATCTCTTGTTGCTGTTGGTTTTGAGGTATCGGTCAATTTCTGATACTGACTGTTAGTTATGCTTCCATTCTCCACCACATACAGTACCGCTTTTACCTGCCGCTCATTCAATCCCAATTTCTGCAACTGGTCTGCTCTATACTTGTTTTTAAACAAGGTTACCAATATGCCCCCGTCCTGCTCAATAATTTCAGGGTCGGGTAATCCAGCCTCTTTACAGGTACTGATAATTTTCAATGTGCCGCTTCCCCATGCATCAATGTAACCACCTTTGAAACATACATCGGCTATCAATAAATTTCTTGGCCGTGATGGATGTTGACGTTTGAGTGAATCCAAACTAATACCAGTAGGTAATTCGCCTTCGTTCCAGATATTAAAGTAGTTGTCAAACATCCGCATCTGCACCACCGAAGAACCTAAGTAATTTCGATGCACCAACGCATTGAGCAACATTTCACGAAGTGCTGCTATAGGATATTCACCTTTCTCAATCCTTTGCATTCCTTCAAATGAAATAGCACGGGTAAAAAACTTCCGGTTTAATTGTTCTAATACTTCTTTCAGTAAATAAACAATATTGCCATCGACTATCTCCTGGAATCTAATGTCGCTGCTGTCTTTTCCGAAGCGGCCAATTTTTACAACACAATTATTAAAAAACTTTGCAGGATTTTTTCCAAATAAAACAATGGCTGCTCTTTTAATGTTACCATTATCATCTGTCAAACGAAGTTTGGCAAGCAAATCTGCTTTGCTTAACCCTTCCACATCTGCAATTCTACCTGCATGAACTGATGCTGCTATGTACGATTTTAAACTGGCATCATCGATATCGTCAAGGGTAGCAGTGGGTTCGCTAACTTCATCCCATGTCTTACCACTTTTACGCAGCAAATAATCGGTGAGTGCCGCACCAATCAATTCTTGTTTAGTACTTCCGCTTCGGTAGTAATACCTGCCACGTAAAGAAATAGGCACTGCATAAGGCTGAGTAATTATTTCAAGATAGTATAGTCCTTCTTCTTCGTGCAGGTTTACATCTACCAGGATACCCATCAGGTCTTTTACCTTGTTGGGTATTTCATCCATCAGCTTTTTGTAATCGCTAATACCAACCACTTTACCATTATCATCTTTACCAATGAATATTACACCACCTTGGGCATTGGCAAAACCACAAACCCATTTCAGGTAATCCTCATGCCAGTTTTGTTTGTATTCTATGTTTTGCTGTTCGGGCATTATTTTTTAATCGTTTTCGTGAACTTTTGTAAAGATATTATGAGAGGCTATGTTTCTCCGATTCATTGATATTTAAAATTTCGCATGAGGACAACTCCAATGCCGATCCGAAAACTTCCAATGAATGTTTATAAATCGGCAACCCACCCCCTAACAATTTCCTCAAGCGGCGACTGATAATCCTTGTCCATAGCCATTTCCTTTATCCCATCTGCTTTGCTAATCAGTGCTTCCAGGTTAAAATGTTCCTGAGCCATACTAACCGACCATCCTTTTTCAGCCAGTCTTTTAGAAAGATATTCCTGTTCGGTTTGGCCAGGGGTGGGCACACAGGCGAGGGGAGTGCCAAGCGCCATGGCATCCATCAGGGTGCTGTAGCCGCTACGGCTAATGAGCAGGCGGCATTGTTGCATCAGTTGCTGCATGGCCTGCGCAGGCAGGTGGTTGTACATGGTCACGTGTGGTGGAACTTCAGGCAGGTCCGCTTCGCCCGGTAAACCCCTGACCACCCATATTTTTTCATGCACGCTGTTTACCCCTTCCAGCACTTTTTCTTCAAAAATCTGTCGCTGAGGTTCGGGCCCTGAAATACTGATCAATATGCCGGCTTTGTTTTCAGTGCTAACCTGTGTTGTTTGAAACCTGCTCAACCAACCTATGTATTTTACCGGGGTTTCGGGGAGATGCATTGGGTGGCTCATGGTTCCCGCAAGTGAGATTGATTCATTTTCGGTATCGGGTATCCAGCAGGCAGAAAAGTTTTCAATATGGTGGTAAAGCATTTGCTGAACCCCATTCCGGAACAGATTGGCCCATTTGGGCAATTGCAGCGAAAGCTGGTGGGTGATAAGCACACAGGGAACAAGATTAGTGTACAGCCCATAGCGGTTATCCGAAATAATGCCATCGAAACCATGCTCACGGATCGTGGTTTGCAACCAGGCATGTTCTGTCCAAATATGGCGGCGAATAACGGGGATTTGCCTGAGCAGCCTGAGCATCACCCCGCGTTTGCCATAAGAAACACCATACCCCGGCAGGTACAAAAACATAGCATCGGGAAATTCGGCCCTTAGCAATTGCTCCTGCGGACCCGATGAAGCTATCCAAACTTCGCAACCCGATTGCACCAGGCAACGGATGACGGGAATACACCGGGTAGCATGCCCCAGGCCCCAATCGAGCGGGGCAACCAGTATCCGTTTGTTAATTTTTGCGGGTTCAGACAATTTTATTGGCCCCGGATGGTTAATAATTGATAAATCTTTTTCACTTTCGTACACTAAAGGCAGTTATGCAAATAAACAAAACAATTCTCGGGCTGTTATTTTTAGTCATTATCACCGCAGGATGCGCTTCAGGCAACAGGTCGGCTGCTAAAAACTGCGGATGCGAGGCTAAGAAAGGGATGTCGGGATATTGAAAAACGCTTCCTGCTCCCGGATGCTGAATGAAATTTCACACGCAAAACTTTTCACTATGCAAAACAATGGGAACAGGGATTTGATGGTTTTTATAAAAGACGCTCATATTGCCCCTGACATGTTGAATGCAGAAACCGAATGGCTGAATACCATTCTAAATTCTGTAGAATCTACCGGAAACCTGGCCTTTTGTTGCGAAGTTTTAAACCTTTCCCGCTACAGGATAGAAGTGAAATACGAAAAAGTGCTTAAAACCTTATGTAACAAAAAGACCCCGCCCTTCGTATTTATTTTCAATAAAAATTAAGCGCTACGCCAAATCTTTCACCACTGCCTGGATGATCCTGGGTTTGCCGAGCGTATAATAATGTAATACCGGTACCCCAAAATCCATCAGTTCCTTGCTTTGCTTTCTCAACCATTCGGTACCAACCTGCTCAACCTCTTCATCGTTTTTGCATTTCATCACCTCAAGGCTAAGCTCGGTAGGAAGATCCACATGGAAAATACGGGGTAATACACTGAGTTGCTTTTTGGTGGTAAGCGGCTTTAGACCCGGGATGATGGGAACTTCAATGCCGGCATTACGGCATGCTTTTACAAACTCAAAAAATTTCTGGTTGTCAAAAAACATTTGGGTCATAATGTACTCGGCCCCGCCTTCCACTTTCGCTTTCAGGTTTTTCAGGTCAATCTCAAGGTTGGGGGCTTCAAAGTGTTTTTCAGGATAACCGGCCACCCCGATACAGAATTTTGTTTTACCGCCATTTTGAATATCATCTTCAAGGTAAATGCCGTTGTTGAGGTTTACCACCTGCTGCAATAAACCGGATGCGTAGCTGTGCCCATCCTTATGCGGAACAAAATTGGGCTCGTTTTTTTCAGCATCGCCGCGCAGCACCAGCACATTGTCAATACCCAAAAAGTGAAGGTCTATCAGCGCGTTTTCGGTTTCTTGCTTGCTGAAGCCACCGCAAATAAGGTGCGGAACGGTATCTACATTATAATGGTTGCGGATGGCGGCGCAAATGCCAACCGTGCCGGGCCGCTTGCGAACTTCCACTTTATCAAAGCTACCGTCGGTCCTTTTTTTAAACATGGTTTCGGCGCGGTGGTAGGTCACATTAATCCAGGGAGGATTGAAATCCATCAACGGATCAAGGTGGTTATACAGGCTTTCAATGGTTTTACCTTTCAGGGGGGGCAATACTTCGAAGGAAAAAAGGGTTTTGCCCTGCGCATTAGATATATGTTCCGTTACTTTCATGTATATTTTTAAATAGTAGGATTGCAAATGTAAGGTAGCAGGGGTTTGCAGATTGTATTGAAAGGGCTTTCTGCATGAAATTGTAAGGCGGGGTAAACAAAATATGTGCTACTAATTCCGTTAATGTTCCGTTTGTTTCCCTTAGCCATGTGCGCTTCCGCCTATTTTTGCACAAATTCTTTTTAGCTTGAGCTTAGTTATAACAACCCGGGAACTGGTAAAAACCTATGGTGGGCGCACCGTGGTAAACCATGTAAGTGTAAATGTGCACCAGGGTGAAATTGTGGGCTTGCTTGGCCCCAACGGCGCGGGCAAAACCACTACTTTTTATATGGTGGTTGGGCTTATTCGTCCCGACGAAGGCAAGGTTTTTGTAAATGATAAGGAAATTACCAGGCTGCCCATGTACAAAAGGGCGCAAATGGGTCTTGGCTATCTACCCCAGGAAGCCAGCGTTTTTCGCAGCCTGAGCGTGGAAGATAACATTATGGCCGTGCTCGAAATGACCAAGCTCACCAAGGCTCAAAGGCAGAAAAAGGTAGATGAGCTGATGGATGAGTTCAACCTGCACCATGTTCGTAAAAACAATGGCGACAGCCTGAGCGGGGGCGAAAGGCGCCGTACCGAAATAGCCCGCGCGCTGGCCGTAAACCCCAAATTTATTTTATTAGATGAGCCGTTTGCCGGGGTTGACCCGATTGCGGTAGAAGATATTCAAACCGTGGTGGCACGGCTGAAGTACAAAAACATCGGCATCCTGATTACCGACCATAACGTAAACGAAACCCTGAGCATTTGCGACCGCGCATACCTGCTTATTGAAGGCAAAATATTCAAGCATGGCACCGCGCAGGAGCTTGCGGATAATGAACAGGTTCGGAATTTGTATCTTGGAACGAACTTCGAGCTGCGTCGTAAAGACTGGATCATTGACCTTGAGCGGAATAATGCCGAGAAACAAAGGCAATTTGAAGCAGAGGGCGGCGCTCCTTTGGGTTGATTAGCTTAGCTTTTACGGTACACCCAGCGGCAATAGATCAAACGCCTGTCTTTCAGTTGTAAATGGATCTGCGAACCGGCCACCCCGGCAAATTCACCGAACATTTTCTGGTATTTGGGCGGAACAGCCTGCCTGATCTGCGCCAGTTTGTTGGGTTCATCCAATTCAATGGCTTTTACCACACGATCTGTAATATCGTCTTCAAAAACCCTGGTCATGCCGGAAGATTCCAGTTCGCTGTTCAGTTTTTCAAGTCCCGGCGCGCCGCGCATATCGGTTATACATAGGTAGCCTCCCGGTTTTAAAACCCTTTTTACCTCGGCAAGAAAATTGGTAACCGAACCATATGCATGGCAGCTTTCCACATTAATAACCATGTCGAAGCTTTCGTTATCAAAAGGCAGGTTCTCCGCGTTGCCCTGTACATATTTAAGGTTGGGTGAAGCATGTATCTTGTTGCATAGGTCCACCGCATTTTGTGCCAGGTCCATGCCGGTCATGCTTTTGGGGTGCAGGTACTGGGCAATGTACCTTGACCCGCCGCCCCGACCGCTTCCTACTTCAAGGATATCTTTTCCTTCCACAGGCGCTTTTACCGCCAAAAAATGATACAACTGGAGCGGGTACCGGTGGTATTCTTCTTTTTCAGGTAAATTAAGGTGTGCTTCTTCTGCCGAAGGCGTGTACCCATAGTTCATAAAATGCCAGTTGGTAACCGGGAATTTTTTAGCCAGGGTTTCATAAATAGGTTTCCATACAATCCGCCTGAAAAAAGCATATTGGGTAAGTTCCAGAAAAAGCCATGATATCATTCAAAAAAATTTGAACGAAGAAAGGGGAAAATTGATGAGTACGGGGGAAAACTTAGGAAAACAGGTCTTCTGCAGGGATTTCGAAGTCTGCTAAAACGGGTTTTGCAGAGCAGGTATCGCTGCCCGAACAAATATGTACAGTTTTGAAATCCGTGTACACTTCTACCAGTTTGTCGTCGGGGTAAATGAGCCAAACAACCCGGATGCCATGCTGAAAATATTGCCTGAGTTTTGCTTTTACAGCGAGTATTTGATCCGTAGTTGAAATGACTTCGATGGCAAAACCGGGAATTGGATCGTCGGTTCCGGGTACATCTGAGTTTTCAATTTGCTCCGCAGAAAAATAGGCCAAATCGGGGCGGCGTAATTGAATGCCTGTCAGCCACACATCCTGTTCGTAAATTAATTCACCACCTTTGGCGTGGGCGTTTGTTTTAAGGAAAAGCCGGGCAAGTTTCTTAAGAAGTTTGAGGTGTTTTTTATTCATTTTCTCAAATTTTATGATTTCACCGTCATTCCATTCATATTTGAAACCATCATTTGGTTCCCAAGCTAAAAACTCCTCAATTGAAGCCGGAACTTTTGTATGTTGAATAATTTGATGCATAACCCTTGTTTCAAAGATAGTAATCTTTTCAATTTTTGCGGATTCCTAAGTATAAGGCCACGCGTTTTTTTTAACTATACAATTATGAAACCTTCTTACCCAAATTGGGCCATTGGTCTTGAAAAATGTATTTTTTAGACGTTTATTGGTCTTGTTTTTTGTAAAAAGCCAAATCAATCAATCAAAACTCTGGTTCCTCGTCGCTGCCAGTTTCAGCAGCCGGTCGTATTGTTCCGGCGTCAGGTCGTTGTAAAAAAAGTAAACCGGGTCGAGCGGGGTGCCGTTTTTACGGACTTCGTAGTGCAGGTGCGGGCCGGTGCTTTTACCCGTACTTCCCACCCAGCCAATCACTTCGCCGCGCTTTACCCTTTGGCCGGCACGGGCTTTAATGCGCACCATATGCCCGTAGAGCGTTTCATATCCAAACCCATGATTGATCACCACATGGTTACCATAGCCGCCCGTATTAAACCCCGCTTCGGCCACTTTTCCATCGGCCGTGGCGTAAATAGGGGTGCCGGTGTTGGCCGTAAAATCAAGCCCGGCGTGCATTTTAGGTATTTTATATACGGGGTCAATCCTGTAACCAAAACCGGAGGCAACCCGCTCCAACTCCTTGTTGCTTACAGGCTGAATGGCAGGAATGGCAGCCAGCAGGTCTTCCTTTTTGTCAAGCAGTTCATTTATGCGGTCAAATGATTTTGCCTGGAAATTGAGCCGGTTATGCAGCCTGTTGAGCGCATCCGATGCCGAAAGCACCAGCGCTTCCTGGCTCATACCTGCAATTTTTTTCAAGTCTTCCAGCTTTTCAATCATTTTGGCCCTTGCGCTGTCAGGTATGGGGTCGCTCTCAAAAAATGAGCGGTACACCTGGTTGTCGCGCTTTTCCATAGCCGCCATGCGTTTCTCCATGTCCGAAATCTCCTTTTCCAGGATACCGTACCCATACCGCAGGTTGGCGTTTTCCTGCCGGAGCGCCCTTTCGGCGGCACTGGGAAAATACTTTTGAACTAATGAAATAAGTATGAATGCCGAAAACAGCGTGGCGGCAATAAAACCGAATATCCGCAGCAGCTTTACCCGCAAAGGGGTAACCAGCTTTTCGTAGCGGAGAGTATGTGTATTATAGAAATATTTTACTTTTTTCAAAACGTCCGCCCATTAGGATGGCTTGCAACAAGCCACCGGTTTATCAATCCAACGTTTTAAAGGTTTGCAGATTGTAGTGCGGTTTAAAACAAATAGCGTATGGCAAATAGTTACCTTTGCCCGCCGCAAATAGACGGTAAATGTAATTTGTACGCAACAAAATTTTATAACCATTCATACCCCGATGGGGAATTTCTTTAAAGATGATGACTGCTGCCGAAATCAGGAAAGCGTTTTTCGACTTTTTTGCTTCTAAAAATCATACCATAGTTCCAAGCGCGCCCATTGTAGTAAAGAACGATCCGACCCTGATGTTTACCAACGCGGGGATGAACCAGTTTAAGGATTATTTTTTGGGGACCAAAGCTGCGCCCAACCCCCGGGTAGCTGATACCCAAAAATGCCTGCGGGTAAGCGGAAAGCACAACGACCTCGAAGAAGTGGGGGTGGACCATTACCACCATACCATGTTCGAAATGCTGGGAAACTGGAGTTTTGGCGATCCCGCCTGTCCGGAAGGTGGGTATTTTAAAGCCGAAGCCATTGCCTGGAGTTGGGAACTTTTGACAGAAGTGCTGAAAATACCAAAGGACCGCTTGTATGTGACCGTTTTTGAAGGGGATGCAAAAGAAGGTTTGCCTGAAGATGAGGAAGCAAAAACCGAATGGGCTAAATGGATAGCCCCCGACCGCATTTTGCCGGGTAATAAAAAGGATAACTTCTGGGAAATGGGCGATACCGGACCCTGCGGCCCCTGTACCGAAATTCATGTGGACACCCGCAGCGAAGAAGAAAGGGCCAAAGGAGATGGCGCTTCGCTGGTAAATAATGACCATCCGGAGGTAATTGAAATCTGGAACAACGTTTTCATTCAATTTGAAAGAATCTGGAAACCTGGAATGGGTGGAGCAAAAGCACTTTGGGAGTGGGAACAACAAAACATTGATTTACAGCTAAGTATTAACCCTGATGATCAAAATTTATTTAAAAATGGAAGAATAAATAAACATTTGGAACTAACCTCATTAATTCCTTTAAAGAATAAACATGTTGATACAGGCATGGGGCTTGAACGGTTGGTGAGGGTGTTGCAGGGCAAAAACAGCAATTACGATACCGATATTTTTACGGGAACCATTGCCGAAACCGGGAAGCTTAGCGGACGTAAATATGCCGGCACCGATGGAAAAGCCGATATAGCTTTCCGTGTAATTGCCGACCATATCCGTGCCATCAGCTTTACCATTGCCGATGGGCAGTTGCCTTCAAACACGGGGGCGGGTTATGTGATTCGCCGCATTTTACGCAGGGCGGTGCGTTATTATTACAGCTACCTCGATGTAAAACAGCCGCTGCTGTACCATTTGGTTCCGTTACTGGCCGCGCAGTTTGAAACGGTGTTCCCCGAACTTTTCAAGCAAAAGGATTTTGTAGCTAAAGTGGTGCTTGAAGAAGAGCAGGCTTTTTTGCGTACGCTGGAAAAAGGATTAAACAAAGTCGATGAGTTTATAAAGGAAGTTAATAAGTCTATTATTTATTCATTGCCTATAATTCCCAAAGGATGGGTTGGATTTGCAAAAGGCCAATTAATTTCTTTGAAGAGTAAATCATTGGTAGAAGATTTAGTTAATTCTGGAAATACAATTAGTGATTTGGAATCCGCAATAGAAAATGCGAAGTCTGATTTTGTATTTGCTGGGGATATGGTATTCGAACTATATGATACGTATGGATTCCCCTTTGATTTAACGAAATTAATTGCATCCGAAATAGGCTTAGGAATTGATGAATCTGGTTTTCAGATTTTAATGCAGCAACAAAAGACCCGCAGCCGTGCCGCCACTGCGCTTGAAACCGATGATTGGGTGGTTTTGAGCGATGAAAAAGGCGAAGGGTTTGTGGGTTACAGCGATTTGAAGGTTTCTGCCAAAGTGCTGCGTTACCGCCGGGTAAGCGGCAAGGGTAAAACCCAATACCAGGTCGTATTGGATACCACTCCCTTTTATGCTGAAAGCGGCGGACAGGTGGGCGATACCGGTCAATTGATTTTTGGAGAAGAAGTAATTGAAGTGGTGGATACCAAAAAGGAAAATGATGTAACGGTTCACCTGGTAAATACCCTTCCTGCGGAAATCGGGCTGACAGCAGAAGCCATAGTGGATACAGAGCGAAGGTTGAATATTATGTACAACCACACCGCTACGCACCTGGTGCATGCTGCATTACGCGAAGTGCTGGGTAAGCATGTTGCCCAAAAAGGTTCGCTGGTAAATGATGAAGGGCTGCGGTTCGACTTTTCGCATTTCAGCAAAATGACCGAAGAAGAAACCCGGAAAGTGGAACAAATTGTTAACGGAAAGATCCGTGAAAATATACCGGTAGTGATCCGCACGATGCCTAAGGAAGAAGCGCTGCAATCAGGCGCTATGGCATTGTTTGGAGAAAAATATGGCGATAAGGTTCGCGTGGTAACCATTGACCCTGATTTTTCAGTAGAGCTTTGCGGGGGTACGCATGTAATGCATACGGGTATGATCGGGTTATTTACCATTAGTGCTGAATCAGCCGTTGCAGCAGGGGTGCGCAGGGTGGAAGCGCTTACAGGCCCGGCTGCCTTCCGTTACCTGAGCGAGGGCCTCGAGAACCTGAAGGAAATAGGCAGTATCCTGAAGTCGAAAGAACCCGTAAAGGCTGTAGATAAACTGATCACGGAAAATGCTCAACTGAAAAAGCATATCGAATCACTCGAAGCGCGTCAATTGGTAGCCGTTAGAAACGAATTGTTGCAGAAAGATGAGATCATCAATGGCATTCATTTTATTGGCTCGATAGTTGAAGTATCAAATGCTGACCAACTAAAGAAACTGGCGTATATGCTCCGCGAACCGGGAACCTCCCCCCTTGGGGGAGGTTGGGAGGGGGTTGTTGTGCTTTGTGCCAATATTGACGGCAAGTCTTTTGTAGCCATCAGCATTTCAGAGAATGTGGTTGCGGCCAAAGGCCTGGATGCCGGTCAACTGATTAAGCAGGTTGTTGCACCGCTCATTAAAGGCGGTGGCGGCGGCCAGAAAACGCTTGCCACAGCCGGTGGGCAGGATGCAGGCAAGTTAGATGAAGTGGTTGAAGCGATCAGGAAACTTTTGTAAATGGCATTAAATTTCAGCTAATGAAGCACTATAATTTTACAGTAGTGGTTGAAAGAGATGAAGACGGAAATTTTTTAGCAATTGTTCCAGCTTTACAGGGTTGTTATGCAGAAGGTAGTTCAAAAGAGGAGGCGTTGGAGCTTGTAAAGGATGCCATTGCTTTGCACATTGAAGACAGGCTGGAAACAGGTGAGCCCATTTATGAAGAAGTCTTTTCAGGACAATTAGCTATTGCCGTATGAGCACTAAGCAACCTGTTGTCAATGCAAAGCAATTAATTACCCAAATTTAGCATTGCTGATTGCCCACCTCATTTGCAAGGGAAGCATTACAAGAATAGCTTCCTGGATAGAAAATTCTACTATTAAAGAGGTGTTGGGCATAGAACAGTTAAGTACGGAAACCTTATATGGCGCATTGGATTATCTGGAAGCATGCAACTTTGATGTAATTGAACATGCAATTTTTGAGTATTGGGAAAAGCTTGCTCCTAATGATAAGGATTCATTTGTTTTAGATGTCACCGATACCTATTATAATGGCAAGCACGACAACAGCAGTTCACGAAAAGGAAAGGATGGCAAAGTGTCAAAACTGATACAAATAGGGCTGGGTGTAAGTTTTGAAAATGGATTTCCTGTCTTTCATAAAGCGTATGACGGCAATATTTCAAACATAAAAATATTGGAAGATTTGACCGGGACAATGGCTCAAAGGGGCATAAACACTATAGTTATGGACAGGGGATTTTATAGCGAGGCTAACGTGATTGATTTAGGAAAGCTTAAGATGAAAGTGATAGTAGGCGTAAAACAATCCATTGGTATAAAAAAGGAAATTCTAAGCAAGGTAGTCAGGGATAAACTTTGCACAGCCAAACATCAGGTGGAATTAAAAGATACTTATGTTTATGTGCAGCAGGTTGATTTTTTGTTTGGCAAATTGGTAATCATTTATAATCCAAAATATGAAGCCTTAAAAAAAGACAAGCTTTTGGCATCTGAAGCAACCGACAATGAGGTGAAGTTTGTGGGCTATTCATTAATTTTCCACAACAGCACATTGGAAGCGGCAGCAGTAGTGAAAAAGTATTTTGACAAAGATATAGTGGAACGGAGTTTTAGAACATTGAAAGGCGAAGCCCAGCTTCACCCAATAAGATTATGGATGCCAAGGCGGGTTAATGCTCATATAAAAATTTGCTATTTGTCTTTGTGTATGTTGTCATTAATCAAATTTAAATGCAGGAAATTGGATCTGTCAGCTTCAACGATAATAAACGAACTCCAAACTATTTATAAAGTAAATCTAAAGCACGCAACCACAAAGCAAGAGTTTACCAAAGTGGTTACATTATCTAACCAGCAAAAGAATATTCTTAAACTTTTAAAGTGTAGTGTATAAAATAGGGGCTAAATTTGGGTAATTATTGCCCTTTTTGCCACTTTAAGCGTTGGAAAAGTATTTGGAATACTGGTGATTTTACTATGGGCATGTATAGCTGCGCTTTTGTTAGAAGCAAACAACGAACAGCTAACGGAGTTTTTGCAATATGGCGGGGCGACGAATATATTCCTGTATTCCGCGTTTTTTCTGGTTTGCAATTTTCGGAAATATAACTAATTGAATTTCAGTATAGCGATAATTGGAATAGGGTGTTTCAAGGTGTCCCGGCATTTTTTGGTTTGTTTTCGAATACCTTTTCTACTGGTAAAAAGGAAAACTAAGCCCAACGACCCCAGCGGGGTCAAATGTTTGTAGTATTTGGTGGACATGTTCAGTTAATTACCTGGATTTACCTCTGTACAAAATAGCAACAAACACCCGTTGCTAACGGGTAAAGCCGTGCATCCTCTATTAAACATTTTCAATCGGGTAGCAGATATTAACCTTGCGCTGCAGTTGCATCCAAAGTCCGCTAAACCTACAGGTTACTTAAAGGCTTCAATCCCGCCAACTCAGCCACAGTATCGGTCGTATGGAAACGGATGCCTATAACGGTCGTATCCAAATATTGCGGAAACTCACCAGGTCCCCATGGTCTTGCAACATAAGCGGCAGCTTATCGGCATGCTTTACATATTTGGGAATACCAATATAAGTAGTAGGGCCCCAGATTGCTGTATGATGCTGCACCAGCACCCCGTTTTGAAGCACCGTAATGCGTGCAGCTTCTTTGATGCGTCCATCTTCGTAAAAAGATGGAGCCGTAAATATTACGTCGTATGACTGCCACTCACCCGGTTTGCGGCAGACGTTTGCCAGCGGCATATGCTGCTTGTATATGCTGCCTGCCTGCCCGTTGCTATACGTAATATTGTTGTAATTGTCAAGCACCTGCAACTCGTACAGCCCCATCAGAAAAATGCCGCTGTTTCCACGGCCCTGGCCCTCGCCTTTTACCACCGAAGGTGTACGCCATTCAATATGTAACTGGCAACTGCCAAAAGCCTGCGCAGTGCGAATGCCTCCAGCGCCTGGTTTTACGGTTACAATACCGTCTTGCAATGTCCATCCGGCGGCGCCCCCTTTTTCGCTTTCCCAGCCCTCGAGGGTTTTACCGCCAAACAATATGATGGCATCCGAAGGGGCCTCTGATGAAGCCGCGCCCGGAGTTACCACGGGAGGCACAGGTTTCCATATTTCAGTAAGTGCGGGGTCGCCCTGCTGAGCGTGCAATACTTGGGTGCAAAAGGCGGCTATTAACAGGCAATGCAATGTTTTCATGGCCGCTAATGTAATTCAAAAGCAGTTATCCAAAAATGCGGTCCGCGTTGATTGCATCAAACAGGTGGAAAGTGGTACCCGGGCAAAAAGCACCAGGAGGCTTTCCTATTTTCTTTATACAGCAAGTACAGGTTGCGTTGCAGTTGCATTACGGGCTTTCTTCTGCCGGCCCCGCCAAATTATAAACCCTGTAACGGGCAGGCTTGCTGCAATCAGGCTGGCAAAAAAAGCCAGTATCTTTCCGGGCAGGCCGAGCACGGCGCCCACATGCATGTCGTAATTCATCCGCACAATTTTATCAGCAATGGTGGCATCGCTGAATTTACCATCGTAGCTGCCTTTTGCATGTAACAATTTGCCCGAATATTGGTCGTAGTGATAAAAATCGGAGTTGTAATAAGTGCCCGGTTTATGATTAATAACCACCTCATGGGGGTCGGAGGGGAGATTGGCAAAATAAAAGCCGATGCTCTCAGCAGGTTTTACATGTTGCAAATGCCCGGCCCACAGGTAATCGGCCATATTGTTTTTGAGCAAGGGTTTTGTAGTATCGGATACGGGGTGTGCATGCTCCACCATTTTTTTGCCGCCGCTGCTTATGAAATAAATACTTTTTCCAACCCATTCAAACCCGAATACAAGACCCGTAATAGCAATAAATATGGCAACCCAACTCATATAAAACCCAAGTACATTGTGCAGGTCGTAGTTTTTCCGTTTGAAGCTTGCATTCCATTTTATGGAAAACCTTTGCTTGCGGGCCGCTTTATTTTTAGGCCACCAAAGTACGATGCCGGTAAGCATTAAGAGCACAAAAATGAGTGTACCTGTTGCCACAATCGGTTGACCGATTTCAGGTGGAAGCCATAAATAAAAATGCCCGTTTACCATAAACCTGAAAAAATCGCGGTTCATGTTTTTGTGTTTCAGCACTTCGCCTGTGTATGGGTTTACAAACAACAATTCGTAGTTCGATTCATCGTAGTATGCGGCAACAGCGGCTTTTCCCGAACCCGGGTATTCAATTCCAAGCGCTTTTTTTGATTGAAGGTGCTGTTCGGCAATTGCTTTTAACTGTGTGGGCGCAAGAAGTGGAAGTTGTCTTACTTCAACGTTTCTGAATGGCTCGGTCAGTTTGCGGATTTCAACCTCAAAGGCAAGTATACAGCCGGTAAGCCCCAGGAAAACCACCAGCAACCCGGTGGCGAGTCCCATCCATAAATGTATTTTTCTAATAATCTTTTTAAAAGGCATGAAAGCGGTCTTAAAAGCTAAACCATGCCCTTCGTGCGCAGGCATGGTTTAGCCGGATTTCGGTGGTTAAAAACGGTAGTTTACGCTGAACCTTACATTGGTTCCGGCTTCTGCCTGCCAGTAATAATAGTTGTCATACGGGCCGCCCGAATAAAGGTATTCGTTCAGAATATTATTCACCAACAGGTTAAAACCTATTTTTTCCTGTTGGTACGATATGCCTCCATCGAGGCGGAAATAGTTGGGCAGGCTGAGCTCAGTGCCATCAAACACGTACCATGGCGAGCGTTCGGCCTGGTACTGGTACCCGAGCGAAAGGCCAACACCCGAAAGCTTACCTTTTTCAACGCGGTAATTAAGCCAGGTATTTTGCACATGCTTGCTGCTGCCTGCTACCTGGTTGCCTACATTTTCTTCCTTGCTGTCTTTGCTGATACGTGCATCGGTATAGGCGTAGTTAATAATTACATCAAGCCCTTTTACCAATTTGCCTTTTATATCTACTTCAACACCCTCGGTTTTTTGCTGACCACTTTGGCGGTTGAAATAACCACCGGAAGGGTTGGGGTGGTCAAGGTCGGCTGTTTGCACATTGTCGCGGGTAATGCGGTAAGCCGAAACGGTGCTGTTCCAGCGGCCGTTCATCCAATCACGCTTTATGCCAATTTCCATGTTTTTGCCCACAATCGGGTCAAAGCTTTTGCCTTCCCAATCGGCGCCAAAGTTTTCAAGAAACGACTGGTCGTTCAGGAAATAAGTAGCGGTATTTTTATCAATATTTACGCTAATACCCAGGCGTGGGGTAAAACGGCTGTCTTTATAATCGCCACTGTAAACATTTCCGGTTGTAAGCGTGGTGTAGCGGCCGGCAAGGGTAAGCCGCAGGCGGTTGTTAAACAATGCCAATTCATCCTGCAGGTACAATCCCGAATAGGAGTTGTAATAACGTACCCCTCTTTCACGGATGTTTTTGCTGCGGTCGAAAACAGGAGCGGTGGCATTGCCATAAACAGGCGCATAAATATTGAAGGGTTCGCCAAGTGTGCCACCCTGGTTCCAGTCATGGAAATAGTCTTTGTTGCTGAGGTCAACCCCCGACAAAATTTTGTGGGTTACTGAGCCGGTAGTAAACTGCCCGTTTACATAAGCCTGAGCCATTTTGCTTACTCCCAATATATCCCAGATGCTCATGCCACGCTGCATCAGGCTGTCGTTTTGAGGATCGAAGCCCCAGGGCCAAAGCGAGGCGCCGCGCTGCTCATAGTTGAAATACGCGCCCTGTGCCACAAATTTCCAGTCGGAATTAAATTTATGTTCGAAAATGGCCAGCACGTTGTGGTCATTCATTTTAGTAGGTTCCATGTTAGCTTCTGCGGTGGTAAAATCTTTAGGCAGATCGGCATAGCCGCGTTTTGAAAAAACATAATTAGAGCCAATAACATTTACTTCGGAAAACTGGTGCGTGTATTCAAGCGTAACAGCGGTCTTTTCGTCTAACTGGTATTTAAGCACAGGTACAATGCTGTACCTGTTGTTGAAATCAAACTGGCGATGCGAACCCTTTAACTGCCCCATCACGTTAATACGGTATTGTAGTTTGCCGTCTTTTGAAAGCAGGCCATCGAAATCTGCAGACGCCCGTACAAGGTCGTAGCTGCCGAGGGTAAGGTTTACTTCGCCCTTGTTGCGGCCTGTAGGCTTTTTGGTAACCACATTGTAAAAGCCGCTGGGGTCGCCGTTGCTCAGCATAAATCCGGCAGGACCTTTTACAAATTCAATCCTTTCCACCATGCTCATATCTTCAGTAAGCGGGCCCCAGGAAGTGCTCACATTCATACCGTTCCTAAAAGCATCCACATTGCTGCCGCGCATGGTTATGCGTGCGTAGTTGTCCCAATGCTCAATACGTGTGGCGCCGCTTACATTGCGGGTTACGCCTTCGAGCATATCAAAGATCTGCTGGTTGTAAATGGTACGGGCGGTAACTACCTGTATATTTTGCGGTACCTGCAGTAAGGGTGTGCTTAGCCTCAGCGAGTTTGAAATGCGGTTCGTTTTAAAGTTTTCGCGGTTGGCCTGCACCACTACCTCGTTCAGCTCGCGGTCGTTCAGGTTCAGCTCAACCTGGGTTTCGGTAGTTTGCCCGGCCTTTATTTCAACCTCCTGTTCCGCATCCTTATAGCCAATAAGCGTTACCGACAGGGTATAAACCCCGGGGTTTATATTTGAAATAGTAAATTTACCTGCATTATCTGCCACTGCATGTTTGTTGGTATTCTTCAGGATTATGCTCACCCCTTCGGCAGGTTTCTTTTCGGCATTCAAAATGGTTCCGGTAATGCCCCCTGTTTGGGACTGTGCCCAAAGCGCCCCGCTTCCAATGAACACCACAAAGGCCATCAGCAAGGTTAATTTTAATGTAGATCTCATGTCAGTTTCTATTTATCTTTTTATTTTAAAAATGTTCAGGCATTAAAGTATCTGCTCCGCCCACAGCCCTATTGGCCTGGGTGGAATGCAAGCAAATACCTATGATTCCTGGAAACGGCGGCAAAAGTATCAGTTGTAAAAAGGTTAAGAATGCCGTATCGGGAAAACGGGTTTACGGATTTGGAAAATGAGGTTTTGATTTGATTGGCTGATCCGCATTTATCTTCGCGGGCTTATGCCTGCACTTAGTTTCCAGCTTCAACATACCGATTCGCATTCCAAGGCCCGCGCGGGCAAAATCACCACCGGTCATGGTGAAATACTAACGCCCATCTTTATGCCGGTGGGTACGGCGGGTACCGTAAAAGCCGTAACCCAACAGCAATTGGTGCAGGATGTAAAAGCGCAGATCATATTGGGTAACACTTACCATCTGTACCTTCGGCCAGGATTGGAAGTGCTGGAAGCCGCGGGTGGGCTTCACCAATTTAATGGATGGAACCACCCAATTTTAACCGACAGCGGGGGGTACCAGGTTTTTTCCCTGGCTGCCCAGCGGAAAATAAAGGAGGAAGGCGTAACCTTCCGCAGCCATATTGACGGCAGCAAGCACCTGTTCACCCCCGAAAGTGTGATGGATATACAGCGGACCATTGGCGCTGATATCATCATGGCGTTTGACGAATGTCCGCCGTACCCAAGCGAGTACAAATACGCGCTCGACAGCATGAACCTTACACACCGCTGGCTCGACCGTTGTTTTGCCCGGCTTGATGAAACCGGCCCAAAATATGGTTACGACCAAAACCTTTTCCCGATTGTGCAAGGCGGTACATATAAGGATTTGCGCAAGGCTTCTGCCGAATATATCAGCAGCAAGAACGCGGTGGGCAATGCCATTGGCGGGCTCAGCGTAGGCGAACCGCCTGAAATGATGTACGAGTACTGCGCCTGGAGTTGCGAATACCTGCCCTGGGAAAAACCCCGCTACCTGATGGGCGTGGGCACCCCCTGGGATTTGCTGGAATGTATCAGCTACGGGGTTGATATGTTCGACTGTGTAATGCCCACCCGCAACGGCCGCAATGCCATGCTGTTCACCAGCAAAGGTGTTATTAATATTGATAACAAAAAGTGGGAAAAAGATTTCAGCGTCCTCGACGAAGCCATGGACAATGGCATTGGCAACTATTACACCAAAGCCTATGTTCGCCACCTGTTTAAGGCCGGCGAAATTTTAGGATTGCAGATTGCATCTCTACAAAACCTCTCGTTTTATTTATGGCTGATGGGGCAGGCAAGGGAGCATATCATCACTGGTGATTTTGATAGCTGGCGGAGAGAGATGGTAGGGGTGTTGAAAACAAGATTGTGACACCAGGTACTTAACTATTTCTACCATCATGGTTCGTGTCACCGCCATGGTTCGTGTCTACCGCCATGGTTCGTGTCTCACGAACCATACCCATGCCAAATTCATTTAATCACCACCTCCTCAATCGTCCCGGCCCCAAGTAATTCATTCACCCGCTGAATGATGGTTTTCTTTTGGTAACTCAGTTCCTGCTTTAGCGGCCCAACAGCCGTGTGCACATACAGGGTTTTGTGTACTACCTGCAATTTGTCGGTGTATTTGGCCACGGTTTTGCCCATGATCTGTTCCCAGGCATCTTTTATCTGCAACGCCTGTACACCGGTTTTGATCCGGCTTTTCTCTAAAAAGGCTTTTAAGGCATCACCCAGGTTGGCTTCAGACATACAATCGGAAAGGTTTAAAAAGTGAAGGTAGCTTGATTTATAAGCGGATCACGCCATGAGGAACATTTAATTTCTCCAGGTTTTGCTCTAACCTGCTTTCGTGAGTGTCGGTAATAAAAACCTGTCCTTTTTTTTCAAGGCAAACCTCTGTCAGCAGGTTGTGCATCCGGTGGTCATCTAATTTTTCAAATACATCATCCAGCAGCAGGATGGGGGGGAAGCCCTTGCTTTTTTCCAGCCATTCAAATTCAGTGAGCTTCAGCGCAAACAGCAAACTTTTTCGCTGCCCCTGGCTGGCGGTTTGCTTAAAGGGCTGTCCCATCATTTCAAACTGCAGGTCGTCGCGGTGGATGCCCGCGGTGGTCCGTTGCAGGGCTTTATCGCGTGAAAGGTTTTGCTGCAGGAGTTTTAAAAAAGCGGTTTTGGCAGATTCGTCCTGGTTGCCGGACCTCAACTGGCTTTGGTAACAGAGCCTGATTTGGTCTTCCCCTCCGGCAATTTTGGCATAATGTGCGGTGGTTTTTCCAAGGAAAGGGAGCAACACTTCAGTCCTTTTTTGGAAAATAAAGCTTCCGCGGGTGGCAAGCTGGTCATCGAGGATTTCGAGGACAGTTGCGGGCATAGCCTGATTTTCAGCCATTTGTTTCAACAGGCTGTTTCGTTGCAACAAAATTTTGTTGTAGGCCATCAGTTGCTGGAGGTACTCCCCATCGAGTTGGCAAAGCATGGCATCTGCCAGTTTTCGCCTCCCCTCGCCACCGCCGGTAATGATCTCAATATCATCGGGCGCAATCACCACCGCAGGCAGTTTGCCAATATGGAGTGATACTTTCTGGTACAGTTCCTCATCCCAGCTTATTTCCTTTTTACCGTTTTCGCGCAGGATGGCAGCCACCCGGTGGCTGGACCCGTTATCGGTAAAATCGCCCGAAACCCTGAAACCGGCGGAATCTTTTTTTACCAACTGGGCATCGGTAGCAGAAAAATAGCTTTTGGTGAAACAGAGATAATATATGGCGTCGAGCAGGTTGGTTTTGCCTGTGCCGTTCAGTCCGCAAATGCCGGTAATGCGCTCGGGAAACTCAAATCCGGCCTGACCATAATTCTTAAACTGGACCAGCGAAATTTTCTTCAGGAACGGCATGGTGGGCAAAATTGGGGTTTTTCACCCAAAGAGAAGGGGCTTGTTGGCGCCGGGTTTCATTTTTGGAATGGGCATATTCGGTTTGGGTATTGCCAATCCTCCTATATTTGCAACTCATTTTTTAAGGGTATGGCCAAAAAATTCACCAAAGAGACCTATCTGTACTGGTACGAGCTGATGCAACTGATTCGTCAGTTTGAGTTGCGCGCCGAGGAAATGTATAAAATGGCTGGTAAGATTCGTGGTTTTTTTCACGCTTATGTAGGCCAGGAAGCCATTGCAGCAGGTTGTATGACCGCCACCCGGATGGAAGACCCTTATATTACCGGCTACCGCGACCACGGTTTGGCTATTGCCAAGGGCATGAGCCCGCAGGCTTGCATGGCCGAATTGTACGGTAAAGCAACCGGTTGTGCCAAGGGAAAAGGTGGATCCATGCACTTTTTTGGTAAAGAAAATTACTTTTTTGGCGGTCATGGACTGGTAGGTGCGCAAATTGGTACCGGCGCCGGGCTGGCTTTTGCCGAAAAATATAAGGGAACGGACAATGTTTCATTAACCTTTTTTGGCGATGGCGCTGCCCGCCAGGGAATGCTTCATGAGGTTTTTAACATGGCCATGACCTGGAAATTGCCCGTTGTTTTCATTTGCGAAAACAACCAGTACGCCATGGGTACTTCGGTTGACCGTACCAGCAACGTTCGCGATATTTACACGCTTGCTGATGCTTACGATATGCCCGGCGCACCGGTGGATGGCATGCATCCTGAAAGTGTTCATGAAGAAGTAGAGCGTGCCGTAAAACGTGCTCGCGAAGGTGGCGGACCTACGTTGCTGGAAATGAAGACCTACCGCTACAAGGGCCACTCCATCAGCGATCCGCAGAAATACCGCACTAAGGATGAAGTGGAAGAGTATAAAATGCGCGACCCTATTGAAATGGTGTTGAAAACCATCCGCGATGGCCAAATGGCTACTGAAGAGGAAATTGCCAACATCAACGCCCGCATTAATGGAATAGTGGATGATTCGGTGAAATTTGCAGAAGAAAGCCCCTGGCCCGATGACAGCGAAGTGCTGAAGGATGTGTACCATGAAGATTTGCCTGAGCTTTTTGTGATGGATTAGGGAATTCGAAATTGGAAAATTCGAGATTCCAGATATAAAAATTCTAAATATAAAAATTCCAAATTCCACACGCACACTACTAACTATACCCCACACTCCATTCACTATTGACTATTCACAATAATAAATATCAAATTTCAAATAAATAAATGGCTGAGAAAAAAGACGTGCAGATTGAAAACGTGCAGGCGACCGACCGCAGTGAACAAGTAATTAAGCGGGCAAGAGGTTTTTGGGAAAAATACAGCAAATTCATCATTTATGGTGGAGGGGCGCTTATATTGGTACTGGGTGGATATTATGCATTCCAGAATCTTTACAAAGCTCCAAAGGAAATAAAGGCGGCAGATGCCATTTTCCAGGCTCAACGATATTTTGAAAAAGACAGTCTCGCGCTTGCGCTTAATGGAGATGGTCAATACGCGGGCTTTGAAAAAATTGCTGCCAATTACAGTGGAACCAAGGCGGGTAACCTGGCTAAATTTTATGCAGGTGTTTGTGCGCTTCAATTAGGTGATGCCAAAAAGGCGGTTAAATACCTCGAAGATTTCAGCACCAATGCTAAAGAAATCCAAACGATCGCTTACTCAAGGCTTGCCGATGCTTACGCTGAACTGGGAAAGAACGATGATGCGCTTTCCATGTATGATAAAGCAGCGCATAATTATCCTGAGCATGACGGGCTGAGCGCCGACAACCTTTTCCGTGCCGGCATTTTGTGCGAAACCCTTGGAAAAGAAGACAAGGCTGCCGGATACTATAAAGAGATCAAAGAAAAATACAGCCGTACCGAAAAGGGTTACCAGATTGATAAGTACCTGGCGAGGGTTGGTGTAGTAGATTAATTTTCTGCAAAAGATTCAACTTATTTTTTAAGCCGGTATTTGTTAAAAGTACCGGCTTTTTTATGTAGCTGATTTACATTTACCACCGCCAAATACACAAGCCATGGCCAGTAAGGGGAATAAAAAATTAAACATTGCGGAAAGGAAGCTGAACATCGGTGATTCAAAGGTAGTGGTGATAAAAACGGCCTGGAATGCCCCTATTACCGATGAGTTGACCAGGGGTTGCCGAAAGGTGCTGGAAGCTAATGGTGTAAAGATGGTTGAGCTGTTGGTGCCGGGCGCGGTGGAACTTACATTCGCTGTTCAGCATCATATGAACCGGCATTCCGATGTGGATGCATATATTGTTCTTGGCTGTGTTATCCGGGGCGATACTCCACATTTTGACTATGTATGCCAGAGTGTAACACAGGGCATCACGCATATAAATGCCACCATGCCCATACCTGTTATTTTTGGCGTGCTTACGGTAGATACGGAGAACCAGGCACTCCAAAGAATTGGCGGCGCCCATGGCCACAAGGGTGAGGAAGCTGCTCTTACCGCGCTTCAGATGATTGATTTCACAAGGTAATCTAAGGCCTAAGCATTTTAAGATGCAATAAAATGAAAGTACAATTATTTATACCCTGTTTTGTTGACCAGCTTTACCCCACGGTGGGTATGAATATGGCGAAGGTTTTACGAAAAGCAGGCTGTACAGTAAGTTACAACCCGGCCCAAACCTGTTGCGGCCAACCCGCATTCAATGCAGGCTTTTGGGAAGATGCCAAAGATGTTTGCACCAAGTTTTTGGCCGACTTTGAAGGCGATGAATATATAGTGGCGCCAAGCGCCAGTTGTACAGGATTTGTTCGCAATTATTACCAGAAGCTGTTTACCGGCCCGGAGGATAAGGAAAAGCTTGCAGTCCTTACTGCACGCATGTTTGAGTTTACTGAGTTTATGACGTGCGTACTGAAACTGGAAGATGTGGGCGCCGTTTTTGAGAGCTCGGCAACCTATCATGACAGTTGTGCCGGTTTGCGCGAATGTGGTATAAAGCAGGAGCCGAGGAGGCTGTTGGCAAACGTGCGGGGGCTGACGCTCAAAGAAATGAACGATGTGGAAACCTGTTGCGGATTTGGCGGCACTTTTGCGGTGAAATTTCAGCCAATCAGCAGCGCTATGGCCGACCAGAAAGTGGATAATGCCCATGCCACCGGCGCCGAATGTATTATCAGCACCGATACAAGCTGCCTGATGCATATTGAAGGTTATGCCAAAAAGGCGGGGAAACCTATCCGCTGCCTGCATATTGCTGATGTGCTGGCCATGGGATGGTAGCCCCCTTAATCCCCCCGCAGGGGGGAGATAAAATGGAGAAATATGGCGTTGCGAATAAAAAATTTCAAATAATTAAATCTCAAATAGAAAATGGCATATTGGTTAGTAAAATCGGAGCCCTTCAAGTATAGTTGGGACCAGTTTGTAAAGGACAAGCAAACTTTTTGGGAAGGAGTGCGCAATTATGCCGCCCGCAACAACCTTAGGGCAATGAAAAAGGGTGACGAGGTATTTTTTTACCACAGCAACGAGGGCCTTGAAATTGTTGGCATTGCTAAAGTGGTTAAGGAACATTACCAGGACCCGACTACCGAGGATGCCAATTGGGTGGTGGTTGATCTGAAACCGGTAAAAGCTTTAAAAAAACCTGTATCGCTTGCAACCATTAAGGCAGATAAACGCCTTGAAGCTATGGCGTTGGTTAAATTAAGCAGGCTTTCCGTTTCTCCGGTAACCCCCGGCGAGTGGGCTGTAATTATGGAGTTGGGCGGAATGAATTAAATCTTCGCCGGATTGATGAAAGTCATGTATTCGAAATGAAATTTAACTTAGGTTTGCAAACTTTATGGACAAAAAGCACCTCGTAATATTGACCGGAGCAGGCGTTAGCGCTGAAAGCGGTCTGCAAACTTTTAGGGATTCAGGCGGTCTTTGGGAGAATGTGAACATTGAAGATGTGGCCACTCCGCGCGCCTGGCGTAAAAATCCTGGTAAGGTTCTTGAGTTTTACAATTTTCGGCGTCAGCAGGTTTTAAAAGCTGAACCAAACCCTGCTCATGTAGCTTTAGCCGAACTTGAAAAGGATTATATAGTAAGCATTATCACTCAGAATATTGATGACCTGCATGAGCGCGCAGGCAGTTCCCGTGTGTTGCATTTGCATGGTGAAATTTTCAGCATGCGCAGCGAAAAGGATGAAACCCTGCGTTATCCATGCCGGGGCGATATTAAGCTGGGCGATAAGGCTGAAGACGGCGCCCAACTCAGGCCCGATATTGTTTGGTTTGAAGAAGCCGTTCCTGCTATTGAGCAAGCCGCCAATATTGCCATGACTGCCGATGTGTTCATCATTATCGGTACTTCGCTCCAGGTTTACCCCGCCGCAAGTTTGATTGATTTTGCACCAAAATATTGTCCCAAGTTTTTAATAGATAAGGCTGCTGTTCCGCATGATGGAACGCTGGAACTGACGATTATTCAAAAACCAGCTACAGAAGGGGTAGAAGTTTTACGTGAAAAGTTAGCTGAGCTTAACTGAACGTAATTCCAATACCCGAAGAACCCGCACTTAAACAACAGTATTATAACGACTGCCCGCCATTTGGGAGGTTGTACCCGGAAGGGTCAACCTCCTTTTGGTTTCTTACAGATTTTTTGTTGAATTACCTATTTTTGTGGGCCTGCATTCGGGATGTAGCGCAGCCCGGTAGCGCGTTTCGTTCGGGACGAAGAGGCCGCTGGTTCGAATCCAGTCATCCCGACAAACCCATCCATGCCCCTGCTGATGCAGGTGACCAACGAAAAGAGGGCCAGGCGAACTTGTTCAACCTGGACCTCTTTTCGTTGGTCAGGGGCACTGGAAGTGCCGGGCATGGATGGGTTTGTACCTCCCCCCAGGGATCGCCATTGGCAATCCAGTCATCCCGACCCGATTAATAGCCTTCGCAATAAGCGGGGGCTGTTTTATTAATGTTCTCGCTTGTTTAAGTACTAAATTGTTGAGCGGCCAAAGCGGTTTAAAAATAAAAACCATGCACTACCAGTTTTCCATTTGAAAGCATTAGCGTTGGCGTGGGTATTTTAAACGCATTCAGACAATAAAACAGGGTTCGCATCCATTTGCTGTTGGTTTTTATGCGGGTAAAATCAATATCGGGAGCCAGGTACCATTGGCGTCGGCGCTCTATATGATTCAAATCAATAACCTGGCCTGTTTCTTCATCTATATACCCATTGTATTTTGCACCAAACATACCTGTAGCGCCATAGCCAACTGAAATATTTAGCCAGGCCGGAATTTTTGAAGACTTAAGAAATGATTTAAGATTAAATGATAGCCAATAAGTTTGTCCGTTATAATCCTTCAGCATCCGTTCAATGTTGCTTGAACCAAATTGAATATCGCTTGCCAGGTTCATTGTCGAATCCTGGTAGTTCATTCTATGAAAGGAAAATTTTAAACTAATCCTCTGTTCTTTCCACCCTAATTGCTGACCAACAAAAAGCCCGCTTCCAAAAAGATTGGCGCCAAAATCACCCCAACTCCAACCCCATTCTTCACTAAAACCATCCAGTGTTTCAATAATGGTAAGAAATGCAAACCCGCTAAGACCGGCGGTTATTACAGCTTTTTTTTCGGGTATTCCGGCATACCGCCATCCGCCATAACTTGCACGGCTAAGTTGATAGGCGCTCCATGCATGCCCTACTTTATCAACCTGCAACCATTCAGGAAAGTCGTTAATGACATGAAACTTGCTTCTTGGATAATCTTTATACCACGCCTCGTTTAAATATACCAACGACCCTGCATACACCCCTACATGTAAACCGGCAATCATTAATTTACGCGTTTTAAAGGCTTTTTCAGACGAATCTCCTGCCGCAGGGAAGTTTTTTAAGAGGTTGTTGAAAAGCGGAGAAGAAGCCCGGGAATTCTGGGGTGCAGCTTCGGGAGTTTGAAGTGAATTTTGGGTAGTATCTAAAGTTGGGATGGCAGAAATATTATGCAGACTATCTGTTTCCTGTGCCTCAGCCAACCCGCATAACAGGCTACATAAAACCACAAGCCCGCTGACAACCCAAATTGAAAAATGTTTGAAGGATTTTCTATTCATGTTTCGGCAAACCTAAGATAAGTTTATGAACTGTAGTTTATGTGATGCAGGATAAACGATTTGCCACTTATCTTAGCCCACCATAAAAAAACATAATCATGGACGCAGCAATACGTGCCAAAATAGACAATTGGCTTACCGGAAATTACGATGAAAATACTAAAGCAGAAATCCGCCACCTGCTGGAAACAAACCCCGATGAACTTGTTGAAGGGTTTTATAAAAATCTTGAATTTGGAACAGGTGGTCTTCGCGGAATAATGGGAATTGGAACCAATAAGATGAACAAATACACCGTTGGTATGGCCACACAGGGGTACGCCAATTACCTGAAAAAGTCATTTGGTGAAGGAATTTCGGTGGCCATTGCGCACGACAGCCGCAATAACAGCCGTTTTTTTGCAGAAACCGTAGCCGGTGTAATGGGTGCCAACGGTATAAAAGCATATTTGTTTGAAAGCCTGCGACCCACGCCGGAACTTAGTTTTGCCATCCGCCGCCTGGGTTGCAAGGGAGGCGTTGTTTGCACTGCAAGCCACAACCCCAAGGAATACAACGGCTACAAAGCTTATTGGGAAGATGGTGCGCAGCTTGTTCCCCCGCACGATAAAAATGTGATTATTGAGGTAGATAAAATCCTTGCAGTTGAGGATGTAAAATGGAGCGGTGGAGAAGAGAATATAGTAATTATTGGTTCAGAAATGGACGAGGCCTATTTTGATATGGTCAAAAGCCTCAGCGTGTACCCCGATGTTTGTGCAAGGCAAAGCGATCTGAAAATTGTGTACACAAGCATACATGGTTCAGGCATACAATTGGTGCCGGGTGTACTGGAGCGTTTTGGGTTTAAAAATGTAACCATTGTGGAAGAACAGGCTACACCCGATGGTAATTTTCCTACGGTACATAGCCCGAATCCTGAAGAAAAGGATGCCATGAACCTTGGGCTTGCAAAAGCAAAAGAACTGGATGCCGATATTTTATTGGGAACCGACCCGGATGCCGACCGCGTGGGCATAGCCATTAAGGATAATAATGGCAACTGGGTGCTGATGAATGGTAACCAAACCGCAGTGCTGGCTTTTAATTACCTGATTGAGGCGCGGAAGGTAAAAGGCATTGCACAACCCAATGACATGGTGATTAAAACCATTGTTACCAGCGATATGATCAACCGGTTTGCTGCAGCTAATGGCGTCGCATGCTATGATGTATTGACCGGGTTTAAATACATCAGCGAATTGATACGCGAAAAAACAGGAACGGAGAATTATGTGATTGGTGGTGAAGAAAGCTACGGACTGATGATTGGCGACCAGGTGCGCGATAAAGATGCCGTAAGCGCGGTAGCGCTGCTTTGCGAAATGGCAGCCTATGAAAAAGATAAAGCCCGCAGCCTTTACCAGAAACTACTCGATCTGTATGTAGAGTATGGTTGTTTCCAGGAACACCTGATCAGCATTACCAAAAAGGGCATGAACGGGCAAAAGGAAATAGCTGAAATGATGGAAAGCTATCGCAGTAATCCCCCGAAAGTATTGGGTGGTGTATCGGTAAAAACGCTGCTCGACTACCAACTTCAGAAAGGAACCAACCTGGCCGATGGCAGCAGTTTTACCATTGACCTTCCACAAAGCAATGTGCTGCAATTTGTACTGGACGATGGAAGTAAAATCAGCGCCCGCCCAAGCGGCACCGAACCAAAGATCAAGTTTTATTTCAGCGTGAATGCCCCGCTTGATAAGGCTGAAAACTATGATGCGGTAAAAGCGGGATTGGATGCGAGGATTCAATCGATTATTTCCGATATGGCGCTATAGGTTTCTGTTACAAAAAATTTCAAACAGCTTACAAAAAATTTCAAACAGCCCGTGGAGAATCTTCCGGGCTGTTTTTCTTTTTTACCAACTCACTTGCGGCTATCTTGCAACCCTGACCATGAAAAAGCAATGTGAGGATACCTTACGCCAGCAAGCGCTGCGCAAGCAACTTATTAAAATCATACAGAATAAAGGGATAAGCGATGACCGTATCCTGGAGGCTATGATGAAAGTGCCCCGTCATTGCTTTATGGATACCGCTTTAGATACAATTGCCTACGAAGACCGCGCTTTTCCAATTGCTGCCGGGCAAACCATTTCGCAACCCTATACGGTGGCTTATCAAACTCAATTACTACAGGTGAAGCCATATGAAAAGATATTGGAAATAGGCACCGGCAGCGCTTACCAGGCTACTATTTTGGCCGAAATGAAAGCGCAGGTATTTACCATTGAAAGACAAAAAGAATTGTTTGATGAGCGCTCAAGAAATTATCCATTTGCGGGCAAATACCCTTTGTTGAAATTTTTTTATGGCGATGGGTTTAAGGGGCTTCCAACCTTTGCCCCATTTGAAAAGATACTGGTAACTGCTGCTGCCCCATTTGTTCCCCAACCACTAACCGATCAGTTGAAACCAGGTGGATGCCTGGTAATTCCGGTGGATGAAGGCAACGCCCAACGGATGAAACGGATTAAAAAAGATATCAATGGAAATTTGACCGAGGAGCTTTTTGATTTATTCCATTTTGTACCGATGGTGGAAGGGAAGAATCCCAGGTAATAAGAAATAAATAGTAAAAAATAAGAAATTACAAAGGGAGATTTCGTCAAAATGAAAAACGGGTTCCGAAGTTGCATCTGCATTCTCAGAACCCGTTCTCGCACGGAGCCCAACTTATTTATTCTTTATTCCTTATTCGTTATTTCTTGTTTGTTATTTCCGACCTACATCCCGTTCATGCCTTCCCTTGCACCTTCAGCTTCACCTTTCATGTTCTTGCGCTTAAACAGGCTGGCATCCATTTTACCAAAGCGCCAGTTAAATTGAAGGCGAAGTACCTGTGGGTCGCGGCGGCGCACAAGATTCTGAACAAAGAAATCGCTGTTGGTAGTAGCATCGTAGATACGGGTGCGGAAAACATCGTTCATGCTCAGTGTAAGGCTTCCGGCATAACCCTGCCCGCCCTTGTTTTTAATAATGTCCCTGCGGATGCTTAAATCCATGCCATAAGTGGGGTTAACATAACCATTGCTTCCCGCTGCTGTGGGCCCTCCCATAAAAGGGCCGCCACGGCCACCGCCTACCGGAAGCACAGTCTTGCTTTGGTAATCGCCATTTGCCTGGATTACCCAGTTATTCTTTTTGCCCAGTTTTTGTGTCAGGGTCATTTTACCATAAAAACTGGTCTGGCTGTTATTCAGGTCCTGGTCAATGTTCTCACTGTTAATGTTTGCATTGTAAACATTAAGATTGGTTATCATGTTAAATCTCTGCGAGATTTTGTTGGTGCTGGTAAGCTCCAAACCATAGCGGGTGCTGCTTTGAGCATTTACATACGTGTTGTAAATAACGCTATCCTTGGTTACCGGGTTAATGTCTTTATACTGGTACGGTGTAATCAGGTCGGTAGTGTACCGGTAATAAGCGGAGGCAAGTATTGAGTGATTATTATTGAACTGGTAATTGTAATTAGTTTCCAGGCTATTTGTAAATTCAGGGGTCAGCCCGGGGTTACCTACCCTAAGGTTCAGGGGGTCGGTATAATCAATAAACGGAATGAGCTGGAAGAAATTCGGCCTGTTTATACGGCGTGAATAATTGAACTGCAGGTCACTTTTATCGTTCAGCTTATAACTGGCAAAAGCGCTTGGGAACAACGAAAGCGGAAAATCAACATCAAACTTTTCCTTGGTAGAGGTCAATTCACCATCATAGTTCGAGCTTTCAACACGCAATCCAAGATTGTAACCGAAACGGCCCCCCTCTTTATTACGGCCGGTAATAATACCATAAGCGGCATATACCCGGTCAACAAATTCATAGTTGGCGCTGATAGAGGTAGCCAATACAAAGCTATTTGTGCTATAGTCAAAAATATAGTTATCGTTATTCGTATCAAATGTCCTGATTTGCGCCCTTACGCCGCCTTCAAACTTCATGGTTTTGCTCATTGGGTTTACATAATCCAGTTGGGCAACCCCAAAGCGGCTGGCGCCACCGGCATCGGTAAGCTGGATCCCGGGATTAGCCACCGGAACACCTTCTGCGCTATACTTTTGATTGATATACTTCGAGGTTCCCCCGTTTTTACTGTCACTCAGGTTTACATCCGCCGTCAGCTCATGACCGGATTTGGCAAAATTGTGCTTATAGCCAAGGGTGGCGCCCAAATTCCGGAATTCGCGGTCGCTTTCCGAAATCCGTCCGCCTTTCCAGGTTTTTATCGGGCTGTAAAAGGTATCGTACCTTATTGTGTTTTCTTCCTCATTATCAAAAGAGCCTTTTACATAATTGAAAGTCATGGAGAAGGTATTACGGTTGTCCATCAGGTAATCAATACCTGCACGGCCAAACCCAAAAAAGCCTTTACCAACACTATAAATATCCTGCTGCTGGCTGCTGGCAGGAGTGGTTTGGTTTCCTTTGTAGGCAGTTGCAACATCGCTCCAGCTAAGCGATTTGCGTGTCATAAGGTTTGCCGACAAATTGGTTACAATTTTTCCTTTGCGCATGCTAAGGTCGCCACCGCCACCAGGCATGCCCCTGCTGTCAATACCGGCCCTTACCGATCCGTTATAACCCGGTTTGCGGTTCTTTTTAAGAATAATATTCAGGATAGCTGCGCCACCGCCGCTTGCATCGTATTTGGCCGAAGGGTTGGTAATCAGTTCCACACTTTGTATTTCATCGGCCGGAATTTGCTCCAGCGTAAGCGTGGTAGGCCTTCCATCTACAAAAAGGGTAGGGGTAGAGTTTCGCACGGTTACATTTCCATCCACATCCACATTGATGGTAGGGATCTGGCGCATAATATCGGTTCCGGTAGCTCCGGAAGCCGACAGGCTTTTGTCAACATTAAATATCCTGCGGTCAATACCCATTTGCATCATTGGCTTGCTGGCCGTTACGGTAACATTCTGAAGTTCTTTGGCATCCATCTCCAGTTTAATGTTTCCAAGGTCTTTGTCGCCAATATTCATCATGGCACTCATATCATCGCCAAAAATGCTTTTCAGCGCTGCCATCATATTTGCCTGCTGATTTTGCGGTTTCTTGTCCTTGTTGGTGCTGTCTGCCGCCGCCGCCTTTTGCTGGGCGCCCATTTGCATAAAAGCCTTTGTCAGTTTATCCTGTTGTTCCTTGGTTAAAAAGCTTACTTTTTCTTCATAGGCTTTGTAGCCAATGGCCGAAACCCTGAGTTTATATTCTCCGATTACGGGAAGGTTCTCGAGGCTGAAATCACCATTATTTGGGGTTAATTGACCGGTAAGCATGGTATCCACCATTTTGCCTTGTGCCTGGCTGAACCTTGATGCGATAATTTGCAAAGTGGCTGCAGGAATTCCTTTTCCGGATCCTGCATCAACAATTTTGCCATAAA
This sequence comes from uncultured Chitinophagaceae bacterium, assembly GCA_964444195.1. GTDB lineage: Bacteria > Bacteroidota > Bacteroidia > Chitinophagales > Chitinophagaceae > Phnomibacter. The sequence continues at coordinate 43,866 of CAYUGH010000016.1, forward strand.
AACGGCCGGTTTGGCCCATTCCGCCACCGGCTCCGCCTCGCCCACCGCCCATTCCTCCGGGCATTTGGGCAAATAAGGAAAGGCTAAACAAGCATAAAAAAGTGAGGAGTGCGGTTGTTTTTGTATTCATAGTATTTTTTAATTATTTATTGCCGCTAACAAGGCCGGGCTTTGTCATAAAACTGTCATAAGACAATTTTCAAACGGAATGGTTTGACGCCATTTCGCTTAATATGAACTGTAAATAGATTGTTAATGTACCTGGTACACAATAACACTACCGGGTTAAAAGGGTAAGGCCAACCTGTAATAACCCTATCAGGAAACCCAAAACGGCCCCGATAATTTCAACAAACCTGAATTCGCTTGCCATGATCTGGTATAGCAGCGCTTCCAGTTTGTTGCTGGAAAAATTACTTACCTTTTCAGTTACAATCCGTTCTAAATCAAGGTCTTCTTCCAGGTGTTGGGCGTATTTTTTCATCAATTCAGGAAAAAGCATATTCATTTCTTCGAGGAAAACAGCCTTTAACTTCCGGATGGTTTTTTCCCCGATAAAGGAGCTGATAACAGGCATTTCGGAAGAAAGTTTGTTCCGCAAAAAATGGTCGAGATGGCTTTCAACTATCGGCGACAGTTTTGTTAAATTCTCCTTTGCGGTCAGTTGTGCCTCAATTTCGGCAAAGGAAAAAAGTTCCTGACCCACCAGTTTTCCCAACTTTTCGGCAAATTGTTGCTGCCTTTTCGGGAAAATGCCCTGGAAGGTGATTCCAAGGATTTTAACCGGGTTTTTAGGGTGAAACAGCATTTTAATGGCCACCAGGTTGGTAATCCATCCAATAAAGCCTGAAATAACAGGAATAAGAAATAGCCAGTAATTCATAGTATTCAAAAGTAAATCCTTAATAAAACCAGAGAGTTTTTACAAACCTTGTATCCTGACATCGGGCTTCGCAATTACAGAAACCCGCTTTTCTTCTCAGGAAAATGTGTAAATAAAAAAGCTGTCCTGAAAGCCGGCAAACGACTCTTAAGACAGCCTTTTTGCTTTGACAGCGGGAGAATGAGGGGATTCGAACCCCCGGCCTCCAGAGCCACAATCTGGCGCTCTAACCTGCTGAGCTACAATCTCCATTTTTTCAAAGGAGTGCAAAGATAATGTGTTGGCATAAAATTGCAACAAAATTTTGGTTCAAAGCCGGTTTTTACCTTCTTTGAAAACCAGCCAGGATGCTCATAGAACCGGCTTCCAGGCAGTAAAATAGCCGTTCATCCTATTTGTATTGTTAATTCACCAATCAAATTCCACTGCATATTATTTTTTCATGTAGGTTTGATTTTTGATGCCAAAAATTCTGGAATATATGATGAACAGAAAAGTGATGCCCTTCGTTCTGGTGACTGTTATAGTGATGGTTTTTGTGTTTGCAAATTCCTGGGGCAATAAGAAAACGGAGCCCGGTTCGAAGTATGAAAAAATTCTGACCATTGTGGCTGACCTACTCGAAAAGGGACATTTTAGCCCTAAAAAGTTGGATGACGTGTTTTCAAAACAGGTATTCGACGCCTACATCAAACAAATGGATGGCGATAAATCCTTCTTTTTAACGGGTAATATAACCGATCTGCGGCAATACGAAAAGCAGGTTGATAATGAAATGCGTTCGGGTAAAATTGAATTTGTACCGGCAGTTGACAAGATTTTCAACGAGCGTTTAGCTATTGTGCAAGGGTTTTATAAAGAAATTTTGAGCCAGCCTTTCGATTTTACCAAACCTGAAAAATTGCAGCTCGACGGGGATAAACGCGATTACGCTGCAAACGATACTGAATTAAAGGATTATTGGCGTAAGAGGTTGAAATACATGGTGCTCGAGCGTTATGCCGAATCGGTTGAAACCCGTGAGAAAAACAAGGACAGCGCCAATTTTAAAGTGAAGGATGATGCCACCCTTGAAAAAGAAGCCCGTGACCGTGTTCGCAGCATTTGGGACCGTAATTTCAATCGTATTCACCGCCGGTTTACGCTCGATGAAAAATTCAATATGTATGTAAATGTCATTAGCGAAACCATGGACCCGCATACGCAATTTTTTCCCCCGGTTGAAAAAAGAGCTTTTGACGAAGCCATGAGCGGTAGCTTTTTTGGTATTGGGGCGCAGTTGCAGGAGCAGGATGGAAACATAAAAATTGCCACTGTAGTTACCGGCACGCCCGCATGGAAAAGCGGCGAGGTTCATCAAAACGATATTATTTTAAAAGTTGGACAGGGGGCGGAAGAACCCGTTGATATAACAGGTTTTGAAACACAGGATGCGGTTAAGCTTATAAGGGGTAAAAAGGACACGGAAGTGCGTCTTACCCTTAGGAAAACTGATGGCACTGTTAAAGTAGTTTCGTTGATCAGGGATAAAATTGAACTGGAAGAAACCCTGGTAAGAAGCGCTATTATTCAAAAGGAAAACAAAATCGGTTACATTTTCCTGCCTGAGTTTTATGCCAACTTCGAAGATCCTAACGGTCACCGGAGCGGCCGCGATGTAGCCAACGAAATAAAGAAGCTGAAAGAGGAAAAGATTGATGGGTTGGTCATTGATCTCAGGTATAACGGCGGCGGTTCGTTGCAGGACGTGATACAGATGGTTGGTTTGTTTATTGAAGATGGGCCGGTAGTGCAGGTAAAGGATAAGGATGGCGATGCAAGCGTTTACCGCGACCGCGATAAATCACTGTTGTACGATGGCCCGCTCATGGTGATGATAAACGAGTACAGCGCTTCGGCTTCAGAAATCTTTGCGGCTGCTATCCAGGATTATGGTCGTGGTTTGATTATTGGAAGCCCGAGTTATGGAAAAGGTACGGTACAGCGCCAGGTGGGTTTGGATCCGAACGGCGGGTTCTTTTCACAAAATGCCGAGCTTGGTTCCTTAAAGCTTACGCTCCAAAAGTTTTACAGGGTAAATGGCGGCTCTACTCAATTAAAGGGTGTAACACCCGATATCATCCTGCCCGATAATTTTGAGTTTACCAAGAACCGCGAACGCGATCAGCCAAACGCTTTGGCATGGGATGAAATTGCCAAATCGCCTTATACCCCCTGGCATACCGGCAACGATGTTATGTCCATTGAAAAGGAATTTCAACCTAAGATTGACAACGATCCAACCTTTAAGCAGATCAGGGAAAATGCAAAATGGCTGAGTGAGCGTACTGATGATGAAGTTGTACTTACGCTTACCGATTACCAGGCCATGCAAAAGAAAATAAGGGTGTTGGTAAAACAGAATGATTCGCTTCAAACCCTCAGGCAGCCTTTGAATATTAAATTCATGGTTTCGGATGAGGAAAGGTTTGCAAGAATGGACAAAGACAAAGCTGATCGCTTCCGGTTATGGTTGAAGAACCTGACCACTGATGTGTATATCAACGAAACAGGCAATATTTTAAATGATATTATTGTGCATGGCCGCCTGGCGAGGAAATAGCTATTAGCAAGGTTGAGCAATGGTTTATTAAAAGGTATGGTCTTGGTAGGCCATACCTTTTATTTTTGCGGTATATGTCAGAAGAAAAGGAATACAAGTCCTATCAATCAGCCATCCGCAATGTTGAATTTGGGCAGGGAGTAAGGATTGTTCACCCGGTAAATATGTACGGTTGCAAAATTGGCGATGGGGTTTTTATCGGCCCGTTTGTCGAAATCCAGAAGGATGCAACCATTGGGTCGTCCTCTAAAATTCAAAGTCATAGTTTTATTTGTGAGTTGGTAACCATTGGTGAGCATTGCTTTATCGGTCATGGGGTTATGTTTATAAACGACTTGTTCCAGTTAGGCGGCCCATCGGGCGGGGATGCAACCAAATGGAAAGCTACCCAAATTGGAAATCATGTCAGCATTGGCAGCAACGCCACCATTTTACCTGTAAAAATCTGCAATCATACGGTAATTGGGGCAGGCGCTGTAGTGACAAAGGATATTTTGGAGCCTGGTATTTATGCAGGTAACCCGGCGAAAAAGCTTCGTGAAATTAAATGACTGGGAATCAAAGGAAAATCGTTCCAAACTTACAGGCTGATAATTTTGGAATGATTTTTTGCCTTTTTATTCAGGAAAATAACCTGCTGCTCATCTTTGGGGACTTCTGCAATCTGGTATTCATCGGCAAATTGATTCTTGTTTACCAACGATGCGGCAAGCGTACCTGTGGCTTCATCATACACAATCAGCAGTATTTCATCAGGGTTTTGGGTTTGAGAATGATCAACTGCTTCAAGTAAAGGACTTCTTTGCCGCCCGGCATCCTTGTAAATGGCCTGTTTAATTTCGGCATGGTAGGCAATATATTCGGTAAGTTCCCTCCATTCTGCTTCCTCCAACCGGCCCTGGGTTTCCAGTTTTTCAAGCAACAATTCAAATCCATCCCAGGCAATATCCAGGCTTTCATCATCATTTTCATCGTGCCTGTCATTTGCCCATCCTGCCGATAGCATAAGCGGGTGGGCTTCCCCTTCCCGGGCAACCCCCGATAGTTCTAATTCCCGGTCAATCATCTTCCGGTCCATTTGCGCTTTGGAAAGCCTTAGTGATAATGCTGAATTTTTTAAGGAGGTTGATTTTTCCTTTTCATTCCCCCCCCCGTTTTTACCGACCGCAGCTTCTAAAATCGACAGCCTTGCCTGAACAAGCGATTGCTCCCAATATTGATTGTTATCCTTAAACCTGGCCGTGGCAAACATGCCGGCAGGTTTTACCATATTCAGGCTTTTCTGCTTGCTGTTAAAAACGATTAATTGGAGCGAAAGAAATATCAGCAGGCATCCGCTCAAAACCTCTTTCCAGCCTGGTTTGCGCGGGGTAGTGGGTAATCCCAGTATCCTTTTTATCCTGCCGAGTAGCTGCAAATCATTGTTGCCGCCGGCAGATAGGGCCAAGGCATAGCCAGATTGGGTTTTGGCGATTTGCAATAAGGCAAAAGCATAATTTTTCGGGCAAAATTCAAATTGTACCACCCAATCATCGCAGGCGTTTTCTGCTTCCTGCCTTGCCTCTTTTACAAGGCTTAGTAAAAATGGATTGAACCAAAGCAGTTTTTCCGAACCGTACAGCAGCATGCCCCACAGGTAATCGTTGCGGCGGATATGGGCAAGCTCATGCAATAATATTGCTTCAAGTTGGGGTGTGGAAAGCCGGGTAATACAGGCGGCAGGTAATAATATTACGGGTTTTAGCCAGCCAAAAGTCGCCGGAACATCTAATGAAGAAACTACAAGAGTAACTTTCCGCGGAATGTCCATCCAGGATGCATAGCGCTCTACAAACAATCTTAAACCCGGCGGCGCTTTTACAGCCGCTGATGATTTGAATTGCCTAAGCGTGGCCCATTCGCTTTTACCCTTTACCACATAAAATGCCATGATTGCCAGGTAGGCGGCGCCTAAAAAAGCATTCACTTCCATCGCAACCGATTCGGGTAGAAGTCTGCTGCCGGGTACAATTGCGGAATTGATATAACCAGGAACTGCAACTATATGGGTACAAATAGAAAAAATGAACCAAACCGCGCCGGATAAGCTGATGGCCAATGCAAGCCGGAATTTTGTTTCAGCCTTAAAAGTACCTATGGTAACCAATGATTTATAAAAAATCCAAAGAATGGCCGCCTGCCAGATGCTGCCGACAACAGCTACCCCCATTTGCGTTAGTATGAATTGAATGGTTTGCATGAACCAACAACCGGCTTTTGAAAATTTATTTGTACTGTTTCAGCAGTGTTTCAATTTTTTCAATCTCTTCCTTAGATGGTTTGTGGCCACCAAGTGCCTGCATCATTAATTGAGAGGGCGACCCGTCAAACAAAGTATCCATCATTTTCCCAAGCATGTGCTGTTGGGTCTTTTCCTTGCTTGCCAGGGGGTGGTAAATATGGGTTTTACTGCTGTCGTCGCGGCCAACAAGCCCTTTTTCATGCATAATCTGCATGAGCTTTAAGGTGGTGGTATAACCCGCGTCCTTTATTTCAGCCAGGGTTTCGTGTACCTTTCTCACCGTGGCATTACCCTCGCTCCACAAAACCTGGAGTATTTCCAACTCGCTCTCCGTGGGTTTTATATAATCGTTGTTCTTACCCATAATAATCAAATTTGGCGCAATATACGATAATATTCGTAAGCAAATGTTACAAATGGATTAAAGGATGGATGAATGGAGTTTGCCTTTATACCAATACAAGAGGATTGTTAAAATGTGAAGCCATTTCTGCAATAGTGGTGAGTATCAATGATTATTTGAACTCATTTGGTAACAAATAATTATTTTTAGAAGGTAAAAACTTAATATGAGCTACGATAAAACACTTGCAGGCATGCTGGTACCGCCCGGCAAAAAAATTAAATTAAAAAATTACAAGGCTGATGTAAAGGACAAGGGAATTTCAAAGGAAAAAGGCGTTGCCCTGATGAATGAAGGAATGACGCATTTCAGGGAAATGCAGGATATGCTGTTTGCTTCAAAAAGCCATAATGTGCTGCTGGTAATACAGGCCATGGATGCAGCAGGAAAGGATAGCGCTGTAAAGCATGTAATGAGTGGTTTGAATCCCAGTGGTGTGAAGGTGCATGCCTATAAAGCGCCCAATTCCGAAGAGCTTTCACACGACTATCTCTGGCGGCACAACCTCGACCTGCCTGCCCGCGGGGATATTGGCATTTTTGTACGCAGCCATTATGAGAATGTACTGGCTACCAAGGTTCACCCGGAGTTTATTTTGGCCGAAAACCTCCCGGATATTAAAACTGTGAAGGATGTTGACAAAAAGTTTTTTGAGAGGCGTTACCGCCAGATCAATGATTGGGAGCGATACCTTACTGAAAACGGAACAACTATTATAAAAGTATTCCTGCTGAACAGCAAAGATGAGCAGAAGAAGCAGTTTATGGAAAGGATTGATGATGCAGAGAAAAACTGGAAATTCAGCCTGAGTGATTTAAAGGAACGAGCGCTTTGGGATAAATACATGGAGGCTTATGAAGATATGTTTAACCATACCAGCACCGAATGGGCTCCCTGGCATATTATTCCGGCCAACGACCGGTGGTTTTCAAGACTTGCGCTGGGTTCCATTATGTACCGGCGGTTTAAAACCCTGAAACTGAAATACCCGGTGGTAAATGAAGAGCAGAAAAAGCGGCTCCAGGATGCTAAAAAAAGCTTACTGGCCGAGAAAGACTAAGCTATTCCACATTATCCGCAGTGCTTTTGAAATAATCAATAACCAGTTTTGCTCTTGCGGCGCCAATAAGGGCGGTAATTTCTTCTGAAGTGGCCGCCTTTATTTTTTTTACCGATTTAAAATGTTTGAGCAATTCCGAAGCGGTTGTTTTGCCAATGCCTTTTATTGCTTCCAGTTCATTTACAAAAGTTCCCTTGCTTCGTTGCTGCCGGTGAAATGTAATGCCAAACCGGTGAACCTCATCGCGGATCCGCCGGATGAATTTCAGGCTTTGGCTGCTCCAGTCAAGCTTCAGGCTCTCACTGTCGCCGGGAAAGAAAATTTCCTCTTCATTTTTTGCCAACCCTATCATGGTAAAACTGCCGTCCAGTTCTAGCGTATGAATAGCTTTTAATGCGGCGCTCAACTGCCCCTTGCCGCCATCAATAATTACCAGTTGAGGAAATGGCAGACCTTCTTCTTTCAGCCGCTTATAACGGCGGGATACCGCTTCCTCCATAGTGGCAAAGTCATTTATCCCAACTACGGTTTTTACCTTAAACCTCCGGTAATCATTTTTACTGGGTAATCCGTTTTTAAAGCAAACCATGGCCGACACAGGAAACTTACCCTGGAAATTAGAGTTATCGAAACATTCAATATGCACGGGAAGCGTGGGTAAGCTAAGGTCTGCCATCAATTGTTCAAGTAATTGCAGCCTTGAATCATCATCCTGGTCTTCGGTGTGCAGCATCTTCTTGCGCCTGATCTCATCAAGGTATATCAACACATTTTTTTTCGAGAGTTCCAGCAGCTTTTTCCTGTCGCCGGCGCTGCCTACTGAAATTTTCACGCCCGGTTCGGGATATTCAATCTCAAAAGGAACCAATATCTCACTGGCAAGGCTGTTGAACTTGTCGCGGATCCTGCCGATGGCAAAAGCGAGTACTTCAGGCTCTTCTTCATCAAGATTGCTTTTTAGCCGTTGAGTATGGGTTTGCACTATGGTACCTTCGCGCACCATCAGGTAGTTTACATAAGCCAGTTCCCCATCTTTATGAATGTTGAATACATCAAGGTCGCCCAATTGTTGGCTTACAATAACTGATTTGGAGCGATAACTTTCGAGATGCTCGATCTTTTTTTGGATGATGGCTGCTTTTTCAAATGCCAGTTCAGCTACTTGTTTCTTTAGTTCTTCCTGGTAGTGCCTTGTAATTTCACCTAATTTACCCTTTAATATCTGTTTCAGGTAGCTCAGGCCTTTGTGGTAATCTTCTTCATTCTGGTAACCGGCACATGGGCCTTTGCAATTACCCAGGTGGTATTCAAGGCAAACTTTAAACTTGCCGGCTTTAATATTTTTCTCGGTAAGCGCCAGGCTGCAATTACGCAATTGAACGTGCTGCCTGATAAAAGCAAGCAACTCCCTTACACGGGCCACCGAAGTAAAAGGGCCAAGATATTCACTTCCGTCATCAATTTTTCTGCGTGTTAAAAATACCCTTGGAAAAGGTTCTTTTTTAATGACAATGTAGGGGTATGACTTATCATCTTTGAGGTCGATATTATATTTCGGTTGAAGCTCCTTGATCAGTGCATTTTCAAGGAAGAATGCATCCTGTTCGGAATCCACCACCGTAAATTCAATATGGCGGATGCGCTGTACCAGCTCATGGGTTTTGTAGCCGGTAAATGTTTTATTGAAATAGCTGCTAACCCTTTTCCGCAGGTTTTTTGCCTTGCCTACATAAATAATGGTATGGTTCTGATCGGAATACTTGTACACCCCCGGCTGATGAGGGATACCCTCCGACAGTTTTTTAAACTCTTCCTGTGTCATGCCTTTCTATTCCAATGGTTTGTCCCACACAATTTTGGTTACCCTGCTGTAGGATTCCTTATTTTTCGAACTGATGGTTTCACTCACCTGGAACTGCATTTTATCGGTCCATAATAAGGTTTGCATTACAGTACTATCGGGATAGGTCAATTGTTTGCGGAGAATAACATTTTTAACCAGGTCATTCTGTGGATTTACCAGTATATCGGCCTGTTGCAATTTCAATGAGGCGTCTTTCGCGGTTATGGAAAAAGTTACCCTTCCAATGGTCAGGTCGCTAAAGCTGTTCTCCTTGTAAAGCTTTTTCAGCGAAGCTTCATTAGGATTCACTTCCAGGAAAGGCCGGGCTTCTTTTTTGAAAAGCCCTTTTGAAATAAACCCCGAATCAATGGTTTTTCCGTTGAGTGAAACAATTTTTTCAATGCCGAACGGCGTAGAATCTACATAAGCTATCTGCCCACGGATATAATCAATAAAAGGGTATAATGGTTCATTTGAACCTGTGGTATCTTCTTCCGCCATGCTGATTTCGCTTTCTGCCGAAACAGATTCATTTGATGAACAGCCTGCAAAAACCATCAAGAAAACTATGCCTGAAAGAAAAACAATTCTTTTCATAGCTGCAAAGCTACAGGCAGGAATGGTGAAATGAAAAGATAAACAATTGAAAAATAGGTGAATACCTGTTTACTTAAGGGTTTTTACAATGCCAACTTTCATGCCGTAATCAACCAGGTGCTCGCGTACAGGATAAGCATTGGTAGAGCCGGGCAGAAGCTGATAGCGGATTTGGGGGCCAGCCTGCCAGGTAACACCGCCTGCATCAAAGCTAACAAATGCTTCAACCGCTGTGTTGATATTGAACCTGCGGTCAAGCGCAGGATGCTTCAGGTAATTTTTATAGTCGGCTGAAACCAAATAGCTGTTGCTGGCCAGTTGCCAGGTAAGTTGCCCGGCTGCTGAAACATAAAATCCAAACTTATTGGCCTGGGCTAATTTCAGGTCGAATCCTACAGGTAAAGCCAATTGAAGAAAATTACTGGAAATTTCAATAGGCTTGTAACCCGATTGGGTGCTGATGTTGGTGTACCGGGTAAGCGAATCTATCCCGTTACCCCTGTTGAGAGCCAGGATAGCCGGCTGCATTTGAGCGGTAGCGTATGCATTAATACCAAACTGGCGGTAATTCAGTTGCAATCCTGATTTAATCCTCAGGTTATCAGATAGCCGGTACAAAACCGCAGCGCCTATTTCAAATCCCATTTTTGGTTTTTGACTAACAAACTGGTTTACAGAATTAGTAAGATAGGGAGCTAACGGCCCATTTATAAGCGAAGGGTCATCCACATACTTTTTATCTTCCAGCAAATAGCGGTAACTTATTGATGGTGTGGCGTACAATTGCAGCGCCCAGCGGGATTGTTTTTTATTTAATTCGGCAGGTAAATTTGGGCCGTACCCCATACTGCTATTAATAAAGTTCTTTTCAGCAATCTTTTCAATGGGCTCTTCATTAAAAGTAAATGATTCAGGGGTAGATGCAAGCGAAGTATTTGCCTTTTCACTAATTTCCCGGGTAGACATAACGCTTGCCGGTTCAGCCTTAATATTTAGGTTAGGAAATTCAGCTTTCTCCTGAAGCGATGTTTTGTCGGCAGTGACTACAGGAATCAAACCCGGGCGCCCGGCTTCAGTGGTTTCATCCTCAATAGAAGCCCTTTTCTGAACCGCAGCGTTAAAGGTTGATACAAATTTTTCAACTGGCTCTGCTGTATTCTCAACCGGTTCTGTTAAAACATAATTTGCTACAGAAAGCGAATGACCGGCGCCCCGGGAAGAAGCAACCGGGCTTTTTATTTTCGGTGCTCCCTGGGTGGTAATGGATTTAGCAATGTTGCCTGATGTTGATGTTTCAGATTGAATACTTGCTGCCAGGCTTTGGTCCTGGATAAGTTGCCTGTTTGGATAAGAAATGGTAAGAACAACAGCAAGGAATGCAAGAGTAAGAATGGAAGCAAAGGTTAATGCAGGCCATTTGCCGGCGCCATGAAGCGATTGCTGGATATTGCGCCAAACCCTGTCGTTTGCATACATCCTGTGCCTGTCGGCTTGTTCCGACAGAAAGGACTCGAAATTATCCAGGTCAAACGAATGTTTCATGGCGATGTGTGCTTTCCACACAGTTTGGTTAGCTGTGTTTCCGTTGTTCAATTAAAATAACCGGTGTGTTGCTCAACAAATTCTCATATAGCTGCGTGCACCAGTTCAGTTCTTGGTTCTTTTTTGTCAATGATTCTCCTTTTTATTAAAATCTGTTCGAGCAATGTTTTTGCCCTGGTATATTGGCTACGGCTTGTGCTTTCTTCTATATCCATTATCTCAGAGATTTCCCGATGGGAATAACCCTCAATGGCATATAAATTTAACACCGTCCGGTAGCCAACCGGTAACAGCCTGATACACTCCACTACCTGCTTGGCCTGCATAATGGAAGGAATGCTTTCTTTTACCGTTGCATGCAAGGCATATTCCATATCCACATTTTCATTGAACTTTTTATTCCGCTTTAGTACATTTATGCAGGTATGCACAATTATCCTGCGAATCCATCCTTCAAAGGCTCCTTTGTTCTGAAAGGTGTGAATCTGGCTGAAAACCTTGATAAAACCTTCCTGCAGCATATCTTCCGCATCTTCCCTTGAGGGGGCGAAACGGTAACATACCGAGAGCATTTTTGGACTGTATCTATTGTACAACCCTCGCTGTGCAACAGGGCTGTTGACCAGGCAACCCTCAATGATAAGATCCTCGTTCATGCGCAGTGGATTATTTACGACTGCACTAAAATAGACAATAATTATATACAGTTGCTGCTTTCGTGCAAATTTTTCACCTGTTTTTTAACTGTTAAATGTCTTTGTGGGTAAAAAGAAGGGTTTATTTCCTCTGTTTTTTGGATTTTGACTGGTGAGGATTCCTGATATTTCTAATTCTGCCGGGGTTGTACCAAAGGTAAAAGCCACTTATAGAAAGGAAAACAAGGAACAGCCCTGCAAGGGTTCCGTACACCAGTTTAATAAATTCTGTGCCGGCCAGTTTATCAAAAAAGGAGCCGTCATGCAACTGTTCAATAAAGTCCGAACGCCTCGTTTCTATGCTTAGCGGCCGGCCTGTTGTGAGGTCAACCTGGATAGCCGTGTAATGGGTTTTAAAGATAATTTTTGCAATCCCTTTTTCGGGTCTCACGTCAATTCTGTCAACAGACGGGTCAGCGCCGGGCGCCTTTAGCGCCAGGTAAGATAGCGCCGATTTTTGAAGACTGTCAAGAGTTACCCAATTGCCGGCAATGGTTCCACTTCCTTGCCGGGTGGCGCTTAACAGGTAACCATTGCTGTTTTTCTTCCATATCAGCAGCAGCCCGGTTAAAGCAATTACCAAAAAGACCGCGAAGCTTATTATTCCCATTTGCCTATGCCACCTGCGGTACCAGCGGGTAATAATTACAAGTTTGTTTTTTTTATACTCCATATAACTTTAAAATTCAGATAGGCTAATATGTAATCAGGTTTGAAAAGGAACAGGAGATACCTGGTAAACAATGATATTCCTGTTCCTTTATTTGTTGTGTTACGTAGGTCAGGTTTGCAAGACGCAATTTTGCCTGCTCCTCATTCATTAAAAGCCTGCCCTTAATGAAACAACCAGGTTGCTTCCCGCCGCCACAATTCCACTGCTGTATGGCCTGTAGCGTTGGTTGGTCATATTTTCCCAGCAGAGGTTAACTCCTATACTTTTCCATTGATAACCAAGCCGTGCATTCAGTGTGAACCAGGAAGGACTATAGGGTTTGCCATTTTCATCCATTGCATAAATCAGGGGTTTTTGCTGCTCGCTTGGCGCCAGGTTTTCATTGGATATTTCGCTATTGTAAAATCCGTAGAATTCTGCCCTGAACCCTGATTTTTGCCAGCGGATGCCCGCATCCCCAAAAAACGGGGGAGCGTGCCGCAGGGGAACCTGTTCGTTCTTTACATCATCTGTTTCTTCCCCCTGTGTCCAGTTGGCATGGAAATAAGCTCCAAGCGCTTTGGTAAAATTATAATCACCTGCCGCCTGAATGCCCCAAACCGTGGCCAGCCCTATGTTTTGAAGCGCTTCCACCTTGCTCATAACCCCATTAATTGGGATGCTATCCTGCCCGTTAAAAGTATAGGGACGCCTTACAATTGCATTGGTAAGCCTGGTATGAAAACCAACCAGCTCAAACTTGTATTTGCCGGCCAGATGGTTGCTGATCCCAACCTCGTAATTCCAGGCATACTCGCTTTCCAGATCGGGGTTTGGAACCACCACCAGCCCTGGCGCTGTTTCAAACAGTTTACCCATATCGTCAATATTGGGGATCCTGAAACCGGTATTGATCAACCCGTTTATTTGCCAGCGGTCGGTGGGGCGGTAAACCAGCCCGATGTTGCCGGTCAGCGCGCCATCATTAAGATATGCATCTTCGTAAGGGAATGGGATGAAAGTATCATCAAATTCAGCTTTCACCTGCCCGCTATTGAATCGCAACCCGCTTTGAAGGGTCATTTGTTGGTTTATGTCCCATTTGTACATTCCGTATAATCCAAAGCTTTTCCAGGTACTGCCATCGGGATAGCGTGTTGCAACCGGGGCTTTCATGCCATCGTTTATGTTTTGTGTCCAGGCGGCGCTGTGCACCAGGTTGCTCACATATTCCGCTCCATAGTACAGGTTGCCATTTCCCCATTTTTTGGTGGCATCTAAGTTGGCAGTCCATTGTGTCACGTTTTCCTGCTGCTTCCTTCGGCTGCCTGAATTTATTGACCTGTCGAGGCGGCTTTCTTCATAGTCCTGGTAACCCGCTACCAGCCTGGCCTCATCGTAAATACCCGTTGGTTTGGAGAATAATGCAGAAAATGTATGCATCCTCCAGATCATGGGGCCATAATTCCATTCGGCATAGCGCAATGCTCCGTTCCTGTATTCAATCAGGCGGTCGTAGCGGGGCGCGGTACCCGATTGGCCAAAGTAAAAGGCATATTGCAAATCAATGCTTTCCGATGGTTTGAACCTTATTTTCTGCAACACATTCCATTGTTCGTACCCCGAAAAAACCTGCTCGTAAGGATCGCTGTTTTTAACAATACTATCCTTGTCGCCAATCCTTTGCACATATTCAGGACGAAGATAACTGTCCTGCCCTCCGTTTTTTCCCATTTTCAGGTTGCCGAAGCTGCTGTAAGAAACACTGCCCAAATAGCCCCATTTTTTTGAGCCGATACTGAGATCTGCATGGTAGGTTTGTTCGCTGTTGGCCGTACTGTACCGGGCCAGGGCATTACCATGTACCTGCATTTTAGCTGGCTGCGAGCCATTTGCTGCGGGAGAAAGCGTGGGTTGCAGGGTATTAAAGCTCATAACACCCCCAATGGCATCAGAACCATACACCATGGTACCCGGCCCAAAGATTACTTCCGTATTTTGAACCGTAAGCGGGTCGATGCTGATGACGTTTTGCAGGTTGCCGCTGCGGTAAATGGCATTGTTCATGCGCAGGCCATCCACCACCAGCAATACCCTGTTGGTAGCAAATCCCCTGATCATGGGGCTTCCGCCTGCCAGTTGGCTTTTTTGCACAAAAACCGTTCCGCTTTGCTGAAGCATGTCGGCGGCGGTTTGCGGCTGGTTCTGAAGGATTTGCTGACGGCTTATCCTGGTCACCTTATTGGGTATCTCATTTAGCTTTTGCCCCCATTTACTCGCTGATATAATTACTTCATCTTTTCCTGTAAGCGTATCATTTTGGGCTTGGGAAATAGCTGCCCAGCACATACAGCCTGCAAGGAGTAAACATACTCTCATAAGGTTGTTGTTTAATGGAATATTGTAAATAGAAAATTGCTCCCCTCAAAAAGGGGGGAGAAGCCTGAAAAATCAATACAATAATTTTCAGGTTACCCTGGGCGGCGGTGAAGGGGGTTTTGTTTTCAAATGGTGGATTTTACCGGCCGGCTCACTGTCACCGGTTATAACCAATGGCATTTCAAAGCCTAACCTGATGGTTACAAAAGTTTCAACAAATCCCAGGTTCCAGGTTTTATTGAGGTTTGAGGCAAAACCTAAGGGCTCCCTATTCTTTTCCTGTTCTTTTTCAAAGGTTCTTACCAATTCCTTTTCAGCATAATCATACACGCCCGCCAAAATTGCTTTTCCATGTTCATAACGGATGGATGTTACATCAAAAAACTCGCCGTTGAGGCGTATTTCTTTTCCCTTTTTCTCCCAAACCACCGAAGCGCTATCCAATACTATGGTTTGCTCAAGGGCATGCTCAGCCTTTTCCCACATTTGGTGGCGGTGCACCATGCGGGCAACTGAAAACCGGATAAAACAGAAATAAGGCGCCAACAGGCAAAGCACAATAAGCCCTGCTGCCAGTTGTAAAAATAAAGTACGCGTTACCCCCATAATTGCCGATAAAGATACCAAAACGGAATTATACCGTTACCGTAAAGCAGGCTAAACAGCAGGGCAAACGCATCTAAAATCGCTGAGTTGAGGTTTGGATAGCTGAATAATGGTGGTTTTTGAGGAGTATCATGCAACTAAAGCTACGGGGTGAAGGGAAAATATTTTTTAACCGGCTAAGTTTAGCAGTACATTAGCCCCACAGCGGCATTGCCGGGCCTTAGCCGGAAAGCCTGGCCAAGGCGTTGGAAAGCCCATTTATATTTTTTGGTTTTTGCTAAAGCCAGCCTGCTAAGCAGACAGGAGCATTTGGCGCCGCTATGCTAAAACACCAAATGCGGCGTGTTTGGGGCCGAATTTTAAGTACGCACACCCCGGGAAAAGCGTTTTTTTTATGGGTTAGATTATACTTTTCGTATAATAAGTAGATGAAAAGTAAATTGATTATTATTTTGATTATTTTTGCATTAGTCTTCCCAACATGAAGGTCGGCTCCATGCCGTCGTCTCAATAAACCGAGACTTAGTGTTGTGGCGGGCTTTTTTTATTCCCTGGAGTTAACGGATTCTTAGGGCCGTAAAAATTTTTATAGCCGGTGTATTTGGGTCTGTCGTACAGGTCAACCACCAATGAAACCTTATCTTTCATATAATCATAGTACCGGGTTTCCCCCTTCTCAAATACCCGTTGCACTGCCCAACATAAATAATCCGCAACATTAAGGAGCGGTTCCTGAATAGGATTTGTTTCATTGAATACAATTTTTTGAGGTATAAAAATTTCCTGTGGTTCAGCTAATTTTTGCCTGGCAGTTTTGCTGTTTATATACCGCTCAAGCGCAATATCCAAAGCTTTGTTCAGGTTATGGTTTCGGGTGCTGGTCCCTTTTGAGGCAATATTCAATACAAGTTTTTCCTGTGCAGTAAACTTATTCTTCAATAGGTGCGATAACAGGTCGGCATAAAACAATTCTTCTTTGTCCTGGTGGACAGTGGCAAACCGTTCCACAGTTTTTTCTGCCACCACTGCCTCGAAACTGCAATCAATACCTTTGATAAATTTGAAAAATTCATGCCGGATTTCTGGCAGGTCGTCTTTTGCATGAAAATAATACCCATATCGTTCCTTCTTTTTTACAACACTCGGTACCTGAAAATATGGGTCATTGGCAATTTTGTTTTGTAAATCAACGATTGACTTTCTTATTTCCTCCAGGGGCTGTTTAAATTTCACCATTCCCAACATAAAGCAGGTAGATACCCCTTCTGCGCCAATAAGGCTTTTCCTACCCTTTCCATAAAAGGTAGTGTCTCCGGCTTCATCCAGAAAGCGATGCGAGGTATGTTTTAGTTGCAATTCCATGTTGCTGTCAATTTCACAGACCAATCACCAAATAGCCGATATGCTTTGCCCTGGCAATACTATTGCCTTAAGGGATTCAACAGAAAGTTATTGTCTGCGGGTGTTAACTGTGGCATGCTATTTTTTCAGGAAACTTGTTCATTGTTTTGTGAGCAATAAAAATAACGAGTTGCAGTGATCGTGCAAAAAAACATACTTAACATGCACGACTGAATCAGGGGAAGTAGTTAGGGGTGATAAAATGTTTAGAGCCCTGTTGATCCAAATGGAGATATTTTCAACAGCTAAGTTTAGGTGTTACATTAGCCTAGCGGCTGCATTGCCAGGCTTTAGCCGGAAAGCATGAACAAGGCACTCGCAATCACCATTTGATTTTTTGCGATTTGGTATGTGTACTGGAGCTTTTGGTGCCGCTTTGCTTAAACACCAAATGCGGCGTGGTTGGGGGCCTGTGGAAACATCAAGGCGGAGAATTATTTACCATCTAATCCTATTTGTTATCAAGTTCTATTTTTTTATAAATATTCTACTTAATAGCCCTGAAACAAATTAAGTTTACAACCGCAAAAAGGGATACAATCCGGCCCTTTTTGCAAACAAAGACTTGAAATGCAAGGGCAATATGGTAAATCCTGAGTTACAAGTAATGCTAAGTTGCAAACTCAGCAATCAGTTTTTGATTACTATGTGGCAAGGGTTTCCACGAAAAAACTTGCTTGGAAGACTAAGGACAGCCGGGTGAGTTTCACTATATTTTGAGATCACCTATTTTTTATTTTCTTTTTTTTTGAGGGTTGTTTCTTTTTGCCAACAGCCGCAATGTATTTCTGTAACTGATCTGGCTTAATATCATCGTAAATTTTTCCAAATTTAGCCACTGATGCTCCTAAGGCTTCCAATAAGGCCATTACTGTTAATCCTTTTGGATTTGATTTTCCATTAACTATATCTGATATTGATGCAGCCCTTATTCCTGTTGTGGATGAAAGCTTTCCATAACTATCGTCCGGTATTGAGTCATTCTTTAAATCGGTTCTTTGTTTTACCAAAGTTTTGTTTGCTAATATTATGGTTCGAAATGCAAGCCCTATTCTAAATTGAATTTGTATATCCTTCTCAGTTTTTGGCGCGCTGTTCTCAGTTTTTGGCATGTTGCAAGGAACATTGAATAAAAAATATTTTTGTTACGGTGTAGCGTAATGTGAAATAGTTTCTTATATTTGGCACCTAATTGATTTAGAGTTTTTTAAAATAAATCCTCCACGTACTTTCAGGATTGATTTCGTATAACTTATCAT
>CAYUGH010000017.1:0-19594 GCA_964444195.1 uncultured Chitinophagaceae bacterium
ACCTGCGACCCCCTGGTCCCAAACCAGGTGCGCTACCGGCCTGCGCTACTTCCCGAATTTCTTATTTCCGAAAACCGGATTCCGGATTATCTTGGATTCATGCTGCCGGGGTTTCCATCGCTGCTGAAACTCCTGATCATTCCAAGCATCATCTTACTCATTTGTTCATAACGTCCGTAAAAACGTTCGAACGATCCCTGGTCAAGCCAACCCAATTCTTTGGCTAACTCCATCAACGCCACGCAGGCATTAATATTTCCCCGGGCAATGGTAAGATATTGCTTCTTTTCAGCGTGGGTCATACGGGCAGTACTTTCAGCCAGGTTCAGCACCGTTCCCATACTTACTTCTTTCCAACTCTTAGCAAAATCCTGGTTTAAATCCACATTCTGAAGTAAGTACTTTAAAACCTCGATATTCTGGGTTTTGGTAACCTGGTATACTTCAAGTTTTTCAAAATCGAACATGTGTGTGAAATTGATTGACTGTCTCTTAAAGTTATCCTTTGCCTACAGAACGTTAATTAATAAATAAATAAAAATACGCGGAGAGGGCGGGATTCGAACCCGCGGTACAGACTTAAATCCGTACGACGGTTTAGCAAACCGTTGATTTCAGCCACTCATCCACCTCTCCAGTGGTATTTTTTTCCCTTAAAGGGCTGCAAAAATAGGGATTTATACACACGGGCAAAATGAAATCCTGAATTTTAGCGATTCCATTTTAATATAACCGTTACAGGCAGCTCAAAAAGATCACGATAACGGCCAACCTCGGTGAACCCGGTTTGTTCCAATTCCGGTAAATACTCAAGTCGGGTTACCAGGTAAATATTGGCCCCTGCTGACTCTACCTGCTTTGCCCTGACCAAACCCTTAAGACTATCCGAAGTTTGAACCATTGGTATGATATAATCATTCTTAGGCAAGTTGAAATTAAAAGCCGGGTTGTAGGACTTGTAGGCAAATAGGAAAAACTTCCCTTGCATAACAGGCATTAATTTGGTAACCGGGTTCTGCCGGTAAATAAGCGGGTAGCCTACCCAAAGCAATATTCCCGAAAACAAAAACCAACCGGCAGCAATCGCCCATAGTGATGGGAGTACCTGCTTTCTTTTCAGCCAGGCATACCAAATGCCTGCAGGAAGAATGAGCAGGCACCAAGCGATAGGAGCTAAATGCGCTACGGCATCCTCATTCCGTAGCGCAAAATACCCCCCGATAGGAATGGCCAGCGCCAAAATCAGCCAGGCAATCCAAATGGGACCGGCAATTTTTTTGATGCCTGAAAGCACATTGTTCAAAAAATATCCCGCCAATATAGCCACAAACGGGTAGCAGGGCATTGGGTAATTAGGCAATTTAGTGCTGCTAACGCTGAAAAATACAATATAAACAGCCACTACAATAAACGAAAAAACAAAAAGCGGCTTTTGCCAAAATCCCGATTTTTTACTCAATGCCCCTAAAACCAACAGCGAAACTGGCAGCATGCCAAGCAACACAATGATAGGGGTTATAATAAAAGGCCCACCATGCCCTTCTTTTTCTGCGGAAAACCTGTTCAGGTTATGATCGAGAAAAAACCCTTTGGTAAAAGCGCCGCCGGTTGCTTTGTGGACCGCATAATACCAGGGAGCAGTAATGGCAAGTGCCAGCAATACGGCAACAATGATGTATGGATCCTTTAAAACGCTCCACTTTCGTTTATACACCACAAATATTAAAAATACCAGCCCGGGTAATGCCAATGCCACAGGGCCTTTTGCCAGCATGGCCAACCCAAGAGCCGATGCAGCAAAAAAAAGCGAACCCCTTTTCGAGTTCGCGAGGTAATCATAACCAAACAGCAGGCCTAGGGTTGTAAAAAAAATCAGGTACGGGTCGGGCACAGAAAGCCTGAACTCAAACAAAAAATGAGGAGAAAGCACAAGCGCAGCCGATGCAAAAAAAGCAATACCCTTTTGCTCCCATTTATTTATCTTGAAATAAACAACTGCCACCAGCAACAATCCGAATAAGGCGCTAAAGAACCTGGCCTGAGCCGGGCCTACACCAGCTATCGTATAGGCTATCCTCATAAACCAGTAATGCAATGCGGGCTTATCGGTTCGCAGTTCGCCATTAAAAGTTGGAACCACCCAATCCCCCCTGTCCCACATTTCACGGGCGCACTGCGCATTTTTCGCCTCATCCAAAATATAAACAGGCGCAGAACCCAGCCGCACAAATAATAAAAGAGTTGCTATAACGAACAAACCAGCAAACCACCTGTCAAATGAATACATGCTTTTCACTAAAAAATGTGCTTGATAAATCAATCAGAAACGGGGACAAAGTATGGCATTTTGCGAAGAATTGCTTCTGTCAAAAAATCCCTTATAGGATAGCGAAAACTCAAATCCTCCCCTGCCCTCGCTGGCAGCTTTTAGGGGCGAATAATTGATATCGTAGCTGAAGGCTGCGGAAAGGACGCCAAAATCTAGTTTTATCACCGGAATAATGGCATCGCCCCAGCGGGTAAAGGTGCCAAAGTGAATATTGTATGCACTTTCGGTAAAATCATAGCCATTCAGCGCAAAGCCGACCATAGCGCCTGCCATCACCTCGGTATAGGCGCCCTGGGTATTATAATCGGCCTGAATATCAAGGTAAGTACCTGGGGTAAGCCCCATTCTCAACCCTAAAGAGTACACCCATTTAGGATCCAGCTCTATAGCCGGGTTCCTGTAAAAAGAATTGGTGGGCCGGTTGAAATGGTGGTAAGCAGCACCAACGAAAAAATTATCGTATTCACTTTCCCCGATCTGCGAACTGAAACTCAGGCCCACACTGGCATCGCCATAGGTCAGGTTATAATTGGCAACGTTCTCATTTATATCAAGAAAAGGATTGTACCCCGATCCGTCAAACTGGCTGGCGGTGGTAATTTTGCTCCTGTCGATGCTACGTTGAACCAGCCCGCCCATAAAGCCAAGCGAGAGGTAAGCATTTTTATCTCCGCTTAACGATTTATGATAATTAACCGTAGGTAAAAGGCTGGTTGTGGTAAACCGGGTGGTGCCTGCACGGTCGTAAACAATTTGGCCGCCAAGGGTTAAAAAGTCATTGGCGCCACCTATTGGCATTTTATACTCACCATTAAAGCTGCCCGTTTCGTAAGGAACAGTTACCGCGCCCCATTGGGTGCGAAACACGCCCTGGAACCTGATATCGCCATGAAATAAGCCTGCAAGGGAAGGATTTCTCCATAAAGGCGCCTCAAAAAATTGGGAGAAGTGAACATCCTGCGCAAAACCGGGGCTGATAAAACCGGTAAGCACGATCATCAGCCTGCTTACCAGGTTTACCTTTTTGCCCTGAAATATTGTTTTACGCTTTTTCATTTGACTTCTATTGCAACAGGGTTACGTTTCCCTTCATTTCAACCGTTTGATTATTAAAGCACAATACCACCATTACATACACATATACATCAGCAGACAATGTGCGGCCCTTATAGGTTCCGTTCCACCCCGCAGAAGGATCATTTGCCATGAAGCTATTCCTTTCAAAAACCACTTCTCCCCACCTGTTAAACACCCTCAGCGATTTAATAGCAGCAACGCCCCTGCCCATAGGGTAAAACAAATCATTTCTACCATCTCCATTTGGCGAGAAAGTATTCGGAACAAAAACCTGGTTGGTGGCACATAATGGCTCAATGGTAACATCATCTTTTGCTTCACATCCACCCGGGTTAGTTACGCTTACGGTATAGGTAATGGATTGGGTAATAACTAATTGAGGTTCGGGGCAAGTAACGCAGCTTAACCCAACTGATGGCGACCAACGCCACCTGGTTGCATTTTCAGACTCGGTTTGAAGAGTTATGCCGGTGCCGGCAATGCCTTTGATCAACTTTTCTTTCACTTTTACGGTTGGCTTGGGGTAAACAATTACCGGAACATAGGCTGTATCCTTAAAGCAATGTAAGATATCGGAAGCAACCACCATATAGGTTGTAGACTGCAGCGGCCTTGCAACCGGGTTGGCAATATTGGTGGCTGAAAGTCCTGAAGCAGGCGACCACAAGTAGTTGGTACCGCCCGAAGCAAGCAATTGGTAACTATCCCCTACACAAATCGAATCGCCCTGAACGGATAATACCTTAATAGGGGTAATGACATTTATAGAAACAGATTTTTGCCGGACGCAACCCGCCATCGTACCATTACTACCGGTAACCGTATAAGTGGTTCTGGCAGAGGGTGTGGCAATTGGGTTGGCGCAATTCAGGCAGCTCAATGTGGGGTGGGCTTCCCATTTGTACGATTCCGCCCCTGTGGCCGTTAGGTTTACACCTGTTCCCAAACAGGTAGTGTTTGCCGCAGTAACTACAAGCCTTGGCGTATCGCGTGCTAACAATTGGATTGTGAGGCTATCCCGGCAACCATTCAGGTCTTTGGCAACTGCTTCTATGGTATAAGTCCCAGGTTTAGAATACAATACTCTTCCGGCATCCTGCTTAGCTGCCCAGGAACCATTTCCAAACCGCCAGTTCCATTGTAGCGGACGGTTATCATTATTCAGCCAGGTTGCCTTAAACTTTGCCGAATCAGGAATACATATTTCAGCATCACCCTCCAATTTTATACGTGGAGATTCTGTTACAACAATATCGGTATTGAAAACGCCCGAAGATGAGCAATTATAAATGGAATTTACTGTAAGGGTAACTTTATACTTTCCCTTCTTGTTAAACATATGCGCAGGATTTACCAGGGAAGAACTTTCGCCATCTCCAAAATTCCACGTCCAGGAATGAATCGGGTCATTGCTAACAACATTGCCGTTAAAATTTACAATAGCGCTATCGCACAGTACGCCGGGGTTTATACCTCCTGCAATTACCTTAGGCATATCATTTATACGTAAAATCTTAATGACCGAATCTGCACACCCATATTCATTTGAAGCCTTTAAACTGATAGGGTAAGTTCCGAAATTTGAGTACAAAACAGAATCAGGAATGCGCTTTGAAGAAGTAATACCATTACCAAAATCCCAGTGATATGAAATGGAGGTCGTGTCCGGGTTAAGCCAGGTAGAAGCGAACCCTATTTTGGCAGGCGTGCATTTGGAAGAATCAAAAACCAGGTCCATCAATGGCGTAGGGGCCACTATGATTTGCCCGTTTAAAATATTGGTAGTTACACAGTTCCTGTCGGTAAATACGGAAAGCGAAACATTGTATCTGCCTGGTTTATCAAATGTATGAACCGGGTTTCTTTCAGGAGATGTATTGCCGTCGCCAAAATCCCATTGCCACCTATTAATTATATTGGCATTGGTCGAACTGTCTTTAAATAAAATGGTTGCAGTATTGCAATACTGAAAGGCGCCAATATTTACTATATAGGTTTCTGCGCTTTCATACACAGTGATCTCTGCTTCTTTCGAGTCGGTGCATCCAAATTCGTTTGTAACCACAACCTTTGGCAGAAATACCCCGGTTTTATCATACAAAACCGTATCAGGTTCTGCAAGGGCGCTTTGCATACCGTTTCCAAAATCCCAATTCCAGGTCAGGTTTCCAACATTCGTTGCCTGCTGTGCAGACCTGAACAATATTTTGCCTGGCAAACAAAATGTGGAATCCCGTATTTGGGTCAATTTTGGACTTGAAGAAATTTTCACTCCACTGGGCAGTATGTAAAAGCTATTGCAGCCATCAAATGTTTCTACAAACAAACTAACAACATAATTACCGGGTTTGGTATAGGTATGAACCGGGTTGGAAAGGTTTGAAGTATCGCCGTCCCCAAAATCCCAATGCCACCTCCTGATAGCATCGTTTGTTATGGATGAATCGCCGAAAGAGATGGTTGCCGAATCACAATAGGTGTAAGGGTTTAATTGCCTGATTAAAGACCGCACACCCACTATTTTAATGTCCTCAGCGCCAATGATTGGAATACGGCAATTTTGTCCATCTTCAAGGATCACCCTCGGGCGGTAGGTTCCGGGATTGAGATAGGTATGCCTGGTAACCGAATCGGAGCCAAGTTCCGTATTCCCATCGCTAAAATCCCATATATACGATTTTACATTAGTTGAATTTGAAGAAAACCTTACTTCCATCGGAGGGCATCCGCTCAAAGGCCCATAGGTAAGAGTCCCCTGCGGCCCCCTGATAGTAACCTTCCTGATCATTGAATCAGTACAGCCGCCTGTACCTGTTATGATTAGTTTTACATTAAAAGTATCAATCTGGTTAAAAGTCTGAATAGGATTGATCAGCAGTGAAGTGTTTCCATTGTCGAAATCCCATAAGTGTTGAATGGCCCCGGAGGAATGATCTGTAAAATTCACAAACAATGGAGGGCAGGATGCAAAACTGTCACTAAGTTCAAACCTTGCTTTTACACCTCCTACATTTATGTATTTGGGTCTCTCTAAAATAGAAACACAACCCGCCGTATCATTAATCTTCAATGTAACATCATATATCCCTGATTGTATAAATTTCTTCCTGGGTATTTTAAGCAGGCTATAATCGCCATCTCCAAAATCCCACCTGTAACTTAAAGCTTTTCCTTTCGAATTATTAATAAAGAGCGGTTCAGTATTTGGGCAAATAATCGTATCGGCAGTTTCAAAATCAGCAGTGGGCTTAAACACGCCAACGCCCCTATTCAACTTAATGGAATCCTTACATCCGTTAATATCCTCGACCTTTAAAAATATATTATAATAGCCTGTGTCATGGTAAACGGTTTCAAAAGGTGGAGAGGTATAAACTGAATCATTTCCATTTCCAAAATTCCATGTCCATTTAACAACAGGCTTAATAGGATCACGTATAGTTGAATCTGTAAAAATCACTTTATTTCCTACGCATGCAAACTGGAAGTTGGGCTTAATTATTGCTTTAGGGCCACCTATCTTAATATCATAAACCTTATTAATTGCTCGTGAGCACCCATTGAGGTCAAAGGTTTGCATCCTTAATGTTACTACTTGTGAGCTGGTAAATTTTCTTTGAATTTCGCCAAAGGCAAGGTTTTGAAAAGCCCCATTGTCGGAAAATCTCCAATTTATGGATGCAATATTTGGTAAATGAAAATCACTTCCCCCGCCAATGAACCTGACAATGTTGTCTGAACAGGTTGGAGCATCGATTGCGTTTATATCAGGCTTTTCATCAATAACAATTACCTCACTTGATTTGTAGTGCGAACATTTGCCATCCGAAACAGTAAGGGTAACAGAATACCTGCCCGGTGTTTTGTAGGTATAGGTTGGATTCCTTTCATTTGAACTATCCCCATTTCCAAAATCCCACTGCCATATTGTTGCCCCGATTGAACTGTCTGAAAAAACCCTTTCGTAAGGCTTTATACAGTTTACCGTAACCCCAAAATTAGCATAGGGGGGGCTAACATAAATATAACGCAACCTGATAAGTGAGTCAACACATCCATTGTCATACGCATATAAAGTCACATCCATATACCCTGTATCTTTATACATGTATTTTGGAGCATCAATATTATATGCCTTTCCACCATCGCCAAACTCCCATTTCAAAGAATCATATAAGCCCTGGATATTGCCTTGAAATGAAACATTATCTGAAGGGCAAACCACCAATGGATCTGCAAAAAAATCAATCTTAGGTTTTA
This sequence comes from uncultured Chitinophagaceae bacterium, assembly GCA_964444195.1. GTDB lineage: Bacteria > Bacteroidota > Bacteroidia > Chitinophagales > Chitinophagaceae > Phnomibacter. Next base: position 7,667 of record CAYUGH010000017.1, read on the forward strand.
ATCCTCCTTTCACAGTACTTGAAATGGTATCTGCACAACCGTTATCAGTAGCCACTATCAGCTTTATTACATAATTTCCTCTTTCCGAAAATGTAACAGTCGGATTCTCTTCCGTCGAAGTTCTGCCATCTCCAAAATCCCATTTCCAGGATGTAATGGGAAACAGGCTTGTAACTGAAGACCTGAAAGTATTGGTCCAGGGAAAACAACCTTCATATGGCAGGCTTGTAAATTTTGATATACTTGGAGGTGCAATTTTTACGTAATCTACTTTTCGTAAAGTATCGTAACATCCCAAATCATTTACTGTAATAAAGGTAACGGTGTAAGAACCCGGATTTACATAATTACCTACAGGATTATTATAATTATTACTTTGACCGTTGCCTAAATTCCAACGAACAAGACGGCCATCAACCGTTTCGTTTGTAAAATTTACCGTAAGCGGAGGAACACATGCCTGGAGAGGAGTACCCGAAAATTGAGTTTTGGGACCTTCAAGAATTTTAATTGACCTTGTGGCAGTAATGACACATGAATTAAAGAACACCTTCATGGTAACTGTATATACACCCTTATTTGTATATCCTTTGGAAGGCGAAACCGCCTTTGAAAAAGTCCCATCCCCAAAATCCCAAAACACGCTATCGGCAGATGCCAATGGTACGGAAGTATTGGTGAATTTAACCAATGGGCCACGGCAAACAGAATCGGGTGCAGTAAATGAAGCCTCAAAATTGCCTATTGTTATGTTCAATTCTTTGGTAACCGTATCCTTACACCCTGCGCCATTTGTAGTTATTAGCTGAATGTTGTAAATACCCTGTGTACCATAATTGTGCACAGGATTCTGTTGAGTTGAGATATTTCCATCTCCAAAACGCCAATTTCTGTCAATAATATTTACCCCAACACTTTTGTCAGTAAAATTCACTGGAAACGGGGGCCCGCAGGCAGGTAATATTGACGGGTCAAAATCCGCCATAACCGAATCCAAAATCCTGATATAATTTGGAATGGTTTTCGATTTCATACACCCGAAGCTATTGGTAGCAAAAAGTGTAACATTATACCTTCCGGTTACCTTATAAATATGGGTAGGATTTGCTACATTTCCCGAATTTCCATCACCAAAATCCCATTTATAAGTTTCTATGGTACCTGAACCAGGTTTCGATAAATCGGTAAACTTAACCGGTAATGGCGAGCACCCCGATAATACATCAGCATGGAAATCTACTTCAGGATACTCATAAACGTTAATATACCCTGGCTTGACAATGGTGACTGAATCGGCATCTTTTATAATGGTCAGCTTAACCGTATAAGACCCGGGCAAAAGGTATAAAACACCGGGATCCGTTAAAAATGATGTGCGGCCATCGCCAAAATCCCAAATTCTTTTATCAGGATTCCCGGTAGATAAATCCTTGAAACTTACGGTTACCGGCAGGCAACCGCTTGTTACAGAAGCGGAAAAATCAGGTACCAACTGGCTTAAACCAATTCCCGATTTTAATAAGAATAAAAAAACAATAAAATATTTCACCTTAAATAATACCCTAACCCTTTTTTATTCCTGATCAATGGAAGCTTTTTATACCTGTTAAGAATCTAAGGGGTAAGCATCGTTCTAACAAAATTATTCAAGGATTGAAAATTCTCATCACAGTTACATTTGGCAGTTCAGGGACTATGATTTTTTCAAAAATCACCTAATCCCTGTGCAAATCAAGTTTTTTACTACAGATCAACAAAATTTTTATTTATTTTCCAAAAGTTTTAAGCTACTAAATGCATACAATACACAACATAATTGATTTTTTACAAGCCGTTGCCCCTCTTTCATTACAGGAATCATATGATAATTCCGGTCTTTTAACCGGAAATGCCAGCAATTCATGTAACGCTATAATCTGTGCCCTTGATGCCACAGAGGAAGTAATTGAAGAGGCAATTGTTGCCGGTGCAAACCTGGTTGTAACCCACCATCCCCTCATTTTCCGACCCCTGAAATCATTGGTTCCCTCCTCTGGTACCGAAAGAACTTTGCTGAAAGCCATAAAAAACGACATCGCCCTTTATGCCATTCACACAAATTACGATAACGTTATGGAAGGGGTAAATCTTGCCTTAGCCGCTAATTTGGGGTTAAAAAAGGAAAGCCTTTCCATTTTATCGCCCAAGCAGGATAAAATTTGCAAACTTTACACCACTGTTCCTCCTGAATATGCCGAACACATAAAAATAGCGCTTTTTGCTGCCGGAGCAGGTAAAATTGGGCTGTACGATGAATGCAGCTTTGAATTGAAAGGAACCGGAACTTTTAAACCCCTGGAAGGGAGCGACCCGTTTATTGGTTCCACTGCGGGTAAAAGGGAAACGCTTGAAGAGACAAAACTGGAAGTCATTTTCCCTATTTGGCTGAAAAACAATATCTTACAGGCTTTGAAAGAAAGCCATCCTTACGAGGAAGTGGCCTATGAAATAATACTGACCGAAAACCTTCACCAAAAAGTTGGATCGGGCATGACCGGTGAGCTAAGCCAACCCGTGAATGCCCCGGATTTCCTGAATTACCTGAAAGAAAAGCTCAGCCTGAAAACCCTGCGGCACAGCGCCATCCTTGAAAAACCCATCCAAAGAATAGCTTTTTGTGGCGGGGCTGGCTCATTCCTTATAAAACAGGCAATGGCAGCAAAAGCTGATGTGTTTATCACGGCCGACCTAAAATACCATGACTTTTTTGAGGCAGATGGCAAAATAATGCTGGTTGACATTGGCCATTACGAAAGTGAAATAGCCGCCGTAGCCCAACTGGCAAACGTTTTGAAGGAAAAATTCCCTACCTTTGCCGTCCTTCAAACAAAATTGGTAACCAACCCGGTGCATTACCGGTAAATTGACTACTCATTTTTGGCTAAAAAAGGCTATAATTTCCTGTCTATGGCAACAGTTAAAGACTTCTCGGTTGAGGAAAAACTTTCTTCACTCATTTATTTGCAAAAAATTGATTCAAAGCTCGATGAAATCCGTATTCTGAAAGGTGAGCTTCCCATGGAAGTTGCCGACCTGGAAGACGAAATTCAGGGTCTGCACAGCCGCCGGGTTCGCATTGAAGAGGAAATTAACGGGATTAATGAATTTATTGAAAGCAAAAGGCAACTGATAAAACAATCAGAAGAATTGCTTGCCCGCTACGAAAAGCAAAGTGAAAACGTAAAGAACAGCCGCGAATTTGAAGCCCTGAATAAGGAAATTGAAATGCAGCAGCTTGAAATTAAGCTTGCCGAAAAGCATATCAAAGATGCCAACCTTGAAATCCAGGAAAAAGCTAAAAAATTAGAAGCTGCCAATAAGGCCATCGGCAATAAAGAAAGCCTCCTGAACACTAAAAAAAGTGAACTGGAAAAAATTATTGTAGATACCGAAAAAGAAGAAAACCATTTTGTTACGCTAAGCAATGATGCTAGAAGCAAGGTAGAAAGCAGGCTCCTTACTTCATACGAGCGCATCCGCAAAAACTACCGTAACGGATTGGCCGTAGTACCGGTTGACCGCGATGCCTGCGGCGGTTGCTTCAATGCTGTTCCCCCGCAACGGCAGAGCGAAATCCGCCAGCACAAAAAGATCATTGTTTGTGAAAATTGCGGCAGGATTCTTACCAATCCTGAGTTGAACGACACTGTTGAAATCTAATATTTTTCATAAACTTATAATAAAAAGGGAGCTTTTCAGGGCTCCTTTTTTATTTTGGCGCACTAATGGTAAAATTCCTGCCAATTATATTACTGTTTTCAGGTATAACAACCAATGCACAAACCCGGTTTGAGTTTACCGAAAACTGCATGGCTGCCTATTCTGCCGCGCTTAGCCTGAAAAGCAAACAGGCCAAAACCCTTATTGACACTGAGAAAAAACAAAACCCCGACAATATTGTACCCTACTTCCTCGAAAATTACCTCGATTTTTTTGAATTGTTTCTGAATGAGGACCCAAAGCAGTATGAATTACTAAAGGGAAACAAAAAAAAGCGTCTTGTAATTATAGAAAAAGGCCCCTCCAGCTCACCGTTAAAAGGGTTTATGCAATCGGTTATTTACTTCCATTGGGCATCGGTTGATGCCAAATTTGGCAACAAGCTGACTGCAGGTTTAGGGTTCAGGGATGCGCTTAAATCCATCAGGGAAAACCAAAAGAAATTCCCAACCTTCACCCCCAACCTCATGATTTCGGGTCCTGTGCAAATGACCGCAGGAAGTGTACCCAAAAGCTACAAATGGCTTTCATCACTGGTGGGCATCAGCGGAGATATGGAAACCGGCAAGGCGCAAATGGAGAAATTTCTCCAGTCGAACGATTACTGGGCAAGGCTTTTCAGGGATGAGGGTATTTTTTACCACTGTTACCTCCAGTTTTACCTGCTGAACGAGCCTGAACAGGCGCTTGAATATATCCGCCGCACAAACCTGGACCTGGTGAACAAGCACCTGTTTACTTTTATGGCGGCCAACCTCTATTTAAACAACAAGCAAAGCCAGCTTACCCAGTTCATTGTAAATAACCGGAACAAATCGGCCGAATATATGGCCACCACGGTTTGGGATTTTGAGCTTGCTTATGCCAATCTTTATCACCTTGAGCCGCAGGCGGATATTTATTTTAAAAGGTTCCTTCAAAATTTTAAGGGCTCTTATTACGTTAAGGACGCATGGCATAAGCTGAGTTTCCATTACCTGTTGCAAGGGCAAACAGCAGAATACCAAAAAGCCATTAAAATGGTTTTAACCGCCGGTAAACAAGATACGGAGGCTGATAAAAGAGCTTACAAAGAAGCGGCTTCGGGCAAAATACCCAATGCTTTGCTGCTAAAAGCAAGGCTGCTAAGCGATGGGGGCTACCAAAAAGAGGCGCTCAATGTGTTGGCCGGAAAATCAAGTGTGGATTTCGCCAATGCAAGTGAAAGGCTGGAATTTACCTACCGGCTCGGGAGAATTTACGATGAGCTCGGGCAGAGGGATAAAGCTATTTCCGCGTATGAGGCTACGCTTAAAAACGGCAAATACTCTACCGAATATTATGCCGCAAGGGCAGCCCTTCAAATTGGGCTGATCTACGAAATGGAAAAAAACATGGTAAAAGCTACGGAATACTATAACAAATGTATTGACCTGGAAGGCCATGATTTTGAAAACTCACTCGAACAAAAAGCCAAAGCCGGCATTGAACGGTGCAAAATCAAACAGAAATCCACATAATCCGGCGCAGGTGAAAAAGCAAGGGGCTTTCGCCAACAAAAAGCCAGATAATTTAGCCGCATGAAGCCAATTCAACTGATAATCATATTACTATTAACTTATTCTACAGGTAAAAGCCAGTTTAAAACGGATACAGTCGTTTTAAACTATATTCAAGCCTACTCTTCCATTGCTGTGGAAGAACAAATCCGTACCGGCATACCGGCGGCCATTACCCTTGCACAGGGCATACATGAATCTGGCGCGGGAAAAGGAAACCTGGCAATGCGCTCAAATAACCATTTTGGCATTAAGTGCAAAAGCAACTGGACCGGCAACACGGTAACCCATGACGATGATGCCAAAGGTGAATGCTTCAGGGCTTATGATAATGTTGCCTCTTCATACAAAGACCATTCAGATTTTTTAAAAACAGGCCGTCATTATGCCTTTCTTTTCGAGATTCCCGTTACGGATTATAAGGGATGGGCAAATGGCCTGAAAAAAGCCGGTTATGCCACCAACCCAAAATACCCCATCCTGCTGATTAAACTGGTTGAGAATTATAATCTTGAGCAGTTCACCGAATCCGCGTTAGTTTTACAGGCCAATGCTCCAGGAACAGCATTGGCAGGACAAGCAGAGCAACAGGTTCCGGAATAATCACCTTAAAGTAGCCATATTATGATTCAGGTATTAGACAAATTCTTTGAGCCCTACCTGGAAAAGGAGGAAATTCAACGACAGATAAACCGGCTGGCCGACGAGCTTTCACTTGAATATGCGGGAAAAAACCCTTTATTCATTGCCGTGCTCAACGGGTCGTTCATGTTTGCCTCCGACCTTTTTAAGACCCTGAAATTCAATGCGGAGATTTGTTTCATTAAATTAGCTTCTTATAAAGGAACCAAAAGCAGCGGGCAGGTGGTATCGGTTATCGGGCTCGATATGTCGCTAAAGGACCGCCATGTGGTGGTGCTGGAAGATATAGTTGACACAGGCCGCACCCTTTCACATTTTTTACCTGAACTTGAAAACCAGCAACCGGCAAGTCTTAAGCTTTGTGTACTGCTTCATAAACCCGAAGCAACGGTTTTCCCCATCCAACTGGATTATATTGGGTTCTCCATACCCGACCGCTTTGTAGTTGGCTATGGGCTTGATTATGATGGATATGGACGTAACCTTCCTGAAATTTTCCAATTGGCCGAATAGGCTGCATCCTTTTTATTTTGAAAAACTTGCATGACCGATGAAATTTTTGCCTTTGCAAAGAAAGTTGCTCGCGCTGCTCTGCTTTGTTTTGGCATTCACAATCGGTAAAGCCCAGTATTATTTAACGGGCACCACTTTTGCCGATTCGGCCAAAATACTACCCTACGTAAAAATCCTGCTGAAAAGCAATGGGATCACGTACAGGAGCGGCGCCACGGGCGACTTCGGCATTCCATCTTCTCAAAAAACAGACAGTATTATTTGCTGGGCCGAAGGTTACGACACCCTACAATACGCTGTGACCCACGGGCAGCATACTTCTGTTCATTTAAACGCTACCCTCGAAACCCGCAAGCAGGAAAACGAACGTGGCAGGCTTTCGAACCTGACACCTAACCTGGTAAAAACAGAAGATCACTATATTTCATCAACCGGCGAAACCTACCCGGTTTTAGTTGATAACCCTTTTGTACCAACAGAAAAGTATCCTGTTACCGGTTTCAGCCCAAATGGCAACAAAGCATCTTATGCCAATATAAGGCGGTTTTTAAACAACGGTTCGCCGGTAAACCCCAATGCGGTTCGGGTTGAAGAGATCATTAACTATTTTTCGCTTTCCTGCACACCGCCTCCATTACCTGGCAAAGTGTTTTCCATTGAAAGCAGGGTAACCGATTGCCCCTGGAATACCGGCAACAAACTACTGTTTATCAATGCTTTGGCACGTTCACTCGATTTTTCAAAAGTACCCCCTGCCAACCTTGTTTTTTTAATAGATAACAGCGGAAGCATGGATATGCCCAACCGGATGCCCTTGCTAAAATCGGCCTTCAGCATGCTGGTAAAAAGCCTGCGCGATATAGACAGGGTGGCCATTATTACCTATGGGGGCATGGCAGGCATACATTTACCGCCAACTTCCGGTTTTTATAAGGATAGCATTTTAAAAGCCATTGACGAACTGGAGCCTGGCGGTGTAACGGTGGGAAGCGGGGGTATTCATTTAGCCTACCAGGCTGCTACCACAAACCCCATACCAAACGGCAATAACCGCATCATCCTCGCTACCGATGGCGACTTTAATGTAGGCGTTACGGCCGACAAAGAATTGGAGGACCTGATTGTGCGTTATCGTAAAACAGGAGTTAACCTTACCTGCCTGGGGGTTGGAATGGGTAATTTAAAAGACAGCAAAATAGAAACACTTGCCCGTCATGGAAATGGCAACTACGCCTATCTTGATAACGAGCAGGAGGCTGAAAAAGTAATGGTGCAGGAGCTTACCCAAAACCTGTATTCAGTGGCTGGTGATGTAACCATCCACGCCAATCTGAACCCTCAATTTATTAAACAGTACAAGCTGATAGGATACGAAAACCGGCGAGGGGCGCTGTACAACGAAAACTCGTTTATGGTGGGGGGTGAAATTGGCTCGGGTTTCGCGCTGAATGCCTTGTTCGAAATTACCCTGCCTGATTCCTCAAACGGGTTTATCACGCGAAATTATGATGCATTTTTAGGAGACCTGACCATACAATACCTCGACCCGTCGAAGCCTGACAGCGGTTTACAAAAGGTTAAGCACAACCTTAGGTTGAATTATCAACCGCCGGGCGAAACCGATCCCAAAGTCAGTTTTATAACGGCGGCGGCGGCCTTCGGAGGATATTTAAAAAGACCGGAAAATTTTGGAAGCATTACCCTTGAAAGAATAAAAAAAATTGCTGCCGGAAGTGCGAACCCGCAAAACCGGCAGCAATTGGAATTTATATCGCTGGTGGAAAAAGCTATTAAAATCTATCCAGCCGTTACCCCTCCTGAAAAATCCAAATGGTGGGATAAAAAGAAAAAGAATTAGGAGAATATCTCCTTCACCTTATCAAAAAATGTTTTCCCGTTCTTTTCCGGTGCAGGATGGAAATTAATGCTTGCAGCCATTTTTTCCAGCGCCCTTCTTTCATCAGAATCCACATTTTGCGGTGTCCAAATGTTTACATGGATCAGTTGGTCGCCTTTTTCGTAGCTCTGAACTGAAGGGAAGCCCTTTCCCTTTAACCGGAATATTTTGCCGCTCTGTGTGCCGGGCGGGATTTTTATTTTGGCCTTGCCATCAATGGTAGGCACGGTAACATCAGTTCCAAAAACCGCATCGGGGAATGAAATATATAATTCAAAAGCTACGTTCAGCCCATCCCTTTGCAATTCTGCATGTTGTTCTTCTTCAATCAGTACGCGCAAATCGCCCGGCATGCCGCCGCGTTCGCCCGCATTGCCTTTGCCTTCCATCCGTAGTTCCATTCCTTCCTGCACACCGGCGGGAATATTCAGCGTAACTGTTTCTTCGCCAAATACCCTGCCATCGCCCTTACAGGTTCCGCATTTGTTGGTAATGCTGGTACCCGCGCCATTACAGGTAGGGCAAGTGCTTACCGTTTGCATTTGCCCAAGAAAAGTGCTTTGTACCCTGCGAACCTGCCCGCTGCCGCCGCAGGTTCCGCAATTTTGAATGCTACCGCTATCCCTGGCGCCATTGCCTGCACAAGTATTGCAGGTTACATATTTTTTTACCTTAATGGTTTTGGATGCTCCTTTGGCAATTTCCTCGAAATTCAATTTTAGTTTCACCCTAAGGTCGCTGCCGCGTGCCCCGCGACCACGCGCCTGGGTTCTGCCACCGCGACCGCCACCGCCACCGAAAAAGCTGCCAAACATGTCATCACCAAAAATATCACCGAACTGGCTGAAAATATCATCCATGTTCATGCCGCCCGGATGCCCGCCTCCGCCCCTGCCCTGGCTGAATGCCTGGTGCCCGAAACGGTCGTATTGCTGGCGCTTCTCCGCATCACTTAAAATCTCATAGGCTTCGGCTGCCTCCTTAAACTTTTCCTCTGCTTCCTTGTCGCCGGGGTTACGGTCGGGGTGAAATTGCATGGCAACTTTCCGGTAAGCCTTTTTAATTTCATCGGCAGTAGCACTTTTGCTCACACCCAATATTTCGTAGAAATCTCTTTTCGCTGCCATATTTTCCTTTGTTTCAAAAAAATTCAAGCCTTTCTTAAATCCAATCTATCAATCCACCCAAATCCCCCTAATCCCCAATTACCTAATCCCCAATTACCTAATCCCCAATTACCTAATCCCCAACAAACCAATCCCCTACTTCCCCACCACCACTTTCGCATAGCGGATGATCTTATCTCCCAGCTTATACCCTTTCTGTAATTCGTCAATTACCTTTCCTTTCAGTGCTTCGGTTGGAGCCGGAATTTCAGTGATGGCTTCATGAAGGTCCGCATCAAAATCAGCATGAGCCGAACTCATTGATTTTAAGCCTTTTTGCTCAAGCGTGGAACGTAATTTCTGAAACACGAGGTTAACGCCCGTTTTCACGGCTTCAAGGTCGGTGCTTTCGTTCAGCACTTTTTCGGTGCGCTCACAATCATCCAGCACATCCAGCAGCGAAGTCATAATTTCACGGCCGGCAGTTTGCATCAGGTCGATGCGTTCCCTGGCAGTCCTTCTTTTAAAATTATCGAACTCCGCAAAAAGCCTTAAATATTTATCCTTCTGTTCATTCAATTCCCCCTTCAGATCTTCGAGTTCATTGGTTTCTTCCAGATTTTCATCCAGGCCATGGGTGCCAGCCTGGTTATCATCGGTATTTAATCCGGTAGCGTCCAACTCGTTCAGGGATTGGTCTTCGTTTAAAATAGCTTGTTCGGTTCCGTTTACCTGGTTCATACTACTCATAATTGCGTAAAAATGTGTGCAAAGGTAGGCTAACAACAATGCTGCCAAACCCCTTTGGTACGAAAAAATGACAGGTAAATCATTAATTGGCTGCCAATGAGGTAATTGCGAACTTTGCCGCCCAATAATTTTCCATGCTCTCACGAATCATTTTAAAGAAAAAAATAGGAAACCGGGTTGAAAATGGCCATCCCTGGATTTTTGCCAACGAGGTAGATACCGGCGCCACCTACAGCCGACCCGATGTTGCAAACCTTGTTCCCGGCGCCATTGTGGATGTGTACAATGGGTACGAAAAGTTTATAGGCAGGGGGTATTTTAACCGGGGCAGCCAGATCATCGTTCGCATCCTCACCCGCAACCCCAATGATTCCATTGACGAGGCTTTTTTTGGGAACCGTATACGTTATGCGTGGAATTACCGGCAAAAAATTGGTTATACCGAAAACTGCAGGCTGGTTTTTGGTGAAGCGGATGGTTTACCGGCTTTGATCATTGATAAATTCAACGATTATTTTGTATTGCAAACCCTGGCTTATGGCATGGAAACCTGGAAACCGGCCATTGTAAAAGCACTGAACAATATTTTTAAACCCAAAGGAATTTATGAGCGGAATGATGTGCCCGTGAGGGAATTGGAAGGACTTGAGCAGATCAAGGGATTTCTTTCCGAACCATTCGACACCAATATTATTATTAACGAAAACGGGCTGAGATTTCATGTAGATATTGTAAACGGGCAAAAAACCGGTTATTTTCTCGACCAGCAGGACAACCGGCGGGCCATACAGCATATTGTAAAAGGCGCCGATGTGCTGGAAGCATTTTGCTATACGGGCACATTCAGCGTTCATGCAGGGCATTACGGGGCTAAAAGCGTACTGGGCATTGATATTAGTGAAACGGCTGTAGCGCAGGCGAGGCGCAATGCAGAACTGAATAACCTGCAGGATACCTGCAAGTTTGAGGCCATGAACGCCTTTGATGTGCTTAAACAATGGACACGGGATGAGCGCCAGTACGATGTGGTAATGCTCGACCCACCGGCGCTTACCAAAAGCCGCGACAAAATACAGAAAGCCATTACCGGGTATAAAGAAATTAACCTGCGGGGTATGAAATTGGTTAAACCCGGTGGTTTCCTGGTTACGGCCAGTTGCACCAACCTGGTAAACCCAAAAATGTTCCTCGAAACCATTGCCATGGCTGCCAAGGATGCCAGGCGGAACATCAGGCAGGTAACTTACCAGGCACAGGCCAGCGACCACCCGATTGTATGGGGACTCGACAATACCGAATACCTGAAATTTTTGATTGTAGAGGTTCAATAACCCATAAAATTGGTAACTCCTATATTTGCAGCCCGAAAAGAGAGAGCCGGGATTAGGGATTGATTGGGAATTGGGAATTGGGAATTGGGAATTGGGAATTGGGAATTGGGAATGAGGAATTAGGAATTAGGAATTAGGAATTGGGAATTGGGAATGAGGAATTGGGAATTGGGAATGAGGAATTGGGAATGAGGAATTGGGAATGAGGAATTGGGAATGAGGAATTGGGAATGAGGAATTGGGAATTAGGAATTGGGAATTGGGAATTAGGAATTGGGAATTAGGAATTGGGAGAAATGAATTAAATAGTTTCACAATTAACAGGAAACGGAATCTCAAATATTAAATCTCAAATAATAAATATTAAATCTCAAATAATAAATATTAAATCT
>CAYUGH010000017.1:19694-60308 GCA_964444195.1 uncultured Chitinophagaceae bacterium
AAATATTAAATCTCAAATAATAAATATTAAATCTCAAATAATAAATATTAAATCTTCAATATCAAATATTAAATGGCAAATACATCAGACATCAGCCGCGGGTTGATTATAAAACTTGACGGAAGCCTGTACAAGGTGGTTGAGTTTGGCGAAAACAAAACCGCCCGTGCCGCCGCAAAAGTGTGGGCTAAACTTACTGGGGTTGATAATAACCGTACCATTGAAAAAACCTGGAATAGCGGGGATAACATTTTTCCTGTGCGCGTAGAAAGACATCCTTACCAATACCTGTACAAAGACGATACCGGTTACAGTTTTATGCACCAGGAAACCTTCGAGCAGATTACTGTTCCTGATAACCTGATTGATGCCCCGCAATTTTTGAAAGATGGCCAGGAAGTATCTGTTTTAATTAATACCGAAACAGAAACCCCGATGACGGTTGAGCTTCCCGACAAGATTGTTGTGCTGGTTACCTACAGCGAGCCCGGGGTACGAGGCGATACCGCTACCCGCACACTGAAACAAGCCACCGTTGAAACCGGAGCCACGGTAAACGTTCCTTTGTTTGTAAACGAAGGAGAATTGATAAGGATAAACACCAAGACTGGTGAATATGTGGAAAGAGTAAAGGAATAAAACCCTGCTGCCTGCAATAAGAGCGACTGACCATACTTTGAAAATAGCAAAAGATAAGGGCGCCCATGCGCTCTTTTTTATAACCGTTAAAATGTGAAAAAAAACCAAAAACGCATGTTTTCGGGTCAAAATCAGGCTATTTTTCCCCAAAATGATACCATTTATGGTAAATTTTAGGATAATCAGTTTTTCCTATTGTCCTGCGCCTTACTTTAGCCGCCCCAATTTTGGGCAATCAACATTCTTTCATTTTTAATTTAAGCCGTATGGATATCAAGCAAGTCCATGAGTTGGTGAAGATCATCAACAAAACCAATATTGCGGAAATCAGTATTGAAGAAGAAGGTTTAAAAATAACCATCAAGCAAAAAGAAGACCCTGCCCCACAGATAATTGCAGCTCCCACACAACAAACATACTTTTCGCCACCTGCCGCTCAGCCTGTAGTAGCCCCCGCGCCTGCGGCGGCGCCAAAAGCAGCAGAACCGGCAGCACAGGCTTCAAACCTGGTGACTATAAAAAGCCCGATGATTGGAACCTTTTACAGGAGCCCAGCGCCAGATAAACCGGTGTTTGTAAACCCGGGCGACGACATTAATGTGGGTAAAGTAGTTTGCATTATTGAAGCTATGAAGCTTTTCAATGAAATTGAAAGTGAGGTAAAAGGCCGTATTGTAAAAGCGCTTGTTGAAGATGCAAGCCCTGTGGAATATGATCAGCCTCTGTTCCTGGTAGATCCTTCGTAAGAAATTTGGAAATGTGAATCATTCCAATTTCAAACCTGCTTGCCCGCAGGCAAGTTTCAAATTTCAAATCGAAAATCATGTTCAAAAAAATACTAATCGCTAACCGGGGCGAGATTGCTTTGCGCGTCATTCGTACCTGCCGCGAGATGGGTATCCGGACGGTGGCTGTGTATTCCACTGCCGACAAAGACTCACTCCATGTAAAATTTGCAGATGAAGCGGTTTGCATTGGAAAGCCGCAAAGCAGCGAAAGCTACCTGAGCATACCCAGGCTGATTGCGGCCACGGAAATTACCAATGCCGATGCTATACATCCCGGATACGGTTTCCTTGCTGAAAATGCTTTATTCTCTGAGATCTGCGGACAGAACGGCTTGAAGTTTATTGGCCCTACCCCATCCCACATTCGGACAATGGGCGATAAGATTACGGCCAAAGAAACCATGATAAAGGCCAACGTACCTGTAGTTCCCGGAACAGAAGGTTTGCTGGGAAGTGTAGAAGAAGCGAAGAAAATTGCGCTTGATATAGGATACCCGGTCATCCTGAAAGCAACCGCCGGTGGCGGGGGCAAGGGCATGCGCGTGGTGTATGGCGAAGAAGAGCTTGAAAAAGCGTATGACTCTGCTAAGGCGGAAGCGGGCGCCTCGTTTAAGAACGATGGCATTTATATGGAAAAGTTCGTGGAAGAACCCCGCCATATTGAAATTCAGATTGCCGGCGACCAGTTTGGCACGGTTTGCCACCTGAGCGAAAGGGACTGTTCTATCCAACGCCGCCACCAAAAGCTGGTAGAGGAAAGTCCTTCTCCCTTTATGACTCCCGAATTGCGTTATGCTATGGGTGAGGCTGCCAAAAAAGCAGCTTCGGCCATTAACTATGAGGGGGTTGGTACGGTTGAATTCCTGGTAGATAAATACCGCAATTTCTACTTCATGGAAATGAATACCCGGATACAGGTAGAACATTGCGTAACCGAAGAAGTGATCAACTACGACCTGATAAAGGAGCAAATAAAAATAGCAGCGGGTATTCCTATCAGCGGTATGGATTATGTTCCGCAGGATATGCACGCTATCGAGTGCCGCATCAATGCCGAAGATCCGTATAACGATTTCAGGCCAAGCCCGGGTAAAATTACCGTGCTTCATCAGCCCGGTGGCCATGGGGTAAGGGTTGACAGCCATGTGTATGCAGGCTATACCATTCCGCCGTACTACGATAGCATGATCGGTAAACTGATTACCGTAGCCCGCACCCGCGAAGAAGCGCTGAACACCATGTACAGGGCATTAAGCGAGTATGTGATCGAGGGAATTAAAACAACCATTCCTTTCCACATTCAATTAATGCAGGATGAACGTTTCCGCTCAGGAGACTTTAATACCAAGTTTATGGAAGGCTTTAAAATGCAATGATCTTCCAGTGAGATAAGATAATCCAATAAAAAAAGGGCTTGAGGCCCTTTTTTTATTTACTGAAAGTACCGCTTAACTATTAATGCTTAATCGTATTTGTATCCTTTACGGTTCATTTGGTTAAACAATCCAATGTTGAAAGTTAAATCAAAAAACTTTTCCTTAAAGCCTGAAGTTGAACTTATGCCCCTTTGGCCTGCACGAAATACCATTGAATACACAAGCCCGCGATTGAGTGATGGAAGCGTTAACCCCATTGATACGAGCATGGAAGGATATTGTTGGCCTTTGATGACCAAATATCCATTTTCATACTGTACCCCGGCCATAAAGGACGCCCCTTCGGTTATACCATACCAGGTTTTCCGCTCTTTTGTATATTTATATCCGAAAGCATAGTTGATAAAATCCTGGGCATAAAAGTTAGATCCTCTGTATTGTACTTCCTTCCATTTTTGCGCAATCATATCCACCGAAAAAGTTGATTTTTTATTTTTGAGTGCAATACCACTACCCCATTGCAAAGGGTAATTAAAGTTTTCAATTGACTGATTTTCTGAAGAGAAAAGTATCTCGTCAGATGAGTTTTTGATATAAAAGTCCCTTACCCTGTTCAGTTCAATCTGAGGTTGAATCATTCCCCCAATGGTAAGGTTGCTTTTGCCGATATTCAAATCATATTGTAGCCCGGCATTCCAATATAGATTGTTGTGAAAAACATTATTTTCAAACTTAGTGGTATAGCCGGCTTCGGTTACCATTTCATCTACCCGCCTGATGGTGCCGAACATATAACCACCGGTAACCCCAAGCGATAGGTGTTTCCCCAGGCTAATACCGTTCCCTATATAAAACATATTTATGCCACCGTTTCCCTCAATAAAATCACCAATTGCACTTTCCGATCCTTCAAGTTCCTTTTCCACCATGCTTTTATACGACACCTGGCTGTAGCGCTTCAATCCCACCACGGTGCCTACCTTGTCGAAAAGGTTAATTCCTAAAGCAGCCTTATCAATTGTAAAATAGTTGCCGCCAACATGGGTAGAGCCCGAAATATATTTATGCATTGTACCTTTTAGCGCCAGTTCCATCATTAGCTGTTCACTATTTATCCCAGAATACGAGGCCGGATTCAAATCGTTGATGGTTAAGCCGCTTTTTAGCGCTATTCCTACTCCCCCCATGCCTGAGTACATATTATTATCCCTTATTTGAATAATACCCAACCCATAGGACGAATACAAGGAATTGATCTGCGCGCTGATGCAAAAACCCTTTACCAATAAAAGAATCAACAGAAAAAAATATTTCATGTAATCAGGGATTATAGGTCAGGTAGGTAATGATGAGCTTTGTTGAATATCGGCTGTTTCCGGGCAACCCCGTAACCAATCTTGATAAGGCTCCCGAATAGTTGCCGTTGCGCAATACAAGTTTCAGGCTAGTCAGGTCATCGCCGGTTAATTCATTCTGAACATAAGAGGTAACATCAAATGAATAATAACTGTTTATAGGATAAGCAATATCATTGTAAAAATCACCGTCCAAGGTTTGGTTCTGCGCATCGGTTACCGGCCCGGCCTCCACTCCTGCAATATCTTTGTAGTAAATATTGAGTTGGGCCGGATAAGGAAAAAAGCTATTCTCCAAGGATTTCGGTTTTACAATCAGCCTGGCTTCTACAAGAGAAAAATATACTCCTTTTTTCAATAACTCCTTTATTCCTGGAAACGAAAATTCAGTTCGTACATCAGTTAGGGATTGGCAATACATTAATGGATTTGCTGCTGCAAGCGGAATAGTATTCCCTCCATCAAGCACTGCAAGTGAAGTTCCGGTTCTGTTGGTTTCCATAAAAGTGTAGGCATTTACACTATTAAAAGAAAAATCGAAGTATGTATTTTCAATTCTGCCATTATCAAGATGATAATACAACCTCATCCTGATCCCGCTTCCACTTTGGGGAACTTCAAATAGCATTCCATTGCCGTTTGCCTGCATGCTTATTTCAATTCCTTTGAACCAGTTTTTAAACACTTCATCGCTACGTATAACCGGATCGTTGGTTTTGAAAAAATTGAAAAGGGTTTTTCCTAAATCATCATCCAGTCTTATGTCCATCGTATCATCTATTGAAGGCCTATACATAAATACTTTCGAACCCAAAGCCTGCTGATAAGTACTAAACCTGTAATGATTGTAAAAAAAGCCACTTTCGGTGATCAGGTCTTGAGCAAGCCTCTTTACTTCCAAATGAAACGATTCAGTGGAATCGCCCTGCCATGAACGGCCTGGCAGAATGGTAAGCACCAGCGAGTCGAAATAGTAATTTCCATCAAGGTTTGCTCCGCCTGCCGGAAGCCCCATAGCGGTAATAGCCATACAATTTGTAGCTCCAAATTCGGGGTCCTTTATCAAACCCATCTTAAAGTATTCCATCCCCGAGGTTTGCATACTATCTGCACAGGTAATAAGCCCCACTACATTCAGTGTGTCAACCTTAGCAATATTTGCATTATCAAAAGCAGGTATGGAGTCTATATACTCCGTGTCCTTATTGCATGCCAGCCAAAAACAGGCGGCTATTAAAATCAAACTATTCCTTGCCATATTCATTAATGGAGGCAAAGCAATAGGAAATGGCCTTTAATATTTTGAAGATTCAATGAAAAGATGAATTGATTCAATTTTTTGAAACCCTTTTAAAATTCTGTTAGGCGATGGTTAAATAGAGGAGTTTATCTCAAAAAATACAGCGCATATATCAGTATTCGCCCCCAAAGAAGACACACCTGATAGTTTCGATTGATATAAAACAGAAACTTATGGCAGTAAATGGCAAAAACAAATGTTTGGTAATTCCCTTAATCGGGCTGATATTTTTTTCAGTTGGATGCACCACCGATGGAGGAAGCAGTTCGGATGTAATTGGAAACTGGGTCAGGGTTTCAGATTTTGAGGGAGTTGCAAGAAGTGAGGCAGCAGTAACCACTTTAGGGGCCAAGGCCTACGTAGGGCTTGGGTTTAATGGTACCGACAGGCTCAATGATTTTTGGGAGTATGATGCTGCAAAAGATTTTTGGTTAAGAAAGGCCGATTTCCCCGGAAAGGCAAGGAATGGAGCGGTGGCCTTTTCCGCAAATAACAAGGTTTATATGGGTCTTGGGTACGATGGGGTGAACAAACTAAAAGATTTCTGGGCATTTGATCCGGCCACCAATACCTGGCAACAGGTTGCAGA
This sequence comes from uncultured Chitinophagaceae bacterium, assembly GCA_964444195.1. Taxonomy (GTDB): domain Bacteria; phylum Bacteroidota; class Bacteroidia; order Chitinophagales; family Chitinophagaceae; genus Phnomibacter. The sequence continues at coordinate 25,742 of CAYUGH010000017.1, forward strand.
TTTTGGAGGAAGCGCCAGGTATGGTTCGGCAGCTTTCAATATTGGCAATTTTGGATATGTTGTAGCGGGATATGATGGAAACCAACTAAAAGATTTCTGGAAATACAATCCAGCTTCCAATACCTGGGAACAATTGGTAAGCCCGGGTGGAAGCAAAAGGGTTGATCCGGTGACCTTTGTAATTGGCCAAAAAGCCTACCTGCTAACAGGTAGTAATAATGGTCAAAATGTTGACGATTTCTGGGAATACAACGCTGCCACAGAAGTATGGACACAATTGAGAAGGATAAGTAACTCAAATAAAGATGAATCTTATGATGATGATTACGCATACATTCCACGATACCGTGCGGTAGCCTTTACAATTGGCGGAAAAGGGTATATTTCCACGGGAATCTCATCGGGCTATAATTCAACTACCTGGGAGTACACACCAGAAACAGATACTTGGGTGCAAAAAACCGATTTTGAAGGCTCAGCCCGTGAAACAGCTATTGGCTTTAACATTGGTGACCGGGCCTTTGTAGGTTTAGGCCGAAGTTCATCACTTCGATTTGATGATATGCGGGAATTCCTTCCAGCAGATGAACAGGAAGATAATGATTGAAAATCCTATAAAAAACCTGGTGAGTTAAAGGATATTACTCCTTTGAATATGACTCATCAGGTTTTCTTTATACCCGTCACTTAATGGAATGTCAACTGAATCCAATTGAACTATTCCTCTCTGAACCGATAAAATCCTTGAAACCGGAATAATAAAACTCTTGTGAGTCCTAACAAAACCGTGAGGGGCTAATCTTTCTTCCAACAGCTTCAAGCTCATCCTGGTTACTATTGGGCCATTCGATTTTAGCAGGTGGATTTTTATATAGTCCTTATAACCCTCAATAAATTTTATTTCAGGCAAATTTATTTTTACAAGGTTATAATCTACATGTACAAACAAGGCCTGGTCTGATTGTATCATGCTATAAACAGGAACTTGGTTTTCATTGTTTTTGGAAGGAGGGACTGAATGTGTAATCCTGTTATGTCCCAATTGCTCAAAGGCCTTGATACAGGCTGCGAGGAAACGATCGAATTCAACCGGTTTTAATAGATAATCGATGGCGTTGACCTTATAACCCTCAAGTGCATAATTCTCATAAGCCGTCAGAAAGATAATTCCAACCCTTCCCCTCAGGCTTTCAGCAAATTTCAGCCCATGGATGCCTGGCATTTGTGCATCCAGAAATACAAGATCAACTTGTTGATGTTGCATCACGCCCATTGCCTCGTACGCATTTTTACATCGCCCAACCAGTTTCAGAAAAGGAATCTGGCTGATATTGTTTTCCAGCAAGTCGAGGGCAAGCCGCTCATCATCAACCCCAATACAATTTAAAATCATTGTAAATCAATTTTTAAATTCACTAAAAAAGCATCATTAATACGCGAAGTCTGTAGTTCAAATCGTTTATCATACAGTAATGCAAGCCTTCGTGCAACATTAGCCAGTCCAATTCCTCCCGGCTCTTTCGTATCAGGGCTATTGTCTTCACCAACTTTATTTTCTGCTTTAAAATAAAGTGTATTTCCCTCTGTTTCCATAGTAAGATTAATACTTCCATTCCCGCAGCCTATTTGTCCGTGCTTAAATGCATTTTCAATAAAAGGGACTAACAAAAGAGGCTCAATCATCAGGTTGGAGTTAACTCCCTCAAAATGTTTTTGAACAGAAACCGAGTCCTGGAAACGTTGCATTTGCAATTCAATGAAATGATTCAGATAAGTTATTTCATTTCCGAGGGAAACTTTCTCATTCTTCATTTCATATAGCATGTACCGCATAATCCCCGATAACTTAAGCAAAGTCGGTTCCACCAGCGCAGGCTGCAGTCGCGACAAAGAGATTACATTGTTCAGCACATTGAAAATAAAATGGGGACTGATTTGAGAACGCAGGAAACCGAGTTCCATTCTCAGCCTTTCATTTTCATTTTCCTGCACAATCCTGTCCTTCTGAATTTTCTCCGTAATTAAATGGAAGGTAATCCCAACAAGCAGCAGAATAAACAAGCCGCTCAGGATTTTCAAAGAAACCACCAGTGGAAATGGAATTTGGGGTAGTAAATGAAAATGAAGAGCAATAGTATATCCCAAATGTAATACCGTTAGCCCGGCTACAACTAAAAGGTAACTTGCCAAGCCCTTTCGGAATAAAACCCGGGGAACAAAATAGTAGAGATTGAAATAAAAAATTACAACCAATAATAAATTTTCTCCAAAAAACATCCATTGCAACTGATTGAAACTATCAGCGCCTTCCATTCCCGGCATGGGTAAGGCGGGAGGCTTTCCATTTACCCCAAAGGGCATACTTTTAAAATGGATGATGGGCAGAGAAAACCAAAAGAACCATCCTAACAAGTGGAACATTACCAACGCCCACTTTGTTTTGTACCATAATCTTTTTTGCACCCATGCAAGTTGCACCCATGCACTCAAACCGAAGGTTAATGAATGTTAGAAATTCTTAAAATAATGTAATAACTGTAATTGGGTCGGTTGAAAAGATTTCCTTCGTTAGCTTCAAAATTTAAGGAGACTTTTAGCTTGCTTCCTGCATAGAAAAATATTATGACCCCTTGGAAATGAAATATTTGCTATTCCACCGATAAATTTTCCGCGGTGTCTTCGCTCTCCAGGCCAATTTTTTTCACTTCATTCATTAATGATTTCAGGCTGTTGGGTGGCCGGTTGGAAGCCATAAAAAGATCTGCGCTTTTTACCATCAAATCCCATTTTTGCCTGTATGCCGAAGTAGCAAACTCGGTTAAAGGCTTTTGACTATCCTCCCCTGGAAAATCTACATACCAGGTAGTCCGCAGGTTAGGAATGGGGCTTTTAGGATTTCGCACTTCGTATTTATATTCAAAAACCTGTACGGCGTCCGATTCCATACCCATTCTTTTTAAAACAGCCCTGGTATTGGCAGGCTTTCCTTCCCTTCTGACCGCATCAGGCGTTTGTATCATCCGCACCACAAATTCATGCTCTTCCATTTTTAACTTGTAAACCTTTGAGAGCGGAATATTTTGAGTGGTTCTTTCCCCGGGTATCTGAACTTTTAAGGACTCCTGCCCACTTTTCCCCTCCAGGCTTGTATAGGCTAAAAACGATGAGCCGTCCTCTAAATAAACCTCAGTCCGCATGTTTGAAAAATCACCTCCATGGCTCATTTGCGTGGATGACGTTACACAGGAACTTAGTAGAACTATCAGGAGGCCGCTGAAGACAGCAGCCCAGGCAGGCACTCTTCTCGTTTTCATAGGTAAATCTTTGAATGGATTCAAAGGATCACTAATCTTATAATTACAAATGTAACCACGGAAGATTGGTAAAAAAGCGAAAGAAACTTTAATTTAATCGCTGAAACCCAATAACAGCAAGGGTTTCAGCAATCAATAACAAATAATAATTTTAAATATGTATAAAAAACAGCCCCGTCTGAACAATCAGACGGGACATTTTGATAAATTCCTTTGAAAAGGAACGCCCTAAGGCTCTCTCATAGCAGGATTATTACAGAGTTTTATTAAAACGCATAGACTGCGGCAATCAAAAAGTTACCGGCCGATTTTGTAGCAGTGCCTTTACTATCTACATAAATATTGTTTGCTGCATTCTCCATTCTAAATTCAGGGATGAGTGCGAAACAACTACCGATCCGAATATTGGCCGAAAGCGTAGAGGCAAAAATGTTACCACCACCGTAGTTATTTGCCACTAGGCGCTCGTCCTGGTCAGCAACATACTCATTGCGGAAGCAAAAGCCTACCACCGGGCTAAAGTTATAATTAACGTACAAGGCCGCTCCCCACCAGTTTTTAATGCCTTCAAATTTCCCATCAATCTTTTTATTATTTTGGTTAATGGTACTGTTGAAACCCAGGCTGAATTTATCGGATAGCGTAGAAGTAAGAACCAAATCAAACTGGCTCACCTTGGATGAATCAGTATTTTGTCCTCCCACAAAGTTCAGGTAAGCTGCAAATTTTTCACTTGCGGAATAACTATACTGTGCCAGTACAAACTTCTTGTTCAACTCATCATCCGGAACAGTCTTGTAATCGGTAGGATTAGCAATTCCCAACATAAATCCATGATTGCCAGCTTTATATTCAGCTTTGAAACCGGTATGAAAGAATGGCCCGTAGCTGAACATATAGCTCATGCTATAGTTTTTGTTCGGCATCGGGTCGGCCAACTCGTATCCAACATGCGTAGCCCAGCTTCCCGCGGTCAGCTTCAGTTTGTCTGTAACCTGGTATCCAATGTACAATTGCTTAATGGCTGCCGTGGTACCTTCATCATTATAAGAGAAATCTTCCGCTCTTTTGCCAAACCCCAGGTCGGCCACCACTGAAAACTTCGAGAAATTTGATTCCAGCTTTACGGAAGCCATTCCCAGTTGAAATTGATTATGGGAATTGGTGAAACTTGTAAGATTGTTTGCCTTGGTTTTGGCAAAATCGTACCTGTAGTACCCATCTGCATAACCAGAAACCGTAAAGGTTTTTTTCTCACAAGGCTCTTCGGCGGCAACTGCGGTTGAATCCTGCGCTAAAGCACTAAAAGTTGCTGCGGCAAAGGCCAACATTGAAAATAGTTTTCTTAACATTGCTGTGCATTTTTTGGTTTAAAAATGTAGCTTCTCCGGGTTGTCTTGTAGCAGAAGACCTTGCATACCTGGAGGAGCCTTTTTTTGAAAGTTAGTTTTGGTTTCATGCTGTTTTACCGGTGGTGGATACCCGCTACGAAAAGCAGGTACCACCCGGTAAAACAATCTATAAAAGGCCGGTGGGAACACCGCCCATTCATAGATAAAATATTGTTTAGTGCAGTACTGCCTCTTCTTCCTTCAAGGTACCATTTTGGCTTACCAGCAGGGTGCCCTGGAGGTACTTTTCGTTGTGCTGGCTGGCATCAAGACCCGCCGCCTCATCATCTTCACTTACCCGAAGAGGTACAATAAGACCAATGAATTTAAAAATCACGAAAGACATGGTAATGCTGAAACCTACAACTATGGCCATGCCTTTGAATTGTGTCCACAGGAAACCGGGGTTGCCGTAAAACAAGCCATCAGGGCCTGCACTATTTACGGCTGTGGTGGCAAAAACACCCGTCATCAGCATACCCACCATACCGCCAATACCGTGGCAGGGGAATACATCCAAAGCATCATCAAGACGTGATTTTGATTTGTAATAAACAGCCAGGTTGGAAATAATGGCGGCAAATGCGCCTATAAAAATACTTTGAGGAACCGCTACAAAACCTGCAGCAGGCGTAATGGCTACAAGCCCAACAACAGCGCCGATACAAAAACCGAGAACGCTGGGCTTTTTGCCACGAAGAACATCGAAAAACATCCATGAACAACCGGCGGCGCCCGCAGCTATATTGGTAACTACAAATGCTGAAACAGCAAGGCTATTGGCAGCAACTGCGCTACCTGCATTAAAGCCAAACCAGCCGAACCAAAGCAAACCGGTACCTATCAATACATAGGGAACATTGGCCGGTGGAATTTCCTGCTTTTCAATATGAGATTTACGGCGCTTAAGTAATATGGCCCCAACAAGCGCGGCACAACCTGCCGAAATATGCACCACGGTACCACCTGCAAAATCCCATACGCCCATAACAGCAAGGAAGCCATTTGGGTGCCAGCTCCAATGGGCTATTGGCGCATAAACCAATAAACTGAACAAGGCAATAAAAATTACATACGCTGTAAAACGGATCCGCTCCGCAACTGCGCCCACCACCAGGCCGGGTGTAATGATGGCGAACATCAACTGGAAAACTGAGAAAAGTGAAAGCGGGATGGATGGCGCCGCTGACCATGGCTCACCCGACATGACCCCTTTAAAGAAAAGAAATGTTCTTGGGTCGCCAATAAAGCCTCCGACTGAATCGCCAAAACAAAGGCTAAAACCAACAACTATCCAAAGCACACTTACAATACCTGCTGCCACCACGCTTTTCATCATGGTAGAGATCACGTTTTTTCTGTGTACCATGCCTCCGTAAAAGAAGGCCAGGCCCGGAGTCATTAAAAAAACCAGTGCTGCCGCTATCAAAACCCAGGCAATATCAGCCTGGTTGTAAACCCCCTTTTCGTCGGCAAATAGTGGGGATGTAGGCATAAAGGCCGCTCCCAATGCAATAGCAGCAAGCACTGCAAATGGTGCAATTTGTTTCGCTTGGATTTTTCTCATAGATTGTTTTTTTTGAATGAAAAAATAGTTCACACGGGATGAGTCCCAATTTCTTCAGGCGGCAGTCGGCAGAATAAATGATACCCGGTAGGGTTAAAACCAGGCAAATAATATCCATGAAAACAATTTGCAATGTCAACACTCAAACTTGAAAAGAACTCCGTAAATACAAATAATCTAACATTTTATTCATATTACATGGTAAAAGTAACCCGTTGCAATATTTTTTCCAAATATTTTATATATGCAAAATTTTATTATTTATATAATTATAAGCAAGATACCGAGCTATGTAATCTATACACATCATATAAAATAATTGAAAATCAATTATTTATGATATTTATACTTTTTGAGATGTTATAAAATGTGAATTTTGTGGTGAAAAATAATAATTGAGTTTTGTCAAAAAAATTTCATATTTTTAAAATTAAAATTTGTTTACAGGCGTAAAAAAATACCCACCGGGTTGCGGCAGGTATTTTTTATGTATTTCCCCTATGGATTAACGGAGGAAGAGCATCTCCCTGTATTTGGGCAGTGGCCAGAAATTGTCATCAATATGAAGCTCCAGCTTGTCAACATGGTAGCGAATCTTATCAAAATATGGCTTCACGTCGTCGCAATAGGCAACTGCCTTATCCCTGGTATCCTCAATCACATTAGCCTTTTTACGCGCTTCGATCATCTTTTCAACAATATCGGCGCCTTCATTAATATGCTTGGTGATCTTCTCCAGTATCTGCATTTGGTTGGCATAGCTTGAAGCCGGTAAGCCCAGGTCTTTCAGCCCTTTTATATTCTCAATCAATACATTCTGGTATTTAACTGCTGCTGGCAAAATGTGGCTGGTAACCAGTTCTCCCATAATCCGGCCCTCAATCTGAACCCTCTTGATATAGTTTTCAAGCATGATCTCATGACGGGCTTCACTTTCGGCATGGCTGAGAATTTTGAGTGTTTCAAATAGATCCATTGCATCGTGCTCTACAAAAGCATCGAGCGCCAAAGGCGTGGTTGGAATATTGGGCAAACCGCGACGGGCAGCTTCAGCATGCCATTCAGCACTGTATCCATCCCCTTCAAAAAGCACTTTTTCAGCCGATACAATATACTTTTTGATCACTTCCATGATGGCAACTTCCTTCTTCTCACCCTTTTCAATCAGGCCATCCACCTCAACTTTAAAGTTTTCGAGGGTTTTAGCCATGATGCCATTTAAAACCGCCATAGGAATAGCGCAATTGGCTGTGCTGCCTACCGCGCGGAACTCAAACTTGTTACCGGTAAAGGCAAAAGGAGAGGTACGGTTACGGTCGGTGTTATCAAGCAATAATTCCGGAATGGTCTTATGAATATCAAGCTTCAGCAGAATTTCGTCCTGTTCGGTAAAGTTGTCGCCCACACGCTCCTTTATTTCCTGCAGTACTTCTGAAAGGTACTTGCCAATGAAAATTGAAATAATGGCTGGTGGCGCTTCGTTTGCACCGAGGCGGTGATCATTGCCTGCGCTGGCGATGGATGCACGCAAAAGCGGGGCATAATCATGAACGGCCTTAATTACATTCACAAAGAATGTAAGAAACATAAGGTTGGTTTTCGGGGTTTTTCCGGGAGCCAGCAGGTTTACGCCTGTATCGGTACTAAGACTCCAGTTGTTGTGCTTGCCGCTTCCATTAATGCCGGCAAACGGTTTTTCGTGGAGCAATACTGCAAGCTTATGACGCTTGGCCACCCTGGTCATTACATCCATCAGCAGGATGTTATGATCAACGGCCACACTTGCCTCTTCAAAAATAGGCGCGCATTCAAACTGGGCAGGCGCTACCTCATTATGGCGCGTACGAAGCGGGATACCCAGCTTATATGCTTCCTGCTCAAAATCGCGCATGAAAGCATATACACGTTCGGGGATGCTTCCGAAATAGTGGTCTTCAAGCTGCTGGCCTTTTGCAGAGCTATGACCAAAAACGGTACGCCCGGTCAGCAGGAGGTCGGGGCGTGAATTGGCCAGTCCCGCATCAATTACAAAGTATTCCTGTTCCCATCCGAGGGTAGCGGTTACTTTAGAAACGTTACGGTCAAAATATTGGGCAACGGAAACGGCTGCCTTATTCAATGAGTCAAGCGAACGAAGCAAAGGGGTCTTTGCATCAAGGCTTTCCCCTGTATAGCTTACAAAAATGGTAGGAATACAAAGCGTTTTGCCTTGTCCCACTTCAAAAATAAATGCGGGAGACGAAGGGTCCCATGCAGTGTAACCGCGGGCCTCAAAAGTGGCGCGCAAACCTCCGCTGGGAAAGGAAGATGCATCCGGTTCCTGCTGAATCAGGGCATCACCGTCAAATTGCTCGATGGCCGTACCATCGCCTTTCAGCGTAAAAAAGGAATCATGCTTTTCTGCCGTAGTTCCGGTAAGCGGTTGAAACCAGTGCGTAAAGTGGGTTACACCCTTGCTTTCGGCCCAGGCCTTTATGCCACTGGCAATTTGGTTGCCCATGGAACGATCTATTTTTTTTCCGCTGCCCATACTGCCTACAAGGCTCTTATAGGCTTCGTCACTAAGGTAATGGCGGGCTTTTTTGAGGGTAAATACATTTTCACCGAAAATATCGGTAATCATGTTAGGCCCCTCAACTTTCACTTCAACCGGGCTGGCAAACAAACTGTCCAACGCTTTTAATCGCAATGATTCCATTGATTGTGTTTTGGCTTTTTAGATGAGATAATTATTTGATACGGCTAATGCCATAAATGCTTTTAACCCGCCAAAAGTAACCCAATCAGGTAAATTTTTCTTCTCACTTTCATTTTTTTGTTGAAAAACCAAAACATTTTCAATTATTAAAAGATTTTGTTTCAAAATTGTAAATATGCAATTTTTTATAATTTCTGATAAAAACCTACCATTCTTCAACATGGAAAGACTTTGCAATTCAGACCGGGCGCAGCGCCGAAACAGACTTTAATACCCCTTGAAACAGGGCTTTTCCCTGCCATAATACCCAAAAAAAGTAACCAATACCCGGCAAAAAAATGCTCCGGTAACGAATGATGGCGCCGGTATTAGTAATGGTGTATCCAATAATCAGCAGGTTGATCAGGCCAAAAACAAACAGGCTCCACCCCACAGGGCCCGGGTTACCTGATGGTTTTCCTTTGGCTTTTACCCCCAAAAACAACAGTACCAACCATAGTCCATACAATTCTGCCATAAATCCATAATAGAAAACTTTTTCCACTTCTCCCGGCATAGGGCGAAGGAAAACATTGACAACTGCCTCGGGCAAAGTTGCCAGGAAGCTTTCGCCCGTTGGCTCAAGCGTTCGCATGGTAAGTTCAGTATTGGCTTCCAGCTTTTGAAACTCCACTCTTCGCTCAATTATATATTGAGGCAGATCGAGCGCCGGATGAATTTTATCAGCCGAAAAAAAAATGAAAACAAATAAGGTACCCGCTCCCAGGGCAATTGCCAACCTGTATCCAGGCCATTTTTTAAAGAATTGATATAAAACCAAACCTCCGCAAAAAGTAGCGGCAATCAGGTATTTAAAGAAGAACAAAAGAAGAAACAGTACTAACAACGCAAAAAGCCTTTTCAGCGTAAATTTCTCCCGCGAAACCATAAGCAGGGGAATAATGGCTGCCATCAGGCAATATTCTATTCCTTCCTTTAATATAACAGAAGTGAAGAAAAAGGAGGAGGGGAAAAGAAATAACCAGGCTCCCAACCACCACGACCCCGTAAGTTTCTTCAGGTAAATCCAGCACCTGAGCAAAAGCCAGGCGGCTAACCCGTTGAAAAGCAGCACATTGGTAAATAAATGCCCACCCGACAAAAAGTTAAGCAGGAAGTGTATAAACTTGATGCCGTCAAAAACAGTGCGGATAAAATCAGAATCGGTATGGCCAATATTGAAATCGGTAATATTAAAAATGTCGGCAATGTAGGAAGGAAACCCTTTGGGGTTTTGCCGGAAAACCTCGAACATCTCAAGCCCACCGCCAAAAAACATGTCGATATCCGCCTTTGCTGATGGAATAAAACGAACCATGATCCAGGTATAAACCAACCCGGTAGCCATTTTGCCCATAGCAAAACCCAGGCTGTACGCCGGGCCGATTCCATGCTTCCTCAAAAAGCCATTCTTCCAGAAAAGAAAGCCTAACATAAAAGCATAACAGGCAGGTAAAAGGTATTCTAAAACAAAGTCCAAACCAGGGAATTTTTCACAAATGTGAAGCACCCTCGCTAATTCCTGTGAAATATTTCCGTGTAATGCGCGATAATCTTTACTTTTCCCGCCTAAAATTTGCTTTATCCATAATAAAAATCAATAACTAACTGTATGAGTTTGTTTGTAAAAAAGCCCCTTGACCAGATTTTGGCGCAAGCTGCTGATAACGAAAAGGGCTTGAAGAGGACGCTGGGGGCAGCCAACCTGGTTGCACTTGGAATTGGCGCCATTATTGGGGCCGGCTTATTTGTTCGTACTGCTGCAGCCTCCGCCGAAGCAGCAGGACCCGCGGTTACCTTATCTTTTATTATAGCTGCCATTGGTTGTGCATTTGCAGGGCTTTGCTATGCTGAATTTGCCAGTATGATCCCTATTGCAGGAAGCGCTTATGCTTACAGCTATGTAACCCTCGGCGAAATTGTAGCCTGGATCATTGGCTGGGCACTGATCATGGAATATGCGCTTGGCGCCGCTACGGTTAGTATTGCCTGGAGTGAATACCTGAATAAACTGCTTGGAGGTGCGGTGCCCTATGAATGGTGCCACTCTCCTTTTGAAGCCCTGCATACCGTTACCGGCGATGCAGTGGCGCAAATTAGTGCTGCCATCCCTGATTCTACAAAGACCATAGTGAATGGTATTCTTTACCTTACCGACGATCAGTTTAAGAGCCTTCCGGCAAACTTGACCGGGATGGTGACCGTTACTAATGGTATTTTAAATGCGCCTGCCCTTATTATTTTGTTGGCTATTACCATGTTATTAATTAAAGGCACGCAGGAATCGGCCTGGGTAAATGCAATCATTGTAATTATTAAAGTAGCCATTGTGGTTCTTTTCATTGTTTTAGGATGGCATTTTATAAGGCCTGAAAACCATACCCCTTATATGATTCCAGAAGGAACGCCGGGGCATGAGGGCTTCTTTAAACATGGATGGGGTGGGGTACTTGGCGGCGCCGCCATTGTTTTCTTTGCTTTTATTGGTTTTGATGCGGTAAGTACTGCTGCGCAGGAAGCAAAGAATCCGAAACGTGATATGCCTATTGGAATATTGGGTTCACTGGTTGTTTGTACCATTTTATATATCCTTTTCGGGCACGTTCTTACAGGTGTGGCCAATTACACTGAATTTAAAACTGCGGGCAAAGAAGCTTCGGTTGCTTATGCCATCAGCACTTATATGACCGGGTATGGCTGGCTGGCAACCGCGGTAACTGTTGCCATCCTGGCCGGTTTCTCCTCCGTAATTCTTGTGATGCTGATGGGGCAAAGCCGGATTTTTTATACCATGAGCAATGATGGGCTGATCCCCAAGGCGTTTGGAGACCTTCATCCTAAATTTAAAACACCATTCAAGGCAAACTGGATACTTTTTGTTTTTGTTGGGCTGTTTGCCGCTTTTGTACCGGGCAGTGTTGCAGGTGACCTAACAAGCTTTGGAACCCTGTTTGCCTTTGTACTCGTAAGTATCGGAGTCTGGATCATGCGGGTTAAAAATCCTCAAGTTCCAAGAGGCTTTAAAACTCCATTAGTTCCACTGGTTCCTATTTTGGGCGCCGTTATTTGCGCAGGCATGATTGTAGCTATTGACCCCACCACCTTAAAAGCAGCAGTGGTTTGGATGGCTGTTGGGCTTGTGGTTTATTTTGCTTATAGCAAAAAGAACAGCAAATTGCGTAATCCTGCGGAAATCATCCCGCACGCCTCCGATTTCGAAGCCAGGGATTAGAAACCGGTGAACTTATTTCCCAAAAAACCGCACTTTGAGAGGTGCGGTTTTTTGTTTGGCCCCATCCACCTTACTTTTGCAGCCCAAATTGAAAAATTCATGATTTGAAATTTGAAGATTTGAAAGTCTGCAATGGTGTGAAATCTTCCGAATGAATTGGTTTTCAAATAATAAATATAAAATCTCAAATATTAAATAGCTATGGGTCGCATTTTCGAAGTACGTAAAGCCTCCATGTTTGCCCGCTGGGACAAAATGGCTAAGAATTTTACACGTATAGGCAAGGAAATAGTAATTGCTGTAAAAGCCGGAGGACCTGACCCCTCCACCAATGCCGCCCTACGCCGTTGTTTTCAGAATGCCCGTAGCGTGGGTATGCCTAAAGACAGGGTTGAAGCGGCTATCAAGCGCGCTTCGGGCAAGGAAATGATCAACTATGATGAGATCTTATATGAAGGATATGCCCCTCATGGTGTGGCGGTGCTGGTTGAAACTGCTACCGACAACCATGTTCGCACCGTGGCCAATGTAAAAAGTCATTTTACCAAAGGCGGTGGCGCGTTGGGAAACAGCGGCAGCGTATCCTTTCAGTTTAAAAAAATGGGGGTTTTTAAATTGGACCCCGCAGGCCTTAACCCCGAAGAACTTGAGTTTGAATTGATTGATGCAGGCCTTGAAGAACTGGGAGAAAGCACTACAGAGCCCGATAATATGGGTAATACCAAAGACGTACTGGTTTTAAGGTGCGCCTTTACCGATTTTGGCAACCTGCAATCGGCCCTCGATGCAAAAGGCATTACCCCAATCAGCGCCGAAGTAGAATGGATACCTTCAACCACCGTACCCGTTTCCGACGAACAGGCGGATGATGTGAGCAAACTGATTGACCGCCTCGAACAGGATGAAGATGTGCAGAAGGTATTTCATAACATGGGATAAGTTATGGAGGCAGGTTTTCCATTAACTTTAGCTTCGAAAATAATTATGAACACAAAAATCACCGCAGCCATCACCGCTATTGGGGGCTATGTTCCGGATCATGTGCTTACAAATTTCGACCTGGAACAAATGGTTGATACCAACGACGAGTGGATTCGCACCAGGACAGGTATTTCAGAACGCAGGATTTTGAAGGGGGAAGGAAAAGGTACCAGCGATCTCGGTGTGCCTGCCATCCAAACAATACTCGCAAAGAAAAACCTTGACCCGGCAGAGATTGACTGTATAATTTGTGCAACCGTAACACCGGATATGGTATTTCCGGCAACTGCCAATATTATTGCCGATAAGATTGGCGCGGTTAACTCTTTCAGCTTCGATATTAGCGCAGCATGCAGCGGCTTTTTATTTGCGCTCACCCAGGGCGCGGCTTTTATTGAAAGCGGCCGCTATAAAAAAGTAATTGTGGTTGGCGCCGATAAAATGAGCGCCATTGTTGATTATACCGACCGCGCCACCTGTATTATTTTTGGAGATGGCGGCGGGGCTGTTTTACTTGAACCCGATACCGAAGGGTATGGTGTGTTGGACAGCATACTCCGGAGCGATGGAAGCGGCGCCAAATTCCTGCACATGAAAGCCGGGGGGTCTGTAAGACCTGCCTCCATTGAAACGGTAATGGCCAGGGAGCATTTTGCCTACCAGGAAGGGCAAACCGTGTTCAAATTTGCCGTAAAAGGCATGGCCGATGTAAGCGCGGAATTGCTGGAAAGAAACAACCTGACGGGTGATGATATTGCCTGGCTTGTTCCGCACCAGGCCAACCTTAGGATTATTGATGCCACTGCAAGCCGCATGGGGCTCGATAAAGAAAAGGTAATGATCAACATCCAAAAATACGGAAACACCACGGCAGGCACCTTGCCGCTTTGCCTGAGCGATTGGGAAAGCCAGCTTAAAAAAGGGGATAATATTGTATTGGCAGCATTTGGCGGCGGGTTCACCTGGGGCGCTACCTTGTTAAAATGGGCTTACGATGGCGCCTGATTAACCCTGTTTCATTAGAATTATCCAATTATCCTGAAGGGTATTCAGTCTTTTCGCCGGGTATAATAAATCAGGTCTGTTATGGGAAGATTGGTTTCCCCTAAGGCCCGCATCATGGTAATAATTTGCCCTCGGTGATAGGTGCTGTGGTTGAAAACATGCATCACTACCTGGAAAACCGGTTGTGTATAATGCTCCCCGTTTCTTGTTTGGTAAAACAGGTTGCTTTGGAGAATTTCTTCATTTAGTTGCTCCAGCACCAATTGTTCCCATTGTATGCTCTGGTGTATCAGCCCGTTGCACGCATCCTTCATGCTCGGTTCAAAGGCAACCGAAGGGAAAATAACCTTTTCGTGATTACGCATCCTTTGCCACCACGCGCTTTCTGCATCCCAAATATGCAGGACGGTTTTATACAAACTATCGTAGCTCGAGGGCGTTTTTTCCATCCATTTGCGATCGGGCATTTGCAGTATATGGTAAATGATCCGGTGGTTGGCCCATACATTATAGGCCGCATACATTTTTAGCATGTGGAGCATAGTGCAAAACGTTGAAGGCAGCAATATACATGATTCTAACACATCATGTAATAGCTGCCTCCAGGCAAAAAATATTCGTAAAAAAACTAAACGTCTATCCTTGCATATCGTGCATGGCTTTCGATAAATTCCCTGCGGGGCGCCACCTCATCTCCCATCAGCATACTGAATACACGGTCGGCTTCTGCTGCACTTTCAATGGTTACCTGCTTCAACGTACGATGTTCGGGATCCATAGTTGTGTCGCGCAACTGGTCGGCATTCATTTCACCTAAACCCTTATACCGCTGAACATTCACACCGGATTCATTTCCGCCGCCGATCTTTTCAACCAGTATTTTTCGTTGTTCTTCATTCCATGCATATTCCTGCGTCTTACCTTTTTTTACCAGGTATAATGGCGGCTGAGCAATATACACATAGCCTTGTTCCACCAGTTCCTTCATGTACCTGAAAATAAAAGTGAGGATCAGTGTGGCAATGTGGCTTCCATCCACATCGGCATCGGTCATAATGATGAGCTTGTGGTAACGAAGCTTGGTAATATCAAGCGCCTTGGGGTCATCGGGCGTTCCCATTTTCACCCCCAGCGCGGTAAACATATTCCTGATTTCCTCGTTGTCGTAAATTTTGTGTTCCATCGCCTTTTCCACGTTCAGTATTTTACCCCTGAGCGGCAAAATGGCCTGGTAGCTCCGGTCGCGGCCCTGCTTGGCAGTTCCACCGGCCGAATCACCTTCCACCAGGAAAAGCTCACATTTTTCAGGGTCCTTTTCAGAGCAGTCGGCCAGCTTACCCGGCAACCCCCCACCGGTAAGACCGCTTTTGCGCTGTACCATATCGCGTGCTTTACGTGCAGCAGCCCTTGCCTGTGCTGCCAGTATCACTTTCTGGATGATGGTTTTGGCCTCTTTAGGATTTTCCTCAAGATAATTTTCCAGCGCGCGAGCCAGCGTAACTTCCACCGTACCGGCCACATCGCTGTTGCCCAGTTTTGTTTTGGTTTGTCCTTCAAACTGCGGCTCGGGAACTTTTACACTTACAATAGCGCTCAATCCTTCACGAAAATCATCGCCTTCAATTTCAACCTTTGCTTTTTCAAACAATCCTTCCCGGTCACCATAACCCTTAAAAACCCTGGTAATCGCCCTGCGGAAGCCTGAAACGTGGGTTCCACCTTCAATGGTGTTGATATTGTTTACATAGCTGAAAATATGCTCACTGTAGCTATTGTTGTAGCTCATGGCTACTTCCACTGCCACATTCGAAGATTCATCACGCCCTTCGCAAAAAATAACCCTGGGAATCAATGAATTACGGTTTCCGGCCTTGTCAAGCATCTCTACAAACTCAACAATACCTCCTTCACTATAAAAATCCTGGCGGTAAGGTTTGCCGTTCTTCTCCGCGTCCTCATCTCCTTCCACTATTTCCCTGAGGTCGATAATGCTGATCTTTATCCCCCTGTTCAGGAAAGAAAGCTCCCTGAGGCGACCTTCCAGGATCTCACGCTTGAAAACAGTAACCTGGAAGATGGTATCATCAGGCCAAAACCGTACATGCGTTCCGGTAGTGGTCGCCTCTCCAATTTCCCTAACGGGATACTGAGGGATGCCGATTTTGTATTGTTGCTCGAAAACCTTTCCCTCGCGGCAAACAGTAACATGAAGATCTTTACTAAGCGCGTTTACACAACTTACACCCACGCCGTGCAAACCGCCTGAAACTTTATAGGTATTTTTATCAAACTTGCCGCCGGCGTGTAAAACAGTCATTACCACTTCAAGAGCGCTCCTTTTTTCCTTGGTGTGCATGGCGGTAGGAATACCCCTGCCATCATCCTGAACGCTTACGCTGTTGTCTTCGTGGATAATGACATCAATATTTTTACAATACCCGGCAAGCGCTTCGTCAATAGAGTTATCAACCACTTCGTACACCAGGTGGTGAAGCCCTTTTTCGCCAATATCGCCAATGTACATGGCGGGCCGCTTACGCACTGCTTCCAAACCTTCTAAAACCTGGATACTATCTGCCCCATAATTGCCCTGGGCAAGGCTCTGCATTTCATTTTGCTCTTCGTTCATACTACCGGTAATACCGCTTTGTTTTGTAGAGTAATTTTCACCCCTTTTCCGTTCAAAAAAAGAAGGGACAAAACTGCCCCTTTTTCAAGGTGGGCAAATTTACGTAAATGCAGTCAGGACGCCAAGTTTAATCCGTAAGAAAAAGGCGAATTTATCCCCAAAAAACAGGTATTTCCACCGGTAAAATGACGGATGGATTCTACCAGGTCAAAACAGGGGTTTAATCCCACTCAAGTCCTTTGTAAATTTCGGATAAGGGCAGCTCGGTTCCAACAAGAGGGAGCTTAATAATATCGGCCAGTTTCCGGTAGGTTTCCGACATCCAAACGCCTTCATTGGTCTTGTAATGCAGCGTAACATGATAGTATTCCGGCTCGGCAAGCAGGTAATATTGCAGCGAAGGCAGGTTCCTGTATTCCAAAAATTTATCGGCGGTGTCGAAACTGCGTGTACCCGGAGAAAGCACTTCTGCCACAAAAATGGGTGATGAAGAAAACAAAGGATTCTTAAAAACCTCATTGGTAATCAAAACATCCGGATAGAAATATACACTATCACTAATACGCAATTTCAGCCCGGAGAGGAACACTTTAAAACTCTTTTCACCCAATATGCTCCTCAGCCAAAAGCCGATATTCATAACAAGGGTCTCATGGTAAACAGTTCCACCGGGCATTTCTATCAGGTTTGAATGAAATAATTCATGCCGTATCAATGCCGTTTCCTCCAAAGAAAGATACTCAGCATCAGTCATGTTGTTTTTAAAAGCCGTACCCATGATGTAAATATATTCATTTTGCCGGTTTCCCTGGTTCCAAACCATGCCTGAAAGGAAGGCTTACAGGTTCCTGTTCTAATTGAAATCTTAGCTGAAACAACCCTATTCCAATCAAATCCGGCCAATAGTAATTACGGCCGGCTTCTGTTTATTCCATCCTTTTTGGTTAATTTTCCCTATGGAATCGTTGGCGGATGCTCGTTTCCCAAAATCGAAAAGTTAAATTGCCGATGTTTGAACGTTGTTTTGTTAATTTTGCCGTATATGTCTGAGTCGTTAGCTATATTAAGTGAAAGCGTTCGTCGCGAACTGATGGTGGATCAATTAATGCTGATCACCCGCCAGGAAAAGCAAATTCCGAATTCGGTGAGCTACGATATGCGCCGTTATGTGAAGCAACCAGGCTGGCAGCCCGATGATATCGGGATGATGGAATATACCTACGTTTCCGAAAACAATCCTGATAATGCCCTGAAACTTAAGTTTTGTGTGGCCGGCCAGGCCTATTGCGAGGAAGATGAATGTGAAGAAGGTACCGTTTGTAAAAAAACGGGGCGATACGATTGCAGCGAGGTGATTGAGACCGTTGATGTATATAGTTTTAGTTTTACCTATAGTTACCTCAAGCAGTTTTTAAGCACCAAAGCTGCCATTAATGAGGCAGAAAAGTATCTTGGTTTTGAATACTCCCAGTCGGTTTCGCATATCATCCCGCTTTGCAACAAAAACCGGGTAATCCTCGGCAGCCTGTTTAACCACAAATACACGGGCGCTATCGAGAACATTTTCCTGAACAGCCAGATACAGTTTCTCCTTGTTTACAGCATGGACTGCCTGTTTGGCGAAGGTGACCGCGACAAGGTTTACCAGTGCAAGTTCCTCGAAGACGAACGTGGCCGGGATACCATTGTAAAAGCCAGGGAGCTTTTGCTCGCGCATATCGGCGACCCCATTACCATCAAGGAACTCGCCCGCAAAGTGGCTACCAATGAGTGTTACCTGAAAAAAGGGTTTAAGGAAATGTTTGGCACTACCATCTTCGATTTTTACCAGGGCCAGCGGATGGAACATGCCAAATACCTGCTGTACGATAAGGGGTTGAGCGTAACCGATGTTTCGTCGCTGCTCGGCTACTCCAGCATTTCGCATTTCAGTACGGCCTTTAAAAAGCATACGGGTATTAAGCCTTGTGATTTGCTGGTGAGATAATATTCCAAACTTTTCAAGATACTTAACCGGCTCAAAAGGCCGGTTTTTTTTGGGTTACCATCCCTGGCAGTGAGGAGTTTTTCCTTCCTGAAAGCAATTTCCCTTCAATTTTCATTGTTCCCGGGCTAAAAAATCCTATGAATATCCCTTCAAAATCAATGAAAATAGAAATACAATCTATTGATTTACAAATGATTGAATACTATTTCTATTTTTTACTCAATATTGCTATCAATTTTACTCAATATAATAAGTAATTTTACTCAATACAATAAGTAATTTTACTCAATGTAATTCCTACCTTTGCAAAAAGTCATTAAAATGGAAATCAGGCGTACACATCTTGAAAAAATCAGGGCCCGGATGCAGGAGAAGCGACGCTTTATCCAAGTGATTGCCGGACCAAGGCAGGTTGGAAAAACCACGACGGTCAGGCAATGGCTTTCGGAAAAGACTATGTCGGCGCTTTTCGTCACAGCCGACAACCAACCATCTGGCAGCAACGAATGGATATCGCAGCAATGGCAGGCAGCAAGGCTGCAAATGCAGGCCCAAACGCTTGATGAGTATGCTTTAATAATTGATGAGGTTCAGAAAATAAATGCCTGGAGCGAAGCAGTTAAAAAAGAATGGGATACCGATACCCAAAACGGGCTCAACCTGAAAGTTATTTTGCTTGGCTCCTCCAGGCTTTTGCTGCAACAAGGCTTAACGGAAAGCCTGGCCGGGCGGTTTGAACTTATGCCGATGCTGCACTGGTCGTATCTTGAAATGCAGGAAGCCTTTGATTTTTCACCCGGGCAATTTGCATGGTTCGGGGGCTATCCCGGGCCGGCAGATTTAATTGCAGAGGAACAACGCTGGAAAGATTATATGCTTAACAGCATTGTTGATCCTTCCATAAACCGCGATATACTGATGCTGACCCGCATAGACAAACCGGCCCTGCTGAAACAGACATTTGAATTAGGTTGCATGTATAGCGGTCAGCAACTGAGCTACAATAAAATGCTCGGACAATTGCAGGATGCAGGAAACACCACCACTTTGGCCAACTACCTGAATTTATTAGGCGAGGCCGGGCTTTTGCAGGGTTTGCAGAAATATTCAGGCTCCGCAGTTATGACCAAAAATTCATCGCCCAAGCTGCAGGTTTACAACAATGCCCTGATGACCGCCTATGCGCAGCAACCATTGTCGCAGGTTATGCTGGACCCGGTTAGCTGGGGCCGTTGGGTTGAGAACATTGTTGGAACCCATTTGCTGAATGCCTCAAAAGAACAGGGATTTGAACTATGGTACTGGCGCGAAGGAAATAAGGAAATTGATTTTGTTCTGAAGAAGGGAACGCAATTGGTTGCTATTGAGGTTAAAGCAGGCAACCGCCTGAAATCAAGCGGGTTGACCGCTTTTGAAAACCAGCATGGCGAATGTAAAAAGCTGCTGGTTGGAACCGATGGTTTTACCTGGAAGGATTTTATCAAAATCAACCCGGGGTTGCTTTTCAATTAGCCTGTCCCGGCAAATTAAGGTTTGAAAGCACGCGTCGCTTCAATGGTTTTATCCAGGTCTTCATAACTCAAAGTATTGTTTAAAAACCAGCTTTCGTAAGCGCTCGGTGGCAGGTAAATTCCCCGGTTCAGCATGTGATGGAAATACTTTTTAAACATTTCGATATCACAGGCTGCGGCTGAAGCAAAATCAATAACGGGATGAGTTCCAAAATGCACACTGATCATGCTGCCAAGCCGGTTGATGGTAAAGCTATGGCCATTGGCTTCCAGTGCGGCTTGCAAACCCTCATGCAGGTATCCGGTTTTAGCATCCAGTTCAGCAAAAATTTCAGGCCTCTCCTTTAATTCTTTCAATAAGGTAAACCCGGCTATCATGGCCAGGGGATTGCCGCTTAAAGTACCTGCCTGGTAAACGTTTCCCAGCGGCGCAATGCATTCCATAATATGCTTCTTACCTCCGAAGGCGCCAACGGGCATACCTGCGCCAATAACTTTGCCATAGGTAACCAGGTCTGCGTCAACGCCCAATCGTTGCTGTGCGCCGCCGGCCCCTAAGCGAAACCCTGTCATCACTTCATCGAAAATGAAAACGATTCCTTCTTTATCACAAATACTACGCAAGCCTTCAAGAAAACCGGGCTTTGGCAAAATGCAGCCCATATTGCCCGCAACAGGTTCAATGATGATGGCGGCAATTTCACCGGGGTTTGATTTCACCAGGATTTCAACCGCTTCAAGGTCGTTATACGCAGCAGTAAGTGTATCATTCGAAACCCCTGCAGTAACACCCGGAACAGTTTGAATATTTAAGGTAGCAACGCCACTCCCGGCTTTTACCAGGAAGCTATCTGCATGGCCATGATAACAACCTTCAAATTTGATGATTTTGTTGCGCCCGGTATAGCCGCGGGCAAGGCGGATGGCGCTCATACAGGCCTCTGTTCCGCTGCTTACCATACGGATCAGATCCACATTGGGCGCCATGCTTCGGATCAGTTCGGCCATTTCAATTTCAAGTTCTGTCGGCGCTCCATAAGACGTTGAATCAAGCGCCTTTTCACGTATCGCTTCCACCACGGGCCCATACGCATGACCCAAAATCATTGGGCCCCATGATGCGATATAATCAATGTATTGGTTGCCATCCACATCATAGAGGTAAGCGCCTTCTGCCCGCTTGATAAACAGGGGCGTTCCGCCTACGTGCTTAAATGCCCGAACGGGGGAATTTACGCCGCCGGGTATAGACTGCTGGGCACGTTCGAATAATTTTTGGCTTATTGAAAAACTTTTCATTGTTATTGTAGTTTAGTTATCAGTTCCTGAAATCCACCCAGGCTTAAGACATTGACAGGAGGAAAAGAAATAGCCTTTAATACATCGAAATGCTTATCCTGTGTTACTAAAAAATCACTCCCTCCGGCTATATAAGCATCAATGAATTTATTGTCGTCTTTATCATTCTCAATCAGGTTCCAGCAAAACCAGCGAGTAACCAGGTTTGTATTGGAGGAATAAGCAATTGTTTGAACAACTGATTGGGCAAGAGCCGCCCCCATAAACCTTTCAATTATCTCTTCGTACTCAAGTAAAATTTCTGTGGAAACCGCAAGCCGGTACTTTTTTTCCAGGAAGGATTTGTACACCCAATGGTACTTTGATTGGGATGAAACGGACACCAATAAAATATTTGTATCCAATACAATCGTCATCAGGCTTGATTTTCAGGATGGTAGGGTGTCCTGATATGCTGTTGTAGTAACTCATCAACCGATTTATCCGACCAGCCAAGTTTCTCCCAGGCATCATTTGCAAGATGAATTGATTTTTGAGCAAAAAAACCTGCAATCATTTCTTTCAATTGCAGCCAATCGTTTTCTGAAAGATTCTTATTGTTAAAAATAGAAAGAATCTCCAGTTGCTGAGGCGACAAAGGAAACTGAACGGAACTCATAACTTCAATTTTGATAAAGATACAAACAAAATGAAATCCCTGCACATCTTAGGATATCAGCTTAACTACATCCCTTGCAAAATACGTCGCAATCAAATCCGCTCCTGCCCGCTTGATGGAAGTCAGCGTTTCCAGGATGGCCTTATTTTCATCAATCCAGCCCATTTTGGCTGCGGCTTTTATCATGGCATATTCCCCGCTGATATTGTACGCGCTCACCGGTACTTCACTCACATTCTTTACTTCACGAATGATATCAAGGTAACTTAAAGCGGGTTTCACCATGACGATATCTGCCCCTTCTTCAATATCCATCAGCACTTCCTTTACCGCTTCTGTGCGGTTAGCATAATCCATCTGGTAGGTCTTTTTATCACCAAAACCCGGGGCGCTGTCGAGCGCATCGCGGAAGGGACCATAAAAACAGGAAGCATATTTGGCACTATAAGCCATGATGCCTGTTTTGGAAAATGCATTTTCCTCTAATGCCAGCCTGATTGCGCCAATGCGTCCGTCCATCATATCGCTTGGGGCAACCATATCTGCACCTGCCTGCGCATGACTTACACTCATCAAACCCAGCACTTCCACCGTTGCATCATTTACAATTTCGCCTTGCTCTACAATCCCATCATGACCAAAAGATGAAAAGGGATCCAACGCCACATCGGTCATTACAAACATATCGGGACAAGCTTCTTTAACCGTTCGAATACTGCGTTGCATCAGTCCCCCGGGATTCAAAGCTTCGGTACCTTTATTGTCCTTCAATTCATCCCTGCACTTTATAAAAAGCAAAACACTTTTCAATCCAAGCGACCAAAGTTCCTTTACTTCCTTTGCCAGGTTATCAAGGCTCAGGCGGTAATAGTTTGGCATAGATGCAATTTCTTCCTTCACCCCTATTCCTTCCACCACAAACAGTGGCACAATAAAATCATTGGGCGTAAGTATCGTTTCGGCCACCATGCTGCGGATGGCAGGAGATTGGCGGAGAATGCGGTTGCGGCGGAGGAGGATCATAGAAGTGAATAAGTCAATTGGTGAATGAGTGAATAGTGAGTGGTGAATTGAGTTAATTAGTAAATTAAGTGGGTTAAGTTTATAGTGTGTGTTTTACTAATGCTGTTTGGATTTTACTCAATCCAATCGCGGGGATGAAGACAAGCTTGCAGCAATTTATCTTCTTCGCTTCCGGGCAAAGGTTGATAATTATACTCAAACCTTACTGTTGGCGGAAGGCTCATTAAAATACTTTCAATCCTGCCATTGGTCTTCAGTCCGAATAAAGTACCACGGTCGTGTACCAGGTTGAACTCCACATATCTTCCGCGGCGGATTTCCTGCCAGTGTTTATGTGTGGAAGCAAAGCCATCGTGCTTATGCTTTTCAACAACCGGCAGGTAGGCTTGCATAAAAGCATAACAGCAAACCCGGGCAAGGTTCATCCATGTGTTGGCAGTGAATCCATTGTCGGCCCGCTTATGGTCATAAAAAATACCGCCAATGCCGCGGCGCTCATTGCCACGATGGGTATTTACAAAATAATTATCGCAAGTGGTTTTAAACTCCCTATAGAAGGATGTATCCACCTGGTCACAGGCTTTTTTTAAAGTTTGATGAAAATGCATCGCATCATCTTCGTCAAGGTAATAAGGCGTAAGGTCTGTGCCACCGCCAAACCATCTATCGGTCAGACTACCAGTGCCATCATACAATTCAAACATGCGGTAGTTGAAATGAATGGTAGGAACAAATGGATTAAAGGGATGAATGACGGATGAAATACCTGCTGCAAACCATCGTTCCCCTTCAATCTTCAATTGCTGTTGCATGGCAGGAGTAACTTCCCCAAAAACAACAGAAGTATTCACACCTCCCTTTTCAAACACATTTCCATTGTCGATCACCCGCGTCTTTCCCCCACCGCCTTCGGATCTTTCCCAATTATCCTCCGTAAACAGGGCCTTTCCATCTGCCTTCTCCAAAGCCATGCAAATATCATCCTGTAATTGATGAATGAATGTTATAAACTGTTCCTTTATTGGCATGATCATTCTTTTCGTGAAAAGTGAAACGATAAACGTGAAATTTCATCCTTCACCTTTCACCTATTCACTTATTGACTTATTGACTTATTGACTCACTCACTCCCCATATTCCTTCACCGCATCCACAAACGCCCTTGCATGATCCACCGGCACATCAGGGGTAATGCCATGCCCAAGGTTGGCAATATAATGCTGTGTTCCGAAGGCGTCAATCATTTCTTTCACCCATTGCTTTATTTGTGGAATAGGCGCAAGCAGCCTTGCCGGATCAAAATTACCCTGCAAGGTAATATTTCCGCCAGCCAGTTTTCTTGCCGTAGCGGCATCCACGCACCAATCAATACCAAGCCCCGCAGCACCACTTTGAGCGAGTGCAGGTAAGGCATACCAGCTTCCTTTTGGAAATAAAATCACCGGGGCATCATCCTTTAAAGCCCGGGCAATTTGCACCAAATACGGTTGTGCATAGATTTCAAAATCCTGCCTGCTCAATGAGCCGCTCCAGCTATCAAATACCTGCACCACATCGGCGCCGGCATTCACCTGCGCTTTCAGGTAAGCAATGGATATATCGGATATCTTTTGAAGAAGCGCATGCGCCAATGCGGGCTCCGTAAAACAAAACTTCTTTGCCTTTTCCCATGTTTTGCTTCCCTTGCCCTCAATCATATAGCAGAGGATGGTAAAAGGCGCACCGGCAAAGCCAATCAACGGCACACGGCCATTCAATTGTTGCTTTGTTAAAGCAATCGCCTCTAATACATAGCCAAGGCTTTCCTCTACATTCTCAGTAATCAATGCATCAATATCGGCCTGGGTTACAATAGTTTTTGGCAAAGAAGGCCCCTTACCTTCTTCCATAAGCACTTCCATTCCCATTGCCTGCGGAATCACCAGGATATCCGAAAATATGATGGCTGCATCCGTTCCAACAATATCAATGGGTTGCAGGGTGACCGCGGCAGCAAGTTCGGGTGTTTGCACCCTGGTAAAAAAATCATACTTCGCTTTCAGCGCAAGATATTCCGGCAGGTAACGCCCCGCCTGCCGCATCATCCATACCGGCGGGCGCGACAATTGTTCTCCACGCAAGGCCCTCAACAATAAATCATTCTTTAGCTCCTCCATATATTAATTATCGCTCTTATACAAATATTCCTTTAGCGCCTTTAGCAAAAGGGATTCATCCGGTTGCTCAGGTACTATTACATATTTAACCCCATGATCCTTTAATGCCCCTGCTGTTGTTTGCCCGATGGCCGCTGCCACTGCTTTCCCGGGCCATTGGTTTACCTTAAAGAAACTTTTCACCGAGGAAGGACTGAAAAACAATGCTGAATCAAACATATGCTCAACCACCACAGGCTTTAGTTGGGTTTGATAAACTTCTACAAAATGCACCCGGTAACCCTTTTCTTCCAATCCCTGCGGTAATGTTTCCAGCCTTATATTTCCGCATGGAAAAACAATTTCCGGGGTTCCTTCGATTGCACCGGCAATCTTTTCCAGCAATGCCGCCGCATGACCTGCCCTTGCCACAACCTGTAATCCTAAAAGCTCAATGCCAAGCGCAGCAGTCCTTTCGCCTACACAAAGCGCTTTTATATTTTTTGGAAATTTTATTCCATGCCGAAGACATGCATGATACACCGCTTTAACCCCATTGGAACTGGTAAAAAGCAGGCAAGCGGCGCTATTTTCTGCTAAAAGACCCTGAATTTCATTTATCAGCTCTATAGTAGCAACCTCCTCAACTTCAATCATGGGTAGTATTGTCACCAACCATCCCTGCGCTTCAGCAAAGGCAAGGCTTTCCGGCCTCAGCGACCTTGTACTTACAACCTGTATCGGCTTGCCGGTTTTCATAATTTTCCTGTAAGCTCCCTTACCTCAGCAATCAGTTTGCCCGCCCCCTGCGCCAATAACTTTTCAGCCAAAGCAAAACCAATGCCCTCTATTTCCTTTAAAGAAATTCTCTCTTCAATTTCTAAAGCAGTTTTTCCATCTATCGATAAAACATTCCCCCTGAACAGTATATGATCTTCCGTATAAACAGCATGTGCGCTTATTGGCGCCGTACAGCCACCCATCAGGCGTTGCAAAAAATCGCGTTCTATTTTTGCACAATTTGCGGTTTCCAAATGATGCAGTGGGTTACATGCATTCAACACCAATTCATCCTTTTCGCGGCACACAACTAAAATGGCGCCCTGTGCCGGCGCCGGCATCATCCAGTCGAGCTTTACTGCATTCCCCGGTAATAAGCCTATCCTTTCCAATCCTGCCGCTGCAAATACAGCGCCTTTCCATTCGTTATCCTTTACTTTTTGCAAGCGGGTATTTACATTGCCCCGTATGCTTTCAATAATGTGATTGGGGTATCGCCTTAACCATTGCGCTTTCCGGCGTACACTGCTCGTAGCAATGGTAGCAACACTTTGAAGGTCGTCAAGAAAACGAGTATCGCCCTTGGGGACAAATACATCATGAAAGGAAGCACGCTCCAACACAGCTGCCTGCGCTATACCCCGTGCAGGTTGCGTAGGCACATCCTTCATACTATGCACTGCCATATCAATTTTGCCGGAAAGTAAGGCGGCATCGAGGGTGCGGGTAAAAACGCCCTGTACCCCAAGCGCATACAAGGGCGTAACAAGGTCAATATCCCCTTCGCTTTTTATGTACACAAGTTCCGATGGAGTACCCCGGGCTGCCAATAACTGTTGAACAAGCGTTGCCTGCCAAACGGCAAGCTGGCTCTCGCGCGTGCCAATCCTTATCATGGCAGGCTAACATTATTTTGCATTGTAAAAAAGTCGTGGTAGGCCGCTATCATGCTGCAACCCTTATCGCGGCGGGTTTTCAGGTTTACCATCAGGTTGCTTACTGCAAACTGTATATTTTCTTCATAACCACCGGCATTAGCGCTGTTCAAAACGTTCCCGCAATTACCCATATTAATAGAAGGGTCGGAAAGCTGGCGAAGCTTGCACCGTAAATCGTTCACTAATGGTGTATGGCGAAAGGTTGCCAGCCAATCATAAAAAGCATCAATATGCTCTCCAATGATGGCTTCGGCTTTGGGAACTTCGGCCAATCTTCGGCTGATGGTTTTATCAAGCATCACCGAAATACCATCCACATTCACCAGGCAAATACCGGGCAATGATTTTACATGGGGATCAATATTGGCAGGCACTGAAAGATCAATCAGCCAACGCTTTTTACTTGCAGTAAAATATTCCGGACTTATTAACGGTAACGATGCATTGGTGCAGGTAATAATGGAATCAAACTGATCGGCCATCAAGGGTACCTGCTCAAAAGGTATAATACTTACCGGCAACCCTTTCGCTACATCCTCTGCCCTTTCAGGAGTGCGGTTACTGATGGAAACGGTACAACCAGGCAGGTAATGCAAAAGATTTTTAATGACATTGGCGCCAAACTTGCCGGCTCCCACTACAAGTATTTTTGCAGGTTGACCATTTAATTGCTGTTGCAACCATTCAATAGCAGCAAACGAAACTGAAACGGTACCTGAACTTAATGCAGTCTGGTTCTTGATCTTTTTGGAGGCCTGTGATATAAAATTAAAGGTGCGGTCCATAATAGGGCCAACCATTCCATGCTTTTGCGAATAGGAAATAGCCTGCTTTAGCTGCCCGGCAATCTCAAAATCCCCTATAATTTGGGAATCCAACCCCGATCCAACCCTGAAAATATGACGCAGCGCCTCAAAACCCTGGTAGAAATAACCGAATTGATTAAGCTCTTCAGAACTGCCTCCGTTTGAATATTTCACCAGCAAAGAGGCTAAAATTGAAGGACTGTTGGCATAACCATATAGTTCGGTGCGATTGCAGGTACTTACCAGCGCAATGCTCCTCAAACCCAATGTGGCAGCATCTTTCAGAATTTTTTCCTTTGCCGTTTCATCCAATGAATAACGCCCCCTCACCCCGAAATCAGCCTTTCGGTAACTGATCCCGGCTATGCAGAAACGATCTATTTTATGGTTAACGTGCAGATGCATTTGACAGGGCAAAATTAACGGGCTTATTCCCAAACTGCCATTTTCATTGTCACAGCTTTGTAAAATTCAGATATGATTTTTATCAGTACTTACCTGGAAAGGCTCAATTGCAATTGCTTTGCCTTGAAAAATAAACCGTCCCAAACCTTTTCCCCCGAATTTCGCAAGTGAATTTGCAGAACAATCTTATATGAACAAGAAAGGAATAATATTAATGAACCTGGGATCACCCGATTCTACCTCGGTAAAGGATGTAAAAAAATATCTTGCTGAATTTTTGATGGATGAGCGGGTAATTGATTACCCCTACCTGCTACGCTTATTGCTGGTAAGGGGCATCATTGTTCCATCAAGATCGCCCAAATCTGCCAAGGCTTATGAATCAGTTTGGACCGATAAAGGCTCACCCCTGATGGTGATCAGCGAGCAATTGAGGCAGGCCGTTCAGGAGCGGGTGAGCGAACCTGTGGTATTGGCCATGCGGTACGGCAACCCCACACCAAAAGCCGCTTTTGAGCAATTGCTTCGGCTGGAACCGGCCCTTGAAAAGGTTGTGTTAGTACCTCTTTACCCTCACTATGCCATGAGCAGTTATGAAACCGCTGTAGAATACGCCAAAGACATTTATAAGCAGGAAAAATATACATTCAGGCTCAACATTATTCCTCCCTTCTACAAAGACGAATTATACTTAGATGCGCTTGCAGAAAGCATGAGGCCATATATTCAACAGGACTTTGATCAATTGCTTTTCAGCTATCATGGCGTACCGGAAAGGCATATACACAAAGGAGATATTACAGGCACACATTGCCTGAAGGTTGCCAATTGCTGTGAAACGGATTCGCCTGCACATGAATATTGTTACAGGCATCAGTGTAAAAAAACCACTCAACTGGTTGCTGCCCGGTTGGGCATTCCAACAGAAAAATATGGTTTGTCCTTTCAATCGCGTTTGGGGCGTGAAGAATGGCTGAAACCCTACAGTGCAAAGCGGTTGGAAGAATTGCCCGGAGAAGGCGTAAAAAAGTTATTGGTTACATGCCCGGCTTTTGTAAGCGATTGCTTAGAAACATTGGAAGAAATAGCGGTGGAAGGAAAAGAAACTTTTTTGCATGCAGGAGGAGAATCTTTCAAAGCAATACCCTGTATGAATACGCATCCTGCATGGGTAGAAACCTTGGTGAATTTGGCAGGAGTGATTAACCAGGATCAATAGTATATTTGGCCAAACTTATTCATTCACTTATTGACTCGTTCACTCATTGGGCATCCATGTTTCTCTACATCAAAGCAGTGCATATCATCTTCATCATCACCTGGTTCGCCGGATTATTTTACATGCCGCGATTGTTTGTGTATGTGGCTGAAACCAACGACAAGCCCGAGCCTGAGCGCAGCATTCTGCAAAAACAGCTATTGCTGATGAGCAGGCGGCTTTGGTATGGCATCACCTGGCCATCGGCCATCCTTACGCTTATTTTCGGCGGATGGGTTTGGTGGCTATACCCCTCTACCCCTTCGTGGCTGGTGATAAAACTTGGGTTGGTTGCCGGATTATACTTCTATCATTTTTCGCTTGAAGTAATTTACCGGAAGCAAGCCAATGGCACAAGCCGTTACACCGGCTACCAGATGCGGGTCTGGAACGAAGTAGCCACCATTTTTTTGATCCCCATCGTAATGCTGGTGGTGGTAAAGGACAACATGAGCATCTTTTATGGACTGGCGGGACTTTTCCTGTTGATAATGCTGCTGATGGCCGCTATTAAAATGTACAAACGGATCCGCGAAAGGGATGCAAACAAGAAGCATTAGATCGCCTGGCTGAACAATTTCTTTTGTTGAACATCCCTTTCACTGCGCAACAGGTGCAGATCGAAAACCCGGGCAATATTCCGGATAAAATGATTTCCCTTCAGGGTTATTTCAATAGCGCCGTTTTTTATTTCAATTAAACCATCCATTACCAATTGCAACAGGTAATTGCCATTCATAGCTGATACAAGCAACATATCTTCACTGGTAGGTTTCACATAACCTTTACAGGTAATATTGAGCACATAGCTTTTAAACCGTACATCCTCCCCGCTAAGCATGCAACCCCTGAAAACAGGAAGCCGGCCATTTCCAACCGCTTCATAATATTCCTGCAGCGTTTTATGGTTTTGCGCATACGCGTTTCCTGCATCGCTTATGCTGCTCACGCCAAGCCCTATCAGCATGCCGCTGTTTTGCGTGGTATAACCCATAAAATTCCGGTGCAGCCTGCCTTCTGCTTTCGCTTCAAACAAAGCTTCACCGGGCAGCGCAAAATGATCCATCCCGATATCGGCATAGCCCGCTTTGGTAAATTTTTTCTTGCCAAGCAGGTACAACTGCATTTTTAATGAAGCATTGGGTAAATCGTTTTCATCAAAAAGCCTTTGGCCACGGCTTGTCCAGGGCACATGGGCATAGCTGTAAAATGCAATGCGGTCGGGTTTTAAAGTAAGTACCTGCTGAATGGTTTGCTCCATCGAGGCAAGCGTTTGCCCGGGCAACCCGTAGATCAGGTCAAAATTCACCGACTTAAACCCTGCCATACGGGCATTTTGGGTGGCGTTCACCACATTTCCCCAGGGCTGAATGCGGTTGATCAGCTTTTGCACATGTGCGTCATTGTCCTGCACCCCATAGCTGATTCGTTTGAAACCATGACGGTTTAACACGGTAAGATGCTCAGTGGTCGTATTATTAGGATGCCCCTCAATACTGCCCTCAAAACCCGCATGAATAATGGTATCCTTCTTCAACTCCGTTAAAAGTGTATCGAGGTTTTCAGGTGAAAAAAAAGTAGGCGTTCCCCCTCCCAAATGTATTTCCCGGATAACCGGCGCATCGCCAAGCAACCACCGGTAATGCTTCCATTCTTCCAGTAAAGCATCGAGGTAGGGCGCTTCCACGCTATGGTTGGTGGTGATTTTTTTGTTGCAACCGCAATAGGTGCACAGGCTTTCGCAAAAAGGCAGGTGAATATATAAACTGATTCCCTGGCTACCGTTGATGGCGGAAAACCTTGTCTTCACACGTTGCTTCCATTCTTCCGCATCAATGGTTTGCGGCCAGAAAGGCACTGTAGGATAACTTGTATATCGTGGAACCGGCTGATTGTAGCGTTGAACAAGCTCGGGATGCGGCAAATTATTCATGTTTGCAAAGACCCACATTTAACGGGCAAAAAACTATGAGTTTGGTCATAATGAGCCCCGCCATTGTCACGGTTCTGTAAAATCTGCCCGATCAGCTCAAAATATCCTTTTTCCTGAAAGCAAACCAGGCAATGCCAAAAAAACCCGCAATATGCCCAAGCAGGATGATGGCCGATTTCACCAGCGCCTGCACGCTATACACCGATCCACGGATGGCAGAGCCGGTTTCAGGATCGGTGGCCATATTGAAAAACCCCTTCCAGGAAGTCATGTAACTGGTAAAAAGAAGCGGGTTGATTTTGGTAAACAGCGGCAAATCCATGGTACTTATGATGGTGAATACAATAATGATACTCATGGTGGTTACAATGGGGCCAATGCTGTTTTCGGCAAAAACGCTGAACATGAACGACAAGGCAGCCACCGTTGACAAAGCGAGAAAAGCCAGCCCAAAAGCCGCGAGGTAACGCCACAATACATCATCGCCCTTATTATCCACATAAAACTGGATGATGGTATAGCTTTTATTGACCAGCAAATCGCCGGTACCGAAAAACAACATGCTGAGAAACAGCGAAAGAATGGCCATCCACACCAGGAGAAGCAAAGTATATATAAGCCCGGCAACCAGTTTGCCAAAAAGCAATTCGGTACGGCTCACGGGTTTGGTAAGTAATAATCTAAGGGTACCAAGGTTGGCTTCCCCGGCAATCATATCGCCGGTAACCAGCGCCACCAGCAGCGGCACCTGTATCAGCAGGGTATTCAGCACGAGGAAACATACAAAATACCCGTTAAGCACCTTACCCTCCTGTATGGCAAACATATCGTCCATGCCACTGAACATCAGTTTGAGCCAGGTGGGGCCGTCGGCCTTCAGCGCAAGCTGTATTAAAAAAACAATTACCGCAATGGCTATGAACCCGATATAAGAGCGGGGCTTTTTGAAAATTTTGAAGAGCTCAATGCGTAGTATGGTAAAAAACATAATATGTCTATTGAACCGGAGCTTCAGCGGTCAGTTTTAAAAAAAGATGTTCCAGCGAATGCACCCGGCTGAAATTTTTGAGTGGAATATCCATGGCTACCAGGTCTTTGGCCAGCGTGGAAACCTCCCGCGCATGGAGGCGGAAAACC
Source organism: uncultured Chitinophagaceae bacterium (assembly GCA_964444195.1). GTDB lineage: Bacteria > Bacteroidota > Bacteroidia > Chitinophagales > Chitinophagaceae > Phnomibacter. The sequence continues at coordinate 58,468 of CAYUGH010000017.1, forward strand.
CATTTGCCCTCCCGCTGCTCAAAGCGTGAAACCCATGGGCTGCGCTGCAATTTTTCAAGAACATTTTCGCCGGTGGTTTGTACTTCCACCAATGTATCGGCAGGATCGAAAAGCTCTGTGGTGCTGCCTTCCACCACCTTTTTACCCTTATGGATAATGATCATCCGTGTGGCTACCTGCTCAATTTCATTCAATAAATGGCTGCTGACGATCACCGTTTTTTTATGCTCCGTCCTGAGTTCAAGTATCATGCGCCGCATATCGGCAATACCCTGCGGATCGAGCCCGTTGGTAGGTTCATCGAGGATGATCAGTTGCGGATCATGTACCAGTGAAATAGCTATCCCCAGCCGCTGTTTCATGCCCTGGCTATAGGTTTTCACCCTGCTGTGCGCCCTTTCTGCCAAGCCTACCCTTTCTAATTGCGCCATCAGTTGGGCACGGGTGGGTTTCATGCCACTCAGGCGGGCAAAAATGTCGAGGTTATCGTATGCGCTCAGGAATTTGTAGAGGTCGGGCCGCTCGATTATGGCGCCCACCTGCCGCAGGATTTCGGTTCGGTGGTGGGGCAGCTTATACCCGAACATTTCAATTACCCCGGAGGTTGGCGCAATCAGCGTAAGCAGCATGCGGATGGTAGTGCTTTTGCCCGCGCCGTTTTGCCCCAAAAAACCATAGATATCGCCCGGGAAAACCGAAAAGGAGAGGTCATCAACCGCCTTTACTTCCTTAAAATGTTTTACGAGGCCGCTAACGGATACAACAGGTTGCATGGAAAATTATCTGTCAAATATCTTAATAATATGCATCCTTAATGGACGAGAATCAAATTTTATTTGCTTCCGGCTATTGTTCGTTTCGGGTTAATGATCCCCAAACGCGATGCAATTTTTTCATCAACACCTCCTCCTTAAACAAATATTACGGCGACACCCCCAGCATTGAAGCCAATTTGGAGGAGAGCGCAAAAGGCAATAGTTGTAGGTAAGGTTGTACATGGGCAACCCACGGTCGGCCCCGGCGCCATTGCGCAAATAGGTAATAATATTGCCATTTGGATCGTAGCTTATGGCTTCGCGGTAGTCCTGGCTTATGGCGGGGGGCCATTGGGCTGAAATGATTCCGGCTACGGTTAAGCTTTGGAGTTGCAAAACCCGGAAGGCTTATCTGCCTTGCATACCAACTACGGCTAAAAATATAGCAGTTGCAGCTTTTATAAGCAAATCCTGAGTTGCAAACTCAGGACAGCACTCAACATTTTTGCATTTCCGGACAAGGGAGGAACACTACAGACAGCAGGGGGCAACACCCGCATCGGAATAAAAGACCGAACGGCGACGGGCAGGGAGGGGTTTTCGTTTTACGACAGGCGAAGGGCATCGCCTGTTTCTGAAAGTACAAAAACAAATGACAAAGAACAATTGCTTTGAAGCGGTGAAACGGATATTTTTATACAATGAAACAAGACGATTTGCTATGGAAAGGCATTATTGAGGATATGCCCGCGCATTTTCTGCAATTCTTTTTTCCCGAGGCCGAACAAATACTCAACTTCAAAAGAGGCTTTGAGTTTTTGGATAAAGAACTGGAAGAGCTTTTTCCGGTGGAAAACCTGCATCATCCCAGATTTGTGGACAAGCTTATCAAAGCCTACACAAAAGAGGGCCGCGAAGAATGCCTGCCCGACTGGTCGTTCAGGCGGGGATACTGATCCATATTGAGGTGCAGGGTTACCAGGATGATGATTTCGGAAGACGTATGTTCACCTATTTTTACCGCCTGCTCGACCGCTATAATAAACCCGTAACCGCGCTGGCCATTTTTACCGACGACAAAACAGC
>CAYUGH010000018.1:0-5796 GCA_964444195.1 uncultured Chitinophagaceae bacterium
TAAATACCAACACCCTGGGCTTACCTCATTTTACTCTGCCTTGGCGGATGCTTTTCCCTTTTTAAAAATGTAAAAGAAACCAAGGGCAAGGGTTTGGAGGAGTTGGAGTTTACGATGGCGGGGCATTGAGGATTTTGGTATTGGTGCGTGAGACACGCACCATGGCGTTGATTTTGGTATTGGTGCGTGAGACATGCACTATGGCGTTGAGATCATTAATGAAAGTCCCAAATCCCAAATTTTCAAATTCCAAATTTCCCTCCCCGTACCTTTGCACTCCCAAATACATAAATTCCTATGCAATTTTCTGCCGATATTCAAAAGCTTCCACGCCATTATTTACCTGCAAACTATACCCTGACCGACTGGGCCGGGCTTGAACCTTTTTTTAAGGAGCTTACCGAACGCCCGCTGGCAACCAAAGCCGGACTGGAACAATGGCTGAAAGATATGAGCGAACTGGAAGCGGCTGTGAGCGAAGATGCCTGCTGGAGGCAGATCCGCATGACCTGCGACACCGAAAACAAAACGCTGGAAGAAGCTTTCCAGTTTTTTGTGATGGAAATTCAACCGCATATTCAGCCCTATATGGATGCGCTGAACCGCAAACTGGCCGACAGCCCCTGGCTGGGCGAATTGGAAACCGAAGACCCTGCCTACAAAACCTACCTGCGTTCGGTGCGCAAAAACATTGATCTTTTCCGCGAAGAAAATATTCCGCTGCAAAGCGAACTGAGCATTTTGCAGCAGCAGTACGGGCAGGTTACCGGCCGCATGACGATTGAGCACAACGGGCAGGAATTTACCATGCAGCAGGCCGCCAAATTTTTGCTGAGCAAGGACCGCAACGAGCGCGAAACCGTGTACCGCAAAATGCAGGACCGCCGTTTGCAGGATAAGGAAAACCTCGATGACATGTACTCCAAACTGGTAACCATCCGGCAGGAAGTGGCCAGGAACGCGGGTTTTGAAAACTACCGCGACTATAAGTTTAAGGAACTCGGCCGTTTTGATTATACCAGGGAAGATTGTTACCGTTTTCATGAAGGAGTAAAGCAGCATGTGATACCGCTTGTGAACACCATTTACGAACATAAGCGCAAAGCGCTCGGGCTTGAAACACTTCGCCCCTGGGACCTGGAAGCCGAGCCCGAAGGCATTGCCCCGCTGAAACCCTTTGCCACCGGCGAAGAGTTGCTACAGAAGAGCATTGCCTGCCTCGAAAGGCTGAATCCATTTTTTGCCGACTGTTTCCGTACCATGCAGCGGATGGGGCATTTCGACCTCGAAAGCCGCAAGGGCAAGGCGCCGGGAGGATACAATTGCCCCTTACCCGAAAGCGGTGCGCCTTTTATTTTTATGAATGCCGCCGGGCAAATGGACGATGTAACCACCATGGTGCACGAGGGCGGGCATGCGGTGCACAGCTTTCTCGCGCACAACCTGTCGCTCAGCGCTTTTAAGGAATACCCCATGGAAATTGCCGAAGTAGCCAGCATGGCCATGGAGCTTTTCACCATGGATCATTGGGAAGTGTTTTTTGACAATGAGGAAGAACTGAAACGCGCCAAAATCCACCAGTTGGAAAGGGCCATTACCATTTTCCCATGGATTGCCACCATTGATAAATTTCAGCATTGGGTGTACGAAAACCCGAAGCATACCGAAGAGGAACGTTCCGCCGCCTGGATGGGGCTGCTCGACGAGTTTAAGGTAAACGCGCTCGATACATCCGGGTTGGAAAACTACCGCCGCTATGGCTGGCAAAGGCAGTTGCATTTGTTTGAAGTTCCTTTTTATTATATTGAATACGGCATTGCGCAATTAGGCGCCATCGGGCTATGGATGCAGTACAAGCAAAACCCGCAACAGGCCATCGAACGCTACATTCATGCGCTCAGCCTGGGTGGTACCCGCACGCTGCCTGAGTTGTACGAAGCCGCCGGCATCCGCTTCGATTTTTCGCCGGAGCATATTAAGCTGCTGGCCGATTTTGTGAATGGGGAGATGAATAAGTTTTAGGGGGAACGCCCGCCCTTGACAACAATTAAAGCAAAACCATTAAAAGGGTGGGCGCTAACGAATGAATCTCAACAATAAAAGGTCCGGCTACCGAAGGTTCCTTGCAACATTGAGCTTCCATTGTTGGTGCGTTGCACCAATGAAGCTTATTTGTTAGCGGCAGATTTGTCGAAGCGATTTGTTAGAAGTTCTTTGAAAAGATTTACTGTCTTCTATAATCTTATTTATAGAAATACTTTTATTAAGTTGTGCGTATAATTCTGCTAATCCGTTTGACTGGCTTTCAAAAAGCATTCTTGTCAAATCGGTAACATTAACCTCTGTTTTAATAGAAGTCGCTTTGGTTGTCAGTAATTAATGATATCAAACTTTCGTTAAATTTTTCCATAATGAGGGTTTAAAATTTCTGATTAACGTTTCGCTTAAAGACTTTAGACAAGAACCCGTTTTTTTATAGTATTGATTATCAATGTTGTTGTAGTCGCCTTTCCAATTTATTTCATTAAAAGTGTCGCCAATATGTTTTGGAGATTTATTTTACTAGTCAATATTACCCTTTTTCCTCAAATCATCCAAAAGGTCAATATTACTTTGCCGGCAACTTAAGCACCACCCGGTAAGCATCAATCATGCCTGAGTGAAATCCTTGGGCGCTTCCCCACAGGTATAACTGAAAGATCCTGTACAACTGTTTCCCCCATCGCTGTTCAATCTCTTCACGGTTGCTATCCAGTCTTTCTGCCCATGCCTTTGTGGTAAGATAATAATTATGGCGGTCGTCCCAAACGCCTCTAAGCTGAAATGGGCTTTTAGCCACTTCTGCAAGGTATTCGTGCAGGCACATCAGCGAGCCATTGCCTTCAAACACATACCGGCCCATAAACGAACCATGTGCATGTTTTACCCGGTCGGCGCTTGCATCGAGATAGAGATAACCCCCGGGCTTCAACAGCTTTTCGTAATGCTTTAATGAAGCTGCATAGTTGGGTAAATGCTCGGTAACACCGCAGTTAACGATGGCATCGTATTTTTCACCGGGATCATGTTCCATAAAATGTTCCAGTAAAACTTTACACGGCAGGTTTTGTTCATCAATAATGTTTTGTACAAACTCCTTCGAACGTTGTGAAATGGTAAGCGAAGTAACCCGTATCCCTTTTTTACCCGCATGTTCAGATACAGCTCCCCAGCCGCTGCCAATATCAAGAATATGATCGCCGGGTTTTGCTTTTACCGATTCAAGTGCAAAATCAAGTTTACGTGTTTCTGCATCTTCCAGCGATTCATAATCGTGTGCAAACACTGCCTGCGAGTAAGCCCTGTGCCTGCTATCCAAAAAAAGCAGGAAGAATGCAGCATCCGTATCATAGTGGCTGGCAATCCATTTTTTATCGCTTTTAACCTGGCCAAAAAGAAAGGGCCTGATGAAGCGCCAGAGAAAACGCATGCCCCTGCTGTCGTTAAAGAGCTCACGCAGCGCAAGCGCATGCATAATATCACCCGCAAGGTCAATATGGCCCGCGAGGTAAGCTTCAACAATGGTGTTTTGCTCAAGTGTGCTTAGTGCTGCTACGGCCTGATCATTATGTAAGATGATGCTGAAGGCAGGCTCACCGCCCCCGAAAACATACACAGGCCCATCCTTTGTTCGCAGTGCAAATGGTATCTTACCCGTAACACCGGCAACAGCCCGGTATTGCTTTTCAACCAATTGGGCTAAACGTGTAAATTTTTTTGAATTGGCAAATGATTTGGGTATCGGTGGTGCTTTTACGACATATGTCTTTCCCGGCAAAGAAGAATTCATACATTGAACCTTGTTAGTTTGATGCGCTAAATATATAAAACTCTTGCACTAAAACCACAAGGGTGCATTTCAAATTATTCTTCGATTATAACAGCAGCGCACACAGAAAACTTGCACTGCCTGAGCTGTATGAAACTGCCGGTATCCGGTTCGGTTTTCACCGGAGCATAATAAGCCTTTGGCCGATTTTGTAAATAATGAAATGAGGGATTTCGAGGAAAATTCATTCACGCCATTTCTACCCTGCCTGCCCCCGAAACATTCACCTTTTCACTGCAAAGGTTGCATATGCCGCTGATCACCATTTCAATTTGCCCGCTCATAAAGCCACGGGGCAGCTTTACAAAGGGAATGCTCACATCATCGAGGCATTGGGTGCTGCCGCATTCGAGGCACTGGAAATGAACATGGTTATCGTGGTGGTGGCCGCCGGTGCAATGGTTGTGGCAGAGCGCGTATTTGGCGGCGCCATCGCTTCCGGGGATGGAATGGATAAGCCCTTTTTCGGTAAAAACCTGCAGGGTACGGTAAATGGTTACCCGGTCGAGGTTGTCAAGAGCTTTTTCAATATCCCCATGCTTCAGCGCGCCCCCGCGGTGCTCAAGAAACAGGTCGAGAATCTGGCGGCGGCTGTCCGTCACGCTCATGTTGATGTTGCGGAGTAACTGAGTAGCCTGGTCTTTCATACAATTCCTTTTTTACCACATTTTCGGGGTAGGATTTTATTCAAAGGCAAACTTACCTGGCAGGTGCATTTCCAAATATATTGTTTACAAAATTACCTGTTCCGCTTTCTGCCGCTACTACCCGGTAATCCTCAATCAGTTGGTTCACTTCCTTCTTTTTCAGCCCATCGTACACCCCGCGCACCTGCCCGGCCCTATCTACCAGCGCAAGAAACTGCGAGTGCAGAAACTGGTCGTTTATATCGCCCACATTATTCTGAGGGTCATCAATTTTGTAGCTGTCGCGGGCAATTTTGTAGAGGTCAAGCTTATTGCCGGTTAAAAACTGCCAGCGCCTGGTATCAATTCCAATGCTGTCGGCATAATGCTTTAAAAGCGGTACGGTGTCCACTTCGGGCTGGCAGGTATGGCTTAGTATCAGCAGTTCCTTTTCGTCTTTCAGGGCATCGTACACCTTGTGAACGTTGTTATTCATAACCGGGCAAATGCCGGTGCAGGTCACAAAAAAATAATTGGCAATATACACGCGGCCTTCGGTTGTTTTTTGCGTAACCGAGTCGCCATCCTGGTTAATAAAACTAAAAGGCTTTACATAGCTGATCACCGGGAGCTTTGATTTCCAGTTATCTGTGCCTTTAAACAAAAAGAAATAAAACCCCGCAAGCATCAGCAGGAAACCACCGCTGTAAAACAACCACTTTTTTCCGTTCCCCATATGTGTGCGCAAAGTTACTTAATGAAAGGACTAATCCGCTTATCTTTGCAACATTGTTACAATAATTTCTGGATCAAAGTTCGTATTTCGGGATGAGTTTATTAAAGATCAATTGGGATGCATTAGGGGTTGGCGCCTCGGTTGCATGCGCCATTCACTGTGCTGTGCTGCCACTTTTGTTCACTACCTTTCCCTTGTTTGGCATCAATATCATTCATAACCACACATTTGAATGGTTTATGATTGGTCTTGCGCTGGTTATTGGCATCAATGCCCTCAGGCATGGCTTTTTAAAGCATCACCACAGCAAATGGCCGGTTATTTTGCTCATTACCGGCTTCGCTTTTTTGATTATTAAAGAATGGATGCCCGGCTATCATACCCCCATGGTTGGTATTGCACTTGTATTTATTGTTTCCGCTCATTACCTAAATTTCAGGTTGTGCAGGCAGGCCAATCATTGTCATAAAGATGATTGTGATCATTGAGCTCTTCAGTTGACGGGTTAACTGGTTGGGAAGTTGACTGGTTGGGTTTGAGGTTAATAGTTTGAGGTTGAGGAAGAT
>CAYUGH010000018.1:5896-56426 GCA_964444195.1 uncultured Chitinophagaceae bacterium
GGTTGGGAAGTTGACTGGTTGGGTTTGAGGTTAATAGTTTGAGGTTGAGGAAGATTGTTTAACAATTTCATTTAAAAGGCCGGAAGCTTTCACCCCCGGCCTTTGTTTTTCATAAGCAAATATATTATTCGCTGTCTTGCCTTTCAGGCGCCAAACCCCAGTGTTCGGGTGAACGCCACAGGCTGCTGAGCAACATTTCGCGCATAAAGAAGAACTCTTTCGGAAGCTTATCGTACACCGAACTGAACAGTTCCTCGTGCCCAAGCACTTCTTTTTTCCAAAGTTCACGGTCAATTTCCATGATTTTGCGGAATTCTTCTTCGGGAAAATCAAGACCGGTCCAGTCCATATCCTTATAACGCGGTTCCCAGCCAATGGGGCTTTCTACAGAAGAAGTGCGTCCTTTTACCCTGCCAATGATCCACTTGAGCACACGGAGGTTATCGCCAAACCCGGGCCACATAAAGTTGCCGTTATCATCCTTACGGAACCAGTTTACGCCAAAAATGCGGGGGGCATTGGGCAGGTCGCGGCCAAACTGCAGCCAGTGGTTCCAGTATTCGCCGGCATGGTATCCCATAAAGGGCAGCATGGCAAAGGGGTCGCGGCGAACCTTGCCAACCTCGCCAAAAGCAGCGGCTGTCATTTCGCTGCCCATGGTGGCGGCAAGGTACACACCAAAGCTCCAGTTAAAGGCCTGGTACACCAGCGGAACGGTTGTTGCGCGGCGTCCGCCAAAAATGAAAGCTGCAATTTTTACTCCTTTCTGGTTGTCCCATTCGGGGTCAAGTGCGGGGTTGTTTAAAGCAGGCGCGGTAAACCGGGCATTGGGGTGGGCTACCGGTTTGCCTGATGCAGGGTCCCAGGTCTTTCCATTCCAGCCGATAATGCCTGCCGGCACCTCTTTGGTCATTCCTTCCCACCATATATCACCGTCGGGGGTAACACCCACATTGGTAAAAATGGTATTTTGTTCAACGCTCTTCATGGCGTTGGGGTTGGTTTTATAGTTAGTGCCGGGGGCTACGCCAAAATATCCGCTTTCCGGGTTGATGGCATAGAGCCTGCCGTCTTCTCCCTTATGAATCCAGGCAATATCATCACCAACAGTGGTTACTTTCCAGCCGGCCATTCCTTCAGGAGGAATCATCATGGCGAAATTGGTTTTACCGCAGGCGCTTGGGAAAGCCGCAGCCACATAGTCTTTTTCACCTTCAGGCGACTCAACGCCGAGGATGAGCATGTGTTCGGCCAGCCAGCCTTCTTCGTGGCCCATTACGCTGGCAATACGTAGCGCAAAACATTTTTTACCCAGCAGCGCATTACCGCCATAACCGCTTCCATAGCTGATGATCAGTCTTTCTTCGGGGAAATGGCTGATGTATTTTACAGTAGGGTTGCATGGCCATTTCACATCTTCCTGGCCTTCGGCAAGCGGTGCGCCTGCTGTGTGAATGCAACGTACCCAATCGCCCGGGGTCATGTGCCGGTAAGTATGTTCGCTCATGCGGGTCATCAGCTTCATATTTACCACCACGTACTCGCTATCTGTAATTTCAACACCGTAGCGGCTGAAAGAGCTGCCGATGGGGCCCATGCAAAAAGGAATCACGTACATGGTACGGCCTTTCATACAACCCAGGGTGAGCGGTTCCAGTATATCCTTCATGTCGCGCGGGTCCATCCAGTTATTGGTGGGGCCGGCATCATCTTTGCGGCGGCTGCAAATAAAGGTTTTGTCTTCTACCCGGGCCACATCGCTCGGATCGCTGAAGCAGGCGTAACTGTTGGGGCGCTTTTCGGGGTTCAGTTTTATAAAAGTGCCTTTGTCCACCATCTTTTGGCAGAGTTCATTATATTCTTCATCGGTTCCTGTACACCAGTGGATATTGTCTGGTTTCAGGTGGGCAGCCATGCTTTCTACCCATTTTTCAACTTCGGCACGCGCATCATTTAAGCGGCCGAAAAGCGGTTGTTGTGGAGCGATCATACGTTTGGTGTTTATGTAAAAAAATATAAATTCCGAGTTGGCTTCAAATGTCCCTTTAATAGAACGTTACGAAGGTCTTATCAAAATCACCTGCAAAAAATGAGAATGGTCATGTCGGTACATGATGGTAATACTGTACATTTTCAGTCTTTTACAAAAGATTAGGCGCACAATTGGCAGTCAAATTTGTGGAAAATTGTAATACCCCGGCTACTCTTTAAACTTTATTTTTGTAACGTTCCGAAATTGTCCACACATTACAAAAATTCCATGAAATATAATCAAACAACTTTGCAAAAGCTTGAAAGAATTCTGAACGAAGGGGGGTACATAATCCGCTACGAGAGGGGAAATTTTCAAAGCGGTTATTGCATTCTTGAGCAAAAGAGGGTGGTTGTGCTGAATAAATTTCTGCAAACCGAGGGGCGCGTACAAACCCTTACCGACCTGATTCCCCTGATTAACCTGAATATTGACATGCTAACGGACGAAAGCCAAAAATTATACCTAAGCCTTACTGCGGCTTTGCAAATACATGAAGCCTGATAAGGGCGGAAAACTTTGATTCTATGCCCCTTCCGCCTTTTAGTGTTAGTTTTTTGGGTACCGGAACCAGCGGCGGAGTTCCCATGGTCGGGTGCGATTGTGAGGTATGCAGCTCGCCCGACCTTAAAGACAAACGGCTGCGCAGCAGCATCCTGGTAAAAAGCGAAACCACCACCGTGGTTATTGATGCCACACCCGATTTCAGGCAACAAATGCTGCTGTACAAGGTAAAAAGGTTGAATGGCCTGGTGATTACCCATGCGCATAAAGACCATGTGGGTGGCATTGACGATACCCGCCCTTTCCAATATTTCCAGCAAGGCCCAACCCAGGTGTATGGTACAGCCATGAGCCTTCGAGGCATTAAGCAGGAAATTCCCTATGCCTTTGAAGATAATCCCTACCCGGGGGTGCCACAATTAAAACTAAACGAAATTGACCTGTCGCCTTTTATGATCGGCGATCTGCCTTTTATACCCATCCAGGTTTGGCACCACCGCATGCCCGTGCTTGGTTTTCGCATAGGCCCTTTTACCTATATTACCGATGCCAACCGCATTGAAGAGGAGGAAAAGCAAAAGATAAGGGGAAGTAATACCCTGGTACTGAATGCCTTGCGTAAACAAAAGCATATTTCGCATTTTACCCTGGGCGAAGCAGTTGAGCTTGGCAGGGAACTTGAAATACCGAATGTTTATTTTACCCATGTAAGCCACCAACTGGAACGACACGCAGTGATCAATGCCGAACTCCCGCCCAATATGCAACTGGCCTACGATGGATTGGAATTGAATTTCTAAAAATCACGCAGTTTCCCGGTCTCTTTCAAGTATTTCTACGCTTGTTTCACCCCTGTTTACCAGGGTATTTTTGCATTATCAATCGTCCGGGTTATGAAGCAGGAATCCAACAAAAAGAACGTGGCGCAGGTTTCTTTTCTCAGGTTTTCACGCACACAGCGCAGGGCCATCCTGTTTATTACGGTTTTGGCAACTGCAGGTATGCTGGTTTTTAAATCAGGAGTATTGGTAAAAGAAGATGAAAAAGCAGGTCAACCTTTTGTGGCTGCAAAAGTTTCCCGTGAACTGGTTGCCCGCGATACAAACAACTATAGCACACCACACATTCCAACATACACACACACCACTTACCCCAACCGTAAAACAGCTCCGGAGACTTCGTTTCAATCAGGCGCCATCACACATTTTGATCCCAACCATGTAACCTTTAAACAACTGATTGAAATGGGTCTCCGGGAAAAAGCAGCCCGCAACCTTGTAAACTACCGCTCAAAGGGCGGCCGGTTCCACAAACCCGAAGACCTTGGCAAACTGTATGGTTTAAGGCCTGGGGAAGTTGAAAAACTCATCTCCTACGTAAAATTTGAGCATGAAACCCAAAAGGACCTTGTAAACGAATCCCCAACCCCCGAAACAGAGCCGGCAACAACCCTAACCCCGCCTGCCAAAACCAGGCCCTTCCAAATGGTGGTAGATGTAAACCTTGCGGACAGCCTTACCTGGACCATGCTCCCGGGTATCGGCGCCAAAAGGGCATCAGCCATCCTCAGGTTCCGCTCAAAACTTGGTGGTTTTGCCAGCATTGACCAGGTAGCCGAAACCTATGGATTACCCGATTCCGTTTTTCAGAAAATAAAAGCTAACCTCACCTATACCTCCACGCCCATGCAACAACTTTCATTAAATGCCGCCTCCGAAGCCCAATTGAAAAGCCATCCCTATATTAACTGGCAAATTGCCAAACTGATTGTGGCGTACAGAGATCAGCACGGACCCTACCAGCAGGTTGATGACCTGTTGAAAATCCATGCTATTGAAAAGGATTGGTTTACCAGGGTGAGGCCCTACCTGAAAGCGGGAAGCAGTGAAGAAAATCATCTTGTGGCAAAATAGAGGGAATCTATCTTAACCTGCTTTTAGCTGCTTACATCATTGCCGAAACCGGTGCCGGGTCCATATCGGTATAGTCATAGTTTTCACCCGCCATACCCCAAATGAAACCGTAGTTAGCTGTTCCGCAACCGCTGTGGATGCTCCAGGGAGGCGAAATAATGGCTTCGTTATTGGCCACAATAAGATGCCTGGTTTCGGTAGGCTCACCCATTAAATGAATAACCCTGTGCGCTTCCTGGACATCAAAATAAAAATAAGCTTCCATCCTGCGGGTATGTGTATGCGATGGCATGGTGTTCCAGATGCTGCCTTCATCGAGCAGCGTGAGCCCCATTACCAACTGGCAGCTTTGTATGCCCTGTGCATGTATGTATTTATAAATGGTGCGCTTATTGGCGGTTGCCTGCTCTCCCAATTGAACCGGCAAAGCGTCTTCCTTAGTGTAAGCCACCGTAGGATACTCCTTATGCGCCGGGGCCGAAAGGATATAAAACAATGCAGGTTTACCAGCATCTGCACTGGCAAAGCTTACTGATTTGGTACCCAGGCCAATATACAAGGCCCCGAGCCTGTCTATTTCGTAGGTTTTACCATCAGCTACAATACTGCCTTTACCGCCAACATTAATTACACCCAACTCCCTGCGCTGCAAAAAATATTCAGCCCTTAGTTCGGAAGGGTTTGAAAGTTCAATAGATGACCCTGTAGGTACTGCACCGCCAATAATCACCCGGTCGTAATGCGAATACACTAATTTCAGTTCGCCGGGCACCATCAGTTGCTGCACCAAAAAATGTTCGCGCAATTGCGCGGTATTCATTTGCTTTACTTCATTCGTACTATGATGAAATCTGCTTTTCATATTTTTAAAATTTTACCTGGCCATCCAGCCACCGTCAACAAACAAAATGGTACCATTCACATAATCCGAGGCTGAAGAGGCAAGGAAAACAACCGGGCCTTTAAAATCAGCCGGAACACCCCAACGTCCAACAGGAATCCTGTCGAGAATCGTTTTGCTTCTTTCAGGATCTTCGCGCAGCGCCTGTGTGTTATTGGTTGCAATATAACCAGGGGCTATGCCATTTACACAAACGCCCTTGCTTCCCCATTCATTGCCAAAAGCCCGTACCAGCCCCGCTACTGCAGATTTGCTTGCGGTATAGCCCGGAACATTGATACCGCCCTGGAAGCTGAGTAATGAACAGGTGAAAATTATTTTACCCCCTCCCTGTTCAATCATTTGCTTTCCAAATTCGCGGCCAAGAATGAATTGAGCATCAAGGTTAATGGAAATTACTTTATCCCAAAACTCATCGGGATGTTCAGCCGCCGGTTTGCGCATGATAATCCCAGCATTGTTTACGAGGATATCAATCCGCGGGTTGTCGGCCTTTACTTTCCCGATAAAACCATACAACTGATCACGGTCCGAAATATCTACTTTATGATAGGTGAATTTGCGGCCGGTAGCTTCAATTAACGATTGGGTGCCCGAAATATCATCCACAATGGATGCGCCTACAATATCAGCGCCGGCTTCGGCCAATGCCAGTGCCATGCCCTGACCTAATCCTGTATCGCAACCCGTAACAACTGCTAATTTTCCAGAAAGGTCAAATAAATCTAATGTCATTTTTTGTATTTATTCTTTTAATGAAATTATTTGCTCCAGCCAAAATACTGGTGAGCGTTATTAAAGCAAATGTCCTGAATTATTTTTCCGCTCCATTCAATATCATCAGGTATCTCCCCATTTTCAATTTCATTTCCAAAAAGATTACAAAGAAGCCTGCGGAAATATTCATGCCGTGGAAAAGAAAGAAAACTTCTTGAATCGGTAAGCATACCTAAAAAGCGGCTAAGCAAACCCATATTTGACAATGCATTCATTTGTTTGATCATGCCATCCTTCTGATCGAGAAACCACCAGGCGCTTCCCCATTGAATTTTTCCGGCAGAAGACCCATCGTTGAAGTTGCCGATCATGGTAGCCATCACTTCATTGTCAGCCGGGTTCAGGTTGTACATAATGGTTCGTGCCAGTTTATTTTCATTGTCCAGCTTACCAAGAAAACGCGATAAAGCAGCAGCCTGCGCAAAATCGCCGATGCTATCCCAGCCGGTGTCGGCACCAAGTTCGCGGAGGCGGCGGATATTATTGTTTCGGAGCGCGCCCAAATGATATTGCTGCACCCAGCCTTTTTCAAAATCCCATTCTGCAAACACTACCAGCATGGCGCTCTTGAACTGCAGGATCTCCTCATGGCTAAGCACATTACCCGAACGCAGCTTTGCAAAAATGGCTGCAACGCCTGCTTCGGTATAGGCTTCTGCGTACACCTGCTCAAGTCCATGATCCGATACGCAACAACCCATTGACGCAAAAAAGTCATGCCGTGATTTCAATGCACTAAGAAAGTCCTGGTAGGATGAAATAGAGGAACCCGAAACCGCTTCCAGCTTATTTGCATACTCATTAAAAGAAGAAGCGCTCTCCACTGCCATAGCCTTATCGGGCCTGAATGCAGGTAATACTTTGATCTCAAACCCACTATCCTTTATTTGCTGATGATACTCAAGGCTATCAAGCGGATCATCGGTTGTGCAAAGTATCTTCACATTCATTTGGCGAAGCAATCCTCTTACAGAGTATCCATCACCCGCCAGCTTTTCATTGCAGCGGTCATAAATTGACGCCGCTGAAGTTGAATTGAGCAAATCATGCACCCCGAAGTAACGCTGCAACTCAAGGTGGGTCCAGTGGTGCAATGGGTTACGCAGGGTGTAAGGCACGGTAGCCGCCCATTGCATAAACTTATCCCTGTCCGGTGCATCGCCCGTGCAAAACCGCTCGGCTACCCCATTGGTACGCATGGCGCGCCATTTGTAGTGATCGCCGTACAGCCAAACCTGGGTAATATTTTCAAACCGGTCATCGTTGGCAATAGCTGCCGGGGGCAGGTGGTTGTGATAATCAATAATGGGCATTGCTTTTGCAAACCCGTGATACAAATCCTGGGCAGTTTTTGTTTCCAACAAAAAATGCTCATCCAAATACTTCTTCATAACGCTTCTTTTCAACCTGGTAAATCAACTTCCTAACTATAATATCCTTACAATGAAACCCCTCTTTTCCAGGGGATAAAATCATCCTGGTTCAGCAGCACAGCTTTTGGAATCACTTCGCCGCTTGCCGCTTTAATGCAATATTCAAGCATATCCTCTCCCATCTGTTGCAGGGTTTTCTCCCCTTCAATTACCGGGCCGCAATCTATATCAATAATATCGTTCATGCGCTTAGTAAGTTTGCTGTTGGTGCTTACTTTAATGGTAGGACAAACGGGGTTACCCGTTGGCGTACCAAGTCCTGTAGTAAATAAAATAAGCGTGGCGCCACTTGCCGCTTTACCGGTAGTGGCTTCCACATCATTGCCCGGGGTGCATACAAGCGTTAAACCCGGCTTTTTTACTACTTCCGTGTAATCCAATACATCCACTACGGGCGAAGTGCCGCCTTTTTTAGCCGCACCGGCGCTCTTGATGGCATCTGTAATCAATCCATCTTTAATGTTGCCCGGCGAAGGGTTCATGGAGAAACTTGAACCCGCCTTGGTTACAATATCATCGTATCTCCGCATCAGGTGCATAAATTTCCTTGCAGTGGGTTCATCCACAGCGCGGTCAATTAATTCCTGTTCCACACCGCAAAGTTCAGGGAACTCCGCCAGCAGTACTTTACCACCAAGCGCAACCAGCAAATCCGAACAAACACCCACAGCAGGGTTGGCAGAAATACCACTGAAACCATCGCTGCCACCGCATTTTACGCCAAGCACCAGCTTGTCAATCGGCGCGGGGGCTCTTTCAATTTTATTGATCTCAACAAGCCCTTCAAAAGTCACCCGGATAGCATCGGCAATCAATTGCTCTTCGCTTTGAGATTGCTGTTGTTCGAAAATATGCAGGGGCTTATCGAAATTTGGATTCAACGCTTTCAGGTCATTCAAAAAATCCTGTGTCTGCAAATTCTGGCAACCAAGGCTTAATACCGTAATACCACCCACATTGGGATGATCGGCATAAGCAGCCAGCAACTTACTCAACACTGCCGCATCCTGGCGGATACCGCCACAACCGCCCTGGTGATTGAGGAATTTAATGCCATCCACATTTTTGAAGGGGCGGTTATCCCTTGCGCCAGCAGGTGCAAGATTGATTGAAGCAAGGTCTTCACCACTTTGCATTGCATTCAGCAATTGGTGCGTGTACTGCTTGTATTTGTGGGTTACCGCATAGCCAAGTTCGTTGTGCATGGCTTCGCGTATCACATCAAGGTTCCTGTTCTCACAAAATACGGTAGGGATAAACAGCCAGTAATTGGCAGTACCTACGCGGCCATCGGCACGGTGGTATCCGTTAAAAGTTCTGCCCGTGAATTTTGAAACATCAGGCGCCTTCCACTCAAATTTTACATTGCGGTAATCATAAGGCTCTGCCGCATGCTTCAGGTTTTCGGTCGACATGCGGCTTCCCCTGCTTACATCCATTTGCACCTTGCCTACCAATACGCCGTACATCGTTACTTCGTCACCGGCTTTCATGTCGTTGGCATAAAACTTATGCTTGGCGGGAATGTCTTCCTGCAAAAGGTATTCTTCGCCTTCGTATGTTATTACCTGCCCCTTGGGAAGGTCGGCTAGTGCAACAATTACATTATCCTTTTCATGCACTTTCAATACTCTGTTTTTCATACGTTCATTTTTTGGGATTTTATTGGTAGACCCCGGTTTTTTTTAATTCCTCAAATTGATTCAGGGTATTTGCCACACCATTCGCAAGAAAATGGTTAAGATAATACACTACGGCATCGGCAAACCCCGGCAAGGCAGACAGATCATTATCCCAAAGACTCAGGTTGCTCAATACTTTTATGGCTATCTGTTCCGGAGCTTCATTTTGCCAGAGCTCATGGAAATAAGCGGCTTCATCATCCTGCAAAGAATACTTTTCCCCTTTTGGCGAAGTGCCTTCAAATCCTTTTCCTTCCGTTGGTTCGCACCTGTTGAACAGCAAGTAAGCAGCAAAACTCAAAGCCATATGCTCCGGCACATGCTGATTTCTTTTGTAATGCTCAAGCAACAGGAACAGGTTACGCGCTTTCATCTTATAGGTATAGTTCAGCGTAATGCTTAACCATTTATGTTCGATAAACGGATTTTCGAAACGCTCGATCACGCTCTTTGAAAAATCCAGCGCCTGGTCCGCAGTAATTTCATCCCCGATAATACATGGAGAAATTTCGTCAGCCATCAGCTCATACACAAAACGGTTGAAAACCTTATTCTGCATGGCATCCTTAACCGTATCAAAGCCGGCAAGGTAAGCAAGCCCGCACACAAATGTATGCGTGCCGTTCAGCAGCCTAAGCTTCAGCTCACGATACTTATTTATGTCGTCGGTAATAATTACACCGGGGTTCGATTTGGCGAAACTGAGGATATCTTTTACCGAAGGGTCACTTGTTTCGATAGCCCACAAACTATACACTTCGCTCATGATCATCATGCCATCGGTGTAGCCAAGCTTTTCTTCAACCAGCGCCTGTTCTACAGCAGGTAATTTGCCGGGTACAATCCTGTCCACCAGCGTATTGCAAAAACGGTTTGAGTTTTCAATCCAGTCGATAAACTCATACTCCATTTTATTCAGGTGCGCCAGTTCGATGATAATGGACTGAAGTTTGGAGCCATTATCAGCAATCAGTTCGGCAGGCACAATGGTCCAGCCTTTGGATGGATCGCCATTGAAAGTTTTATACCTGTGATGCAGCAGCGCAAGCATTTTACCGGGAAAAGATGAGGGCGGGGATGCGAAAATATCATCATCGGCATGCATTACAATACCAACCTCGGTGGTGTTCGAAAAAACAATTTCAATACCTGGATTTGCTGCACATTCAAGCACTTTATCCCACTCATACAGCGCGAGCATTACCCGGCTGATGGCAGCATTGGCAATATATTCTTCATATACTTTGCCTTCCTGTATCCCCCTAAGACAATGGGTGTACAAGTGATCTTGTTTCTCAAGATCAACCGGGCGGTCTTTTTCAATGGAGTGCACTACTGCGATCCTTCCATTAAAGTTTCCTTCCTTGTTTGCCTTATCAATAAAATAATCAATCAGGCCCCTCAGTAACACCCCTGATCCGAATTGAAGGATCTTTTCGGGCAATTCAAAAATGGCGGAATCCGGTACACTCAGGTTGTTTAACCCGCTAAGCGCTACAGTCTTTTTTGATAGCTGCATAAATTTAAATTTTCGGGAATCAGGTATTTACCAAAAACCCAGTTAACAGTAGTACCACCTGCATCAGTCCTTTAAAAAAAGGTTTTCGCTTTAGTAAAAATCACAATTGATTTTAAGTGATAATTATTTCAAATAGTTCTATCCCTATCGGGTGATTATTTTGTACAAGGCATGTTTTGCCAACATTCTATTTGCTCTTGCTCAGCAGCCATTTGGCAAGCTGATCGGCGGCCTTATGATTGGGGTATTCCAGCGGAAGCTTTCTTCCATCAACATACTCATTGTACAACCAGGGATCGCCAACGGCAAAAACAGTTCCTTTGCCATACTTAGCCACTGCAATAATTACTTCGCCGTCCTTGCTTATTAATGCCTGGGCCGGGCTTTTCACCTCAATAGTACTGATCTCTTTCAGGAACATTTTATAGTTGCCTGAAAACACCTCGTTGTCACCCGACATTACTACACCCTGCTCATACATATCATTCTTAACCATATTGCGGCTATTGTTGGTAAAGCTCATCCCAAAAGCGCCGGCCAGCCCGTTGAAATGGCTGAGGTCGCAGTTGGCGCTGTCGTTTGCCATCAGCACCAGCACGCCGCCTTTTTTTACCCATTTTTTAATAGCCGCTACATGCTGTTCCTGCACATAATTGGGGGTTGGATTGTCCTTTACATGATCGGGATCAACAATAATGTACACGCCTGTGCCTTTCAGGTTCGAAGCATCAGGGGCATTATCCAGCACATCAAGTTTAGCACCATATTTTTCAAACAAAGTACCCCATGCATAAAACCCGGGGTGGCTTCTTTCGTCCCATGTATAATGCCAGAAAGATGGTACACCACCAAAATCAGGACGCTTTTCGCTGTTAAAATAACGGTCGACTACTACTTTTTTACCGGCTGCAGTTTTAAGCGTTGGAACCATTTCCATTTCGGCTGCGCATAAAATAAAAGCACCCATGCCCTTAGGGTCGTTTACCACCACCCTTTCGCTCATGTAATATTTAAAGCTGCCATCACGGTACGGATTACCGCCGAGCCCTGATACACTTACAGTACCATGCAGGTTGTAACGCCCGTTTTCTTCCTTAATAAATTCCTTAATAATGCCATCGTATCCTTTTTGGGCATTAGTAAGATATTTTGAAGGCAGGTAGCCTTTGCGCATGCCTTTGGCAATGGCATACACCAGCATGCTTGATGCCGAGGCTTCGTGGTAATTACCCGGCTCATTGGGCATATCAACTATATCGTACCAGGTACCCGATTGCGGGTCCTGAACTTTTACAACCGCTTCGGTCAGCCTGTTTAAAATGGCAATCAGTTCGGGGCGGCGCGGATGGTTGGCGGGAAAATGATCCAGCACATCTACCAGCGCCATGGCGTACCAGCCCAATGCACGGCCCCAGAAATGAGGTGAGTTCCCTGTTTGCGGATTCGCCCATTTTTGCGATTTGCTTTCATCCCAGCCATGATACAACAAACCTGTTTTAGCGTCACGCGCATGCTTTTCCATCCATACAAACTGGTTGGCTATATCGTTGAAGCAGGTATCTTCATGAAAGAGTTTAGCATACTCGGCATAGAATGGCTGACCCATGTACAACCCATCGAGCCACATTTGCCAGGTATAAATTTTCTTATGCCAAAAACCACCTTCTTTGGTGCGCGGATGGGTAAGCAACTGGCCCCTTAATAACTGTACGGCTTTCTTGTATTTTTCCTTACCGGTTATACGATACAGCGTCAGCAGCAACTTACCGTTGTTCAGGTGGTCAATATTATATTCATCAGGCCTGTACCCCCGAATGGTGCCATCTTCACCTACAAAAAAGTCCATGCAATTTTGTATGTACTCGAAATTCCTCACATCCCCGCTTGCATACCATACCATTTCCACTCCCTTCAGTATCACGCCCTGGTCGTAGCTCCACTTTGCCTGTTTGCCACCTTCCATTACAAAGGAATCGGGCCATATTTTCATGGCGGTTTCCGTCAGCTTTTCAGAATACTTAATTCCCTGGGCAAATAATCCGGTAAAACCGGTTAAGGCAATGGCCGCAACCAGGTATTTTAATTTGTTTATCATTGAATGGTTAATATTTTTTCCTGAGCGCCAAGCTCAAATGTAATTTTCGCTTTCAGATCCTTTTGCGGGCTGTTTTTAACCTGTACCGAACCGGAGCGTTCTCCTGCAATCCTGTAGTACATGCCAACGCCCGGTGCAAAACTTATATTGTCGAAAACCAGGTTATCGCTATGCACAATGTCCACCGCAGGGTTTGTTCCCTTTGTAAGCATGGTTATATTGCGGAAAGTGATACCCGAAGCCTCCTGTATATCAAAACCTCCATTGGCCTGCAATACCATGTTTTCGAGCACTATATTCTCTACATGCATTTCGGGCAATCCCCGTATAAAAATTCCACCTTCCGCACCGGCACAATACACATTGCTGATATGGAAATTTTTAAATACCGGGGTTGATGCATCCACCGGTTTCATTTCCACCTTTGGTAATGCCCTTACCTCTCCGGCCATCGGCACAGGGTCTTTTGCCTGGTAATACATATCAAAAAGAATTGCCTGGCCAGGTATATTTTTCATGTAAATATCCTTAATGAAAATGTTTTCTACCACGCCACCCCGGCCTCGTGCGGTTTTAAACCGCAGTCCAATATCGGCGCCTATAAACGAACAGTTGGTTACATTCATATTTTTAACGCCACCGCTCATTTCGCTGCCTATTACAAACCCTCCGTGCGAAGCATACACGGTGCATCCGGTAATGGTAACATTTTCAGTAGGCATGCCCCTTTCTCTCCCGGCTTCGTCCCTTCCGCTTTTCATGCACAATGCATCGTCACCCACATCAAAAATGGAGTTAATGATCTGAACATTTTTGCAACTCTCCACATCAATACCATCGCCGTTTTGCGCATACCAGGGGTTCTTCACTTGAATGTCCCTTACGGTTATATGCTCACTCATGAGCGGATGCAGGCACCATGCCGGAGAATTCTGGAATGTAACGCCCTCAAGCAAAATGCTCTTACAATTGGCAAGCACCAGCAAATTGGGGCGCAGGAAATCCTTAATACTTTCGTAGAAAGCCTTGTCTTTGCCTGGCTCAATCGCCCCGGGGTTCGTCAACTTTGAACCTTTCAGCGATTGCGCGGTAGGATACCAGGTCTTATTGTCTTCCGAAACCACTCCACCCGAAGCAAGCAGCTTTTTCCATGCCGATTCAGACAGCTTTTCTTTTTTCACCATTCTCCAGGCATCGCCGTTTCCATCAATAATACCATTGCCGGTAATGGCTATATTAGTAGCGCCGGTGGCCGAAATAGGCGATTGATTGCGCATTTGCGGCAATCCTTCCCAATTACCTTCTACCAGCGGATACTGGCTGAAATCGGTAGTAAACAATAGCGTAGCGCCTGTTGCCAGGTGCAGGTTTACATTGCTTTTAAGTACCAGCGGGCCTGTTAACCAAAGCCCCTTTGGCACCAGCACTACTCCACCTCCTTTTTTATGAATGGCATCAATGGCATCGTTAATACTTTTTGTATTTAAAGTATTGCCATCGCCCACAGCTTTAAATGCCGTAATCTTTACAGTATCCTTCTTAAAAAGGGGTATGATAACTTTTGGAAGTTTGAATGCCGTTTGGGCATTTAAAAAAAATCCGCTCAATAAAAAACACAAAAACCAGCCGGTCCTCATACAAGCAATCCTCACTTTATAAAAAAATTCAATATTCGTAGTACAATGTTACTTTCAAATTCCTGATTAAAACAGCATTTGGCATACTTTATCTACGCAATCGTTTACGAAATGCCCATTCTGTCAAGACCCATTTTCAGGCTATTTCAGGGTTGAATTTTAATTGCCTGCCTGGCCAGCAATACCCAATTTCCTTTCTGTTTTTGCCATACCAGCAAAACTTTCAGGTGCACTTCGCCTGGTTTGCCGCCATCATTGGTTTTGGCATGAAGCGTATGCCTTACCACAGCCGCATCGCCACTCACCGAAATGGTTTGCTCGTCAAAACTCAGTTCAACAAAATCCGACTTGCCACTCAGCAACTTATCCATGAAAATAGCTTTGTCGTCCAGCGCCCCGCTGCTATGGCCATAGCTTAATTTGTCGGAAACCAATCCTTCAAGCAATGCTTTGTCCGGGTCTATCATGCCTTTGCGGAGATTCTCCACGGCTTCCGCCACTTTCTTTTCTGAACTGTTCTGGCCAATGGCCTGGATGGATAAAAAGAAAAACCCAATCCATAAAATGTTTCTGAATGTCATATTCATACAATTTAATTTAGTACCTGTTTGCCATTGGCGTCAGATCAACCAGTTCACTTATTTTAACCGGCCTTTTTAAGGCGATGCTTTTTCGTGCTGCAATACCAATGAGGATTGACATGGCGCCATCGCGGGTGCCTGCCATTACATGGTGCGGGTTATCGTTGGTTTCCACAAACATGCGGCGGTGCATGCGGATATCGCCCCCGCCATGCCCCCCTTTTATTTTTGGGGTGGTAAAAATTTCATATTCACGGGCAAAATTGTCCATCACCATTATTTCCCTGAACTCACCCGCAACGGCATCATCCGAATTGGTCATTTCCACTGCGTGGCGGTTGGCCTGGTCATCAGCGGTTTTCTGCAAATACGGAATATCTTCCCAGGTTTCCATCCTGCCCTTCATGCCATTAAAAGCAATTTGCCAGCCTTCGTAGGGCGAATAGGTAGTAAGCGAGTAATTTACCACCACGCCATTGGCATACAGTATTTGCGCCGACATTTTATCCCAAATGTCAATCTCGTTGCGCCATACACAGCCATCGCGGTGATACCCGTCGTACTGCTCATTTTGCACATACAGGTTCACCAGCCGCTGATCCTTGTTTATATCCCAGTAAAATTTGCATTGGGTTTTAAACTCGCATGATCTGCAGGTGGTTCCCCTGAAAGCATTGTTTTTTCCATAATGCTCAAGCGCGCCATAGGCCGAAACCTCCACCGGCTCTGAATTGAGCCACCAGTTTACCAGGTCGAAATGGTGCGTAGCCTTATGCACCCAAAGCGAGCCGCTCCTGTTAACCAACCCATGCCACCTCCTGAAATAGTCGGCGCCATGGTACACATTCAGATACCAGTTAAAATCAACCGAAGTGATCTTCCCGATCCTGCCGGAAGCCAGCAATTCCTTCAATTGCATGGCATGCACACTGTGGCGGTAATTAAACGCAACGGTTACCTTTTTGCCGGATTTTTTTTCAGCCTCCAGTATCCGCTTGCATTTTACCTCATCGGTGGTCATAGGCTTTTCGGTAATTACATTAAAGCCCATTTCGAGCGCGGTAACTATCTGGTTATCATGCTCGGCATCCACCGTGGTTACAATCACATAATCCGGCTTGGTTTCTTTGAGCATTTTAGCAAAATCGGTGTACTCCGGGCAATCTACCTTCATGGCTTTTTTTACGGTGGCAACCCTGCCGGGGTTAATATCGCAAAGCCCGACAAACCTTACAGCTTCACCAAAATTCTCCAATAAAGTTGCCCCCCAGAAACCTGAACCGCGATGACCCGTACCCACCAGCGCCAGTTTGATTTTTTCCCCGCTTGTATTGGCAAAAGAAGCAAAGGGTTCCAGCATGAGCGAAGCCCCCGCAGCAGCGGTGTACCCCAAAAATTTTCTTCGTTCCATATAGCGCAAATATTTAGTTTGATTGTACCCTGAACCAATCTACATCCACAAAACCTGCATCATTTCCTCCAGATACGGTAGTGCAAAAAGGCCCGGCTTTTGCCCCAACCCATCGCCCGGGTTTGGCTGCCAGCTTTTCACCGAGGGGCTTAAAGCTAATGCCATCTTCACTATAACTAAAGCTGCAAACAGCGCCCGGCTGTACGGTAACCCTGAAATAAACCAACCCGTTACTAACCATTTCCCCTGTAATTATCTTTTCTGGTTTTCCTTTGTCGGCCTCGTTGCATACAGCAAAACCCAGCCGGATCCCCTCATTTATTTTTTCAAGGTAAATAGAAGCATAGTCAGCACCAAAAACAATTAGCCCTGCCTTTTCACCCACCAGGTTGGGGGTAAACAACATTTTGGTGGTCACGGTAAAAGTTTCGGCGGGAAACTTCTGCATCAGGAGCGAAGGAAATTCCCAAAGATTCTTTAATGAATCGGGAATGCGCGAGGCAAATATGCGTAACTGGCCGTTGTAGGGAAAAGTACGCATAGCCACGGGGTTGGCCTGCCATTGCCATTGCCTGCCTATGATTTGACCATTAAATTCATCGCTGTAGGGGTGCTTGTTGGGGCTTACAAACCCTGTTTTAGGTTTGGCATACTCCATAACCGGTTCACCTTTGCCATCACCATCTTTATCCACCCCAATTACAGGCCAGTCATTTTTCCAGGTCATGGGTTGCAGGTGAACCACCCTGCCATAAGCATCCTTATCCTGGAAATGCAGGAACCAGTTTTCTCCACCCCTGGTATCCACCCAGGCGCCCTGGTGCGGGCCATTCACAGTGGAACTGCCCTGGTCCATCACCACTTTTCGCTCATAGGGGCCATATACATTTTTAGAACGCAGTACAAGCTGCCAACCGGTTGATACGCCACCTGCCGGGGCAAAAATGTAGTACCAGCCATTCCTTTTATAAAACTTGGGGCCTTCAAGCGTAGGGTCTTCCTTATGGCCGTCAAAAACCATTACACCATCGGTTAGGGTTTTGGTACCCGCGCTGTTCATTTCTTTTACAACCAGCACAGATTTAAACCCCGCACGGCTGCCGGCAAATGCATGCACGAGGTACACTTTTCCATCGGCATCCCAAAGCGGGCAAGGATCAATCAATCCTTTTCCGGCCTCCACCATAATTGGGTCGCTCCATGGGCCGGTAATATTTTTTGCCTTTACTACGTAAATCCCAAAATCTGGATCGGGGTAGTAAATGTAAAATTCGTTGTTATGATAGCGGATGCTTGGCGCCCATACGCCCCCGCCGCTTCGTACCGACTGGAAATGCGCCTCGGGTACATTGCGCTTTAAAGCATGACCGATAAGCGACCAATTCACCAGGTCTTTTGAATGCAATATGGGCAACCCGGGAACATGGTTAAAACTGGATGCCACCAGATAATAATCATCGCCAACCCTTACCGCATCCGGGTCGCTGTAATCTGCATTCAATACGGGGTTCTTATATTTTCCGTTCCCCAGGTCAGCGTTCCAAACGCTTTCGTTTGCCGGAGAAACCGGTTGAGAAAACCCCCTTTCTGAAACCAAAGCCAAACAAATACACGAAACCAAAACTACCTTATTCATCAACGCTTTATTTTTTTACCTGCTTTACCATTCTTGATCTTAAATCAGGGAACTCCTGAACCAATTCCTTCAGCATAATTTGGGCTATCAGCCTTGCGCCGAATTCGCTGAAATGGGTATTGTCAATTTTTCCTTCGGGATAATTGGGATGCTCACCCGGTTGCAACTGCAGAAAAAGCCATTTTGAATGTTCGGGACCGAACTGTTCGTACAGCCCACGGCTTTTAGCATCGAGGTCAATATAAGCTACATTATTAGCAACCGCAATTTGCTTTACATAAGGAGTATATTCGGGGTGGGTTTGCACCTGGCCCCCGCTATCGTTGAAATTCCGGCGCGAAACGGGGCTTACCAACACCGGGATACCCTTTTTCTGCCTCACTTCCTGCACAAATTTTGTAAGGTTCAACTTGAAAGTATCCGGCGTAGTGTAACTTTTTTTGGTGGGCACTTCATCGTTGTGACCAAACTGTATGATCACATAATCCCCTTCTTTCAAATTACCGGTAATGGATTTCCAAAGCCCCTCTTTAATAAAAGTACCGGTGCTGCGGCCATTCTGCGCCTTGTTTATTACCTGCACGGTTGAATCCCAAAAATATACAAAGGGCATGCCCCACCCGGTTTCGGGAAATGCTTTTTCCTGCTTGATGGCCATGGTTGAATCGCCAGCCAAAAAAATTCTGATATCGGGTTGCTTACCCGGCATCCCAAAAATAACGGCCAGCACTGCTATGGCAAGTACGCTTCTCATTTCCAGATAATAATCAATAATTTTTCTCCAACACTTCTATCACCCACCTTTTGCCGTCAGGCTTTTAACCTTAAAAAAAAGGGGGGGGGGGTAATACCAAAAAGTATTGCCACCCCCATCCTTAAAAAAATGAACTATACATTTACTCTACCAATACTTTTCCTGCATGGCGGAAACTGCCGCCGGTTACGGTTAAAATCTGGATACCCTTGCCCACAGAAGCCGGTAGTTCCATAGAAACAGTTACCGAAGAACTTTGAACCTGCACAGCCTTGGTGGCAAGCTTGCTTCCAGAGATTCCATTGAGCGAAACCTGGTATGTGCCGGGTTGCAATCCGTTCAACTGAACTTCAAGCGTATTTCCGCGAACCGGGTTCTTTACTACAACTCCATCAAAGCCCTGGCTATTTACACTTAGGCGTGCAACCGGCCCATAACCTGTTTTACCATCAAGGTCAACGCTTTTTACCCTGTAATACAAATTGCCGCCGCCCTTTATTTTGTCGGTAGTAGTATAATCAGCCGCCTGTCTGTTTTTTGCCGTTACAAAATTTACATCGGCAAACGAGCTTCCATCGGTGCTTTTCTGCAAATAATATCCCCTCAGTTGCGATTCGTTGTAGGCATCCCAGTTGGCCACTACTTCATCATTCTTCTGCTGAACATAAAAACTGCCAAAACGGGTAGGTAAGGCACCTACACTACGCATAACAAAAGAATCGAGGTCGCTATCGGTAGCACTACGTGCAACAATTTTCAGCCTTCTTGCACTTGCATCATTAACCTCAACGGTAAATTGATCGCAAGCATTATATCCTGTTGTGGGGAAATGGACTACCTGAACCCAGTTGGTAGTAGTGGCATCGGTCTCAGATGTTTTATAAATAGTAAAACGACGATTAACCCGGCCATTGTAATACGTAAGGTCAAATATGCCGGCTGAAGCTAATGGAGTAATCAAAAAAGCAGAATCAGCCACTCCAAGGCCAACGTTATTTAGGTTTCCAAACCTGATGTGGCTGTTATTTTCTCCACAATTCCCTGTTGGGCCACCTGACCTGTAACTACCAAAAGTGTACCAACTCCCACTTGTGGTAGTTACCACTTCTTTAAAAGGAATAGCATCTGCTGCGGCAGATGGCCAGCCTGTTCCTTCACCAAATCCTTCCCTGAAATACACACCACCCTGCGCATTGGCCGAAGTAATTCCGCAAATACCGGCCAATAAAAAAACGAATGATAACAGTGGGTAAAAGTTTCTTTTCATATGCAATTTGTTTTAGTAAAGTAAGCCCCTATTCTTCAAACAGCAACCGATGATTCAATAAAGGCAAAAAAATGAATTTACATGGTGAAGTTAAGCGATGTATCAACAGCAGTTTTACGAATTTTACGCAAACGTTTCCGAATATTTTTCCAACCCCGAAAGAAGGCGTTCAAACCCTTGAAGTACCTACCTTTTGCCTGTTTTAATGAACCTGTACATCAACGGTTCGCCATCGGTAGCGCCAATTAGTATATAGTTGCCCGCAGGTACATTTTTTAGTTCCAGGTTTATATTCTTCTGTCCCTGGCCAAAGCTTTGTTGCAGCATTATCCTGCCGCTTACATCCACTATCCGCAGGTTTTTAACCGGAATGGCCGATTTTATCTGCAGGTTATCGTGGGCCGGATTCGGGAACACTGTCACCATATTTTCACCGCTAACAGATAAAGCCACGGTTTTACTGAACCTGAAAGTTCCATCGGTATTCACCATTTTCAGCCGGTAGTAATTCCATCCCTTCTGTTCGGGCTGGTGCGTAAAAGAATAGATTTGGGCCGCTGAAAGGTTCCTGGCATTTACCACGCCTGCCCGGCTAAAGAGGCTGGCATCAGCGCTATGCTCTACCTCAAAATGCCGCATATTTTGCTCGTTCGAGGTATTCCACTCCAACATGGTATTTCCGGCATTCATTTTACCTGTAAACGACAAAAGCGTAAGCGGCAACACATCCAATACCTCACCCTTTACTTCGAGGTTTTTCATAAGCCCATACCGTCCTGTGCTTGTACTGCCGCAACTGAAATAGAACCGGATAGTCAATTTCCCGCCCGCCGGTACCTGCACGCCGTTTTCGGCATTCAGCGCAACCCTGAAAGTTTGGTTGGGCCCCGTGTTTTGGTTATTGAGCGTGATAGGCGTACCAAAAGAACCCACCACTGCGCCACCGGTTGGCCCTGTACCACCGGTAACATTGGCCGAATCCAATACAAACTGCGAAAGAGAATACACTATACCCAGCCTGGTATTGCTGTTGGTATTGTAAAAGGCCGAGTACAGTACAAGCGAATCAAGCCTTAGTTCCTTAGCATCGCCCTCTACGGTAATCTCCTCGTAAATACTGCGGTTGAGGTTGCCGCCGGGCCCGCCAACCGCAGTGCCCCAACTGCCATCACCATTGGAGGTAGCGCCAAATGCCATGCCATACGTGTCGGAAAAGGCGGGAATGGAAGGTACCGTTGTTCCATTGCTCACAAAAAGCCTGGGACTGCCAACAGTTGCCGCCTTTACCCCGGCGGCACGATCGGCAGGATTGTCCGAAGCATTTGCATTCAGCGGAAACTTCAATAAAACATTACTGAGTTTGGTAGGCGCATCTACTGCCTTGCCCGAAACATTTACTTCCACATTTACAGCGCCGCTGCTTGCATGCATAATGGAAGCGGCATAATCGCCCGCCACCGTAGCATTTAACCTTACCAGGATGTTTTTGGAAGCGAGGGTCCCGCTTGCCGGGCTCAGCAGCAAGGGGGCTGCGTTGGTATTCCAGGTGGTCCCGTTGTCGCCGGAGATTTCAAAATTTGCAGGTGGGGTAATGGTTACATCGCCTGTGAGATCAGTTCCTGAAACAGTGTAATTAGAAGTGGGAGAAGGACTGCCAATGTTCTGGTAAAAAGCAGGCATGGATGAAGTGGCAACAATGGTTGGCGCACTCGAAATTTGCACCGTATCGGATTGAATGGTGGTTACTCCTGTAAAACTTGCCCTTACATAATAATAGTAAATGCTACCCGAAGGCGGGTTGGGATCGGTTATGGAAAAATCAACCAGCGAATCGTTGGGCGAAGAAACCGTACCGGCCGAAACAAAAGGACCGGCGGGCGCTGTTGCCCTGAATAATTCAAATTGAACACCTGATTTGGGCCAGGCGAGGTTCCAGGTAAAACTGGAATTGGGACTGCCCTTGGTTCCTTTAAAATTATTTACGTAAGGCCTGAAAGGCATATTGTCGCAAATGCCCGCATAGGTAGTACAGGGATCCCAACTGCCAAATATATTTGCCAAAGTGTAATCATTAGCCTCCGAAATGGTAAGCTGCTTTGACCAGGCAACTCTTTGGGCGGTACTTACCAGGTCGCCGTTATAACAGCGCGAATTATATTCAGCATAGGTGATCAGGTCGGTTTGAGTGCCTGCATCCCAGGTTGACCAACCCTCAGGCCTTATTTTGGCGCCCATCCTGCTGTTTAAAAAAACAGTTTTATTGTTGGCAATCGGGCTGCTGCCGGTTGAATTTTGCCAGGGCCTTCCAAGATAATACAACGTAGTACCTGAATGGTCTGTTAACAAGCAATTGCGGAATACAAAACCATATGCTTGCCCGGGAGGAGTATTGGCGGCGGTAAGATATGAATTGGAAGTCCCAACCCTGTTTTTTGAGTAAACGGCACATGAATCAAAAACAGCAATAGCATTACCAAAAATATAATCCACGTTTCCATCAATATAACAGTTGTTGAAATATTGCCTTGGCGTGCCCGAGCCGCGCAGGTACAAAGTATCCTGGTTGCCGAGGAACCTGCAGTTTTTAAATACCGCGCGGTCGTTGCTTATGGCAATGGCTACGGCCTGCGATCCATCGCCATAGCTGTTTACAAAAGTGATATTGATAGCAGTAAAATCGGTTGCGTTCACCGTAAAGCTTGCACTGTTCAGCGTTCCCACAGTACCGCCTCCTTCCAATACCCTCGATGCATAATCGTTGTAAGTAAGTATTACGCCTTCAGTGCTTTCGCCAATGATGGTAATAAAAGGTTTGTTTGAAGGAATGTTTATCTTTTCAAAATACTCCCCGTTTTTAATATAAATAGTAT
Source organism: uncultured Chitinophagaceae bacterium (assembly GCA_964444195.1). Lineage (GTDB taxonomy): Bacteria > Bacteroidota > Bacteroidia > Chitinophagales > Chitinophagaceae > Phnomibacter. The sequence goes on from CAYUGH010000018.1 coordinate 28,909, forward strand.
AGGCAGATACTGCATTGGTAGGCGCAGCATTAATAGCCGCCTGCACGCTTGTATAATTTCCCGAGCCATCTTTGGCCACCACAAGGTCGTAGGCAAATGCAGGCAAGGCAGCAAACAACAATAGGAAGAACCCAACACAAGAGTACATTTTACGCATGGAAGCAAAAATTAATGGTTTACAATAAATCAATATTTAATAAATGTAACTGATTGTTTCTGTGTACCATTGGTAAGGATTAAATAGTAAAGTCCGCTTCGCAATTCCTGCACCTTTATTTCTGTTTGATGTACTAATGGCGCAATGGTTTGCTGTTTGGCTACCCTTCCATCCGAAGCAATTATTTGCATACCCACCGGCTTTGCATATTCTGGATGGAGTAAAGTAACTGAAGAGTTTGCCGGGTTAGGATACAGCAGCAGTTCAGGTTTTCCCGAACGGTTGATCAGTATTATGGATGAATACCTTTCGTGTCCGTAAGGGTCTTTATATTTTAACCTGTACATGATGCTTACACCTGAAGGGGCCGCAGCATCGGTATATTGATATTTGCCGGTAGCTACTGATGAAGCAGCAACCGTTCCAATGGTTACAAATTCAGATTGCATGATCCTGCGCTCAATAAAATACCTGCCGTTTTCATTCAAATTTTCATCCTCCCAGCTAAGCACCACTTTCCCGTTTTGTTCTTTTCCCGAGAAAGATAAAATGCCTAATGCCAAAGCCGTATTCATGCGGCCTTTTACATCCACCTCTTTAAGCTTGGCATACCTGCCTGCGCTTGTACTTCCGCAACTAAAATAAAGCCGGATGGTAAGCGATTCACCCGCTGCAAGGGTTACACCAATAGCCCCATTCAGGGCAAAGCGGTAATTGGAGGTATTGGCAGCATTTTGCTGGGGCAGCAAAACCGGTGTTGAAAATTTTCCGTTTGCACCTGCTGCAAGGGGTAGTCCGTCAGGGCCAATTCCCCCGCTAATATCGGTACTGTCGGCAATGGTAAACCCCGATTTGGAATACACCACTGCCAGCCTCGTGTTGCTGGAAGAATTGTAAAAAGATGCATTCAGGATAATAGAGTCAATTACACCCGACATGCCGGGTTTGGGCACAATGGTAAACTGTTCGTAAAATGAACGGTTCAGCGATCCGCCCGGGCCTCCCGAAGCCGTGGTCCACAAGGCCGAGCCATCCGCGCCGGGACCAAAAGCCTGGCCATGTGTGCTGCCATAAGCAGGCACAGCAGCCACGGTAGTTCCATTGCTGATGTATAAATTTTTAAAAGTAGGAACTGAAGCCTCGAGGCCCGAATGCCTCGTAGCAATATCATCGTTGTTGTTTACCGTCAATGGCCAGCGAATGATGGACACCGGGTAATCGGTTGCACTCGTAACGGAGCCGCTTGTAAACAAATAAGTAGTATCGCTTCCGGTACAGTAATGCCTAATATTTCCTGAATAATTTCCGGTAGCGCCATTTAACCTCAATTGCAGGGTGGAAGGCGCAAGGATTCCTCCGGCAGGGTTGAGCAGCAAGGGGCTTACGTTGGTAAACCAGGTAATGCCATTATCGGCAGAAACCTCAAAACCCGCAGGGGGCTGAACGGTAACCGCACCTGTAAGATTTACCCCTGCAATAATATAGCTCTGTGGCGTGGAGGGAGTTCCTTCCTGGGTAAGAAAGGGGGTAAGCACACCCGAGTAATAAATTTCGGGATTGGTATTGATAATGCTGTTGAGATAATTTTCAAGATTGGTATAACCGTTTGGAGCAATGGCCTGGCGGTCGGCTGCATTGGCGGGGTTCAGCCCATTGGCGGTTTCCCAGGCATCGGGCATGCCATCGTTATCCGTGTCGGTCGGCGCCGGTTTCGATTTCAGCACAGGCCAGGCGCTGATGGTTTGGTCAAACGGGGTTCCGTGCGGGTAACCACCCTGCACATCAATAATGCGGCCGGTGCGCCATATCACATCATTCAATATCCTTCGGTCAAGCGTATCGCGGCGCGGAAGGGTGGCCCCGGCGTTTGCCAAAACCGATTGATACGCATCGGTAGCCGACTCAAGGGTATAGGGCGAAATATCATGCGGCGCCAGCACTTTCGACTGGATAGTATCATTGTAATTTCCCCCGCTCATGGCAATGCCAAGCCAGTTCCGGCTGGTTACGTTGGGGTATCCATCCACATAATTACCATCCGCATAAATTTTAGGAAAGGGTAATCCGCCGCCCTGTGAAGGGTTCATTATCATGCTGCGGACGGGCACACTTCCATTATTTCCGGTTGAGGTATTGGGCCCGTATTTATAGTAATTATTCATGATGTTATAATTACCGCCCTCGCCGCCGTTGGTACTGTACGATACCCAATCGTAAATTACATTGTTGTAAAAGTTGGCATTTTCCTGGCCTGCCGTTCCGGGGGGATACGTGCTGCTGCCTGCAAACCTGGGCAAGCGGCCTTTGGCATGAGCCAGCACATTATGGTGAAAAGAAGCCTTCCTTGCGCCCCAGATACCTACATAGCCATGCTCCTGGTAATCAGAACCACCGGCTTCGAAATGGTAAGAATAATTGAGGGGTTCAGAAATTAAACACCACTGAATAGTAGTGCTGTCCCCGCGGTAAATAGTAAGCGATTCATCGCTGCTCCAACCTACAGAGCAATGATCAATGATCAGGTTTTTATACCCCAGGCTGCCAAGCGCATCGCCGTTCCCGCTTCCATCCACCATACCCAGGTTTTGGTAGCGGTCGCCCATGCGTATGCGCAGGTAGCGAAGGATAACATTGTTGCCACTGATAGAAACAGGCTGGTCGGCAATACAAATTCCATCACCCGGGGCGGTTTGGCCCGCAATGGTTGTATTTCCGCGGATGATAAGCGGTGTAAGCAGCCGTATGGTACCCGACACCCTGAATACGATGGTCCGGTTGGGGTAAGTAGTCGTGCTTTGGCTGACCGCATAGCGAAGGGTACCGGGCACATTGGTGTCTTCAAGGCTTGAAACCACAAAAACCGTAGTGGGAGAAGCATTGGTGCCCCTGCCGCCGGAGGTAAACCGGCCGGCTCCTTCAGCGCCGGGAAAGGCCAGTTGCTGTGCCTGTATGCCACCAAAAATTAAAATTGAAAATAATGCAACAAATGACCGGAACGTGTATATTTTTTCCATCCTGAAAATTTAAAAAACCACAATCTACTATATCCTGGCATGACACAATTTTCCAAACCAATCAGGTTGAAGTTTATGGAAGATGGATCAGGCTGTTCAGGTACACTTCAATCTGCGTGTAAAAGGTACCGGGTTTTGTTTCGGAAGCATCCGCCGGGTTCATGGGATCCAACCCGTTCTTCTTTTCCCACTCATCGGGCATGCCATCGTTATCAGAATCTTTTAAAGCAGAACCGGTTTTCAAAACAGGCCATGCGACTTTTGAAATTTCATAAGGCGTACCATGCGGAAAGCCGCCCTGTACGTCTATTATTCTCCCTCTTGTTTGACTAACCTCATTCATAAGCCTTGCATCCATGGTATCCCTTGCATAGCTTGCCCCAACATGCTTTAATACTAATTGGTAGGCCGTTGTTGCATCCTGCGGCGGTATATCCACCGCGGCAAACGCCGTGCTAACCAGGATGGTGTCCAATGAAGGCTTGTACTCAATTTTGTCAACATGAACACCGGGTTTGTTATTCCCGGTCAGGTTTGGCGAGCCTTCCACTACATTCTCCTGGACATAAAATTTTCCAAACCCCTGTTCCTTTGTATAAGAAGGGTTTACAATCCTTCCTGCCACTTTTGGCCTGGTGGAAGGGCCCGGTTTGTAGTAGTTGGCCACTACATTGTAACGACCGCCTTCGCCGCCATATACATTATTATGCCCCCAGTTATAAATAACATTATTCCTGTAATCTACAAAATCAGCATTGGTACCCAGCCTTGCTCCATTAAACCTTGGCATGCGGCTTTCGCAATGCATTATTAGGTTATGATGTGCCGAAAGGCGAACCCCTCCCCATATGCCACCGTAGCCATGATGTTCCCAATCCTTATCCCCTGTTTCAAAATGGTAAGAATAGTTCAGCGGTTCGGCAATCAGGTTCCATTGAATAGTGGTGCTGTCACCGCCATAAGCCGAAAATACCTCATCGGTGCTCCAGCTCATACTGCAATGGTCAATAATCACATTTTTAACACGGCCAATATTTACCGCATCATCGCCACCGCTGCCATCAACCATTCCTTTTAGCCCCTGGTAACGGTCGCCCATGCGAAAACGGAGATACCTGATAATGCTGTTGCTTCCATTGATTTTTACATTATAGTCGGCAATGCAAATCCCCTCACCGGGGGCGCTTTGCCCGGCAATGGTTACATCCCCCGAAATATTCAAATTGGACTCAAGGTGAATAGTTCCGGCTACAGAAAAAACAATGATCCGTTTGCCTTTTGCCTCTGCGGCTTCGCGAAAGCTTCCCGGTCCTTTATCGTTAAGGTTTGAAACAATGAGAACCTTACCACCCCTTCCGCCGGTGGTGTATTTGCCAAAACCTTCGGCGCCGGGAAAAGCAATGGGCGCGGGGTTAGTTTCCACTTGCCGGGATGCAACAGGCCTGGCTGCGCAACCCAGCAAGCAGAATAAGGCAAATAATTTGTACATAATTAGTACTTGGAGCTTTGCTTCAGATTTTTATTGAAATGTTTTCAAACCGCTCTATTGGGCCCATCGCATATCTCCAATTGGGCCACCTGTTGTGCTTGCTGTGCGCAATGGTGATCCGGCAGGAAGTGAAAAATTAGTTGTCGCGGGAGTCCATCCCAAGTCAATTGCAGTTATATTGCTTTGCGAAATAGTTGCAGGAAACTCCAGGATAACCGGTGGGGTTGCTCCATTTGTTAATGCAAAATTATTACAATTATTCATCACAGAGGATACCGCTCCGGTCGCACGATAAAGGGAGGTTCCGGTAGTTTGACCTGCCATGGGACTATTCGCAATAATGCTGTTGCTTATGGAAACTTCAACCAGGTTTGTATTGCAATCAATAAAGAAATTATTCCTTGCATCGCGCCCAAAACTATTTATAGTACAATGATCAATGGCAATCTTCGGTGCTACAGGAACTGTAAAGTTTGTACTCCATCCAACTAAAGCCCGGCCTATATTATAGAAAGTTGAATTGGTTAGTTCCAGCCTTTTAAATTCAAGCTTATCTAAGGTAAAATATGTATAGGCATTCAACATCCTATTGTCATACACGAGGGAATTCAGCACTTTTATTGCATCAATCTTATGCGCATTGTTAGCAGCACGGTTTGCCCTTAAAAAGCAGTTTCCAAAATTCCCTACCCTGCAATTATTTACCTCAACATTCGTAAAAGTAGCTGCCTCTGCGTCTGAGTTTAATCCAACAAAATTTAAAAAATACAAGGAATTTGCGGCTGCTTCCAAACCATCAAAAGTGATATCACGAAGAATAACGCCTGCTCCATTGCCGGCAAGCGTAATCTCCCGGTAATTAACGCGTGTGTCATTAGGATTTTTACTTACAGAAGCAATAGTGATGGTCTTTTGCTCAATCCTAAGGTTGGCAAATTCACCTGCAGCATTTTTTACATCATAGGTCCCCGGCTCCAATCCAATAACATCACCTGAACTTGCAGCCGCAACAGCCGCAATAAGGTCATCACCGGGATTCAATTTTACAGTGAATACATTTAATTCCTTTGTGGTAAATATAACCTGGCCTTTTTGAAGGGTTCCCTTGAAAATCTTTGCTTCGTACTGAGTCAGGGGCGTAAGGTCAGTTATTAATTTTTGATTGGCAGCCACATCGGCAGGGGTTAAAGGTACTTCGGTAGTTACTCCGGCGCCGGTTGTGAGGGTAATTTTTGTAAGGCCCTCTGTATGCCGCCATTTTAATAATGCAAACTTGTCGGCTACATCAACATCCTGAACCGGTAGAAAAATTTGTTCGCCGGTAATTTGAAACTTTGCGCTCCTGATCCAGAATGATTCTGCTGATTCAGCGGTTGCATTAGCCTTTACGCGTGCATAGTAGTCTATTTTGATATCCAATACACTATCCGTAATGGTTGCGGTAGGCTTTGGCACTACAAAAGTGGCCAGTGGTGTGTCAACAAAATTACTATCCGTACTGATTTGTACCGTATAATCCGTATTTGAGGTAGCAAAAAGGCTGGCATTCCAGGTAAGCACGGCGTCAATTTCACCCGCCCTGATGGTAATATCACCCGGCGTAAACTGGCGTTCGGGAATAAATGTATAATCCTTCATTTCCTTTTCGCAACCAGCCATAATTACCCAGGCAAAAAGGCCAATGATTATAGCCAGTAATGTGTTTCTGTCTCGAAGTATATTTTTCATATAGCAATCTTAATGATGTATAATTTTAATACTAATACTTAGGCGCCTTAATACCCATAATCCTGCACCAGGTTGGGATTTGTATCAATTGCAGATTGGGGCAATGGCAGTAGTTCGCTTTTATTCGCCTGAAAATTTGATCCAAGTATATCTATAATGGTTGTGGTAATTCCATTTCCTATCCACGCAATACTCGCAGCGCCTGCTGGGGCAGGTGAAGGGGATGGTAAATAGAAAGAGTTGAGCCATTTCATAGAAGTTTGACCTGGCTCATAATACATGGTTGCAGGCAATAACTCGTAAGGAGGCTCTTTAGCCACCATTTTCCTCATTTCCTCTTTTACTTCGGCAATTTTTTGCCCAAGCATATTCCAGCGAATTAAATCATATTTGCGAATGCCCTCGCCACCCAATTCAAGCATACGCTCATGCACAATTGCCTTAAAAAAAGATGAATAGTCTGAAGGAGTAGTGCCTATTAAAGATGCATTACCGTAGGCTCGTAACCTTACCTTCTCAAAGGCATCTTTAGCGTCGGCCGTCGGGCCATTATTCAATTCGTTTTCAGCTTCAGCATACATTAACAATACATCGCTCATACGAATTATGGGCCAGTTGATACCAAAATATTGTGCGAGGGATGCAACCTGGTTAGTCCAGTCTCTTCTGAATTTTCCATCCACCATTGTTTGAAAAGTACGTGCTTCCAGGGTAAAGTTTACATTTATGTTATATGCAGCGCAAGTAACATCACGGCGCTTATCGGTACTATCAAATGCATAGAAGAAGGTAGGCAAAATGGTTAATGCTGAATTACCGGTATTGTTGTAGCGGGGCCCATTGTAATAGCCTAATTTGCTATCACCAAAACTACTTCCACCACCTGTCATGCCCACTTCCCAAATCACTTCGCCATTAGGCTCTTCTTTGTAGGCACAAATGGCATCTTTAAATACAGCCTCGTAACTCGGGCTTAGGCGATGGTCGCCGGTACGGGCCATAATGGCAGCACATTCATCCCTTGCAACCTGGTAAAAATCTTTATAGTTTGCTGGACGCTCCATTTGACGGGAACGCCTTAGAGAATAACCACCCCGGGCCAATGCAATGCGTGCGCGAAGTCCTCTTACAGCGCCCTGGGTTATTCTTTCGTTGGTTACGCCTGCCTGTGTACGCCAGGGAACCAGCGTTGCAGCCTGGGCAAGGTCAGATAACAAAATGTCATAAATGCTATCACGATCCGTTTTAGTTTTAAATAAATCGGTTTCTAATTTTGACGGACCAAGCTGAGCAGGTAAATCGCCCCAGTTACGCAGCAATTCAAGGTAAAATTGTGCCCTAAGCGTTAGTGCCTCACCATGCAGGTGCTTAAGTTTTGCCTGCTCTGCAGCCGTACCATTTGCGTATTGAGTCATTTTTGGAATCTGGTCAATACAAATATTGGCACGTTCTACACCACTGAACAATTGATTGAACGGGCCGGCAAGCTGGGTATTGCTTGGCTGGGTATTGAAGCGCGCAATATCCCGGCGTTCGTTATCGCCGGCAGCCCCACCCTGCCCCATCATTTCATCGTTATCAAAAGGATAATACATGCTTACACGGATACCATATCCCTGGTCGCCGCCCAATGCGGAATAAACCCCAAGCACAGCAAGATCTGCATTAATGGTATTGCTGAAAATATAATCCTCTCCAAAGCTTGATACAGGGTCAACCGTAAGGTATTTTTTACAAGATACAACAGTTGAAAGGAGCGTGAACAGCAACAGGCTGTTTATAATTTTTTTGATTCCATTTGTATATTTCATAACAAACAAATTAAACAGGTTTAAAGAGAAAGATTGACACCGAAAATGAAGGCACGACTGCGCGGATAGGCTGAATAATCAACGCCGGGTGTAAGCGGTGTATTTCTCCTGGTATTCACTTCGGGATCATATCCCGTATAATTAGTAAACACCGCAAGATTATTAACTGTGCCATAAAAACGAAGACTCTTTATTTTAGCCTTTTCGGTTAAATGGGTTGGTAGCGTATAACCCAAAGTCAGGTTATTGATGCGCAAAAAGCTACCGTCTTCAATAGCCCAGCTATGTACATAAAAAGAGCTTGCGCTGCGCAATGGCTGCCAAATGTCGGCGCCCTCATTTAGTTTTGCAAGTTGCGCCGGGTCGGTAACTACTACACCATTATTGTCAATGGTTTTCCACCTGTTGTTCATGGTAGCAAGTAAGTTACTGTTAACCGTATATCCGCTGGTAAATTCAAGCTTGTTGGCATTATATACATCATTTCCCACCTGGAAATTCAGGAATAAACTCATATCAAAATTTTTCCAGAAAAGCTGGTTGTTCAGCCCTCCAAAAAATTTAGGCTGCGTACTTCCAATAATGGTCCTGTCCAAATCGTTCACCACGCCATCACCATTCAAATCTTTGAATTTCAGCATCCCCGGCTGAGGATTAGTGGCGGTAATTGATTGATTATTTGGTACACTTGCTTTAAGTGTATATACACCGTTATTGTAATTAAAATCATCTATCGCATACATTCCATCCGTTATTAAACCCCAGATAGTACCAACCGACTCACCAACCTTTACCAGGTAATCGGACGGTTGGTTGCCTCCACCCCATCCACTGCTGAAAAGGTATGCATCCTGGAATGAGCCAAGGCTTTCAATTTTATTTTTGTTAAACGAAATATTGAAGTTCACATTCCATTGGAAATCCTTTTTCTTAACAGGCGTACCACCTAATTGGATTTCAACACCCGTATTGGCAGTAGAACCTACATTTTGAACCTGGGTGGTATAACCTGAAGTTGTAGGAACCGGTACATTTACCAGCAGTTTTTTGGTAGAATTTTTATACACATCAAGTGTAAGGTTCATCCTGTTCTTAAAGAATGCTACATCAAGACCCAGGTTACGGGAAACAGTAGTTTCCCAAACAAGGTTTGCATTGGCCAATGCGGGTGAGCGAAAAGAGGTAATCAACTGGTTTCCAAGGCTGTAATAAGCTGAAGGTGTAAACTGGGTAATGTAAAGAAAATCAGGAATCCTGTTATTACCCGCTTCGCCATAACTCGCCCTGAACTTAAGGTCACTGATAGTAGGTTCTAAGCCGTCCATCCATTTTTCTTTTGACATCCTCCAGGCGAATGAGGCAGAAGGGAAATAACCCCAACGATTGTCGCTTGCAAATTTGCTGGAACCATCTGCACGCAAAGTGAGCGCTAACAGGAACCTGTCATCATAAGCATAATTTACCCTCCCAAAGAATGACATCAATTTATTGGTAAACTCCTCCGATTGCGGTAATGGCTGGCTTGAACCTGCCGGCGCACTGCCTAACCCCATATTACCCAAAGCAGCTTCAGCAGTAATACCTACCGGGAAATAGCGGGTCTCCATATCATAACCGTTAAATTTATTTTCAAATAATTCCTGGCCGAGTAACACATCCAAACTATTCTTATTGCTGAATTCAGTACCTGACTTGTTCATGGTAAATGTGAATACATTGGAATTGTTGATAGTCTTCCTTGTGTCGGTATTAATGGAGGCAGTTGGCTTATTCGAATTTTGCCGTGCAATAGAAGTAATAGTATCATTAAATGCATCGGACCTACGCTCAAAGAAATCAACCCCCAATGTGGAACGAAACGATAGATACTTATTGAAAGTATAAATAAAATTTACATTCAGGTTAAGCGTTTGACTATTGTTTTGACGATATTCAGCTTCATTCAACAAAATAGGATTCACCAGCGACAAGCCATTTGCGTTGGTCTGCAATGCATAATCAGGATCATAATCCAGTAAATCTTGCCCGCCGCCCAACAAAGGCCTGTATTTTACGGCATGGCGCAAGCGGTTGGTTGAAGATGACCCTGCGTTGGAAGTACCGGCGCCTGTAACATCGGTATGATTATACCTTACCCCAAAACCAACTTTTAGCTTAGGGCTCACAATCTGGTCTATCCTGAAATTAACCAGTTTACGATCAAATTCAGATAGCTGCATAACCCCCTCTTCCGTGTTGGAAGTAATGCTCAGGTTATACTTGGTTTCCCTTGTACCACCGGTAAGCGAAATGTTATGCGTTTGCATTAATGCATTTCTTCCAAACATTTCATCCTGCCAATCAATAAATGGAGCGGTTTTATAGAGGTCAATATCCTGCCACCTTCCATAGGTATTCTGAAAACTGGTTTGATCAGCAGAACTGCCACGGCTTCTTTCGTATTGGTATAAAACAAACTCGTAAGGATCCATCACCTCAAGTTTGTTGGCTAATTGCCGCACACCTATCAACCCATTATAGGTAATGGTAGGCTTTTGTACTCTTCCACCTTTGGTAGTAATAATGATTACCCCATTCGCCCCCCTTGCACCATAAATAGCAGTAGCGGAGGCATCTTTGAGTACATCTATACTTTCAATATCCTGGGGCGCCAATACATCCAATGCATTTTCCACCTGCACCCCATCTACCACATACAGCGGAGAGTTATCCTGTGTAATTGAACCGCCCCCTCTTACCCTGATAGTAGCCGATGCGCCCGGGGAGCCTTCAGAAGTAATAACCTGCACACCGGCAAGCCTGCCTGAAATAGCTTCTGCAGTACTGTTTACCGGGATATCTTTCAGGTCTTTTGCCCCAAGGGATGAAACGGAGCTTGTAAGGTCGCGCCTTTTCACTGTTTGGTAACCAACCACCACCACATCTTCGAGGTTGGCTGAATTATCGTTTTCCATTACAACCGACAAAGGCGCAGACCCATCGGCAAATACAGTAGAGGCTTTTTTACCGGTATAGGTAATTACCAGGTAAATGCCTTTTCCAACCTCGGTTTTAATGGTAAACTGACCATCAGCATCGGTAGTAGTACTAATCTTAGTTCCTTTAACCGTTACAGTAGCACCAACAAGTGGCTCCTGACCATCGCTAGTCACTCTTCCTTTTACAACAGAACTTTGAGAAAATGCTTGCAACCCTGCACAGCACAGTAAAAAATAAAGCCAGACAAACACTTTTTTCATATAACAGCAAATTTATATTTATTAAAGCCGGATTAAAGGCCAACCACAGCAATGGTCTATTGTTTCAGTAAGTTTTCATTCAGCAAATAACAGCAGTATGGCAATTATATCCGGGTACAATGCTAATCACATTTTGGCATCCCCGGTTAAATCCCCCTTGCTTTATTTACGCAAACGTTTCCGCATCCCAGGCGCCCAAAATCTACGCAATCGTTGCCGTTGAGGACAACCAAACCCTTGTATTTGCTGCATTTGCCGAATAATTTAACAACCTGAGATTGATTTTACTGCCGGGTAACTTACCAGGCGGGAATAGCAAATTGGGGCTGACCCGCCGCCTGCATTTCCTTTACTTTGCAATTCTAAAAATCTTCCTTTCATGAAAATCGCCACCCGTTTTATACATGCAGGCGCACATCCCGATCCCGGTACCGGCGCCATAATGACCCCCATTTATCAAACCAGCACGTATGTGCAGGAAGCCCCCGGCGTAAACAAGGGATTTGAATACGCCCGAAGCCAGAACCCCACGAGGTTTGCGCTCGAGGAAGCGGTTGCGGAAATTGAAAATGGTAAATACGGTCTTGTGTTTGGCAGCGGGGTAGCCGCCACCGACAGCGTGATAAAACTGCTTCAGCCGGGCGATGAAGTAATTGCGGCAAGCGATATGTATGGCGGCACCTACAGGCTTTTTACCAAGGTGTACGAAAAATTCGGTATCAAATTTCATTATGTAAACATGCAGGATGCCGAAAACATCAGGCCGGTTATCAATGAAAAAACACAGCTCATCTGGACGGAAACCCCCACCAACCCGCTGATGAACATCACGGATATTGCCGCGGTTGCCGCCATCAGCAAGGCGCATAAACTGGTGCTTTGCGTGGATAATACCTTCGCAAGCCCTTACCTGCAAAACCCGCTCGACCTGGGTGCCGATATTGTAATGCACAGCGCCACCAAATACCTCGGCGGGCATAGCGATGTGATACAGGGCTGCCTGGTGATGAACGATAAAGAACTGCGTGACCAGCTATATTTTATCCAGAAAAGCTGCGGCGCAGTGCCGGGCCCCATGGATTGTTTCCTGGTGCTGCGCGGTATAAAAACACTTCATGTGCGCATGGAAAGGCATTGCCTGAACGGCGAAAAAATTGCCCATTGGCTGCGGAACCACCCGAAAGTGGCAAAGGTTTACTGGCCGGGCTTTACTGATCACCCTAATCATCATATTGCCAAAGCGCAAATGCGCGGCTATGGCGGCATGATTAGCTTTGAACTGGTAAACGACAGCATAGAAGAAGCCAATCGCGTATTGAGCAGCACCAAACTTTTCAGCCTGGCCGAAAGCCTTGGAGGGGTGGAAAGCCTCATTAACCACCCGGCAAGCATGACGCATGCCAGCATACCGCGCGAGGAACGCATCAAAAACGGGCTAACCGATTCGCTTATACGCCTGAGCGTGGGGATTGAGGATGCGGAGGATTTAATAGAGGACCTGGCGAAGGCCATTGGATAATAACACAAAGCCTGCATTCCGGAACACCATTTGGCAATTCCCGGAATGCAGGCCTGTATAAATTTTCCCTCATTCTTATTTCTCAATCAGGTTCGTCAGCAAGCCATCCCTCAGCTTTGGTTCGAACCAGGTGCTTTTGGGCGGCATTACATTGCCGGTATCCGAAATATCGAAAAGTTGCTGAATGCTTACAGGGTAAAGACTGAAAGCCACCCGCATATCTCCGCTGTTTACACGATCCTGCAGGTATTGCAGCCCCCTGATGCCACCGGCAAAATCAATCCGGCTATCGGTGCGCGGGTCTTTTATACCCAGGATAGTATCGAGAATTTTGTTTTGCAGGATGGTAACATCCAGTATGCCAATGGGGTCATTGCTAAAGCTGCCGGGCTTCGCAGCCAGGCGGTACCAGTTGCCATCAATGTACATGCCAAATTCGTGCAGCTTTGAGGGTGCTACGGGCTCCAGCCCTTCAATTTTTATTTCAAAATGTACGCTTACCTTTCCAAAAAACTCCTCGGTACTTAATCCATTTAAATCCTTAACCAGCCGGTTATAGTCCATTATATGCAATTGTTCCGCCGGAAACAAGGTCGTTAAAAACCACCCGGCCTTTTCCACCGAAGTCTCTTTTTTAAACATCGGTTGCGACCTGGCAGCGCTTGCCGCACGGTGGTGCCCATCGGCAATATAGGTGGCTGGAACCTTTTCCTGGAATAAACGGGTAATTTCTTCAACCGCCTTATCTGCATTCACCACCCAAATTTCATGGCGAATTGCATCTTCCGCCACAAAATCATAGTTGGCCGATCTTTTGGTTTGCCAATCGCTAATCAGCGCATTAATTTCCTGTACATCGCGGTAAGCGAGGAAAACATTTCCGGTTTGGGCCCCTGTTCCTACAATATGGTTGATGCGGTCCTGTTCCTTTTCAGGACGGGTAAATTCGTGCTTTTTGATTATATCGTTGTGATAATCTTCAACCGACGACACGCAAACAAGCCCGGTTTGGCTGCGGCCATTCATGGTAAGGCGATAAATATAGTAGCAGGGTTTGGCTTCGCGAAACAAAACCCCGCGGCTGTAAAAAGCTGTCAGGTTCGACCTTGCCGCCTGGTAAACTGATTCATCGTAGGCACTCACCGTATCAGGAAGGTCAATTTCGCTGCGGGTAATATGCAAAAAACTATCCGGGTTTCCCCGGGCTTCGGCCTTGGCTTCGGCCCGGTTCATTACATCATAAGGGCGGCTGGCTACGCGTATTGCTTTCGAAGGTTCGGGTCTTAAGGCTTTAAATGGTCGTATCTGGGCCATACTGTTGCTAGTGTTGGTTGGGGGGCAAAGTTAAGCAGGCAGGCCGAAGTTTGAAGTACGAAATTTCAGATCCTATTTAATCACCGTTATCACCTGCTCCACCCCATCCCCGGTTCGCATAACCAGTTTATACATACCTTCCGGTATCAGCAACAGCGAAATAACAGGTTGATTATACCCGGCAACTAAGCGGATTTTCTGCCGGAGCAGGGTTTTTCCTGCCATATCCAGCACTATGTATTCAGCAACCTGGTTGGTTGCACTGTACACCCGCACCACAGCCTGTCCGCCGCGTATTGGATTTTGCAACAATCCAACTATCAGGGTACGGTTGGCATTCACCATCAGCGCTTCGGTTTTGCTTTGGCTGCGGCGCCCATTCTTTTCTACCATTTGCAGGCGGTAATAGTGCATCCCGGCGCCTGGATTTATATGCTTGTAGCTGTACGGTGCGTTACCATGTAAAGCCAATACAGCCAATTGCGTAAACCGTTGCCCATCTTTACTATGCTCCAGTTCAAAATGCTTCAAGCCGGTAACATCAGTTAGTTTCCAGGCAAGGTGGGCATCTTCATTGTAAAAAAATGCCGTGAAGCTGAGCAGGTTAATGGGAAGGATAGCATTAAGGCCAAACCCAATGGTAAAGTGGCTGAAATCGGTAATAAGCCTGCTTTTTACATCCCCGCTGCTTTCATAAAAACGTCCCTGCGGCTCGGGCCCCTCATTTGAAAAAAAAGTACTGTCGGGCCCGGTATAATTCCAGTTGTATTCATCCGGATTGCCCATTGTACCTCTTACCACCGCCACATTGGCATTTGAAAACGGCGAAGTGGTATTTTTAAAAACATTTACCCAACCACCTGCCCCCGGATCAGTATAAGGCAAAACTAACCTGCCGTACGCCGTGCCGCTTAACCGGCTTACATTCCAGTATTCATTGGCCAGAATACCATTCAGGGTGCTTCCAAAAAAATAATCGCCGTAGCCGGGAGGTTGCGCCCTCATATATTCACCCCTAAAATAATGCGTTCCTGAACTATTATGTATATCCCTAAGCTTAAAACGCTTGTAGTAATAATTGGTACCGTCGGTTTTTCCCACCGGGAACAAATAACTTTCCCCGCCCGATGTGTTTTGAATGTTACGCTGCATCGGCCCATCCACAAAACCGGGGTTATTATCGTAATCTTCTACCTGCACTCCATTGCCAACACCATCGTCCGGCGCACTATTCGAAATAGTTAACAGGTTGGTTGAGGTTGTAATTACCCGGCCGGAAGAAAGCGTAAACTTAGCGGTGACATCCACCGGTGATGCAAGCGTAAGCGTATTGGCAACGCTGCCGTCTTTGTCAACCACCAGGTAAGCGAAAGTTTGGGCGCCGGTGGCATTTGTAATGGTTGCAGGTTGAGAGCTATTGAAAAATACGGCGCGGTTGTTGGGAAAATAATTGCCGGCGCCCTGCCGTGTCCAGGTTCCGCCAACTTTAATATCGCCACCAAAAATCTGCGATCCCGACAGGTTACCTTCAATCAGGATATTTCCGGCTATTTCCAATGGCACGGCCATGCTGTTACCGGAATGATCCATATACAATGAATTCCCATTCTCAATAGTCAGGTTGCCATTGCAAACAAAGGGGGTGGCTGCATAACTGCCGTCATTCCTGGCAGGACTTAATACAGTGCCGTTGGTAAGCCTTACATGGTGTGGATTTCCCCGGCCGCTTGTTGCGTTCCATTCCAAAAACCGTTGATAGTCGCCATTCGCACTGTATTGCAATGTTGAACCCGGTGCATAATAAGGCGCATTGGAAACAACTCCGCCATTTTGGTCGATCCGGAACGTACCGCCGTCCTGTATGGTAACGGCACCGGCGCCAAAATTTACTAAACCCTGTATCCTCACATTAAAAGGGTTGCTATTACCCGAAAAGCTACCGGCACTTCCAAAGAAAACAGTACCCCCTGCAGAACCTGTTGCAAAATCACCCCCGGTTGCATCTACCGAACCTCCTGCTGAAATATTAACCTGCTGTCCTGCCCCAATGGTAAACGAACCTGCTTCCAGTGCCAGGGCGCTTACCGTAATATTGTTGTTGCCGGCTGAAAGACTAAGCCCGGCCGGGTTATTTATGTATAACCCTTTTAATGTATTGGCAATAGGAGCAGTAGTAAAGTTGCCGGTATTTTGGGCGGCAGAACCATTAAACCGTACCAAGCCTGAACTTGAAAAAGCCCTTGTAGTTGTTTGAATATTACCCGAATTCACCAGGCTGAACAACCCATCAGGAGAACCTACGCCCAGTATGCCATCGCTTAACAGGTTGAATGTACCGGTACCGGAAACAACATTCGTATTTCTTGCATTTAATATTCCATTGGCGGCAATGCTCATCGTTCCGTTTACCGTCATATTTTTCTCCAGGTCAACACCCCCCGAGGTATTACTGATTTGCATGGTAGCATTTGAGCCCAGGGTAAGCGAACCGCTCCCGCTGATAGTTTGTGTGGCGGCGCCATTGAGCAGAACAGTATCGGGGGCAGAAGGGGAAAAACTTAAACCGGCCCCAGCAGCAACCGTTATATTTCCCCTGATGGAATGACCCGGGGTTCCCGTCATATTAATGTTAAAAGTGCCCTGCGTTACGGTAAGGTTATCCATGGTAAAAGCCGATCCACCAACAACAGATTTATTCTGGGAACTGTTGTATTCGAAATTGGCATAGCTGCGACCAGAAAAGGATGGGGTAACAGTACTATTGCTATTGTTATTTGAAAACCGATACAAACTGCCTGTTTGAAAAATTACTTTATTACTGCCCATACCAAACGGATTGGCGCCATCAAATTGCTCGAAGGTTGAACCATTCTTAAAAACAACCGTGCCATCTGTACCCCCCGAGCCAAATGGGTTTCCTGAAAAGTTGAGGGTGTTAATAACCCCCGCATAAAAATTACTGCCCGGTTCAAAACTAAGCCCGCTCGGATCTTCTGCCTGCAAAGTATGGGCTGTATTACCCGTGGTACCTCTTAACTGAACATTTCCTGAAACGGAGCCGGTGTTTCCCGAGAGAACAATCCAGTTTGATGAAATATTACCTGAAATAATTGCCGTAGTTCCGGCTTCCACATTAAATACAGGATTGCCCCCTCCACCAAAATATACATTCCCCGCCGAGGTAATTAACAGGGTAGTAGTACCGCCCCCGCTAAACAGCATCCGGCCAAGGTTTACATCAGCAGGAACATTATTTACCTCATAGTTTCCTGAATGGGTAAAAAGCACAATATCCTCCGATAAGGGCACTCCAACAGGGTCCCAGTTGGAATTAATAATCCAGGATCCGCTGTTTGCCAAATTCCATGTATAGGTAATGGGTACTTTAAATATCCTGCCGGTCCATTCGCCATTTGCCAGGGTTCCGGTATATTGGGTAAGCAGGGTTGAATTGATATTGGTTCCTGCCACTGCGCTGTTGTTGGCATTTATCCATGAATACCCGTTCCAGCGGCTAAGCCGGATACCGGCAGGAGTACCTATTTCATCCCCGGCTTTAAAATAATATGTTACAGAATAGCTATAAGTGCCCGCTGCATTGTTGAGCGTGGTGGCCCAATACCGGTTAGCGAGGTAACTTACCGGTACTGCGGGATTATTCATTTGAGGATGGGTGCCTGCAACGGCCCGCACCCCCAGTTGCCTGTTGGCAAGGCTGTTGGTGTAAAAGAAATAAGAGGCTAAAGTGTAGTTGGAACCATTCCCCACCGGGAAATTATAAATATGGTTGTTGCTGCTAAGCAGGTAGCGGATCAGTTGACCCGTACCGTTGGTTTCGGCATAGCCGCCACCGGCCACTACCGCACTTGATTCGCTATTGCTAATGATAAGATCGTATGCACCCAATGAAAGCCTGCCACTTTCAAAAAGTATGGTAGTGCCCGGTGCGGCATCCATGGTTCGTGTAGCATTGAGTACAATCGGCTGGCTGCTCATGCTATTAATGCGAACCTTTCGCATGCCCTCAAGCGGCCATTCGTCTTTGGTGGTAACAGCAATGGAACCTGTGGGGTCGTAAAGCAGTGTTGCCAGCCCGCCTGACGTACCATAGCTCATATTAGCAGACCCAACAAGGGTAACATTCCCCTGCGTAACCTGCAACACCGCACCGCCGTTAATGGGAAATGTACTACCGTTGGTAACCTGTACCCCATCCGGGTTATTCAGCCTGAAATTTACGGCCCCGGTAACATTGGCAGGATTGGAGATGGTAATATTCTGGATTCCTGAAATTCCATTGAACCCAAAATATTGGTTGCCCCCCGTGCGGGAAATTGTTCCACCGGTATGTATAAGATCACCCAGTATATATGTATATGACGCTGCAGCGCCAATGGCATTCATTTCAAAAGAACCCGAACTAACCGTGAAATCTCCATTGCAATAAATTGTTTGAAAAGCATTACCATTATTGTTCGCCAACCTGCCTCCATTAATAAGTATTTCACCAACTGTAAGGTTTGGTGTACCCATATTAGAAAGGTTTATCTTGTTTGTACCTGTACATGTAATGGTAAGTCTTCTGTTCACCAATTGCAGGTTACCATCCAGGTTGGGTGTACCTGTTTGCCCCGGGCTATTCCAGGTAAAATTGCTGAATCCGCCTGGGGGTGTTAAACCGCCTGGTGATCCTGTAGCCCCCACCCAGCCAATAATGGAACAGGTAGAACCGGGGGATGTATTGTCCCAGGTGGCTGTGGGGATATCGCCGCCATTATAATTATGTTCATAAGTTCCCGATGGTCCAAATAATAAACGATCACCAGATGTATTGGTTAAGGCTGCATTGCATCTTAAAGTACCCTGTACGGCCAAAACCGATCCTGCTGTATTCAGGTTACTTGCTACCGTAATTTCAATGGTTGTGCCTGTGGCGACTGTTATCGTTCCAAAAATGTTTGAATTGGCAATTTGGCCAAATGTTGTATTGCCCATAACCGATTGAGTTCCAGTTCCATTAAAGGTTACGGTTCTTCCATTGTTTGTAAAGGTTCCGTTATTGCTGAAATTACCTGCCACTTGTAAATCGCCGCCAGCGCTTGATGAAAGGGCAAGTGTTCCACCGGATTGTCCCAGGTTTCCAATGATTGCCGCCGTAGCGCTTGTGCCAAAGCCCACCGTGCCCGCAGCTATCACCAGGTTACCGTTTATCGCCCATCCACCTCCGTTGCCGGGTGTGCGGGTTATAGTTCGGCCAGGGCTGTTCATTGTAAAATCCCAAACGGTTATTGCGCCAAAAGCCCCATTATCCTCACCCAATGGGTGCGTATATGAATTGCGCGAAAAAGGATTGGTAGAAGCCCCATTTTCAGTGCTGCTTACCGTATAATACCTTACTATGCCATTGCTGTTGGCGCTAACCGCATCGCCGTTGTAATTTTCAACGGGCATCTGTGCATACATGCCATTGTTATAAGATACATAACCCAGCCAGTTAAAACCGGCAGGTCTTGCACCGCCATTTATGGTACCTAAAAGCCTTGACCATGATACCCGGAATTCGCGCCGGTCGTCTCCCCCGGCGCCATTTCCGTTGTCATGTGATGAATATTGCCCATTGGCATTTCCTGCATAATCATCCTGCCCGCCTCCGCAAATGCCATCCGCCCCACCCCCTAAGCTTGTCCATCCATTGGCGCCATCTCTCCTGAAAATTTCCCTGTACCCATTGTGCGCATAAATTAAAACATCGGCCCTGAATGGCAGGTTTGGTATAGTTGAATAATTATCATAATTAATCCCTGCCAGCGTACCATTGGCATCAGTACCTCCATTAACTGGTACAATTGGATCCACATCCAAAAAAATAGATACCGGCCCGGTTTCATTTGCATTTTGCAGAAAAACAAACAGGTCGGTATTATTCCAGGTAAGGTACCAGGTTGTTGAACCCGATACGCCATTAGCAGGGTAAAAACCTGCCCCGTCAAAACTTGCATCAATGGCAGGGGTTGTAAATTGCCCGTACCCGGCCCAAAAGCAAGTCAAGCTTATCACCAATAAAAGAGAGATAATCTTTTTCATAGGTAAACCCTGTCTAACGCCAAAAGCCAACCACCGGAATAACCGGATAGTCAGCGTAGTGTTTGTTATAAAAAGCGAATGAATCTGTGTTGAAAGAGGTGCGTTCTGCGATTCTTTATCCGGGCGGTAAAAGTCGTTTTCCTGCCTGCACTTATTGCGTATGAAAAGTCAATTCATTCAAATTCAAACAGGTTCCCGAAAAGCGGGATTTAATTCTATTATTTTCAGGAAATTTTTTAACAGGTCTATCGGTTATAAATCCGGTTTATAGCAAGGCTAAGATAAAATAACTAAGGGATATCTGCAACTGTTTTCATCCCATTTTTGCTTTTTTCGATTATATAAT
The DNA here is from genome assembly GCA_964444195.1 of uncultured Chitinophagaceae bacterium. Taxonomy (GTDB): domain Bacteria; phylum Bacteroidota; class Bacteroidia; order Chitinophagales; family Chitinophagaceae; genus Phnomibacter. The sequence continues at coordinate 49,610 of CAYUGH010000018.1, forward strand.
TTCTGATAATCATACCCAAAAAAGCATCCTATTTAAGGCTTCCCAGTATATTGCACCGGAAAACAAAATAAAATGGACCTGTCACAACTTCATAAAAGCCGCGATCTTGCCATTTCAGGCAAATGGAAAGAACTGGAAAATATTTTCAACCGTTCACCACAGTTAAAACACGTGAGCGCAAGGGTTGACCTTTCGCGCCCCGAAAACCCTGAAGCGATTATTGATGAAGTGACCGATATCCATAAGGGTGGCATTGGAAGCGATGCGGCGAATGGGGGTGTAATTGCTGCCCTTGCCGACCTGGCGCTTGGGCTGCTTGGGTTGATGCATTATAAAGACGGGATGACCGCTACCGCGCAGCTTACCGTTCACTACCTGAAGCCTTTCCGCACCAAAAGCATACGGGCCAAAGCCATACCCCAGCAGGTAGTAGGCAACCGGATTTTCGGCACGGTGGAGCTTTACAATGATAAGGACGAAGTATGCGCAATTGCTTACGGGGCGTTGGCCAAGGGAATAAGTATGTAATCCTATTTTAGATTTACGATTTACGATTTTGGATTTACGATTTACGATTTGCAGTTTAGAATTTACGATTTTAGATTTACATCTTGCTTTCCAATACACATGCCATTGTACTGCGAACGGTGCCATTTGGCGAAACCAGCCTGGTGGTTACCGCTTTTACCCAGGCGCACGGCTTGCAAAGCTATATGGTAAAAGGGGCGCGGGGAACCGGGAAAAAAGGCCGGAGTTTCAGGCCTTTCCTGCAGCCGGGGGCCTTGTTATCGCTGGTGGTGTATCATCACCATTCCGACCAGCTTCAGTACATCAGGGAAATGAGCTGGGCGCATGTGTACAGGCAGGTGCTCACCAATGTGGTGCACAATGCCGTAGCCGTTTTTATGATTGAGCTACTTACCAAATGCATACGGCACAGCGAGCCCAACCCCGACCTGTACGCCGAAACTGAAAGCTACTTTTTACTGCTCGATTCGGCAGACCCTGCGGTGGTTGCCAACCTGCCCCTGCATTTTGCATTATGGCTTGCGGGAGAATTGGGTTTCAGACCCGAAAATAATTTTTCTGAAGAATATTGCCTGTTCGATTTAAAAGAGGGAAAATTTGTGCCGGCAACCGCCCAATCCGGTCGCCTGATGGGGGCGAACGCTTCGCGGATTACAAACCAATTGCTTTCGGTGGCACATCCGGTTACACTGTACCGGGTAAAATTATCGCGCGAACAACGACACGACCTGCTCAGGGATTTTGAAACCTATTTCAGCATTCATATTGAAGGGTTCGGGCATATGAGGAGCTTAGAGGTGTTGGGGGCTGTTTTTAGTTGACTGGTTGAAAAGTTGACCGGTTGACGAGTCAACTTTTCAACCATAACACTAATCCCTCGATACCACCACATCTTCCATCACCAGCAAATCCATTTGGGTACGCAGGAAGCAATCCAGCGCCTCCCCCGGTGAATTTACAATGGGTTCATTTTCATTAAACGAAGTATTGAGCAGGATAGGAGTGCCTGTTTTGCGGCGGAATGTATCAATCAACCGGTAAAAATCGGGGTGCAGCTTCCGGGAAACGGTTTGCAGCCGCCCGGTGCCGTCCACATGGGTTACTGCCGGAATTTCAGCCCGTTTTTCCTTACGGATGGGATATACTTTTTCCATAAACGGTGTGGGCTCGTGCAAGGCAAAATACTCCCCTGTGTACTCTTCCAGCACGGCCGGGGCAAATGGCCTGAAAGGCTCTCGGCGTTTGATTTTCCGGTTCAGTATTTCTTTGGTATTGCTACGGCGCGGGTCTGCTAAAATAGACCGGTTTCCCAGGGCGCGGGGTCCAAATTCCGATTGTCCCCTGAACCAGCCAACTACGCCGCCCTCTGCAATTATATCGGTTACCTTTTCGCACAAATCATCAAAATTTTGAACTAAAGTGTAATGAACCGGTTTCCCTTCAAGCACTTTAATCACATCCTCATTGGTAAATGAAGAGCCTGTAGATGCGTTAAGCATGGGCGCTCCTCTCCGCAACCCGCCAACCATGTGCTGTACCCAAAGCGCGGCCCCAATGGCAAGTCCCGCATCATGCCCCGCCGGTGGAATATACACCTGCCTGAAAGGGGTTTGAAGCGTAATTTTTCCGTTGGCAACCGAATTTTGCGCCACCCCCCCGGCCAGGCATACATTGCTGATGCCCGTTACGCGATGAAGATGCCTGAGAATATGGAATATGCACTGTTCGGTCATGTGCTGTACCGAGGCAGCCAGGTCTTTATGATATTGGGTGATGGGGTCGTTTTTTTTGCGTGGAGCTCCAAACTTTTCAATAAATTTGATAGTAAAAAGCTCGGGGATTACAGGTTGCCGGGAATAGTTATAAAACACATACCCCTCAGCTCCATTGCGGAACCAGGTCAGGTCCAGCTTAAATGTGCCATCGTCGATAAAATTAAGAATTTCACCCATTTCAATAGCTAAAGTAGGGTTGCCATAAGCGGCCAGCCCCATCACTTTATACTCATCCCCGTACTCTTCAAAACCTAGTAATTGTGTAAATGTGGTATAGAAAATGCCCAACGAATGCGGAAAATCAATCGAGTTCAATACCTCAATATGGTTTCCCCGGCCCACGCCCATCATAGTGGTGCTAAAATCGCCCGAACCATCAATACTCAGTATAACGGCCTCATCAAAAGGACAGGAAAAAAAAGCACTGGCCATGTGGCTCCGGTGGTGTTCAATATAATGAAGTTTCGATTGGATGACATCCTTTGAAACCAGGTAATGGGTGGCCATTTCGTCCGTAACCGTTTGGGCAGTTGAAGCATTGCTTAGCCTGCCCCTGAGCGCAAAAGATATGGCACGCGGATTATTGGCAAGGTATTTTACTTTCTTATCCCATTTGGCCATCGGATCGCGGGCTATGGCAATATGATTGATATCACCTATGCTTATACCGGCCCTGCGTATGCAAAAATCAATGGACTTAAAAGGAAACCCGGCCCAATGCTTTACCCGGTTGAACCGCTCTTCCTCCGCCGCTCCCAATAATTCACCGTTATGGTAAATGGCCGCCGAAGCATCCGAATGGAAGGCATTGATTCCCAATACGTAGCCGTTGTAATGGTTTGTCCGCACCCTTGTTTCCTCCAGGCCAAAAGCCTTTTGTTCGTACATAGCCATATAGGCCTGCACCAATTGGGGGCCATTCAACTGTTGCCGTACCAACTGTAGCGCCGCTTCACCCTTAGCCGCCCATTTCCATCGCTCCTGCCAGGCCATCCTGATTGCTCGGGCAACCGATTCAATAGTTGGATCGCATGACCAGCCCGCGTCATATTTATCGAGGAACTCCTGCAAACCAACACCCTTGCTCACAATGGCGGGCTTGGCCATGCTCCATGCTTCAGCCACCACATTGGCAAAATTTTCATTATAGGAAGGCAGGATAAACACATGGATTTGGGCAAAAAAATCGGGCTTGTCCCTGTCGCTGATCCAACCGGCAAATTCCACCCTGTTTTCCAGGCCAAGCCTCCGTATATCACCCCGCATCCATTCTTCATATTCGGCATCGCCGGTACCCCCAAAAACAAGTTTTGTAACTTCGGGGACCTGTGCCACGGCTTCAAGCAGCAGGTCAATTCCCTTTTTATGGTGCAACCTGCTCAGGAGCCCAAGCACAAAACCGCTTTCAGGTCCTTCAAACCGCTGCGCCTGGGTCATGCTTAGCAGGTTGGGAATGATATCCACCTCCTCCTTCAACCTTTTCGACCTCCGGCTCATTTCTTCCGCTTCCGCTTCACTCGTGGCCTGCAAACCCACATGCTTCAGCAATTGAACACCAATGGTTTGCTGAAAAATTCGTTTAATAAATGTTTTGCGGTGGCGAAAACTATAATCGCTCAGCATGCCCCGTACCGAAATGATGGCCGGAACACCCTGCTTTTTCAGGATAAGCAAGCTCTGGAAAATAAGCACATTCCACCAGGTGTGAATATGTACAACATCAAAAAAACGGGATTGCTTTTTTAACGCTTTCCAAAGCGCAAAACTTACCTGGCAGGGTTTACCCAAATCGCCCTTAAAGTAATGCACCGTAACACCATTCAACTCTTCAATCCGTGGAAGCCTTTCATCATAAGCAATAGTAAAAACAGTAACGGAAGCCCCTGTTTCGGCAAGCGCTTCACATAAGGCCGACACAGACGAAACAGGCCCTCCAAAACCCACGTCGGGTGGGTAATATGGCGTAATATGAAGAATCCTGATAGCGATAGAATCTTATTTAAAGGCGGTTTACAAATGTTTTAAAAATATCAGGGGTGATTGCTTTATACAATCAGTCAATGTTCTCTTTGCGTAGGAATTCACCGGAAAAGTAAACAAATTTTTCCGACGCGCATAACTTTTTTTTAAAAGTTAGAATTTAAAAAAACAGTGGGGAACAAGCTACCTGGCAGAAAGGAGCTCAGACAGGCGGGAGCAAAAAGCTGTAAAGCCGAAATGGGTTTTAATCAGTTCCTGCCTTTGTAAACGGATTTCTGAATCAGGCAAAGAGTTATTAAGTTGATTCTCAATCGCATTAAAGAGTGCTTCATCGTTTTGGAGAGGCACAAGTTTGCCCAGCTTTCCATTCAGCAGGGCCTCGGGCGCCCCTCCTGCATTGCTTGCAATTACCGGGCAGCCCCACCAGGCGGCTTCGAGGTACACAATACCAAAGCCTTCTTTTTGGCTGGGCATTACAAATACTTTGGCCAGCCGGAATATGGCAGGTAAAAATGAAGCCGGAACAAACCCGGGCATAAGCACCCTGTCAGAGACCGCAAGCGAATCAGCAAGCGAACGAATCCGGGTATATTCATCATGGTCGTATTTACCTGCAAGCAGGTAGGCTATATCCGGAAATTTTTCTGCCAGCCGCGGCAACAGCCTGATTACAGAATCATAGCCTTTGGCCTGTTCGGTTTCTGATAAACGGGCAAGTGTAAGCAGGTAGCTTCGCCCTGTATCTAATCGCCAGTGCCGGTTCCATTGCGAAGCGGGCAGCACAGGTGCATTCTCAAGAAAAGGGTCGAGGCAGTTGGGAAAGTAAACTAATTTTTGCGGGTGAAGATTATGGTTGGATTGAAGGATGCTTTTGGTGTACCGGCTAACTGCCAACAGTTTTTGCATTTTTTGCAGCCCTTTCCGTTTGAAGAAAGGCAATGGTTGCCAAACTTCCACGCCATGCGCTATGAGCCAGCAGGGTTTTGATGGGTTGAAGAAAAGCAAAGCCAACGGGGCCAGGTTGACATGACCAAAAATAAGAAGGTCATGGTTTTTCGCGGTTTTCAGCACATACCAGGCAAAGGCTGCCCTATTTCCACCAAAACCCATGAAAACCAGGTTTTCACCTTCGCCATACTTTTTATCGGAATCCTTGGAAGAATCGCGCAAAGAACAATGCGTTATTTCACCGTCATTTGCAGAAGCCCATGTACCCAGCGCCAGTTGCATGCAGCGATTGAATTGCTGAATGCCGCCGGTGCGCGAAAAGGTATCGAGTGTGAGGAAGAGGATTTTCAAACGGAAATAACGAATAAGAAATAAAGAATAAATAATAAGGAAGGACGGTGTGATGAAGCGGGAGGTGTGATAGGGTTAAAGCCCCTCAAAGTTTCTGACAATGGCCTGGTAATTCCAATCCTTCAAAACAGGTTCATTTGCCTTTGCAACGGCTTCGGGTGGCAAGGCCAGGGCATCCTTTATACATTTGGCCAGGGCAGGTATATTGCCCAAAGGATATTGAAACCCGTTTTCTCCTTCGCGGATCAGATCATATCCACTACCCACCCTTGTGCTGGTTATTACCGCGCAACCCGATGCAATGGCTTCGTGGATGCTTACGCCCCAAACCTCAAAATTGGCAGGGTGCACAAATACCGAAGCCAATGCATACCATGCCGGAAGCTGCACATAGGGCGTATAGCCCGGAAATGTGACCGCCAAATCAGGGTATTGCGCGCGAAGCGCATTCATTTGTGGGTGCAGCATTCCATCGCCGATCATCACCAATTGCAAATCCTTTTGGTTCAGGTATGCAAATGCCTTCAATAATTCCAATGGATTTTCGCGGTCGATCCATTTGCATACCGCCAGCACCACGGGTCGTTCATCGAGGTCATATTTTATTTTTAAATCAGCGGCCTCTTGCCTGCATGCATCCGTACGGGTAAAAAAACCGGCATCAATGCAATATGGCCAGCGCCTGATTTTTTCTATTGGGTAGCCAAGTTCAGCCAGGTATTGGTCGCAAACCGAACCCGAACTAAAGAAATGGCTGAATGAACGGTAAGCCGACGCTAAAAAGATGCTTCGAAGCTTCATTTCCAGAGTACCCTTATTCCAACTAACCGAATCGATCCGCAAACCCAACCTTACCCCCATTCCTTTTGCTGCCCTTATCAATGGCCCGAATCCTTCTTTCCAGCCATTGCAAACCAAATAGCTTACACCATATTGCTGCAATAATTTTTGAAAAGATTCTGCATCTGACGGATCGGCCTGCTGCCAGGGATAGCCCTCCAATACATTGAAGCCCCAGGCAAGCGGGGCCCCGGTTTCGCTATCGCTTTCAGCGGATGCAGCTACAGGTCGCCAATAAAACACCACAATGGGTAAACCGGGCCGGTTGGCGTACATCCATTTGAAGAAGGGGCTGTCGAATTGAGTGGGCTTGGCAAGGAGGAATGCGAGCATGGTTCCTTTTATTGTTCAGGATGGTTTTGTTGTTCAGATTGGTTTAGGATGGTTTGGTTTAG
>CAYUGH010000018.1:56526-57656 GCA_964444195.1 uncultured Chitinophagaceae bacterium
GGATGGTTTAGGATGGTCCTTTTGATTAGGGTGGCTTTTTGTGGGTATTTTATATCCTACAATATTCTTTTCACTCATTCACTTTTTCACTCATTCACTTCACTCATTTACTTTTTCACTCATTCACTTCATTCACTTTTTCACCCGATCACTTTTTCCAATATTTTCACCCATCGCTGCCCATAAGCTTCCCAGGTAAATTTTTTAGCAGCTTCGCAGGCTTGTGTACCACTGAAAGCCAGTTGTTCGGGGTGGCCGGCAAAATGGATCATTGCCTGAAGCAGTGCTGCATGGTCACCGGGTTCAATAATCCTTCCCGCCCCGCGCCCGCCAAACAGGTCGGGTCCGGCAGTGGCCGTAGTGGTAATAACCGGCAAACCCGCGGCCATGGCTTCGAGTATTACCTGCCCAAATCCTTCAAAATAGCTGGGAAAAACAAAAACATCGGCCGAGGCGAACAGGGCCGCCCGGTCGTTTGGATGAATGGAACCGAGTACCTCTACCCCCCGGGGAACCTTGTAACCCTTTGGACGGTTATCATATCCCGCTGCCAATAAGCGGCAATGGGGGTAGCGTTGGTAAAATGTTTCCCATACCTCGCAAAGCAGGGGGAAGCCTTTACGTGCGGAAAGCGAGCCGAAGAATAGAAAGCCCCCACCCCGACCCTCCCCCGCAGGGGGGAGGGGGGAGTCACCTGCATAAATCGCGGGTTTTATATCCGTTCCATAAGGATTGATGGAAATTTTCTCCTCCGAAACTCCATGATCGGTATAGGTTTTTTTGGTGAAAGATGAAGCCGCTACAATATGGGTGGCCAGCTCAATTTCGTTTAGCTCAGCCTCAATAAGCTGTGGTTGTTTGGGCGCCAGTTCAGCGCCCCAGGCCGGGTATTGCTCGCGCAGCATGCTGAAAGTTTTTTCTTTGGCAAGCGGGTGCGCAATGCTTGCATCCAGCACAAAAGGCTTACCGGCTTTGCGGCACCGTTCGGCCAGTATCCAACTGCTGGTATCAAAGCCAATCACCGCATCCGAACGGTCAATCAGCCGTTGAGGAATTTGCTGTTGAAAGGCTTTATTGCGCGGATAAAATACATCATCATTTGTGTGCCCCAGCTTCTGGTGGCGAAATAG
>CAYUGH010000019.1:0-32516 GCA_964444195.1 uncultured Chitinophagaceae bacterium
AAAAAAATTTAAAAAAAATTTGGGCGGATACGTTTGTACTTCTATTTTTGCACTCCCAAATAACAAAAGAGATATTTTATCTCAATGATTATCAAGGAATTAAGGGAGCATAGCTCAGCTGGTTTAGAGCATCTGCCTTACAAGCAGAGGGTCCGCGGTTCGAACCCGTGTGCTCCCACAGAGGTCACCAATTGGTGGCCTTTTTTTATGTTGTCCTAGTAACTAAGCTCTACTCTAAAAAGCTTTGTGTACAAAAAAGGCCGCACTCAATTAAGAATGCAACCTAAAAACAACAAACCTGAACCAACTATTTTTTTATACCCTTCACGTACTTTTCCAACCACTCGTACTGCTCATTCAGCATGTGCAATACATTTTGGCGACCGGCATAGCCATGACTTTCAAAGGGCAGGCTAACAAACCGTGTAGTTCCTCCATGTCCCTTTACTGCGGCATATAACCTTTCACTGTTAATAGGAAAGGTTCCCGGGTTATTATCGGCATCGCCATGAATCAGCAGGAGGGCATCTTTAATTTTATCGGCATAAGCAAAGGGGCTCATGCGCATGTACACGTCGGGCGCCTGCCAAAAAGTGCGTTCTTCATTCTGAAAACCAAAGGGAGTGAAAGTGCGGTTATAAGCTCCGCTGCGTGCAATACCAGCCTTAAACAAACGGGTATGGGCCAGCAGGTTAGCGGTCATAAAGGCACCGTAACTATGGCCACCCACGGCAGCGCGCGAAGTGTCGCCATAACCAAGCTCATGTATTTTTTTCAAAGCTGCTTCTGCATTCAGTTGCAGTTGCTCCACAAAATTATCGTTGGGTTGTTTGTCGCCTTCGCCAACAATCGGGAACTCGGTGGCATCCATTACGCAATAACCCATGGTGGCGTAAAACACCGGGCTGCCCCATGCAACTCCACTGAAACGGTATTGGCTGCCACGTACCTGTGCAGCATCTGCCGAGCTCTTAAATTCTCTTGGGTAAGCCCACATAAAAATAGGCAAGGGTTTATCAGTACCTGGTTTGAAACCGGCAGGCAAATACACTGTTGAAGTCAGGTCAATACCATCTGATCTTTTATAGGAAATCTTTTCCTTTTTCAATCCGCGGAGCGCGGGTTGGGGATCAGAAAATTTGGTGAGCGCGGTAGCGGTACCTTTTGACAGATCTCTCAGGTAATAATTGGGAACCTCAGTCAGGCTTTCTTTACGGGTAATAACCAGCTTTTTTTCTGCGTCAATTACTTCAACCACGGCCTCATAAAATGGCTCCTCGCAGCGCCAGATGATGGTGTTTTTCTTTTGTACCAAATCAAATACGGCGAGGAAAGGCAGGTTGCCCTTTGGAGAAGCGCCATCGCTATCCATCAGGATGCCGGCTCCGTTATGTACTGTTAGCAGTACAGGGCGGTCAAATTCATTGTTATGCAGCACGGGGCTGCCGGGATTGTTATATCCATCATTGGTACTACGATCAATCAGGATTTCAGTTTCACCTGTGGTGGGGTTGAGTTTATGAACTTTTATTTTTTGCTGGCGTTGGGTTCCTTCGTTCAGCAGCGCGAGGTTTTCATTTCCCCAAATAATACCGCGGTAGCGCATTTGTGTTTTTGCCAAAGTTTGCGCCTGGCCCGAAAATGGAGCTTCAAGCGTATTCACAGCATCGTGAAACTCTACCTTTTTATTGAACATGCCGCTGTCGAGCGGCTCGGCCCAAACAATGGTAGCGGGTTTGTCGTTCCTCCAACTGAAGCTGCGGGGCACATTCTGAACATTATCAAAACCGCTGGGAGCTGTTTCCGAAGATGGAAGCGTGGCAAGTTTTTTAACCTCCCTGCCATTTGCATCGGTAATAATTACAACTGAGGGAAACCCATTTACAGGTACCAGGTAGCTGAAGGGCTTCTGAATTTGCCTGACGAGGAAATACTTTTTGTCGGGCGATGGATTGAGGGTAGAAAAAATACCTGGCTTGCCAAATGGGGTTTCCACTCCTCCCTTATTTTTCACCGGTTGGGCGGTGGCATAAAATTCAAAAAGCTGCTCATCATAGGGATTTTTGATCATGTCCTGGTAGGTGCGGCTTGGGGCGGCCTTTCCAAGGTTCTCCTGGATCACAGGTCCTGTAGGTGCAAGAGGCGCTTTTGGGGCATTGGAAGCTGGGGCCAAAATAACCTTGTACATCAGTGTGGCATCATCGAGGTAGCGGTAGCCACCAAGTACCAGGTTGAGCGGTTTTTTATTTACCTTTTTAGCTACTGCGGTCTTTACATCAATTTCATACAATTCAATAGTAGAACCGGTTGTATTTGAAAAAGCGATTTTTGTTTGCGATGGGTTCCAGGTTGGGTTTCCGCCTTTGAGGTTCGTCGGCAAGCCGGTTACCTGCATTTCCTTTCCTGTGGCAATATTTTTTATTTTAAAATTGGTAATATAGTTTGAACGGCTTGGGCCAAAATTGCGGGGATTGATCCTGAGCCCTGCAATCCTTAATTCAGGTTGGGCAAGTTCTTCCACATCGGGGTATTGGCTGCGTTCCATAACCAGCATGAAATTAGCTTTATCATCAATACTTACGGTTGGCGTAGGTGGGGCCAGCAGGAGGTCTTCCAGTAGTTTAGGTGGTTTTTTATAGGGCGTGGCTTCCTGGGCAAAAAGGTTCACGAGCATAATAAGCCCGCAAAAAAACAATACTGGTTTTCTCATATCAGGTAGTTTATTTCACCGTTAGACGATGAAAATTTTATTTACCTTTTCTCCTAATATTAAATCTAAAATATCCATATTAAATACTCTCCGTCCATGCTTCCCGCTCACCGGGACTGAATTTCCATGGGGCGAAATTATTTTCGATATTGCCAAACATGGCATTCCAATCGCCGGGGCTGTTGCTTTCGTCGAGTATCAGGTAGCGTCGTTGTTTCAGGATAATATCCAGCGGGCTGATGCTTACGGGACATTCTTCCACACAGGCGTTACAGGTAGTGCAGGCGCGCAATTCTTCGGCAGTAATATAATCGTGCAGCAAAGTTTTGTCATCGTCAACCCATTGGCCGTTGTTTGCATTCAACACCTTTCCCACTTCTTCCAAACGGTCGCGGGTTTTCATCATAATGGTTCGCGGGCTAAGCAGTTTGCCGGTGGCGTTGGCAGGGCAGGCGGCACTGCAACGCCCGCATTCAGTGCAACTGTAAGCATCCAGCAGGTTTTTCCAGCTTAGGTCAAATATATCTTTAGCGCCAAACTGCGCCGGGGCTTCATCGGGTAGTTTGCTTAGGATAGGGTCACCGCTAATATCCTGTCCCATGGCCAGCGCCACCTCCTTTTGTATTTCGGGCATATTGGGCATGGTAACCCCGTTGGGCCTGGCGTAATATGCATTTGGAAAGGCAAACATGATATGCAGGTGTTTGCTGTAAGGAAGGTAATTTAAAAATGTCAGTATGCCCCCGATATGCAGCCACCAGGCCAAACGCTCGTACCCAATCAAAAAAGGTGTTGAAAATCCTTCAAAAAAAGGAGCCAGCAGGCTGCTTACTATAAACGGGCCGGTTGCATGCGCGCTGTAATGTTCAATGCCCCTTGCCTGCAAAACCTGGTCGCATGCATTCATTTTCAGGAAAAGACCCATTAGTACAATTTCTGTGATCAGGATGAGATTGGCATCGGTACGCGGCCATCCTTTGAGGTCGCCGCTTATAAACCGGCCAATTTTAAGCACATTACGGCGGATGAGGAAAATAACACAGGCAACAAGCACCAGCGCTGCCAATATTTCAAAGGCATTTATTAAAAAAGTGTACAACCCGCCAAGTGCTGGGGCAAACAGGCGATGGGTGCCCAATATGCCATCCAAAACAATTTCAAGCACCTCGATATTAATGATGATGAAACCGGCATACACTACAAAGTGCATCAGCGCCACTTTGGGATTCCTAAACATTTTTTTTTGCCCGAAAGCCAGCAGCAGCAGGTTGCGCCATCTTGTTTTTTGGTCGGTGGCAAGCGGTTCGTCTTTACCCAACAGTATGTTTCGCCGCATTTCCCCAATTTTTTTGGAGAAAATATAAATGGCTACAAAGGTCATAATGGCAAAAGCAATCTGCGGGAATACCTGCATGGCAGTAAATTTTACGGAGCTAAAATAGGAATGATTGCGGGGTTATACATGGTTTGTGGTTATTTTGCCCTTTTAACAAAATAGCGGTGGAAAAAAAATATATACTCGACGGGCAGCAGGCTGAATGGAAGATCAAGCGAATGGCACTGCAAGTACTGGAAGAAAATATTGATGGCGGCGATATTGTACTCGCCGGGATTGCGCCAAATGGCAGCCTGATAGCGGAAAAAATCAGGGCATTGATAGAACCTCACTTAACCCATAAAGTGCTGTTCCAGGAAATCGTCCTTGATAAAAGGCATCCGGAGTCCATTGAAATAAACCCTGTCATAGACCTTGATGATAAAATAGTTTTACTGGTGGATGATGTATCCAATAGCGGTCGCACGCTTACCTATGCCATTAAACCCTACCTCGATGCGCACCCCAAAAGCATTCAAACCCTTGTGTTGGTTGCCCGCACGCATAAAAAGTTCCCGATCCAGCCTGATTATGTGGGTTTTTCTTTAGCCAGCACCATCGAAGAATATATTGACCTTGATGTGGAGGATGGGGTGATAAAAGGGGCGTGGATGAAGTAGGGGAGAGTGAATAAGTCAATTAGTGAATTAGTGAATAAGTGAATTAGTGAATGGGTGAAGTCAATTAGAGAATAAGTCAATAAGTGAATGGGTGAAGTCAATTAGTGAATAAGTGAATGGTTGAATGAGTGAAAAATTCTATTCGTGCATTCGTGGCTCTATCCATTTATACTTCTACCCTGAATCCCTTTTAGAATTTAAAGTTCCATGTAACGCTCGGGAGGATGGGGAATATGCTCACCTGCACAGCTTCTAACTGCTGTGTGCCTTGCAAGGGGTCGCCGTCCTGTGCAAAGAAAATGAAATAGGGGTTCATGCGGCTGTACACATTATAAGCCCCGAAAACCCAACTGCTTTTATATTTCTTTTTGCTATCAGGCTTGGGGGTATAGGTAAAACTAACATCGGCACGGTGGTAACTTGGAACGCGGTAACTATTGATGCGGCCGAATTCCTGCGTGAGTACGCCATCCACAAAATAAAAGCGCTCGGGAAAAGTAGCAGCATTACCGGTGGCAAACACAAAAATGCCTCCAAACTTCCATTTTTTGGAAAGCTCATAATTGGCCACCACGCTCAGGTCGTGCCGACGGTCATATTTGGCAGGATATTTTTGGCCTCCATTCAGGTCGGGAAACTGGCGCCAGGTCCAGCTTATTGAGTAACCAATCCAGCCGTTCAGCCTGCCACGGGTTTTATTCAGAAAAAATTCTGCTCCATAGCTCCAGCCTTTTCCAAATACAAAATCACGCTCGGGATCGGCAAGGCTTGGGGTGAAGCCTTCTTTGTATTCAATCTGGCTTTCCATGGATTTGTAATACACTTCTACGGATGTTTCCCATTTATTGCTGGCAAAATTCTGGAAATAGCCCAGCGCGTACTGCCAGCCCCGTTGTGGCGGAACCCTTTCGGTGCTTGAAACCCATAGATCGGTAGGTAAAGTGCTGGCGCTATTGGTTGCAAGGTGAATATATTGGAGGTTCCGGGTTACCCCGGCCTTTATGCTCGATGCATCGTTTATTCCATATCGCATGGTTAACCTGGGCTCGAAACCATTATACCATTTCACCTGGTCGCCTTTGCCATAGGGTACACTATCCAATTTATTGCCATCATCATCAAACGTATAATTGGTGTATGGGCCAACCTGCTCAAACCCGCTCCACCTGATACCGCCGTTTAATTTAAGGCGGTTGCTAATCTCCCAGTCATCCTGCAGGAAAACCGCATATTCATTGGCAAACTTTTTTTCTACATTTTGCGAGGGTAGTTCGGTATCGCCCTGTTCACCCGAAAATTGGTTGGGCAAAAAAGTATGGTACGTGTATTGAACCCCGTATTTTACTTTATGTTCAGGTAGCGGAAACCAATCAAAATCAACCTTGGCGTTCAGGTCGCGGATACCGCTGCTGAGCACCACGCGGAAATCGTACTGGGTGGCATCAAACTTAAAATTATAATCGTTGTACACCACGGTTGTATTGGCAAACAATTTGCGGTTAAACACATGGTTCCAGCGAACCGTGGCCGTACTGTTTCCCCACGGAACATTGGTTTTAAAAGCACGTTGCTTGCTATTGAAGTCAAATACATCGCGGCCAAAATAACCGCTGAAGAAAATCCTGTCCTTTTCGCTCAGTTTAAAGTTGGCCTTGGCGTTGAGGTCGTAGAAATAATACCCGCTGCCATAGAGATTATTTGTTTTAGGAATAAACGGCTTGATCAACGCATCAACATAAGTACGCCTGGCCGAAATAAAGAAAGAGGATTTATCTTTTTGAATGGGGCCTTGCAGCGATAACCTTGAGGCAATCAGCCCGATTCCGCCTTCTCCATGGAATTCGCGGTTGTTTCCGTCCTTCATGGTAATATCAACCACGCCACTCAGCCGACCGCCATATTGTGCAGGCATGCCTCCTTTAATAAGTGTAAGGTTTTTAACCGCATCGCCATTAAAAACCGAAAAGAACCCGAAAAGGTGCCCGGGATTATACACAACAGCATCATCCAGCATGATCAGGTTCTGGTCGGGCCCGCCCCCGCGTATGTAAATACCCGAATTGCCTTCGCCTGCGTTTCTTACCCCTGGTATCAGTTGCAGCGCTTTCAGCACATCCACTTCGCCCATTAAAGCGGGGATCTGTTTAATTTTTTCAATGGTCAAATCCACTTGTCCCATTTGGGCGCTGCGCACATTCTGGTCGCGGCGCTTGCCTGTAACCACCACCTCATCAGGGCTGTAGTTTTGGGGAACCAGCTTGAAATTAAAAGTAATGTTGCTGTCCAGCGATATGTCAATAATCCTGGGTTCGTAACCAACATAGGAAGCAACTACCTGGTAATTGCCTTTGTCGAGCGTGATGGAGTAAAATCCGTAGGCATTTGAAGAAACTCCTTTTTCGCCGGGGTTAATCACCAGGTTTGCCCCAATCAGGGTTTCGCCGGTAAGCGAGTCGGTTATATAGCCATTGAGGGTTAGCTTTTGGGAATGGGCCGAAAAACCCGGTAAAAGTCCCAATAAAACCAAGATGGTAAAAACTGTAACCCGGTGTGAAAAATTCATATTTTAAAGGAAACCGGGGCCCATGTTTTGGTTTTACATTCCCAGCTTATTGGAGGCAAATTTATCGGAAGGTTTTTGTAAACTACGGTTATGCAAATGATAATTGATGAGCGGCCGTTACTTTTGCGCCATGTTGGTAGGATTAACAAATGTGACTTTTGAATTTGGAGCGCGGGCCATTGTACGCGATGCCACCTGGCATATTCATCCGAATGAGCGGATTGGATTGATTGGATACAACGGTACAGGCAAATCGACCCTGTTGAAATTGCTGGTTGGCGAATACCTCCCTTCTGCCGGAACGGTGGAGCGGGGCAGAAATGTAACCATGGGTTACCTGCACCAGGACCTGTTGAGCCAGGAGATCAATAAATCAATCCTGGAAGTGGCGATGGATGCTTTTGAAGAAGCAAGGGCCGTGGAAAAAGAGATGCACCGGGTTGAAAAATTGCTTGAAACCGACCATTCGAATGAAAAGTTGCTGGATGATTATGCCCACCTGCTGCACGATTTTGAAGTGGCAGGGGGTTATTACATGGAGCACCAGGCCGAAGAGATACTGCATGGACTTGGGTTTGAAACCGACCAGTTTGCCAAGCCTTTTCAGCAGTTTAGCGGGGGCTGGCGCATGCGTGTGTTGCTTGCGAAAATGATTCTACAGCATCCCGATGTATTGCTGCTTGATGAACCTACCAACCACCTTGACCTTCCCTCTATTGAATGGCTTGAAAGATACCTGCAGCATTACCCGGGCAGTGTAATTATTGTAAGCCACGATAAGTTTTTCCTGAACCGGATGGTGAAAAAGATTGTGGAAGTGTACCAGCAGGAACTGCATATTTACAGCGGCAACTTCGATTTTTACGAAAAGGAAAAAGTTGAGCGTATTGAGATTATGAAGCGTGCGTATGAAAATCAGCAGGATTATATACGCCAGCAGGAACGTTTTATAGAACGCTTTAAGGCCAAAGCCAGCAAGGCAGCGCAGGCCCAAAGTGCCATGAAGCGGTTAGACAAATTGGAAGTGCTGGAAGATGTGGAGCTTGAAAGACCCAATATTCGCATCAACTTTATGATTGATCAGCAACCCGGAAAAATACTCTGTACGCTGAAGCATGCAAGCAAATCATACGGCCCGTTGAAAATTTTGGAGGATACCGGTGCCGAAATTGTGCGGGGTGATAAAGTAGCGCTGATTGGGGCTAATGGAAAGGGTAAATCGACCTTGCTTCGGATTATTGCCGGTATTGAACCCATTGAGGGTGAGCGTATTTGGGGCCACAATGTAAAGGAAGCCTTTTATGCGCAGCACCAGTTGGAAGCATTGGACCTGAACAATAATATTTTACAGGAAATGAGTACAAGCCGTGCGGGTAAAACCGAACTGGAATACCGCTCGTTGCTGGGATGCTTTTTGTTTGGGGGCGAAGAGGTTGAAAAGAAAATAAGGGTATTGAGCGGGGGCGAAAAAGCAAGGGTGGCATTGGCTAAAACCATTGTAAGCAAAGCCAATTTCCTGATGCTTGATGAACCTACCAACCACCTTGATATGCACAGTGTTGACCTGCTGGTTGAAGCGCTGAACAAATATGAGGGCAGCATCATCCTCGTTAGCCACGACCGTTATTTCATCAGCAAAGTGGCTAATGTTTACTGGGAAATTATCGACCATAAGATCAGGGAGTTCAGGGGTACCTGGGAAGAATATTTGCTTTGGAAGGAAAAAATACTTACAGAAGCAGCCAGCAACCAGGCTGTTGCTGTTAATGGAAGCCAGCAGGGCAAATCCACTGAAAAAAAGAAGCCTGTTTTACAACCATCCGCTGTTGCCCCCAAGGCAGATGAAAAGCTCCCAAAGGGTAAACCATTTAATAAGGAACTGCAAAAAGAGTATCAAAAGCATCAACGAAATTTCGAAAATATTGAAGCGAGGATAGTTGAATTGAGAAAAGAGATGGAGAGGCTTGAAGCTGCCCTCGCGGATCCGGGTACTTATGGCGACCGCAACAAATTCAAGACAACCGAGGATGCCTGGGCAAAAGCAAAGGTCCAACACAAAAATTTGCAGGCAGAATCAGAAGCTGTATTTGAAAAAATGATGGAGGCAGAGGAAGCGCTTAATGCGTAAACTACTGTGTACCAGGAAGCTTAATCTTTTTCAGTGTAGAAAAATTCAGGTCGAGCACCGGGTATTTGGTTCCATCAGGAAGGCTGTAATGCCACCATTCGGTGCTAAGCGCCCTAAATCCGTATTGTTCCATGACCTGCTTTAACAAAGCGCGGTTTTTGGCAACTTCTTCAGTAAGTCCGGCAAAATCGTGATGGGCGGAGTCGGTAAAATTATCGTACCCGGTAGGCATGGAAAGCGGTTTGCCGGTATTCAGATCGGCAAGCGTAACATCCACAGCAACACCCCGGTTATGACCGCTTCCTTTTGCCGGGTTGGCTGCATACCGCTCGTCCGGTACTATTTTCCACATTTTTTTTGTGATAGCATAGGGGCGGTAAGTATCGTAAAAAAGCAATGATAACCCTATGGTTTTCAATGTATCCTGTATTTTATTTAACCTGGTTGATACATCAGCCAACACCCAAAAGCTATGCTTCTTATATAATACCTGGCTGGTAAAGTTTTGCGGGGTTTGATAAGCTACCGCTGAAAAAACAGGGAATACCTTGCTTTCCAATGGTTCGAGGTTCATACCGGGATGCTTCTTTAACCATTTTTGGTACTGATTGGCTCTTTTTATTACAAACAATTGATTTTCATTGGATTGACAAAATCCGCCAAATGTTAAAAAAATTAAGGAAAGGCTGATGGAACCCCAAAAACTATATTTTTGCACGCGTCTGTTTTTACAAAAATGCTGGAATCCGGTTAAAAAAGGGTTACTAATCAGCCATTTTGGTATTTAGAGGCAGTCTTCTTTTTTTAGAAATACCCACACCTGTTTAAAAGCATTGGTTGTTTTTAAACTATTTGGAAACTTTCTTTATGCATCCGATGGGTGGATTAAGAAAATTATTTACTCACTTAAAAGAGAAAACATGAACACTAAAAGAACGCGCCTGCTGGCAAAACTTACCGGACGAGCATTGGCTATCCCAATGATGATGATGGTATTTATGGCAGCATATTCTTCGGGTAACCTGCCCGACAATGCAGGGGAAAAAAAGGAAAGCAAGAAAGGTGTAGCAAGCTTTTACCATAATTCTTTCAGCGGTCGCAAAACA
Organism: uncultured Chitinophagaceae bacterium; assembly: GCA_964444195.1. Taxonomy (GTDB): domain Bacteria; phylum Bacteroidota; class Bacteroidia; order Chitinophagales; family Chitinophagaceae; genus Phnomibacter. The sequence goes on from CAYUGH010000019.1 coordinate 10,503, forward strand.
GCTTCAGGCGAAATATTCAGCCAGGAAAAATTTACATGTGCCAGCAATCATTACCCGTTGGGCACCTGGCTGCGCGTTACCAATACCAAAAATGGAAAATCAGTTATCGTTAAGGTAAATGACCGCATGTCTCCCAGGATTAACCGGGTGTGTGATCTTACGCTTCAGGCAGCCGAAAAATTAGGTATGATTAAATCGGGGCTTGCCAAAGTGGAGGTTGAAAATTTAGGAAAAGTGCCTCCCAAATCCATTCTGAACTAAAAAATGTAGAGAAGCCCGGATGCGGGCTTTTTTTATGCACATCAGTTTGTAACTTTTTCGGGTTGCTAATAATTACTACAACATAACTTTATTAGTCTTATACATTTGCAGGACTAAAATTTAAACCATGAGAAAAACATTACTTGTGTTTATGGGAATAGGCGTGTTTTTTTTAGCCAATTCACAAACAAGCGATGAACTTATTAAAAGGGGAACTTTTGGATTTTCATTTGGAGCATATGATTTCAAAACCGCTGAGGCCATCCGTAATTCTTCACTTACTTCCGTTTTAAGCGAACACCAGTGGTCGCAAATTGAGGATATGGATATTGCAATCGGATTATCTTATTTGAAGGGCATTACTCCATACCTTGATTATTCCATTAATGGATATTTTGGATATGTCTCTTACCCGATAAGAACTAACACAGGTACCAAAACCGGGCCGGACAAATTATTATTTTAGGCCGATGCCTCGGTGCATGCTAAGTTATTGCCTGATAATTTTTTTTAGTTCCTTACCTGAGCGCAGGTTTGGGGGGATCATCTTATAACGGCCGTTTTGAGGCATTTGCTCCATTGGGCGCGGGGCTCCAGTTTAGGCTGGGTGGCGACCATTTTGTTTTTAGCAATTTTCAGTATCGTATCCCTGTTACGCAGGGCGCCAATTATCATTTTCTTTACAACATTGGAATTGCCGCCCCGGTTGGCAAATAGCGGGCGCCTATCTAAAGCAGGTTTCCCAGCTATAAAATACCCAGGTTAAATTCCAAAAAAATAGAGGCAGTCTTTTAGTATTGAGACTGCCTCTATTTTTTTAAGGCTTCTTTAGGAACCGGCCCTGTATTTTTTTCCTATTCAACCTTTTTCCACCAGCCGTTTTCAAGCCTGTACAGACTTAGCGCATTAGCGTTAAATGCCACATCAACTGCGTGGTTAGCTTCAAAATAGTTTCGGGCGGTGGCCAGCGCCCCTTCCGGAATATCGCGGGTGGCAATGGTCACATGCGGGTTGAACTCGGGTTTCATGCCAAAAATAATGCCCGGGAATTTTTCTGAAAACTCATGCATGCAATCTCTTTCCAATTCTATCAACGGAACGTTTGGGGCTTCTACATCAATAAATAAAACCCTATCGGCAAATTGCCCGTAATTTTTCATCCTTATGCTGAAAGGCACCAGCCCCATATTGAACGTTTGCACAAAGTTGAGCAACTCTGCCTGTAATTCATCTTCGGCGCGGAATGGCGGAACAATGGTAAGGTGGGCCGGTGATTTTTTAGCGGCCCTGCACCCGAAATTTTGCTCCATATAATCCTTCATTTGCTCTACCTGTTCATTTATTTCATTTGGGCATTCGATAGCCATATAAAATAACGAAAACCCCTCGGGCAGCGGCGCCCTTTTAGGTTTGTCAAATCCTCTTCTGTTCGGATTAGGTCTAAATCTCCCCCTATCCCTGTTTTTCTGATAATTCATATTTTTCTATTAATCAATCCTTGTTACTTTAATAATATTGGTTGGAAGGTGCAGTTCAACGGGAGTGCTGCCTGTATTGATTACCACATCGCCCGAACGGAGGAAACCTCTTTCGCTCAGAATAGTGATCTGATCATTTATTATACCGTCGAGGCTTTCTTCTTCTGCATAATAAAACGCCCGTACCCCCCAGCTTAAACAAAGCTGGTTCACCAGGGTTCTTTCTTTGGTGAAGATGTACAAGGGCGCCTTTGGGCGATAACTGCTTAGCATAAATGCGGTATAGCCGCTCTGCGTCATTCCTATCAACGCGTCTGCATTCACATCAAGCGCCATCTTGCAGGCATTGTAGCAAATGGCATCACTCAAAAAAGATGGGGAATGGGGCTGAGGTTTAAGCAACTCTTCCCGGTCGTAGCTATATGCCGTGGTTTCAATTTCCTTAATGATCTTCGACATGGTTTCCACCACCAATACAGGGTGCTGGCCCGCCGCAGTTTCGCCGCTAAGCATTACGGCATCGGCGCCTTCCAATACAGCGTTGGCCACATCGGTAATTTCACTACGGTTGGGTTTTACCCGGTCCATCATGCTTTCCATCATTTGTGTGGCCACAATTACCGGTTTGGCACGGTGCATGCACTTGCGGATGATTTCCTTTTGGATCATGGGTACTTTCTCCACAGGCATTTCTACACCGAGGTCGCCACGGGCAATCATAATGGCATCGCTTTCGAGGATGATATCCCTGATATTGGTAATGGCTTCGGGCTTTTCAATTTTGGCAATGATCTTGGTCTTGCTCTTTTTTTCAACCAGCTTGCTACGCAAAATTACCAGGTCCTTTACACTTCTTACAAAGGAAAGCGCTACCCAGTCGCATTGCTGTTCAATAATAAATTCAAGGTCGGCCAAATCTTTCTCAGTAAGCGCAGGCAGGGAAATTTTGGTATCGGGAAGGTTAATGCCTTTTTTGGAAGATAATATGCCGCCAATGGTCACTTCAACTTTTACATCCTTTGAGCGGGTTATTTCTTTTACAACCACTTCAATTTTGCCATCATCAACGAGTATTTTGTTACCCAGTTTTACATCGCCTGCCAGGTTAGGGTAGCTAACATAAATTTTTTCAAGGGTACCTACACATTTTTCATTGGTAAAGGTTAAAATGGTTCCGGGAGACACTTCGATACCATTATTTTCAATTTCCCCAACACGAAGCTTAGGGCCCTGCAAATCGGCGAGACTGGCGACGTTGAAAGGTTCTTCGCGGTTAATCCGGCGGATATTTTCTATAACGGCAAGCTTGTCTTCGTGCGAGCCATGCGAAAAATTGAGCCTGAAAACATTCACCCCGGCTTTTACCAGCTCCAGCATGGTTTCGTAAGTGCTGGATACAGGCCCGATTGTAGCTACAATTTTGGTTCGTTTGTTACTATGTTCGTAGCCTGCTGCCTTATCCATTCCTGAGTGCAGGTATTTGTTAATATTTTTTGACATATAAAGTGAGAATACATTTTTAATTAATTATACGGGGCGTTAAAGGTAATGGGAACCACCTAATAATTCAGGGTTGTCTAACTGGCAAGGATTTTTACAATTTTCAGCCAGTTGGTATCTATTTTGTTTTTCGATTTCAATGCCTGTTTCAGCGGTATGTAATGCATTTTATTGTTAACAATACCCACCATTACATTTTTTTTCCCTTCCATCAGGCTTTCCACGGCATGATAGCCCATCCTGCTGGCTATCAGCCTGTCCATGCAGGTGGGCGATCCTCCGCGTTGGATATGCCCCAGGATGGATACCCTTACATCGGCTTTTGGTAAACGCTCCCGGATAGCTTTGCCAACAGCATCGGCCCCTCCAAAAATATCCCCCTCGGCCACTACAATCAGGTTTACCAGCTTTTTCCTTTTTTCCTTTTCCAGCATATTGCGGATGATATCCTCAATATTGGTTTTGGTTTCGGGTATGAGGATATTTTCAGCCCCGGTAGCAATACCGCTATGCAAGGCAATATAACCTGCATCGCGCCCCATAACTTCTACCACAAACAGGCGGTCATGCGCATCCATGGTATCACGGATCTTATCAATAGCTTCCACGGCGGTATTTACAGCAGTATCAAACCCAATAGTGAAATCTGTTCCGGCAATATCCTTGTCAATAGTGCCAGGCAATCCTATGCAGGGTATATCGTACTCCTCACTGAAAATATCGGCGCCGGTAAAACTACCATCCCCGCCAATGACCACTAATCCGTTGATCCCTAATTTCTGAAGGTTTTCATAGGCAATTTTTCTTCCCTCCTGGGTTCTGAATTCCTTGCTGCGGGCAGTCTTTAAAATGGTGCCCCCTCTTTGAATGATGTTGGCCACCGAACGGTTATCCATCCGCTGGATATCATTTTCAATCAATCCGCTATAACCGCGGAATATACCATACATTTCAAGCCCGTAATAATTGCCTGTTCTTATTACCGCTCTTATTGCGGCGTTCATCCCCGGGCTATCTCCCCCGGAAGTGAGTACGCCAATTTTTGTTATTTTTTCTGCCATATATGGGGCTACTTAAATCTTTTAATAATTTGGCCCCCTAATTGCGGGCCACGTTTCCTGTGTACCAACTACACATTTTGCGTCAAAAATAAGGGTTTTAACCTACTTACATTCTTGGGAAACTTTTTGCTATATGAGGTGTTTGATAATTATTTTGCAGCATACGGCAGTATTTTATGAATTATTTCTACAAATTATTTAGCAAACTACGTTGCCGGCATTAAATTGGCATGATATTTTTTACTAAACACTCAAAGAATAAAAATTGCTATATGAAACGAATGTTTTTTACAATCATTTTGACAGGAACTATGATGACCATTCATGCGCAGATTAAATACCCTGCTACCCGAAAAGAAAATGTTTCGGACAACTACCATGGAACCGTAGTATTAGACCCTTACCGCTGGCTGGAAGATGACAACAGCGCAGAAACAAAGGCATGGGTGAAAGCAGAGAATGAAGTGACTTTTAATTACCTTAATGCTATTCCTTTCAGGCAAAAGGTTCGTGCACGTCTCGAGCAGTTGTGGAATTATCCAAAATACTCTTCTCCTTCAAAGGAAGGGACGTATTATTATTTTTTTAAAAATGACGGCCTTCAAAATCAAGCTGTGTTCTACCGGCAAAAGGGATTGAATGCAGAACCTGAAGTATTTATTGACCCCAATGCTTTGAGCAGTACAGGTATTGCGGCGCTTGGGAGCATTAATTTCAGCCAGCATTCAAAGTACTGCGGGTACACCGTAAATAAGGCGGGCAGCGATTGGAGCGAAGGGTTTGTAATGGATGTTGAAACGAAGAAAGTACTGTCCGAAAAATTGGAATGGATAAAATTTAGCGGTATGAGTTGGGTAGGGGACGAAGGCTTTTTTTACAGCCGGTACCCAAAGCCTGATGATAAAGCAGCGCTAAGCGGCCAAAACAAGTTTCATAAAGTGTATTACCATAAAATTGGTACCCCGCAACAGGAGGATATTCTCATTTTTGAGGATAATGAAAATCCGCTGCAATACCATTCGGCAGGGGTAACCGAAGATCAGCAATACCTTATTCTTAGTAAAAGCAAGGGTACAAGCGGTAATGAAATTATGGCCCGGAAATTAAGTGACGGAATGAATGCTCCTTTTAAATTGATCTTTAAAGGCTATGATTTTGATGCAGGTGTTATTGAAAGCAGCGGGGATATTTTATTTGTTCACACCAATAAAGGCGCTCCTAATTTCAGGGTGGTAGGAATCCCTTTCAGCCACCCCGATGAAAAGAACTGGACAACGATTATAGCCGAGCAAAGGGAAGTGATGGAAAGCGCGGGTACAGCGGGCGGCAATATTTTCGCATCCTACCTGAAAGACGCAGCCAGCAAGGTAATTCAATATGACCTGAATGGAAAAAAGATCAGGGAGATTCAATTGCCAGGCATTGGTAGCGTTGGTGGTTTTGGCGGCAAGCAAACGGATATGGAGTTGTTTTATTCGTTTACATCGTTTACCCAGCCAAATACCATTTTCAGGTTTGATATTCCCAGTGGTAAAAGCGAGTTATTCCGCCGTTCCGAAGTTAAGTTCAACCCGGATGAGTATGCCACCGAACAGGTTTTCTTTACAAGCAAGGATGGCACAAAAGTGCCCATGTTCATCAATTACAAAAAGGGCATGAAAAAAGACGGCAACAACCCGGTGCTATTATACGGATATGGCGGCTTTAATATTTCGATGACGCCCGCGTTTAGCGTAAGCAATTTGTTTTTTATGGAGCAAGGAGGCATCTATGTTTCAGTAAACCTGCGGGGTGGTGGTGAATACGGGGAGGATTGGCATAAGGCAGGTATGTTTGAAAAAAAGCAAAATGTGTTTGATGACTTTATTGCTGCGGCCGAATGGCTGGTTAGCGAAAAATATACAAAGCCTTCAAAGCTTGCCATCAGGGGCGGGAGTAACGGAGGGCTGCTGGTAGGGGCTTGCATGGCTCAGCGCCCTGACCTGTTTAAAGTAGCGCTGCCTGCCGTGGGCGTAATGGATATGCTGCGTTACCAGAAATTCACCGTAGGTTTTGGCTGGGTAGTTGAATATGGAAGCAGTGATAATGCAAAGGATTTTCCGTACCTGTATAAATATTCGCCGTTGCACAATTTGAAAAAAGGCATATCCTACCCGGCAACAATGGTTACCACTGCCGATCATGATGACAGGGTAGTGCCTGCGCATAGCTTTAAGTTTGCTGCCACTTTGCAGGAATACCATAAGGGAAGCAGCCCTGTTTTGATAAGGATTGATGTGGATGCGGGCCATGGTGCAGGCAAGCCTACCAGCAAAACGATTGATGAGTCGGCCGATGTTTGGAGCTTTGTAATGTATAACCTGGGCATGGGGTTTAAGGAATGATGAATGATGAATGATGAATGAGGAATGATGAATGATGAATAAGGAATGATGAATGATGAATTTGGTTAGCAGTTGGTGTCTCACTAAACGCTAACCAAATTTTTTTTTATTCGGGTAATCTCAAAACATCATTCATTGTATAAACTCCTTTTTTGCCGCTTAAAAACTCAGCAGCTAAAACCGCGCCAAAGGCAAAGCCCTGGCGGCTATGCGCTTCATGCTCAATGGTAATGGTATCAATAGCCGAGGAATAACGGATGGTATGCGTGCCCGGCGCAGGGTCAATCCTTTTACTTTCAATATGGATCGAATCGCCGGAATCTTTCGCTTCTTTTGTCCAACCTTTTTTACCAGGCAATATGGAAACCATTTGTTCGGCAAGTGTGATGGCGGTGCCGCTTGGAGCATCTAATTTTGCCGTATGGTGAATTTCTGTCATGGAAGCCTGGTATTCAGGAAAGCCTGCCATTAATGTAGCGAGATATTTATTCAGCGCAAAAAACAGGTTCACCCCGAGGCTGAAATTGCTTGCATATAAAAAGCCTGTACCTGCCTGGCTGCATTTTTCAACCGCTTCGTCGTAATGCTGCAGCCAGCCGGTGGAGCCACTTACCACCGGTACCCCTGCATCCATCAGCCGCTTAATATTTTCAAAAGCGCTTTCCGGCCCGGTGAATTCAATGGCCACATCAGCCAGCTTAACATTGCCCGGAGTAAAGTCCTCCAGGTTTTCAATACCTACTTTTAAAACAACTTCATGTCCTCTTTCAATGGCTATTGCCTCAATGGCCTTACCCATTTTTCCGTAACCGATCAATGCAATTTTCATCTTAAAAAATATTTATCTGGATGGCAGAGGCTTTAAGGTTTTGGGAGGATTTTTAAGCTGTATGGCCATTCCTACCTGGCTTTGGCCGGTTGCTATGTTAATCGATGGAGCTTTCAACCGCAGGCCTATATGGTCTGAAACATCAAAATCGCGCAGGTTGGCAAATACTGCAGCATCCACCACATTCAACCCCCACAGGATGATGAAAGCAAGAACACTGTAATCCACGTTTTTTCTGAACTCATCCCTGTAAAACCTGATGGAGTTGGTGGAGAGCGGCTGGTACTCTTCAGGCATATCATTATCATTGGATGGTATGGTATCTGTACGTACAATATAAGCCGCTTTTAATTCTTTATACGTTGAAACGTTTGTGGCAAACAGGTAGGTGGTAAAGCCAAGCGCTCCGTAAATAATGGGGGCCTTCCAGGGTTGCCGGTTATTAAATTGCCCCCACCCGGGTATAATAGCCGAATGCCTGGTAACCCTTCTTGTTCTCACCCTTCGCATACTGTCGGCAAGCGCAACACTATCTTTTAGGGTGTAGGTTTTTATGGATGAATCCGGTCTTTCCTTGTTTTCAATAGTATTCTTTTGCTGCTGAGCCTGCAAAGGGATAGCCCATACGATAAATATAATAAAAAGATAAATTGTTTTCACCCCGGAATTTATTAACTTAATGCACTTTGATGCCCATCATTTCAATCAGCTTATTAAATTCCTGAAGCGAATAATATTCAAGGGCTATTGAGCCTGTGCCGCTTTTTGAATGCTTCAGGGTTACTTTGGTACCAAAATGCGAGGCTAAATTATCTTCTATTCTTTTATAAGCTGGCGATAGTCCTGATTTTGCAGAGGGTTTAACAACAGGCGGGCTCTTATACAGTTTGCGCACCAGCTCTTCGGTTTGCCTTACCGATAGCCCTTTTTCGGTTATTTCGCGGTAAATGAACAGTTGCTTATCTACATGGTCAACATTAATAAGCGCCCTGGCATGACCCATGCTGATGCTTCCGTTGCGCACTGCAATCTGGATATCGGGCGGAAGCTTCAGCAGCCGGATGTAATTGGCAACCGTGCTCCTTTCCTTACCCATCCGCTCTGCCACTTCTTCCTGCGTATAATGCAATTCATCCATCATCCTTTTGTAGCTGAGGGATATTTCAATGGCATTCAGGTCTTCGCGCTGAAGGTTTTCCAGCAGCGCAAGCTCAAGTATCTGGTTGTCGTTGGCTTCCCTTATAAAAACGGGCAGGTCTTTAAGCCCGGCCATTTTTGAAGCCCTGTAGCGCCGTTCACCGGCAATCAGCTTAAAACGCCCATTGGGTAAATGCGCTACGGTAAGCGGCTGAATGATATCGTGGAGCCTGATAGAGGAAGCAAGCTCTTCCAAACCTTTTTCATCAAAATCGCGGCGGGGCTGATTCGGGTTGGGATTAATCAGGTCGATTGAAATCCGTTGGGAACTGGTTTGTTTTTCAACTATTTCAGTTTTCAGGTGTCCGGTAGTTGTTTTCAGGTCGGCATCAATATTGCTCAGGAGGCTTCGCAGCCCCTTGCCAATCATTTCCTTTTTATTATCTGCTTTGCTCATTTCAAATTGGCGCCCGTAATATATCGGGGGGCGGCAAAAGTAGGTACTAATACGGCAAAAAGAATAGCCGCGTGGAGAAATTACCGACAAGTTTTGAATAGGCTATTCATCATCCTCAACTTCCTCATCTTCCTCCAAAACCGGGATATACCTTTCGCTTTCGGAGATTTTGGTGAGGTTGTTTTTTTGCAATACCTCCTTGGCCAGGTTCAGGTAATTGGCCGAACCTTTGCTGTTGGCATCATATAAAATAACCGGTTTGCCAACACTTGGGGCTTCGCTCAGGCGGGTATTCCGGTGGATTATGGTTCCAAAAACAATTGCTTCAAAATGCCTGCGCACTTCGCTTACCACCTGGTTGCACAGGCGCAAACGGGCATCGTACATGGTCATCAGTATGCCTTCTATCTGGAGTCCCGGGTTGAGCCTGCTTTGTACAATCTTAATGGTATTCAACAGTTTACCCAGCCCTTCAAGCGCAAAAAACTCGGTTTGAACAGGCACAATTACCGAATCGGCAGCCACCAGCGCATTTACGGTGATGAGGCCAAGCGAAGGCGAACAGTCAATAATAATAAGATCGTACCGGTCGCGGACGGGCTCCAATATTTGTTTGAGCACATTTTCCCGGTTGGGGTAATTGATCATTTCAATTTCGGCGCCCACCAGGTCAATATGCGAAGGAATGAGGTCAAGGTTAGGGATTTCGGTTTTCAATATCACTTCAGAAGCAGAAGCCTGGTTTACAAAGCAATCGTACAGGCTTACATTTATATTCTGCAAATCAAAGCCGACACCTGTGGTGGAATTGGCCTGGGGGTCGGCATCCACCAGAAGGGTGCGGTATTCCAGCACCCCTAAACTTGCCGCCAGGTTAATGGCCGTGGTTGTTTTTCCTACACCGCCTTTCTGATTCGCTATTCCAATTACTCTTGCCATCTGAGCTTATAATTCCTAAAATATAGTTTCCAAAATCAATTTTCCATTCAACCCAGCGCCACCGCCTTCTCCAATCATTTACTTAATACCCAAAAGCTTAAAGGGTAACAGTTTCGCCAATTTCCGGCAATATTAATTCTATCTGTTTGTCTGCGAATATTTTTTCGGCACCATGCTTTTCAATTACAATGTAAGGAAAGGTATCGTAGTGAACCCCAATTACCTTTTGGGTTTGCACCATGTCGGCTGCCATGGCGGCATCTTCGGGGCCCATGGTAAAGTTGTCCCCAATTGGAAGAATGGCAAAATCAACGGTTGTCCATCTCGGTATCAATTGCATATCCAGCGTAAGCGCAGTATCGCCGCTGTAGTAAAAATTTCCTTCGGAACCGGTTACCAGGAACCCCATCGGGTTTCCGCCATAACTGCCGTCGGGCAAACTGCTGCTGTGATGGGCAACCACGCATTTTACCGAACCAAAGCTGAATGCTTTTTTACCCCCGGTATTCATTGGATGCACGTTTGCGACACCCTGCGCATGTAACCAACTCATCAGTTCCCAGGCACAAATTACGGTTGCCCCGGTGTGTTTGGCTACAGCGACCAGGTCGGCCACATGATCCTGGTGGCCATGCGATACCAGGATGTAATCTGCTGTTAAACTGTCGGCTGTAATGCCTTTGGTTTTGGCCAGTTCGTTGTAGGTTACAAAGGGGTCGAACAACAAGGTAGTACCATTTGTTTCAACCGAAAAGCATGAATGTCCGAAATAAGTGAATTTCATAATTAAATTTTTTTTCAATCTACAGGCAACCGTCCGCTAAAGTTGAATAACCTTATACATATTTTGTGTTTTCAGGCGGTGCAAATACTTATACTTTGCTTTCAGGCACAAAGATGCAAGATGCAGATGGCAATTTAAACGCAAGTAATTAACATGGCAAGAATTATGGTACAATTTTTAATTTTCACAGCAATTCTTCTTTTGCTTGATCTATATATTTTCCAGGCGGTAAAAACAGTTACCAACGCCTTAAGCCCCGGCTGGAAACGTGGCGTATTTTTCATTTTCTGGTTCATAAGCGCCGCCACACTGGCCGTAATACTGGCTGCCCCTTACCTGAGGAACCAGGTTCATTCACCCGCATGGCGTATGTATCCGCTGGCTGTCATGATCGGGATTTTAATTGCCAAACTCATTTCGGTTTCTTTTTTTATGATAGATGATGTTCGGCGTGGGCTTCAGTGGGCCTGGTCATTTATTCCTGGCGCAGTTCAAAAGAACCAGGGAACGGGGCCTGAAGCGGCCCATACTATTTCGCGCAGCGCTTTTTTAAGCTGGGCAGGATTAGCGGTTGGCAGCTCGGTTTTCAGCGCTTTGCTGTACGGGTTTAAAAACCAGTACAATTACAAGATCCGCCGCCTGAAACTCGCTTTTAAAAATGTGCCCAATGCTTTCAGGGGGTTGCGGATTGTACAAATAAGCGATATACACAGCGGAAGTTTTATGAACAGCGATGAGGTTTTAAAAGGTGTTGAAGCCATTATTGGCCTTAACCCGGACCTCATTCTTTTTACAGGCGACCTGGTAAATGACCGGGCCACTGAAATGGAGCCATTTACCGGGATATTCAGCCGGTTGAAGGCTCCATTGGGGGTGTACAGTACGCTTGGCAACCATGATTACGGCGATTATGCTCAATGGAACTCGCCTGAAGAAAAGCTGGCTAACCTTGAAAAGCTGAAACAGGTACATGCCGGAATGGGATGGAAACTGCTGATGGATGAATCGGTCAGGCTTGAAAAAGATGGAGAAAGCATTGGCTTGATAGGGGTGCAGAATATCAGTGGAAAATCGCGGTTTCATTCGTACGGCAACCTTAAAAAAGCGTATAAGGATACCGCCTCCAGCCCATTCAAAATATTGATGAGCCACGATCCAAGCCATTGGGATAGCGAGGTTTGTGCGGCATATCCCGATATTGACCTTACGCTGAGCGGCCATACGCATGGCATGCAGTTTGGGGTAGAATTGCCCTGGCTGAAATGGAGCCCGGTGCAATGGATGTATAAGCAATGGGCAGGTCTTTATGAGCAGGGAAACCAAAAATTGTATGTGAACCGGGGCTTTGGTTTTATTGGTTACCCCGGCAGGGTAGGCATACTTCCAGAAATAACCCTTATTGAATTGGTATAGAATATTTGCAATAAGCTAACAGGTCTGAGGTAATCTTTTTCCATTTCAAACGTTACTAAAACGGAAACAAATAAACCATGAAAAAACTCCTTTTTTTACCCATTTTGTTTTTGCTGTCATACGCAACCCAGGCGCAGTTCCTGAAATTCGGGTTGAAAGCCGGCGCTAATCTCGTTAAAATTTCAGGTGTATCTTTTGAGGATGGGTACAATCTCGGGTATTATGCCGGCGCTTTTACCGAAATAAAGATCAACGAAAAATGGTATTTGCAGCCTGAATTTTTGTTTGGTGAAACTGAACTTTCCTATTCAGAGGAGTTTAAAGATATTTATGAGAACGTATTGGATATCAATAATTTATCGAATTTAAAACTGCAGCGTCTAAGCATCCCTATAACGCTTAATTATAAAATTGCCAATATTCTTTCGCTTTCGGCAGGCCCGCAGTTTTCGTTGATCACCGATAAAAACAGGTCTCTTTTGCAAAATGCCGGAGATGCTTTTAAGGATGGCGATATCGGGCTGATGGCAGGCGCCAATATTCACCTTGGCAAATTCAGGGTAAATGGCCGCTACATATGGGGTTTGAAGGATATTAACGATATTGACGGAAAGGATGAATGGAAGGCCCAAACCGCACAGATAGGAGTAGGATTTGTTTTTTAACCATAGGGTTAGTTTTTTTCAAGGGAATGCGCCATTTTTATAAATGGCGCCTTTTTTTGCGTCAATAAGACAAGCTTTTGCTGCTGGCACTTTAATTGGCAATACCTATCTACTGTAATTTTTACCAGTATGGCTGCCCAATGCTGTCATTTTGACTAATTAATAACACCTTATGCTGATGAATGAAATGTTTTTTAGATCGGAAGAAGATGTTGACTTTATGCCTATAATTCCAATTTCTGAAGGTGAAAGTGAGCAGGATAAAAATACCAAATACCCTGACGAAATACCCATTTTACCCTTACGCAACACCGTACTTTTTCCCGGAGTGGTTATTCCCATTACGGTTGGCCGCGATAAAAGCATCAAATCGGTAAATGATGCCTGGAAGGCTGATAAACTGGTTGGCGTGATATCCCAAAAAGATAGCAATGTGGAGGAACCCAATGCCTCCGACCTGGTGGAAATTGGCACGGTTGCCCGCATAATCAAGCTGATCAAGATGCCCGATGGCGGCACAACCGTAATTATGCAGGGTAAAAAGCGGTTCCGCCTTACGGAAATGGTAACCGATGATCCCTATTTTAAAGCCAACATTCAGTATTTGCCCGAAGGCGAAGTGCCTGATGACCAGAATTTTGAAGCGCTGATTGGCAGCATTAAAGAGCTGGCTACCCAAATCATTCATCTTTCGCCCAATATTCCAAGCGAAGCGGCCATTATCCTCAAAAATATCGAGCAGCCTTCCTTCCTGATACATTTTGTAACCGGTAACATGAATACCGATGTAAAGGAAAAGCAGGCGATCCTTGAAATGGATGATATACGGTTGAGGGCGGAGGAATTGATCAGGTTATTGAACCGCGAGTTGCAGTTTGCGCAGTTGAAAGACCAGGTGACCAATAAAACCCGGACAGAGATAGATAAACAACAGCGGGAATATTTTTTGCAGCAGCAAATGAAAAGCATCAAGGAAGAGCTTGGTACCGACAATGTTGCCGAGGTTTTTGAGATGCGCAAAAAAGCGGAGGCTAAAAAATGGCCCGAATCAGCCAAAAACGCATTTAACCTGGGAGTAGAAAAGCTGGAACGCATGCACCCGAGCACACCCGACTATAGCGTGGTGTACAATCACCTCGACCTGTTGCTCGACCTTCCCTGGAATGAAATAACCACCGACAAATACGACCTGAAGCATGCAAGGGAAGTGCTGGATGCCGACCATTACGGCATGCATAAAATAAAGGAACGAATCCTTGAATACCTCGCTGTTTTGAAGCTGAAAGGCGATATGAAAAGCCCGATCCTTTGTTTTGTAGGCCCTCCCGGTATTGGTAAAACATCGCTCGGCAAAAGTATTGCGCATGCCATTGGGCGTAAGTATGTGCGTTTAAGCTTAGGCGGATTGCACGATGAAAGTGAAATACGCGGCCACAGGAAAACCTATATAGGGGCTATGCCCGGGCGGATTTTACAGAACCTGCGCAAGGTAAAAACCAGCAACCCGGTAATGATACTGGATGAAATTGACAAGATTGGTAATGATTTCCGCGGCGATCCTTCAAGCGCCTTGCTCGAAGTGCTTGACCCCGAGCAGAACAATAGTTTTTACGATAATTATCTTGAGTTGGAATATGATTTAAGCAAAGTGCTGTTTATAGCAACGGCAAATAAGCTGGACAGTATTCAACCCGCCTTGCGCGACCGGCTTGAAATTATTGACCTGAGCGGGTATGCTATTGAAGAAAAAGTTCAGATTGCCAAAAGGCACCTGCTGCCCAAGCAGCGGGAGGCGCATGGGCTGGATAAGGTGAAATTCGTCATAAACGATCCTGTGATTGAAAAGATCATTGAAAGTTATACAAGGGAGAGCGGGGTTCGGGAGCTTGACCGCCAGTTGGCCAGTATTATGCGATACCAGGCCAAGGATTTTGCCACTCGTGGAAAAGTGAAATCAAACCTGGCAAAGGATGATATCCAAAAAATACTGGGGGTACCCCGGTACAGCAACGATATTTATAAAATGGTAAATATGCCCGGTGTGGCGGTTGGCCTGGCCTGGACCTATGTTGGCGGCGATATATTATTTATTGAGGCTTTGCTGAGCGAAGGCAAGGGCGAGTTGAAGCTTACGGGTAACCTTGGCAATGTGATGAAGGAAAGCGCCTCCACAGCGCTTACATACCTACAGGCCAATTCAAGGAAATATGGGATTGACCCGGTTACATTTACTAAGAACAATATTCATGTTCATGTGCCCGAAGGCGCGGTACCCAAAGACGGGCCAAGCGCGGGTATTACCATGCTTACCGCATTGACTTCGGCGTTTACAGGCAGGAAAGTAAAACCCTACCTGGCCATGACCGGAGAAATTACCTTGCGTGGGCAGGTTTTGCCGGTAGGTGGTATCAAGGAAAAGGTATTGGCAGCCAAAAGGGCAGGGCTGAAGGAAATTATCATGTGCTGGCAAAATGAAAAGGATGTCAATGAAATTGAATCCTCATTTATCAACGGCATGGTTTTCCATTATGTAAAAACCATGCAGCAGGTGCTTGACATGGCGCTGGTTTAAATTTTATAAGAATAGCTAAATCTATTTTAGCATACTTAAACCAAACAGTTTTTTCTGCGTTAAAAAGGGTAGAATTTTCATGTTGGTTGTTGTAGTTAACAAACCCTCCTGGTCACGGGAGGGTTTATTCTTTTTATGCTTCAAGCAATGTAATTATTTTTGGAATATTACTGGACTCGGCTAATTTTATAGGAGCTAAAAGCATGCTGGTGGCACGGCCGGGGGTAATTATTCGGTCGGCAATACACGAAACTGTGTCATCGAGCACCGATATACATTTGGCGGAAAGTTCAGGCGGGGTTTGGGCAAGCGCCATTGCCTCGATCCATGAGGCTTTCCGGGCCTTAACAATACTGAATTCTATTACGGCGTCATCCGATCCGTTCATAATATCGCGGATAAAATACATAGGCCAGCAAATTCTGCACAACCGGCTTTGCATTTTACTGGTAAGCGATGCAATAATCTGGTTGATCAGCTCAAAATCATGTTTCAAATGCCGGATGCCAGGCCCCGGACAGGTCTGCGCGGCAGCAATAGAGAGGTCGAAGTTGATATGCGTATTCACCCCAAGCAGCAAATGTTGAAACACAACCAGGTTATTTTTTTCCCCGGCTTCAAAGGCTTTGGTCCAGCTAAGCGATGAATTTTCGCAGTGCCTGAATTTTTGCCAGGCCAGCAGGTACCGGTCGGCAAAAATTACATCGAGCCGCTCCATTCTTTCGTTATCCTCGAATTTTTTTTGGATGATGGCCTGTTGCACAGCTATGGTCATATGCTTGTACAACGCAGCAAAATAACCTTGCCGGAGTCGTTCCGATTTGCAAACCCTGATGATTTCATCAAGCCGGTTTATTACATGTGCAATGGATTGTGAGGGCTGAAAGGTTGTGGTCATAGTAAATCTATTTATGTGTGGTGGTATAAGCAACGTTTGTACATCTGAATGGTGTTTTCGAGGCCCAGGTAAATGGCGTCACAAATCAGGGCATGGCCTATTGAAACTTCATTCAGGTAAGGAATATTTTTGCTAAACCAGGCAAGATTATTTCGGTCAAGGTCGTGGCCGGCGTTTATACCTATCCCGAGTTGCCTTGCCTTTTCTGCTGCTGCAATATACGGTGCAATGGCAATATCCTTTAACCCGTTTGTAAATTCTTTGGCGTAGCCTTCGGTATAGAGTTCAATCCTGTCGGTTCCGGTAGCGGCTGCGCCTTCCACCATTTCCACTACAGGGTCAACAAATATGGAAACACGGATGCCGGCATTTTTAAAAATGGCAATGGTTTCCTTTAAGTAAGATTGGTTTTCAATGGTATTCCACCCATGGTCGCTGGTAAGTTGCCCTTCCGCATCGGGTACCAGCGTTACCTGGTCGGGTTTTACTTCCAGCACCAGGTCAATAAATTTTTGTTCACGGCAGTTTCCTTCGATATTGAATTCGGTGTTGATGATGGGTTTGATATCCCTTACATCGGCATACCTGATATGCCTTTCATCGGGTCGTGGGTGCACCGTTACCCCATCGGCGCCAAAGGACTGTACATCCATTGCGGTTTTAACCACATCGGGGTTATTGCCGCCGCGGCTGTTTCTAAGGGTGGCTATTTTATTGATATTGACTGATAATTTGGTCATTTTTCTATGATTTGTTTTATAAAAAGCCCGGTGAGGATGGCAAATGCAAAACTAATCAGTGTACCTATTAATATATACTCTGCTTCTTTGCGCCCGGTTTCCTTCCGGGTTTCGTTGAACCGCAAAATGGATTTGGCGGTTATGAGGAAGCCGATACCTCCAAACTGGTTGGTAATGATAAAGGTATAAACCAAAATGCGCTCGAACACGCCTATCCATTTACCGGCTTCAGCCAGGCTTTCCCTGGTGCGCTCAAGCTGGTGGCCTATATCGTTTTGCCAGCGTTGGGTAAGGTATCCTATCAGGAACCCGGCAGGCCACAACAACAACAGGTATCCCAAAAGCGTTGCCCAGCCGTTTCTGTTGTTCCACCAGCCCGAAAATAAGGATACAGCGTTTTCCATATTGGCCTGGGTGGCTAAAAACAATACTATCAAAACGGCAGCATGCAGTAGCTGGTCAGCAATAAAATAAACGGTCTTATCGGGCCGGTTCAATTTCCAAAGGTCAACCAGGTAATGGGTTACTGCTACAATTGCCGGTAGCCACCAGGCAGCCCATTGCGCGGTAAAAAGCCACACAAGGGCGCCATGCAATATGCTATGCGCCGCCAACATCCATGACTTATATTTCAACCGCTTTTTGTGCCGCACCATGGCAGCGGTTTGCAGCATAAAGTCGCCAATCAGGTGCGCACATAGCCATTTTAATAGCAGCATATCAGTTGGTGTTTAAGAATTTTTGTTCAAAACGGTTAACAACAGCCTTAATAACCGGCCAACCTGCTGCCTGCAATCTTTGCTGAACGGCAGGCTGGGAAAGTTTAAGTGTTCCTGCTATCTGCACCTGTGTCATTTCATCTAATGCCAGCACAAGCGCTTCGGCCTGCAGCGGCGTACAACGGGCAATCAGGTAATCAAGCGCTGTGCAATGCACTTCGAATTCAAGGTTCATTTCCGCATTTTTGGTAAACAGACCGATAAATGTACCTGCTTTTCTTTTAATTTCCTCGAGTCCGCGGCCCGAATATTGGAATGCCGTTCCGTTGCTGGTAACTACGTTTTTAGCGGCAAAGTCCATTTCGCCGATTCCAATGGATATCCGTACAGCAATGTTTTGCTTTTTAAGCGAAGCAATTATGATCAGGACAAAGCGGAGCGCTTGTGCCATTCCATTTATCGTCATGCCCTGGAAACTATCTCCCTGGAAAATTTCGGTTTTCAGGTCGGGGAGCATTGTGTTTTTAGCGCCCAGCACGGTGTTCAGCGCTTTCAGCATCTTTCTTTTTTCCGCGGGTTTCATTTCCGAAGAGCCGATGACATCTCCGGTGAATACCGCCGCATTTCTTTTTCTATTGATAGCCATACATTTATATATAGTGAAACAATAAATATAGGTATTAAAGCTTATAATTAGCAAATATAAGTACTAAAGCTTATAATGAGTAAATATAGGTACGCAGGCTTATATTTTTAAAAGCACCGGACTTCGTGGATTTTGATTTTCGGGCGAATGAACCTGGCGTGGACGATAAGGGTGAAGGTAAAAAAAAGACAGGTCTATCCGGGAACTGCCTGATTAGCGATGGACAAAATCCGGTTTGAGCGGATGAAAAATGAGGCCAGTATAATGGCGGGAAATTTTTACACCGGGCTCGTTAAAGTTGTTACTTTACATTTTTAAAAAAAATAACGGGATGCCTGTGAAAAACAACCTGGATAGCAGACGTAAATTTTTAAGAAACGGATTAGCCCTTGCTGCCGGATTTTATATTGTACCCCGGCACGTACTGGGAGGCAAAGGTTACACAGCCCCGAGCGATAAGCTGTTGGTAGCCGGTATTGGTGTAGGTGGCAAAGGTGAAAGCGATCTTTGGAACTTTTACCAGGGAGGCAAGGCCGAAATTGCCATTCTGTGCGATGTAGATGAGAAACGTGCAACCAAATCGAGGGAAAGGTACCCCAAGGCAAAGTTTTATCACGACTACCGCGAAATGCTGGGAAAGGAACATAAGAACATTGATGCTGTTTCGGTAAGCGGGCCCGACCATGTACATGCTATTCAAACGCTTGCTGCCATGCAATTGGGCAAGCATGTATATGTACAAAAGCCATTGACCCATACCATTGCCGAGGCCCGGTTGCTTACCAAAGCTGCCGAAAAGTACAAAGTGGTTACACAAATGGGCAACCAGGGGGCAAGCGGCGAGGGGGTTCGCCAAATGCAGGAATGGTTTAATGCTGGGCTTATTGGCGATGTGCATACCGTGTATGTATTTACCGACCGGCCGGTGTGGCCACAGGGTATTCCCTGGCCTGCGCAAAAGGCGGAAGTGCCTGCTACGCTTAAATGGGATTTGTGGCTTGGACCTGCTGAAAACCGTGATTATATTGATAAGCTGGTACCCTTTAACTGGCGCGGTTGGTGGGATTTTGGCACCGGGGCGCTTGGCGATATGGGTTGCCACCTGATGGAAGCGCCTTATAAAGTGCTCGGGCTCGGGTATCCAACCGAGGCCACTTGTAGTGTTGGTTCGGTGTATGTGGATGAATTTAAGCGGGGATATTTTCCCGAAAGCTGCCCGCCTTCTTCGCATGTGATCCTGAAATTTAAAGGCAAACCGGGTAAGCCCGATATTAAAATGGTTTGGATGGATGGCGGCATTCAGCCTGAAAGACCCGAAGAGCTTGGCCCCAATGATAAAATGGGCGATGGCGGAAACGGGATACTGATGATTGGTACAAAAGGAAAGATGATGGGAGATGTGTATGGTGCCAACCCACGGTTGTTGCCAGCGGCGCTGATGCAGAATGCCAACACACCAAAAACCCTGTACCGTGTTCCGGGTAACGAAGCCGGGCATTATACTTCATGGGTGGAAGCCTGCATTGCGGGATATGGCAGCGAAAAGTTCAACAACCTGAGTGCTCCGTTCAGTATTTCGGGGCCGTTGACTGAAACCGTACTGATGGGTAATTTGGCCATCCGCAGTTTTGATTACCGTAAACCACAGGAAAAAAATCCCGGCAGGTTTGATTATCCCGGCCGTTATGTGAAGCTGCTATGGGATGGCCCGAATATGAAGATCACTAATTTTGATGAGGCGAATGCATTTGTAAGCAAATCGTACCGGCAGGGTTTTGAATTGAAGGGGATTTAATTTTTTGCCAATAACATCCTTTCATTACCATGGATATCTTTCCTGATTTGAACGTCAGAGAAAATATCCAAGAAAATGTTTCTGATTTCACCCATATAATTCTGATGCCCTTCCAATAGGACAATTCTTTCATTTAAAGGGTACTTTCTGCAAAATGCGGCAATAGCGTTGTAAAATACAAACGGGTCATCGTCTGGCGTAAACAGTGCAAGCCCGGGTTCCCAGTCGGTTACATTTTTATCGAGAATGGCTTTTTCGGCTACAGGAATATACGGGGGGTTGGAAACAATAACTTCAAAATTGTCAAAGGGCTCCCATGAAGCAGGGTTGAGGAAATCGGTCTGCCGCCAGTGTACATGGGCCGAAAGTTGTTTGCTATTTTGATCTGCCACTTCAAGCGCTTCTTTACCCACATCAATACCTGTAACTACAAAATCATTCGAAGCAAGTGCCAGGCTGATGGCAATGCAACCGCTTCCGGTTCCAATGTCGAGGATATGTTTGGGTTTCTGCTGAAATCCTTTTTGATTAAGGGTTTCAAGCGTAAGCATCACCAATTCTTCCGTTTCCGGGCGCGGGATCAGTACCGATTCATTTACATAAAACTTTCTGTTCATAAACCAGGTTTCTTCCAATACATATTGAACAGGCTTGCCTTGATTTAATTGTTCCTTGTAGGTTTTAAGAAGCGGAGCCTTTGCTTCGGGAACTGGCATTTGGGAAGTTTGATACTGCATGGCCCTTGGCTTTCCGGTCAGCTTTTCAATAACGAGGCAAGCTATAGCCAGTGCCTCATCTGCATCATACAAACCTGAAAGTGATGCCGCCAATTCCGTTTTGAATGAGCCAAAAGTCATGCGGCAAACTTAAAGCATATTGTGAAGCCTTAGCTTTGCACGCTTATTCACTATGGCCAACCATGAGCAATACATGTACCGCTGCCTTCAACTGGCATCCAACGGGGCAGGGTATGTGGCGCCAAACCCAATGGTTGGGTCGGTATTGGTTTACCGGGATCGCATTATTGGCGAAGGCTGGCACCGGGTGTATGGGCAGGCGCATGCCGAGGTTAACTGCCTTGACTCGGTGGAAGAAGCAGATAAAGCGCTGATCCCCGAAAGTACCCTGTATGTTTCGCTGGAGCCCTGCGCGCATTTCGGCAAAACGCCGCCCTGCGTCAACCGCATTGTGCATGAAGGCATTAAGCATGTGGTGATTGGTACATCGGATCCTTTTCCTGAAGTGGATGGAAAAGGAATCGCTATCTTAAAACAGGCTGGGGTGAAAACGGAAATTGGTGTGCTTGAATCTGAATGCCGCTTCCAAAACCGCCGGTTTTTTACTTTCCATGAAAAGAAGAGACCATACATTCATTTGAAATGGGCGCAAACGGCTGATGGGTATCTGTCGGGTAAGGAGGGGCAAAGATTGCAAATAACCAACCCCATTACCAACCGGCTGGTGCACAGGTGGCGAAGCGAAGAAGCCGCCATTTTGGTGGGGACAAGGACTGCTGCGATGGATAACCCACAACTGAATAACCGGCTTTGGTCGGGCGCGCAACCGGTTCGGGTGGTAGTGGATTCGCAGTGTAAGCTTTCAAAGGAACTGAATCTTTTTATTGATGGGAATAGGACTATTGTGCTAAATGAAATAGAAGGTGAGTGGGGGGGAGGTTTCCGGTGCGTGGGGACACGCACCGGGGCGGTTGAAGAATTTCGGTGCGTGGGGACACG
>CAYUGH010000019.1:32616-35677 GCA_964444195.1 uncultured Chitinophagaceae bacterium
GGTGCGTGGGGACACGCACCGGGGCGGTTGAAGAATTTCGGTGCGTGGGGACACGTACCGAGGCCTTGGGAGAAGGTGTGGATGAATGGCGGTGCGTGGGGACACGCACCGGGGCGGTTGAAGAATTTCGGTGCGTGGGGACACGCACCGAGGCATCGACTCGCACCACGGCGACGGAGGCACGCACCGTGGCGAGTGAAAATGCGGTTCAATTTGTTATGGTTCCTGGCTTATCAAACCATGACCCCAACATCATTTGCCATGCGCTTTATTCATTGAATATCCAAAGTGTTTTTATTGAAGGCGGGGCAATGCTTTTAAATAGCTTTTTGCAGGCAGGGCTTTGGGATGAAGCGCATATTTTAACCAATACCGCGCTTTA
Source organism: uncultured Chitinophagaceae bacterium (assembly GCA_964444195.1). Classification (GTDB taxonomy): domain Bacteria; phylum Bacteroidota; class Bacteroidia; order Chitinophagales; family Chitinophagaceae; genus Phnomibacter. The sequence goes on from CAYUGH010000019.1 coordinate 32,999, forward strand.
TGCGGGCGGAGGAGTAAAAGCCCCGGATAAGCCGAAGGGTATTACAAAGGAAATTTCTTTCAACGGAACTGATAAGATTGAATGGATGATAAACAAACAAATGGACAGCTATAAAACGATAATCCGCGATGGGCAGGCAGAGTTTAAGGACAGGGGCAGCAAGTTTCTTGCCATCGCATTTCCCATGCAGTCCGCCGAAGAGTTTAAAGCAAGGCTGGCTGCGATAAAAAAGGATCATCCTAAAGCTAACCATCATTGCTTTGCCTATCGTATTGGTACCGATGGCAATCAGTTCAGGGTAGGGGATGATGGAGAACCTTCAGGATCCGCAGGCAGGCCCATACTTGGTCAGCTTGACAGTATGCAAATAACCAACACCGGGGTGGTAGTGGTCCGCTATTTTGGAGGCACGCTATTGGGTGTGCCCGGGTTAATAAATGCCTATAAAACCGCAACCGCGCTTGCCTTGCAAATGAGCCCGGTGGTTGAGAAAGATATTGAAGCGATGTACACGGTTACCTGTACCTACAACGATCTGAATGATGTGATGCGGATCGTAAAGCTTTGCAACGGAACTGTATTGACGAATGATAACGGGCTTTTTTGTCAAATGAAAATCTCGATTCCCATTAACCGGAAAGAACAGGCAGAATCCTTATTGTCGGGGCTATACCAGGTTGAATACAAGCCTGCCTGAAATTATTTTCTTAACCGTTCAAGCGCGCGTCTTGCTTCGGTCAGGTTGCGGTCGAGGCTGTAGGCACGGGCATAATGTTCTCTTGCTTTCACTGTTTCGCCCATGGCCTCCTCTGATTTTCCCATCCAGTACCAGGCATCGGCATTGGCTTTATTCAGGTTGGTCAGTTGAAAAAAGTTTTTCGAAGCTTCCCTGTATTTTCCTTCATCATAAAAGCTGTATCCGCGCTCCATCCATGCCTCAATAAAATTATACCTCAGGGCAATGGCGCTATCAAACCACTTGCGTGCCTGCGGGTAATTTTTATTTGTTGCAAAATAAATGCCTTTAATATATGCTGTGCTCGCCCTGGTTTCGGGCGAAGCAAATAATCCTGCGATATGGTTGGTAAGCGGCAGGGCAGAGCTATCCCCTTTTTCAGCATAGGTATTGGCAAGGTTTAGCAGTATCTGCTCATCATCGGGAAAAGCATGCAGGTACTGCCTGTAAGCCGAAATGGCGCTGTCATATGCTCCTGCCAACCTGTACAAATCTCCTTTAGCCAAAAACCAACCGGCAGGAAATATCTTTTCGTGTTTGATGGCAGAATCGCACCAGGCTGCTGCTTCCATTCGTAATCCCCTGTTTGCAAGGGTATCCACCAATATTTCATACAGGCGAATAGAATCAGGGTAGTTTTTTACCGATTCAAGGAAAGGCTCTAATCCTGCAAACCTGCTTTCCTTTTCTTGTACGGGCTTTACTTCGGCCCCGTTTGGGTTGCAGGAAGCAAAAAATGACAAAAGCATGACAATTGTATAGCCTTTCGGGGTACTCATCGGGTGCAAAACTAACCCTTCTTTAAGGGTCATTACTGTACTTTTGCGCAAATTTTATAAAAGGATGTTCCGGGTATTAATAATCAGTTTAACAGTAGCAGGCAGTTTGGTTCATTTGTTTTCAAATAAGGGTTCGGAAATCCCCGCCGGAGCTCATATTGAAATTTTTGACAATGATTCAATTCATTTTGCAGGTGAAAAGCATTTTAAGAATATCCGGCAATTAACCTTTGGTGGCGATAACGCAGAGGCCTATTTCAGTTTTGACGGCAGGTACCTCGTTTTTCAAAAAACCAATCCAAAAGAGGGTATTGCCTGCGACCAGATTTTTATTGGAAAGCTGCCTACCCACCCCGATGAAGGGTTTGAGCCTAAACTGGTAAGTACAGGAAAGGGGAGAACCACCTGTCCATTTTTTACTAAAGATGGTAAACATATTATTTACGCTAGCACACATTTAGGTGGAAATGAATGCCCGCCGGTGCCGGATCGCACCAAGTATGGCAATAAATACATCTGGCCTTTGTACAGCAGCTTCGATATTTTTATGGCTGACCTGAATGGTAAGATTGTAAAGCAGTTGACAAACAGCAAGGGCTATGATGCAGAAGCCACTGTAAGCCCTGATGGTAAGAAAATGGTTTATACAAGCACTAAGGATGGCGATCTTGAATTGTATATAATGGACCTGAAGAGCGGTAAAGAAAAGAGGATCACCAATACCGTTGGGTACGACGGTGGCGCCTGGTTTAGCCCTGATGGGAAAAAGTTGATCTGGAGGGCTTCGAGGCCAAAAACAGAACAGGAAATAAAAGAATACCAAGACCTGCTGGCTGAAAACCTGGTGGCGCCTACCAATATGGAAGTTTGGATTTCGGATGCAGACGGCAGCAATGCAAGGCAGGTTACCTCGCTTGGACAGGCCAATTGGGCGCCTGTGTATATGCCCGACAGCAAGCGTATTCTTTTTGCAAGCAACCACGAATACAAGCGCGGCTTCCCCTTCAATATGTACACGATCAATGAAGATGGAACGGGTTTAACCAAAGTTAGCCGTGATGCAGGATTTGATGCTTTCCCCATGTTTAGTTTCGATGGAAGGAAAGTTGTATTTTGCAGCAACCGGAATAATGGTGGTACAAGAGATACCAATATCTTTATCGC
>CAYUGH010000019.1:35777-47129 GCA_964444195.1 uncultured Chitinophagaceae bacterium
TATTTTGCAGCAACCGGAATAATGGTGGTACAAGAGATACCAATATCTTTATCGCGGATTGGGCGGAGTAAGTGAATGAGTTGAATAAGTGAAGGAGTGAATGGGTGAATAGTGAATAGGTGAATGGGTGAATAGTGAATGGGTCAATAAGTGAATGGGTCAATAAGTGAATAGTGGGTGTGGGTGCTGTCATGCAATTTCAAATAATAAATCTTAAATATGGATACCGGGCTTTTACATCTTCACAACCTGCTTAGGTGGGTAATACTTGTTCTTTTGTTGGTTTCGGTTTTCCAGGCCTATACCAAAAAGGCTGCGCTTGCCAAAACAAGTTTGTTTTTAATGATATCGGCGCATACTATGCTGTTGATTGGGCTTTACCAGTGGCTGGCAGGCAGGTACGGATTATTTACTACCCAAATGCCGGAAGGTGTTTCAATGATGAAGGATAAGTTTTACCGGTTTTTCCAAATGGAACATCCTGTAATGATGATCCTTTCGGTTGTACTGATCACCATTGCGAGAAAGAAAGCTAAAATCCTTGATTATAAGAAAGCATCTGTTTTTCTTCTGTTGGCATTATTGCTGATATTAGCCGCTATGCCATGGCCCTTCCGCGATGTGGTAGGCAGGGCATGGTTTCCGGGCATGTAAATTGCCAAACTTCTACGGATCCAAATGAGGCCTTTTATTTTACCTCTTTTAGCTTTTGGATCACTTCTGCGGGATTCGTACTCCTGAACACTGTATTGCCAGCCACCAGTACTGTCGCCCCGGTTTGAACCAGTTTTTCAGCATTATCAAGCGTTACCCCGCCGTCAATTTCAATCTCAACATGCAGGTTGCGTTCGTCAATCATGCCCCTTAGCCTGGCAATCTTTTTGTAGGTATTCTGAATAAAGGATTGACCGCCAAAACCGGGGTTCACACTCATCAGGCAAACCAGGTCAATTTCACCGAGGATATTATCAAGCCATTCAACCGGGGTATGCGGATTGAGCGCCACACCCGCTTTCATACCCAGCGATTTAATCTGCTGAATATTGCGGTGCAAATGGGTGCAGGCCTCCAAATGCACCGTCAGGATATCAGCGCCGGCTTTTTTAAAAGTTTCAGCATATCGTTCAGGCTCTAATATCATTAAATGTACATCAAAGGGCTTTGAAGTCGCTTTCCGTAAGCTTTCAATAACAGGAATGCCAAAGCTGATATTGGGTACAAACCTGCCGTCCATTACATCAAGGTGAAGCCAGTCGGCCTCGCTTGTATCAAACATTCCGACTTCGCTTTCAAGTCGTAAAAAATCAGCAGCTAATAAGGATGGTGCTATGATTGCCATGAGGGGAAATTAGTGAAAAAGTGAATAGTCAATTAGTGAATGGGTGAATAAGTGAATGGTGTGGGATTGGTGTAGTGTGGATGGTGTGTTTGTGTGGGGGTGAAAAGTGAAATCCGAATTTTTTTTAAAGTTTTTCCAGGTGAATTTCGGCCATCATGCAACGGGCGCTGCCGCCTCCATTGCTTTCAATGGTTTGCAGGTTGCTGTACAAAACCCGGTTGAATGACTGAAGCCGGTTTTGCTGTTCATGATCAAGCGAATGCCAGGCCTGTTCGCTCATGACGAGAATTTTTTCGCCTTTACCGTTCTGTACCTGGAGCATGTTTCCTGCAAATTGGTTCATTTGCGCAAAGCTAATGGGGACAATGCTTTTGTGCGATGATTGTATGGTTTGGATGACAATCCTTTTTTCATGTACATTGGGTATGGCATCGAGGCAAATAACAACATATGTATCGGCTACTGCCATCAATACATTGGTATGATAAATAGGCATTCCCTGTTCATCCACGGCATCAAATGCCACTCCATGGTAACCATTGTCATTGCACCAGCGCTGAAATAAACCGGCATCGGTTCGCGGGCTCAGGCAGGCATAAGAAATTTTGTTTTCCCGGTCGAGCACCATGCTACCAGTGCCTTCAAGGAAAACCTGGTCGGCTTCGGCATGACTGTAATCTTTTTGGCCGTTCACCCGGAATTTGTTTTTGATAATATCAATTACACCTTGTTTGCGTTCGAGCCTCCGGTTAACGGCATACATCGGGTACAGTAAAATGGATCCATCTGCATGAAACGAAATCCAGTTGTTGGGGAAAATGCTATCTGGGGTATGTGGGTCGGGTGTATCTTCCACAACTGTTACATCCACCCCGGCGGAGCGAAGCTTTACCACAAATGCATCAAATTCTTCCAAAGCCTTTTTTTGTACAGCTTCCTGGTCGGCACTTGCTACCTGGAAGGCATTGTTTACGGCAGTTTGGGCATTGTAGCCAAACTTTACCGGTCGTATCATCAGTAAATGATTGGTTGTCTGATTTTCCATCTCTCTTAAATTAACCCGAATAATTAAACGGACCTTAGCCTAAATTTCTTCCCGCCACAAAGGCATGCTCATGCAATGAAAACCACCCCTGGCGCGGCTCAGCTCGGCCGAAGGCATCAGGATGAAGGTGTCTTTTATCTTTTCAGGCGAGGCAGTGCCGTTTTCAAATTTATCGAGTAGCTCTTTTACATGTATTACAGAAAAACCTGATTTTTTGAACGCCTCAACGGTTTTATCATTGCGGTCGTAACCCAATACCACGCCTTCTTTAATGGCCAGCAGGTTGCAACTGTCCGTCCATTGTTCGCGGGCATCGTAAGGAAACTCATTATCACCCGAGAAAATAAATTTTGCTTCCTTGCAGCCGAGATCGGTTTTACTGATATCAGTCAGCAGGTCTTCAAGGCTATCGAAGAAGGATGGGTTTTCCACATCCTTATATTTGAACTGGATAATCTTAAGACCATTATTTTTTGCCGCATTTCCTTCGAGTATTTTTTGAACGCTATCGGCATCTTCATGCAGGATAGCTTTCCGGCTGAAATTGCCCAGCATTACCCAGGTATCGCGTTTCACCTGTGTAAAAACCGTGTCAATGTGCATGTAGTCGCGCTTGCGCGGAATGCGAACCACGGTTATTTTTTTAACCACTTTCTTTTCAAACAATATCTTGATGGCCTGGTGAGCAGCTTCCCATGAGGTGCGTTCGCTCACCCCAATCAGCAGGTGGTCTTTGCTTACAACCATTACGTCGCCACCTTCCAGCGTCACTTTGCGTTCTTCCCCATCACGCGGATTTAAAAAGTGCAGGTGTGTTTCGGGCAGTTCAATCACGTTATCGCGGATGGGTTCAAAATACGTGTGATTGAAAAATATATATTTCATCAGCAGGGCTTCCCTTGTTCGGGCTTGCTTGGCGGGCTTGTTCAATAAAATATGATCATTAATCACAATGCCTATATCCCTGGTGAAGATAAAATTCGGGATAGGAGGGAAGATCATTTCCTTTTCATCAATACTGCCGCTGATGAATACCTTGGCCAGCACAGTACTTGGAAATTGCAGTAACTGCATCTGCGTTTCGTAGCTGCAACCCTCGATGGCACAAACCGACGCCACTAATTTCAATTTTATATCCGGCATTTTTAAAATGTCGGACAGCAGCATCTGAATTTCAACAACCTTGTCACTATGAAAATATTCTTTGTGATCGGGTTTGTAAAAAGCCCGTTTTTGCTTAGGGTGATCTATTTCACTGATTTTCCCTTTTAACTTTTCGGGGTCTAAAAAATAGAGCAACACTTTGGTGTAATAATCGTATTCATCCTTACGAATGGTGGCAAGATGGACAATATCTTCAAACAGCCAGTCCTGTGCTTTGGAGGGGACTACTTTGCCCAAACCGCTGTCGGGGCTGTGAACCAAAAGTCTTTTAAGGGTACCAATTTCGGAGGTAACAAAAATGTTGCCTGTTGTTTTCTTTTTAGCCATAAAACCTGGTTTGTAGAAAATTGAAATGAGCCGCTCAATATCTTTTTTTATAGGAACATATTGATCCTGAATACATTATGTAAATTGTAAGCAGGATGCAGCAAGCAGTACTTTCAATTAGGCGGCTAAGGTAAGGCTTTAAAATTCCTCCTAAAACTTCCCTGCCATGTTAAATTGCCCAAATCATTTATTTGCCTTAGCTGGCCATAAAATTAAAGCAAATGCTTTCGCCCAGCCGGGGTAGCGGGATATGGCAAGAAGCGCTTTTGTTTTCAACTCAGCTTTTTTCTTGCGGAATAGCAATCAGGTCACCGGGTAGAACTTCATCCATGTTTTCGTAAACCATCAATTTTTCCCTGCCTGCATAAAACGTTTTATAACCGAGCTCTTTAAACAGCCCCATCAGAATTTTTTTGTTTTCGCCTTCGGTTTCAATCTGCATAATGGGCCGGTGCTTTGCAATCAAATCTTTCATAGCCGGTATTACAGGCACTTCGTAACCCTCAATATCACATTTTATATAATCAATTTTTTCAATGGAGGCAAAAAGATCGGCAGGATTTTTCACAGGCACTTCATATTGAGCCGCAGCAGCTTCATCTTCATTCAATACCCGCATTAATCCATGCCGGTGCTTGTCCTGTGAAGGGTTGCCCATTTTCAGCGAGCCTTCCTTTTCGCCTAATGCATACGGAAAAACGGTAACCTGTGGAAAGGAACGGATGTTTTTTTGGAGAACATTCCTGTATAGCTCAATGGGTTCTACAGAAAAAACTTTTCCAGTGGGGCCGGTGCGGTTGGCAAATAGAACCGAATAGTACCCAAGGTTAGCGCCGATATCAATAATGGTTTGACCGGGTTTTATGAATTGGCCAACCAAATAATGGGTAAAATAAGCGGGGTTATTGCGTAGCCACCCCTGTGAAAAGCTTACAAAAAATGCGGTGGAAACCAATTTCAGGTACCGCTCCTGCCCCAATATTTTCAATAACCAGGATTTCAAAACTTTCATCTGTACAATCAGCTTTTGTTCGTTTGCAAAAAATCAACAGCCTTTCTGAATGCGGGGTCGTGGGTATTGATCAGCTTATAAAACCCTTCATTTCCCCAGCGGTACCTGGCCAGTTGGGCCTTTATCCTGGATTCGATTATCTTTTTTTCTTCCGGTTTTAAACCCGCTAACTCTATTGAATCAGCAGTTGCTTTTGCAAGCAATTGCTGCCATTGACCGTCGTTCAACGTGAAAATTGTATCGAATGCCTGTGGAGATTTCATTTGCTGCATGGATGCTTTGGCCTGCCGGTAATAATCAAAGGAAATTTCATTGAATAGCGGGCTTGAATAAAAGCGGATTATGGCCCTTGGTAAAACAGTAGTGTCAAAAGGAACGGCAATATCGGGGGTAATGCCACCGGCTTCATAAAGCGCTTTCCCTTTTCGGGTAAAAAATATCTTTTGTCCGGCAGTATCCTGCGTGGTTCCGTTTCCCGGCTGGTGGGTACGCAAATAAATTTCCTCTTTATACGAATTCATACCGTTCTTGTATGATTTCTGAATACTGCGGCCCAGCGGGGTAAAATACCTGGCCACGGTTAGCCTGAGCGCACCCCCGTTTGCCAGCAAATATTGCTCCTGAACCAGCCCTTTGCCATAGCTCCTCCTGCCAATAATGGTTCCGCGATCATTATCCTGCAGCGCGCCCGCCAATACCTCGCTGGCGCTTGCCGATTGTTCGTCAATCAGCACTACCAGCTTGCCTGTTTCAAAAATGCCGGGTTTGGTGGCTATTACTTTTGATTCTTTCGTACTGTTTCCCCTGGTGGTTACTATACTAAGGCCGTCTTCCAGCAATTCATCGGCAATTTTGGTAGCTTCATCCAGCAGGCCCCCGGTGTTGCCCCTTAGGTCGAGGATCATTTTGGCCATGCCGTTTTTTTGCAAAAAGGTGGCTGCATCCATGAACTCGAAAAAAGTAGTTTCCGCAAACCGGTTTATTTTAATATACCCAACGCTATCGGGCATCATGTAATAGGTATCCACCGATTTGAAGGGAACGCTTCCACGCACAATCTTTTTGGATATTTTAGATCCGTTGCGCACAATACCCACTTCAACGGTCGTTCCTCCCTTACCCCTCAGCAATTCCCTGAGGCGGCGGTTTTCAATTTTTTGTCCTGCAATAATGCTGCTGTCCACTTTGTAAATGGCATCACCAGCCAATATTCCTGCCTGTTCGGCGGGCCCTTTTTCAAGCACAGCCGTTACCATCAGGGTATCGCGGATCATCTGGTATTCAACACCAATGCCGCTGAATGATCCTGCAAGATCGGCATCCACATCTTCCATCTGCATTTTTGGAATGTAAAGCGAATGTGGGTCAAGTTTGGCTGTTATGGCGTCAATAGCCGAAATTTCCATTGAATCCACATGGATACTGTCCACATATTTTTGCCGGATCAGGTTTAATACCTGCTGCACGCTTCCGTCGCTTCCCCGGCTTATTGCCGATCCCGGTGAGGCCATATGCCTGAAAAGCTGGTAACCTCCTGCCATGCCCAAAGTCAAAGTAATTCCTAATAGTAACGGTAACCAGGATTGAATTTTTCTATCTGTCATTTTTTTATACGAATCTGTAGGGAAAATCAATCTGCGAAAATAAGCCAATCCAAAGGTTGGGGAAGCGTTTTTGTATAAAAGGTAAATTGCATGTAAATCCTTAATATTGTGAGCAACTTATCCACCAACACATACTTTATGAAACTTATTGCTGATAGCGGGGCTACCAAAACCACCTGGCGCCTTTCCCAAAAAACGTCCCCGAACCTTTACCATACACAGGGTTTAAGCCCTTATTACTTTTCGGCAGAACAAATTGAAGCCTCGGTTAAAACTGAGTTATTGCCCCGGCTGGGGAAAGCTAAAGTGGAGGAAATTTATTTTTATGGCACCGGTTGCGCCACCCCGGCCATGCAAAAAATAGTGTTGAAGGGTTTAAAAAAAGCATTTCCTGAAGCAGGCTTAATTGAAGTTCAGAGTGATTTGTTTGGCGCTGCAAGGGCGCTTTGCGGGCATGAAAAAGGTATTGCCTGCATATTGGGCACGGGTAGCAACAGTTGTGTTTTTAATGGCAAAAGGATTTCTAAAAACAACCCCGCCCCTGGTTTTATACTGGGCGATGAGGGGAGCGGCGCCTACCTGGGTAAAAAAGTGCTGCAGCATTTTATTTACGGCACATTTGATGAGGAGCTTACCCACCGGTTCAACCAAAAATACAATACAGACTACCGGACCATCCTGGAAAATGTGTATAAAATGCCCTGGCCAAACCGGTATATGGCGGGGTTTACCACTTTTTTATCTGAAAACCGTGGTCATTACATGATCGAAAATATCCTTGAAGATGGCCTGAGCGATTTTTTTATGACCCACCTGTACAAATATTCTGAAACCTGGACTCTCCCCATTAATTTTTGCGGGAGCATCGCCTGGTATTTCAAGGATAAGATACAGGAATTATGCGGGGCTTTTCAATTGCAATTAGGCAAAGTGCTCCAGGCGCCTATTGACGGGTTGGCAGCATTCCACCTGAAATTCCCATGAACCGGCGTACACCCGGCACGAACCTGTTCGGCTTTAGGCGGATGTGACAAATAAAAACCGGCCCCGCACGGGCGGGGCGTACTAAAAATGAGCGTATAAAATAATTTTATTTTTGCGGCTTTTTGCTGGTTTGCCCTAATTTTACGCAATGTCTTGCAGAATAATGCCAATATAAAAGGCAAGACCTCAATGAGTATGCGGAAATTTGAGAAAATCACCGAACAGGCGTCGAGATACCGGCATTTGGAAAGGATGAGTATCCATGAACTTTTGGTGAATATAAACCAGGAGGACAAGCTGGTTCCCTTAGCGGTGGAAAGGGCGATCCCATTTATTGAAAGATTGGTTGAGGCCATTACCGATAAGATGTTGAGCGGTGGAAGGCTATTTTATATTGGCGCCGGAACCAGTGGCAGGCTGGGCGTGGTGGATGCCAGCGAATGCCCGCCAACGTATGGGGTACCTCCCGGTTTGGTGGTTGGGTTGATTGCAGGTGGCGATGATGCCATGTTTAAAGCCATAGAATTTGCCGAAGATAGCACAGAGGATGGCTGGAATGACCTCGAAAAACAAAATGTAACCGATCTTGATGTGGTGGTGGGAATAGCGGCCAGCGGCACTACTCCTTATGTGATAGGAGCTTTGAACCAATGCAGGGCGCGCGGGATAGTAACCGGCAGCCTTACCTGCAACCCCAATGCCCCCGTGAGCGATGCAGCCGATTTTCCTATTGAAGTGGTGGTTGGGCCCGAGTTTGTAACCGGCAGTACCCGGATGAAAAGCGGTACTGCCCAAAAGCTGGTATTGAATATGATCAGTACCAGCGTAATGATTCAGCTTGGCAGGGTGGAGGATAATAAAATGGTGAATATGCTGCTAAGCAATGAGAAGCTGGTGGACAGGGGGGTGAAAATGTTGATGGAAAAAATGGAGATCAGGGATTATAATGTGGCCAAGAATTTGCTGGTTAGGCACGGAAGTGTTAAAAATGCTATGGAATTTTTAACAGCCACCGGCTAAACATAATTTGGAAATAACACAGGAATAGCTGTAATTTTCCATCACAAAATTAACTTTTTTATGAAGACCCGAATTTTACTTTTTTCTCTTTTAGCTTCATTCGCCGGAATTGCCCAACGCACCGGTATTTATGCCATTACAGACGTAAAGCAGGGCGGGGTTGCCTGGAATAATATCAGGGAGGTTCAGCTCAATGGAGGCGAAGGAAAATTTATCCTGAAAAACCAGGAATTTGATGGCAACAAAGTTGATCTGTTGACCCAGGCAAAAAAGGCTGTTTCTATTAACAGCCTTACCGATGGAAACGATTTGCCGCTTAATTCAGGCGTAGCAGCGCTGGCTTTTGATGCCAATCACGGCAGGTTATATTTCAGCACTATGTTTACCGGTGAAATCCGCTATATAAGCCTGAAAGAAAAAGACAGCTACTACCAGGTAGGTAATGTTTTCCAGGCCATCCCGCAGCCGAATAATGTAGCCATCAATGCCAATAACCAGGGTCCGGTAATTACCCGCATGACGGTTGGCGCCGATGGAAATGTGTACGGGCTGAGTAACAACGGGGATGCCTTCTTCAGGGTATCCACCCAATCCAAAAAAGCTACGGTCGAAAATCTTGGGCCTGTTTCAGATGACCCTTCCAATAATGGAATGAGCATTCATACAAGTTGTTCAAGCTGGGGTGGCGATATGATTGCCGCTGCAGATGGCAGCTTGTATGTATTCAGCATGTACCAGCATATTTTTAAGGTTAATCCTGCCACCAGGGTGGCCACATACATTGGAAAGATACAGGGTATTCCTGCCGAGTTTTCGGTGAACGGAGTGGCAGTTAACGAGGAGGGGCAGATTGTGCTTTCTTCTGCAACACTTGCTTATAAAGTTGCCATTATTGAAAATCCCGAAGATATTTTGAGAGCTACCGTTAAGGATAACCAAGGCTGGTATAATGCAAGCGACCTTGCCAGCGGCAATTTGTTGTTTGCCAAAAAAGCCGCGGTTGTGTTCAGCGAATTCGACCGCTCCACAGGGCAATCAGGCATTGGCGTTTTCCCCAACCCGGTAAGCAACGGGCAGGTTATCGTTCATTTTAAAGAGGGTATGACAGGCAAGCACACGCTTGATTTGCTCGATATTGCCGGAAGCCCCAAAATGCAGTCATTTGTTACCCTGAATGGTGAGGCGCAAAGGGTGACGCTCCGTACAGGTGCGCTTGCCACAGGCATGTATTTGCTGAGGGTTACCAACAGTGGAAAAAAAGAAGTTGAAACGATTAAAGTGCTTATCCGGTAAATAGTTTTTTTAAGTTATAATTACCGTAAGGCATGCTGTACTTTTGCAGCATGCCTTGTTTTTTAGGAAAAGCAGGGCTAAAAATTGTGGCAGACATTGAGAATTTTGAAATTAGCGTATGCAGGATTTAGAGCCTTTTTTCAGGTGGCGCGATAAGTATGTGGCAGAAGAGGATACAAAGAGTCCTTTTTATGGGGTGAACCATGAGCGGATGGAATTTACAACCACGGTATATAACTACTATATACACCCCGAATGGGATGATATGGGCAGCCATACCCTGTACCTGAAGATTTTATTTGCCGATTACCGAAAGCATTATGCCATTATTGAATTGATTGGCGAGTGGAACGATGCTATTGAAAATGATATCATGACCTTCAGGCGCGAAGTCATTGATCCTTTGTTCGACCGGGGTATTTATAAATTCATTCTTATTGCTGAAAACGTGTTGAATTTTCATAGCAGCGAAGCCGACTATTATGAAGAATGGTTTGAAAATGTAACTGACGAGAACGGCTGGATCGTGTGCCTGAATATGCCCGAAGCCACTCAGCACGATTTCAGAAAGCTGAAGCTTAATTATTTTATTGAGCTCCGCGAAATGCCCGACTGGCGCAAATATTTGCCCGATGGGGTGTTTACCATTATTGATACTGAACTGAAGAAGCGTTTGGCGGTTTAAAAGCCCGAAACCTCTTTGGCCTTCGCCGAAAACTTCTGTTTTCACGGGTAAAAAATTAACCGAAAAAAGGCTGAAACTTTTGCTAATAATGGAGAGCTGTTGACTTTCAGAAAACTATTCCCTGTTAAACAACGCCTTCAATTCGGTAGCTTCATCGGGCTTCATTTTTCCACCCAGTATTAACCTTAATTGCCTTCTGCGAAGCGCCCCGTCGAACAATGTTTGCTCATCTTTGGTTTCCGGTTCAACCGCCGGTACGCGCCTGGGATTGTCGTTTGGATCAAGCGCCACAAAGGTGAAATAAGCTTCGTTGCTTTCATATTTGAATTGGTGCAGCGTGTCTTCCCCCCAAACCTTCATGTGAATTTCCATACTGGTTGTAAAAGCCCGCGTTACCCTGGCTTCAATATGTACATAATGACCCAGTTTAATAGGATTCTTAAAGGAAATATTATCCACTGAAGCCGTTACTACCGGCGCATTGCAGTGCTTGGCAGCACAATAAGCGGCGGCTATATCCATCCAGTACATCAGGCGGCCGCCCATCAGGTTTCCAAAAGTGTTGGTATCGTTTGGCAGCACCAGCTCTGTCATCCGGTTCGTGCTGGCGTTTACTTTTTTTGATTGCATGGGGGCAAAGGTAGTTTAGAATGGTTTAGAGTTGTTTAGAATGGTTTAGAGTTGGTTTAGAAGAGTTCAGGATTGTTCCGTTTGGTTCAGAATGATTCAGAATTGTTTAGAATTGTTTAGAATAGTTTAGAATAGTTCAGAATAGTTTAGAATAGTTTAGAATAGTTTAGAATGGTTTAGAATGGTTTAGAATGGTTTAGTGGGGCTTAAATCAGTTGAATCTAATTTTTACATATTGACTTATTGACC
>CAYUGH010000019.1:47229-57568 GCA_964444195.1 uncultured Chitinophagaceae bacterium
GTTTAGTGGGGCTTAAATCAGTTGAATCTAATTTTTACATATTGACTTATTGACCCATTGACTTATCTGAATTTTATTCCTCTTTCTTCACATTTGAGAAGGTAATCCAATAAATTTATTATTTTAACTCTGCAACTTGTAATCAGGTTATATATTTCATCAAAACGTTTTTGATCAATGATCCCTTTATCCAAAATTCTGTACAGTTGGCTTTGGGTTTCGTTGCAAGAACCTGAGGCGATTGTAAGAAATTGACAGAATTCACGGTTGCCTAATCTTCCAAACCCTTCCGAAATATTATCCATTGTTGAACCACTTGATGCATCAACCTGATCCCTCAATTTATAATTGCGTGCTAAGTCAGTGGTTTTAATCATTATATCAATCTTATGGCAGACTTCTCTTGCTATTTGCCAACACTCTAAATCTTCAAATCGTTTAATAGTTGCCATAAGGGGGATATTGAATTTGTTTTTAAAGCACCAGGCATTATTTTACTATAAAAGGACCATAACAAGTCTGAACTAAACCATACTAAACTTAACTGAACCAAACTGAACTCTTAACTGAACCAATCTGAACCAAACTAAACTCTAAACTGTAAACTTCTCACATCCCTTCAGCCACTCCTCGTCAATATCAGCCCCAATCCCCGGAGCCTTTGGCGTTTTTATGATCATGTTTTCAAAAACTACCCCACCTATTACCGGGTCTTCCAGGTGCCCGAGCAAACAGGTATCGAGGTCGTAAAAAATAATATTGGGGCAGGCAAGCGCCAGGTGAGCCTTTGCCGACAACCCCAAACGGCTTTCCAGCATACCGCCCAGCATATTGGGTATTTCGGCAGCGGCGCATACATCGTGTATTTGCAAAGCCTCCTGGATACCCCCTGCTTTCGACAATTTGATGTTGATATAATCGCAGCTTTTATTTTTTATCAGTCTTTCCGCATCGTAATGGTCAAAAACGCTTTCGTCGGCCATAATGGGTACTTTGCTGATCCGGCGGAGTGAGGCCATTTTCTCATCGAGCCTTTTGTGCATCGGCTGCTCGCAAAATTCAATGCCTATTTTTTCCATGGCTGTCAACACCATTGCTGCCGCCTCATAATCCCATCCCTGGTTGGCGTCCACCCTTATTTTAATATCGTTTCCCACCGCCTCGCGGATGGCATAAATCCGTTTGATATCTTCCTCGGGCTTTTTTCCCAGCTTTACTTTCAGGAAACTGATCTTTCGATGGTTCATCAGTTCCCTGGCCCGGTGCGCCATTTTATCGGGGGTATCGAGGCCGATAGTAATATCGCTTTCCGGCTCAAAATAATAGCCGCCCAGGTATTCGTACAGCGGCATATCCTTTGCCTTGGCCGCCAGGTCGAACAGCGCCATATCGAAGGCGCTTTTAGCGGTATGGTTGCCGACGATGTATTGGTTCAACTCCTCAAGCCGGTCTTCAATTTCGGCAGCATCCTTGCCTTTCCATAGCTTGGCAAAATCTTTGGCCAGTACCAAACAGGTATCCTGTGTTTCACCCGCAATCATGGGAAAGGCCGAACATTCACCCACCCCGGTTAACCCGCTTGCCGTGTGGATGCGAACCAGCATGTTCTGTGCAAAATGCATGGTACCGGTGGCAATGGTAAAAGGCGCCATGGGTATGGAGAGGCGGTAGATATCAATGGAAGTGATGGTCATTGCGGAATTGTGTCGTTTATTGCCTCAAATATCGGGGTTTTATGGTTTGTGTTTATGGTTATTATTTATTGTTGGTGTGGGAGTGAGATAGTGGTTTGAAGCAGGGTTTTTCACCCTCACCATTCACTATTCACTATTCACTATTCACCATTCACTATTCACCTTTCCCCTTTCACCAGAGCCGGTCCATGAAAATAGGGTTGGGTTTAGCTGTTAATGGCAGATGGCTTTGTTGAGCTCCTCTTGCGGGCTATGGATTAGAGTGGGGGCCTATGAGGCTTCCAACCCGGGAATCATTTCCAAACTGTGTGGTTTGGGAGAAAATACACCAGCCTGGCAACCGATTCATTACATTTTTATACAATATCTGAAAAATAAATAAAAAATTATTTGGAAGTGTCAGGAACACAAATTAGTTTTATTCCTGTGATGTAATGGTCGGTTACCTGAATTTCTTTTTATTGTGAGCGCCCGTCTTGATGTGAGAAGCCTGAAGAGAATCTGAATCCCGGTTTTAAGTAAAAGTTTATTGGTTTGTTTGGACCTGTTGATGCGTTGGCATGGATGGGGATGGGGGAGGTGTGTTGGGTGAAGGTAAGGGGAGGGTGAAAAAACGGGGGTAGTGAGGGTGAAAGGGCCTTGCCTAATGAAATTTTCAGTTTAGACTTTTGTTTCAAGAACAGGTAGTGATTATGTTTTCATTTTTTATAGATTGGGGTTGATGCTTGTGAGTTAACAGGTGTGGTAAGTGAACGATTGGGCTGGAGGACACATTTTGGAATTTGTGTTTTACAGTTGCTATTTGTTTACTGGCAATTTAAAATGTATAACGAACGGATTGTTACAACGACAATCTAAAATGTGTAACGGAAATCAATTGATTTTCAATGCCAGATTCTTAGGAAATCCTTACATTTGGCTCATCCAATAACGCCAATCGGAATTGTGCGTCATTATGGAGAGACTTCAATCATTAAAATAACTGTGGAAAAAAATTCTTATTATAAATTTGCAAGACAAATACTGCTTATCTGTGTTTATTTTTTTTTTTTAGGAGTTGGTTGTAGTTCAGACAGCAGAAAATCTATTTCTTTAAAAATAACACATTACGCTGGCGGTCCAGGACTGACATTGATTTATTCTGTTGACGAAACCAGTTTACAGGTGGACACAAATTGCGATTTAGAAAACTGCAAACGAAAAACAGTTTACAAAAGGACATTTAACAAAAGTGAAAGTGACAGTATCTATAGATTCATTTCTTCCCTTCAGCTTGACACTTTAAAATCAAGTTATCAAGCAAAAGGTATGCTTGACGGGCTATTTACTAAAATCACAATAGAAAAAGGGTTTCTTTCGACACAGACAAGCACCTTTGACAATTACTTAACGCCAACAACTGACACGTTATTTAAGTATATAGACAAGTTGATTTTGACGAAGAAATACAGGTTCCATAAATGGGGGCAGGACGAATAACGAACACACAACAATTAAGCATCGTTGGGTGCAACGCGCCAGCAATGAAGCCCTATGTTGACGGTAATGGTAACCACACACTAATCATTGAACAACAAGTAAATCTTATTAACTTTCTGCCTAATGTATCTACAGGTTTGACTAACTTTGCCTTTAATAAATTGGGAATCGGATATATACTGAATATTATGAATTGGATAAACTACCTTGAAAAAAAAGCAGAATTATTATTATTAGATTTAGGGATTTCAGAAGATTGGGTTATCTATTGCAGGTTGTTTTTGTTTGTTGTACTCCTTGTTATTTTATCATCCGTTGCTTTTTTAATTACCAAAAGGATTATTATACATAATCTTTACAAGGTATTTAGAAAAACCTCCTTTACCTGGGATGATGCATTAGCTGACACAAGAGCGTTTGATAATATAGCCCACATAGTACCCGCCATCTCTGTACGAATAATGGCTCCCACAATCTTTGCAGACTTTGAGCAAATCCTTCCATTCATTATAAAATTAACAGATGCTTACCTTATACTGGTTAGTATGAGTGTATTTTTTGCTATTTTAAAGGTGGGCGAATATGGACTGTCCCGACTCCCTGTGTTTAAAGATAAGCCACTGACAAGCTATTTCCAGTTAATAAGAATATTGTTGTATATCGTTACGGTCATTTTAGTGCTTTCGGTAATACTGGGTAAGTCTCCTGTTTATTTCCTTAGTGCATTTGGCGCCATGACTGCTATTTTGCTATTAGTATTCAAAGATACCATTTTGGGATTGGTGGCAAGTGTACAGATGTCGTCCAATGATATGGTACGGGTGGGCGACTGGGTGGAAATGCCCAAATTTAATGCTGACGGAGATGTAATTGATATCAACCTGAATACAGTTAAAGTTCAGAACTGGGATAAAACAATTACCACTATTCCGACTTACTATTTTATTACGGACAGTTTTAAAAACTGGAGGGGAATGCAACAAAGTGGCGGAAGAAGAATTAAACGAGCCGTGTTTATTGATGCTCATTCGGTAAAATTGGTAGATGCTGAAATGAGAGAAAAACTCAAAAAATATCAGCTTATTTCCGGTTATATAGAAAACCGTCAGAAAGAAATAGAAGAATACAATGCACAGCACAACATAGACAGGTCCGTCTTAATTAACGGTAGGCGAATGACCAATTTGGGCGTGTTTAGAAAATATGTTGAAAGCTACCTGAAAACGCACCCGCGAATCAAACAGGATATGACCGTTATGGTAAGACAGCTTGCCAGTGAAAGCAAAGGGATTCCTATAGAAATTTATTGCTTTACCAATACTACCGCCTGGGTCGAATATGAATCAATACAGTCAGATATTTTTGACCATTTGTATTCCGTCGCTGTATTCTTTGATGTAGAGATATTTCAGGAGCCGAGCGGAAAAAACTTTGCGGTTGCTTTTAATAAAAATGTGAAATGACTTTCAATCTTCACACCAATCAATATTAAGAATAATAGGGTTTCTGAACTTATTACATGGGGGCATAATTTAGTGGCAAATGCCTAAAAGGTTGTTTAAAAATGATTCCAGGAATTTGCTATGGGGAATAAATAGTCAAATCCTTGCCACGAATCACCAATCTACACAAACAATTTGTGTTCACTCGTTCCATTCGTGGCAGAAAGAAGTCAATGGAGGTTCTCAATACAGTGGTTAAACAGCTTCTGAGAAATCCCATTCTCCTCGGTAATTGGTCAGAATTTTTTGAAAATTTGTAAAAATAGTGCCTGGTAAGGAATTTTGGTCTTGAGAACTGCAACGGTAGTGGGTTCCGGTTGGTATGAGCGAACCGGTTCGGTTTATTACCGCAATTTATTGTGTTTTTTTATCCTCAACAAATCGTTGGCAATCATTTAATTTGCAAACAAACTTGTTTCTATGCCAACCATTGAAAAGCCTGCCATCGCCTTCGATAACACCGAAAATGCCTTTAAATACAAATCGGATAAGGACCTGAAACAGGCCGGTTTCCTGTTTTCAAGCATGGGTTTTCAATGGCTGGTGAATATGGGCACCCGGATCACGCCATGGGCTATCAAAAGCGGGTTACCTGTAAAAAGCATTATCCGGAATACGATTTTTAAGCAATTTGTGGGGGGCGAAACGCTCGAGGAAACCAAGCCGGTGGTGGATATGCTGGCTCAGCACCATGTACAGGTGATATTGGATTATGGGGTAGAGGGTGGTGATGAAGGGGATGCTGAATTTGACCATGCCATGCACGAGTTTATTAAGGTGGTGGATTATGCGGGCCGGCAGCCAAATATCCCGGTTATGAGCATCAAACTCACAGGGATGGCCCGTTTAAGCCTGCTGGAAAAACTGGATGACCTGATGCACCAAACCACCAACACCCTGATGAAAAGGTACGATTGGGCTTTGGCAAAACTCACCGATAGCGAAAGGGCAGAATGGCAAAAGGTGGCTGACCGGCTGGATAGGATTTGCCAGCAAGCGCTGGAAACCGGGGTAGGGGTAGCGGTTGATGCAGAGGAAACCTGGATTCAGGACCCTGTGGACGCGCTCACCATTTTGATGATGGATACATACAACCGTGAAAAAATGGTGGTTTACAATACCGTGCAACTTTACCGCCACGACCGGCTGGCTTTTTTACGCGCCATGCTGGAGGCGGCAACCGCCAGGGGATTTGTTTTGGGGGTGAAATTGGTTCGCGGGGCATATATGGAAAAGGAGAGAAAGAGGGCGGAAGAGAAAGGTTATCCTTCACCCATTCAACCCGACAAGGGCTCCACGGATTCCGATTATAATGAAGCCGTTCAGCTTTGCATTGATCATCTCGAACAAGTTTCGGTGATCGTTGCCACGCATAACGAGCATAGCAACAAGCTGGCCGCAGACCTGTTGGTTAAAAAGGGGCAGCCGCTCAATCATCCGCGCGTGCATTTCAGCCAGTTGTTTGGCATGAGCGATAATATTACCTTTAACCTTGCAGCAGCAGGTTGCAATGTAAGTAAGTACCTGCCTTTCGGGCCCATTGAAGATGTAATACCTTACCTGATGCGCCGTGCACAGGAAAACAGCAGTGTGGGAGGGCAAACAGGGCGCGAATTGCTGCTGATACGAAAAGAACTGAAACGAAGAGGGGTATAACAAAAATGTTGCCGGGCAAAATTCGGATACCATTCTTTAGCCCTTTTTGGTGGCTTGCCATGGTATCCATAATGCTGTTCCCACAATTTCCTTTTTCGCAAATAACTGATACAGCAAAGCCTGCTGCCAAAATTTCGGTGACAGGCTTTTCTGTTGGCGCGCATTACGGCAGCGTTTTCGCGCACAGTGAGGAGGTTCAGAATACAGCAGGCGCCCATCCCAGGGGTATTGAACTGGCTTTTACCAGGCAGCGCCGCGATAAAGGGGTTGTTGATGTATGCAATTGCTATCCACGCCAGGGCATTGTAGCATCCTGGTTCAATTTTGATAATGATATTCTTGGCGAAGGCGTTATGGCAGGATGGATGCTTGAACCTACTTATCGTCTTGGTAACAAATTGCAACTTGGAATCAGGGGAGTAGCGGGGTTCATCTGGTTAAGCAATCCTTTTGATTCACTGGAAAACCCCGGAAACCAAAGTTATAGTACGGCCATCAGCGCATGGTTGGTGGTGGGGGCTTCTTTGTCTTATCCAATTGGTGAAAAATGGAGGGTACAGGTTGGGGCAAATTTTGAACATACCAGCAACGGGGGTATGAAACAGCCAAATAAGGGAGTGAATTACCCTACTGCCAGTCTGCACCTGCAATACATGCCAAATCCGCAACCATATTACAAAGGTCCGCGCAGTGCTGAAAAGTATTGGAAAGGGCAACCCTGGAGAAAGGATATTGGTATTTTCGGCACGGGAAAAAGGTCGGTGGATGAAACAGGCGTGGGAACCCGAAAACCAATTATAGGAATGATTGCATTGGGGAGTAAACAGGTTGGCCGCATCAACGGGATGACGGTGGGTTTGGAGGGTTACTATGATGGTTACAATGCCCAACGCATGAAAACGGATACGGTAGGTATTGAAAGCGCCGTCAGGATTGGGGTAATGGGCGGTCATGAATTTTTACTGGGCAAATTTATTTTCAGCCAGCAATTGGGGGTTTACCTGTATAAACCCGCGCCTTACGATAAAGATTGGTTTCACCGTTGGGGATTATTGTACAAACTCAACAGGCATTTGTGGGCAGGAATCAACCTGAAGGCACACCTGCAGGTGGCTGATTTTATTGATGTAAGGGTGTTGTATAGCTGGAAATAGGTTTTACATGCCCTTATTGGAAAGTATTGCTATACCAACGCATACCAGTATAGTGATGGCTGCAATCACCCAGCCCTGTTTTCTTTCCCACCACTGCTGCCGGCTGCGTTTTTCGAACCAGCCGTTTATTTTTTTTAGAAGCTCCGGCTGATGCCGGGCAATTTTTTGCAATGGCATTTTAAGGGGTTGCAGAAACCTGTACTCAAGCGGATCCATACAGAACAATACATGGCCGACAATTTGTTCGTTTGCATTCGGATCATAATATTCTTCAAGAGCATCAAGGTTGGTGCTGCTGCAAAGTTCCAGCAATTGTTTTTGCAACCCGGCATGGTCCATTCTGAAATGGTCCATGCTGCTTACTGATTTTCGCATGGAGCGGAATTTCAGTTCTATATACCCGGGGGTCAGCGGGTGCGTGTCCTCAAATGGCAGCCCCTTGCTTTTTAGCAACCATCTTTCCTGCAGGTATTTCGATTTTTTGCCCGGATTGCTCAAAACCTGGTAAGCTTCCTGTATTTCGCGGTACCAGGCATCGGCCTGCTTTTTGCCGCCGTTGGTATCGGGGTGAAAACGGATGGCAAGCCGCCGGAAATTCCGTTTTACATCCTCCTCACCGGCATTGGGCGGCAGTTCAAGTATTTTATAATAGTCCTTTACGGGCATGCGGAAAATGCAAAGATGGTGCAATAAAACCTGAGCGGTTTTACAAAAGTTTTCCTTCTATTTGTCGTCCTGTTGATTCAACTGCTTTTTTCACCAAAAAACAACTGCCATGCGCAAGGTTTTCATTTCATTTAGTTTGCTATGCCTGTTGGGTACGGCCAATGCCGGCCCGGGCAAAAAGAATAATCCGGCGGACAATTCAGTTTCTGCCGAATCCATTCAAAAAATCAGGAAAGAAGGGCTTGAAAATTCGAAAGTGATGGAATATGCTTTCCGCCTGACCGATGTAAGCGGCCCCAGGGTTACGGCCAGCCCCGGCTTTATGCGGGCTGCAAAATGGGCCAAAGCTACTATGGAGGGGATGGGGCTGCAAAATGCCAGATTGGATTCGTGGGGCGATTTTGGAAAGGGCTGGGAAATGAAAAAATGCTATGTGGCTATGACGGCTCCTTATTATACTCCGATCATTGCCATGCCAAAGGTTTGGACCAAAAGCACACCGGCTAATCTCTCAGACAAGGTAGTTCTGATCAAAGCCAGGGACAGTACTTCTTTTGTTGAGAAATACAAGGGTACGCTCAAAGGAAAAATTGTGATGCTCGAAGTGTTTGATACGCTCAGGCCATCCTTCGCACCAGATGGCGAACGTCACCATGACAGTACGCTTGCTAAAATGGCCAATGCGCAGCCTGTGGTGCGCGACAATCCCGATTTCAGGATGGGCCCCGATATGGCGCAGCGTTTTCAGCGCATGAACCTGATGCGCAGGGTAAATGACCTGGTAAACCAGGAAGAACCTGCACTTGTTTTAAGCATGACAGCCCGCGGCAACGATGGAACCATTTTTGTGCAAGGTGGCGGACCCTACCAGCCCGGAACGCCAGATGCACCGGCAAGTGTAGTGATCAGCAGCGATGAATACCTTCGCTTACAGCGCCTCATTAATGCGGGTATTGATGTAAGCCTTGAAGCCGATGTGCAAACCAAAACCTATACTGATGATATGAAGGGTTACAATGTGCTGGCTGAAATACCGGGCACCGATCCTAAGCTGAAAGAAGAATACGTGATGCTTGGCGCGCACTTAGATAGCTGGCAGGGAAGCACAGGCGCTACCGATAACGCCGCAGGAAGCGCTGTAATGCTTGAGGCCGTGCGTATTTTAAAAGCCGCCGGTTTACAGCCCCGCCGCACCATTCGCATTGCGCTTTGGGGCGGAGAAGAACAGGGTTTGCATGGCAGCCGCAATTGGGTAAAAAACAATGTGGCCGACCCGGCCGATATGGTATTGAAGCCTTTGCATGAAAAAATTGCGGCCTATTTCAACCTTGATAATGGTACCGGAAGAATCCGTGGCGTGTATTGCCAGGGCAATAAAGATGTAATGCCTATCTTCCAGGAGTGGCTTGCCCCTTTCAGCGACCTGGATGCAAAAACGGTTACCATCAATAATACAGGTGGTACCGACCACCTTGCTTTTGATGCCGTGGGTGTGCCGGGTTTCCAGTTCATACAGGACGAAATTGAATACAATACCCGCACGCACCATACCAATATGGATAGCTACGATCACCTGGTGCCGGACGATTTAAAACAGGCCGCCACCATTGTGGCTACATTTGTGTACAATGCCGCTCAGCGCGATGAAAAGCTGCCCCGGAAAGAATTACCCAAGCCAAGACCTGCTAATCCTGCGAGGTAAGCAAAACAAGTAAGCGAAGCCACGAATGCACGAATAGATTTTGATTCGTGTATTTGTGGCTTTTATATTTGATGGAATGTTCATCGAACTTAAAGCAGCCTGATTCATGAATTTTCTTTCAAACACAATAGTTGGCTATGCAGTCAGTTACCTCTTATTTTTTCTTTTTTTATGGAAATGTAAAGCAATAGGCAGTTTGCGTTTGTTTGATCAAAAGGGTTTTGTTTCAGATAAGCGAATGCTCCTGTTGTTGCATGTTTCAGGAATAATTTTATTCGGGATCATTCCGAACATCACCCATCATCCTGCACCCGCAAATTTTTTTCAGCCGGTTGATCTAACGCTACTATCAACGTGGGCATCCGTTTTGCTTGTTGTTTGTACTATTTATTTTTCCTTACGGATTGCTGCAAAGAAATATTCAGTATTTCCGGCAGATTGGGATTATAAATCTGTTCCAAATATTGTATTTCTGCTATTCTATTT
>CAYUGH010000020.1:0-52553 GCA_964444195.1 uncultured Chitinophagaceae bacterium
GATTCGTGATCAAAACAACCGGATTAACAGCCGTTGATACCGGATAAACATTACCACAAAATGGTTTGAAACTACCTGCTCAATTTTGATGAGTAAAGGGGCCCCGCCATTATCAAACCAAAAAAAATCAATGTAATGAAAAAACTATTTACAGCGCTTTGCCTGCTGGCACTGGCTTGCCGGGCGGATAAAAATGATTACGTAACCGGCGGGGAAAAAGAAGCTGAAAACATCCGGAACATTAGCTTTAACAAACTGCTGCTGGAAGCGGGAGAAACCCGCCGGGCCAGGGTAGCCAATCTTCAATATTATGAAACCGAAAGCAAAAGATTAGCGCTGGTTACCTATCAACTTAATGACAATCCCGGCTATTTTAATATGGCTGTTGAAGAAACTAAGGACCCTATTACCCTGATGGAATCAGGCCGTACCTACGTATGTCAGGGAATAGGATGCAATTGCAGGATTGATGTATCGGTTGGTTCTGATGGACAAGTCCAGATGAATTGCAGTTGCAGCACTTGCGACCTCATTGTAGCAGAATCTATGCAAACCACCGGATTCCTCAACAGTCTTTCGAACCCATCACCGTGAAAACGGAACCCCAACACCCGAAACAGGTGGAAGCCGAAAAACCTGAGCAGAGTAGGCATTATTTAATCAGAGCTTTTTGCCCGCTTTTCGAGATTGTAAAAACGGGAATGAGTTATGAAAAAAATACTTTTTACAGTTCTTACCCTGGCTGCAACATTCGGCGTAATTGCTTTTGCAGCCAACAGGGAGGCTACCAGGCCGGCTCCATTAGATGAAGAATGGTTCATCTATGTTTCAGGCCCTGTTGGGCAGCCATCGAGTTATCAAATGGTGTCTACTCCCCCTGTCTGTGATGGTACTGGGGCATTATGCGCCATCTATGCCCCCAAACAGGAGAATGCGAACCTCCCTACCCAAGCAGGCCTGAATTACCTGGCATCCATTAGCGACAATTTCGCCAACATAGTTACCGGGCTGGTGGAACACAAAACACCCTAATTAAAGTCAACGTAAACGAACCTGAAATGAAAGGAGGATGGAAATCCTCCTTTTTTTATGAAACCCTTCTACTAACCATTAACGCGGATTTTGTTCAATACCCGACAGGTCAATTACGATCTGCGGTATCAGGAATGTATAACGCACATCATTTGGCAATAGCTGATAAATGGTGCCATTATAATTTCTATTGCAGGTTACCGCACGGCCAGGTTCAAGGTTCAACCTTCTCAAATCAAACCAACGGTGGTGCCGGCCAATTAATTCTTTTCTTCTTTCACCCAATACAATAGAAAGCGCTTCCTGGCTATCAGATGCCTTATACGGTATAAAAGTGCCGGTTTTCCATCTTGTTACCAGCAATGCATTCAAGGTTTCCATGGCCCGGGCAGCGTTGCCTGCGCGGGCTTCACATTCCGCTTTTACCAGGTACCCTTCTGCCATACTGATGCCGCAAAAAACATCAACCCCGCCACTACCTCCAAAATCACCCTTAAACCCTGTTGGGTTGGTTCCTGTTCCCGCGAAAAAAATGGATCTTCTTAAATCATCCGGCAGATACATTTTTACCAGCAGACTATCTGTACGCCAATTATTTACCGAAAGCAACCCAGAACCCGAAATGACCGCATGAAACAAAACTTCGGCATTAAAACGCTGGAATGGCACTGAAGCAGAAGGGTTGAGGGTATTAAAATTAATGAGGGCCGACCGAATGGTAAGCGCTTGGGTAACAGCTTCCAACGCCTGCGAATATTGCTGCATCTGTAACGCAATATTTGCTTTTAAAACCAATGCTGCAGCCTTATCGGGCATATAAGGACCCGGGGAAGCAGAAGGCAAAAGCGCAATGGCGCTATCAGCATCCCTGATTATTTGTGCATAGGTTTGTTCAATCGAACTCCGTACCACCGGTTCATCCACATCAGGTTTTAACTTGAGGGGTATCCCGGGTAAACCGGCAGCCTTTGCTGGATCATAAGGCGGGGCAAAAATTTGGGCAATCCAGAAATGCAAAGAAGATCGCAGAAAATACGCCTTACCGGTATAGCTACGGTAGGTATTTTCTTCAAAGGAAGTTGGCTTTATTTCATGAAGCACCTGCAATGCAGTATTGGCTGTTAAAATGGTGCTGTATGGATTGCGCCATTGGTTCAATACATTGGTAGCCGTTGTGGTATTCCATAAATAAACATCACGATCAAAATTTTGTACTGAGCTGATATAGGCATCGGTTGCGTAATAATCATCCGATGATATAAAAGGCAGCGACGGATAAGCAGTTTGCAGCAATGAATACCCGTTTAGCAATGCAACCGCATCATTGAGGGTGGTAGGTACCACGAGGGTTTTATTGGGTTTTTCATCCAGGTATTTTGTGCAGGATGTTAGCAGTGGGCCTGCCAGCAAGAAAATCACTGATAGCTTCCTTAAAAAAATGAAATTATTTTGCATATAAATATTTTTTACTGAGTTCACGCATTTACAAATTGATCAATGTTCCAAAAGTGACGGCCTTCTGCGGGGGCAACCCAAAAGGATACACCGGATCAATATCCATAGAGGTTGCTTTCCAGATCATCCCCGGGTTCTGTGCAATGATGTACACATTAAACCCTGCCTTTTTCGCTTTTCCCACATTGAAAAAATAATCCAGCCTGATATCCTGCAACCTGATATGGTCTGCTTTATCTACAGTCACCTCGCTCAGTTCATAAAACTGGTCCCTGCTGAAATTGGCCGGGTACACCATGGAAGGCACGTTAGTATGCAACTCGTCACCCGGTTGCTGCCAGCGCTTGCTGTAATCGCTATGCGTAACCCAGCTACCAAACAAATTGCTGTAATTGATGGTTGGCGCCCTGAAATAATGCCCGAATTCACCAAGTATAAGTGCCGATACTGCAAAGCTCCTGTACCTAAAAGTATTTCGCCACGAACCAAAATATGATGCACGGGTTGAACCATGATACACAAGCTCGTTGATATCTGATGGAAAGGTGAGCATGTTGTAATCTTTTGAAACCTCCTTATTCACATACCCCTGGGGATCGCCATTTTGCGGATCAAGACCCGCCCACCGGTAGCTGAACAGTGCATTGGGAGCATAACCCACCTGGCTTACAAAAACTCCGCCCTGGCTGGGCAACCCGCTTACAAACACACTGCTGTTGGCAAGGCTTTCTATTTCACTATATACATACGAAGCCAGCACCTGCGATTCCCAGCTAAAATACTTTCCGCCCAATTTGGTTTGAATATTCAAATCAATGCCATGGGTACCCAGGTTACCCGCATTACGAATAAAGGCAACCAAACCGGTAGTTGGGTCAATAGGTGCATTGGTGAAAAGATCGGTTGATTTTTTGTTGTACCATTCGAGGCTGCCGCTCAGCCAGCCGCCGGTAACTTCAAAATCAATGCCAAGGTTGATCATGTTCACTTTTTCCCATTTCAGCGAAGGATTGGGGGCGTTTTGCACCACGGCAAAAGGAAGGTTCAGTATATTGGTACTTGCCGCGCGGTAGGCAATGGTGGAAAGCGCCGACAGATCCGGGTTTACATTACCGCTGCTGCCATAGGTAGCCCTTAGCTTCATAAAATTAAATAGGCCCTTATTCCACCAGCCTTCTTCCGACATTACCCAGGCCAGCCCGGTAGAAAACAGGGGCACCCCACGCTGATTGGTTGAAACCCCAAGAATATTGGATGCATCCTTCCGGATGCTGGCATTGGCAATAAAGCGCTGTTTGTAGGTAGCAGCACCATTGGCATAAAGCGAGGTAAACCGCAAATCGGTTGCACCCTGGCTAAGTTGCGGGGTTATAGCCTGTGCCGAACGCAGGTTGGCCCATTGCGGAAATACCGTGGCATGGTCAACCGATGCCGATGACAAAATATCGCTGTTATACCCATACCTTCTTGAACCAAAGCTTTCCTGTGTGCGTTTACGTATTTCGGTGCCTGCCAGTGCATTCACTTTCCATTCATCAAACTGCTTATCCCACTGCAATTGAAAACGCCCGGAATGACTTGCCAGTTCAATAGACGATTTATCCAGCACACCACCCAACGGCAGCGGGCGGGTAATGCCGGTAGCCGTACGCTGACTGTATATATTTACCAGGTAGCGGCTGAAATAACTTTCCTGCCGGTAAACCCTTTCAAATTGGTTGGTACCCATTTGATACTGGTAATATATCTCGGCAGATAACCCTTTAATGATTTGCCGCCTGGCCGATAACTGCAACCAGCTATCGTTTTGTAACCTGTGCGGCTGAACCTGTTCCATTTCATCGAGCGGAATATACTGCCAGGGCAGCAGCAACCCGGCCCCCGTTGTATCCTGGAAAACCTTGCGAAAATCTCTTTCCAGTGCAAGGTGTTGCCCGTTCTCATCAGCCAGCCGCGCATAAGGATAATACCTCGCTCGACCCCCGCCCGGAGCCATATTCACCCCTGTTAGCACGGGTTCTACGGTTTCGGAAAATGAAAAATTACCCGTAAAGGCAATCCTTGTGCGAACATCCGGCTGAATGGTAAGCTGGGCCATAAAGGTTTTGCGGTTATTGGTGCTCAGCACATCGGTTTCACGGTTTATGTCGAGGCCACCGCTCAGCAAATACTGAACCATATTATTACCTCCCGAAAATTGCATACTGTATTGCTGCTTTAAGCCGGGCTGGTATAAATGGTCAGAAGATTGATCCCTGAAATCCGCTGCTGCATACCGGGCACGGCGGGTGGCCAGTTCCTCACCGGAAATTTGACCCAGCCTGTGCCGGTTTAAGTCTTCCACATAGGGGCTGATAAGGGGCCTCGATGAAACATTGGTAAACAGGTTGTTGTAATAATTGCGCTGAAAAAGAAAATCTTCCACTTCTAAAAAAGAACCGCTGTCCATCCATGGCAAATCTTTTACACGGGTTGTCTCCTGCATGGTTAGGTTGGCGCGGAACGATAGTTGAGGTTTGGCCCCTGCCCTGCCCTTTTTGGTGGTGATCACTATAACCCCATTGCCCGCCCTGGCGCCCCAAATGCTGGTGGCTGCGGCATCCTTAAGCACCGTAATGCTTTCCACATCATTGGGGTTCAGGTTGTTCAGGTTGCCCTCATAAGGAAAATGATCAACCACAATCAGGGGTTGCGTAATACCCGAAGAAATAGAACTCAGCCCTCGGACCGATAAAGGGGGGAAGGAAATACCCCGGTTGAGGTACACACTGCTCAGCATGCCTTCCATCCTGTCGAGTATGTTGGTTGAAATGGTACGGTTAACAAGGGGTTCGCCTATTTTATCAAAAGAACCTGCCGAACGTTCCCTGGGTATTTGCTGGTACCCATTTGAAACCACCACCTCCTGCAGGGTATTTGCAGCCGCCTGGAGCCTTACCAGCACCTGTAAGCCAACTGCAACCTGTTGGGGCTTGTATCCGGAATAGGTGATCTCCAACGTTCCGGATATACTATCGAGGGCCAGCCCAAAATGCCCGGAACTATCCGTCAGGGTTGATTTTCCGGAAAGCTGGTGCAGCACGGTAGCACCATGCAATGCCATACCCGATGCTGCATCTACAACTTTTCCTGAAACCTGCGAAGCGGGTCGCTGTGCTGCCGACATTTTATATAAAAAAATCCAGAGCACACTTACATAAATTAATTTTTTCATAGTTAATTGGATGATTGGATGATTGAAGCATAGGGCAGAATACGGATGACCGGCACCCGGCAGGTGGCTTTCGAAACAGACAGGTCGTTTACAGCAGCCCATTGCTGCAATGCCTGCAGGGTTACTTGCTTCATGGGATCAGGGGCGGTTTGGAGCCTGGTTTCGGCAGTGGTTTCATCGGACAGGAATGCAACGCTCCACTCGTTATACACATACAGTTCAGTAATGGCCAGCAGGTTTCCACCCGGCTTGCCTTTACCGGAAACCTTAAAGCAGGGTATGCCGGCCGAATCGGGTTGAATGCTAATGCCAAACCTGTCTTCAATAGCACGGTGTATCCTGGCTTTTATATTTTTTTTATCGGTGTTTGGCGGGTACACCATTTCAAGGCACCAGGAATGGTTGGGCAGCCATTCCTCATAGGCAAGGCTGTCGGGCTTAAAGAAAAGGGCTTTAAGCGAGTCGGGCATTAGCCATTGGGTGGCAAATGGAGGCAACAAATGAGCCTGTGCTATTAACTGGCGAAGCGAAATATTTACCGCGGTAAACCGCTGCGCAGGCCTGGCGTTGCCAATAAAAATACCGCTTTCCACCCCGGGCAAATGCCCCGCCCATGCCGCATAACTCAGGTTTGAAGGTTCGAGGTTATACCCTGCTTTGGTATTGAACCCGAACAGTAGTCTATCCGGTTTAAAATAGCTGATATCACGCTTTACGGGAAGGTTCAGCTTTTCATGGCTAAGCGCGCGGACGATGTTGGCTTCGGTAATTAGCCCGGGGCCGGTAATGGCCACTACCCTTCCGCTGCCCTCCACCCAGGCCACATGCGATACAAAAAGAAAGGGGAACATTTGTTTGAGCAACGTATCGGCATGAATGCCTGTAAGACCCACTCCTTTTGTTTGGGCCTGCCGCTGCTGAAAAGCTTTTACAACTTCTTCTTTTTGAGCGGTTACCGTTACTATTTTCACCCGGCCGGCAAACTGCTTTTCAAGGCTGTCGAGCAGTGGAAATTTAAACCAGCAACCTGTGCAGGCAGTATGCCAGAAGTAAATAAGTGTAAGGGCCGCGGGGCCGGGTTGCGGCAGGCTGATGGTTCCCGCTGCCGGCCAAAATGTTTGCATTTGAACAGTTGGCATGGTATCGCCTACCGAAAGCGGCGCAATGCTTAGGCTACCCGCCGGGGAGGGCTCGCCCTCCCCTTTGGGCTGCCCCAATGCCCCGAGAAAACTGAAAACAAAGGCAAGGCAAAAAACAGATGGCTCAAATGTAGAGAGCCGAAATTTTTTATTGAATAGCAGGCATAGTATCTCCCTTATGCCAGAAAAGAGTAATTTCATAGCAGTAAATTTTTGGTGAACCTGCCGGGAATACGGCAGGATTGGGCAATAGAATAGAGGCGCTGCAGGCGGGCTGCAACGGGGGCGGTTTATGAAACCATATATGATTCTACACCGGTTGCTTTGGCTTTTTGGCAAACAGGGTCAACAGCAGATGGATGGCACGATTAAAAAATTGGCTTTGCATGGCTATGATTTAAGTAATGAAAACACCCAATTTTTTTCCCATGCAAAAAGGCGTGGGACTCCACTTACCGCTCTGAGGCCCTAGGAAAGCCTTGCACCGGATAAGGGAGCCCACGCCGTAACGTGAGCTCATCACTTATTATCCCGGTGCCATGAAAATTCCTAGGTTTCAGTGCGAGATTCTAAGCGAATGCTTCAATTCTTTTTATTGAACAAACGCAAATATTTATCAATTTATCATAAACAGGTACGCAATATAATAAAATATTTCAAATGTAGGGTTATTGCCCTACAAATATTTTTCCACATTCAATCAAGTTCGCCATGCAAAAAATGAATGGGAATGAAGAACGAAACCGACATCTCAGTATTAGATATTCTGGCCGAAAATTTAAAACATTTACGAATAGCAAAAAAGCTCAGCTTAAGGGACTTGGCATCTGAATGCAAAATTGACCATAGCGACATTGCGAAAATTGAAAAGGCAAAAATCAATATTACACTACTAACGCTGCAAGAATTGGCAAATACTCTGAAAACGACCCCTGAAAATTTAATAACAAAGGATGCATTTAAAAATCAAGAATAAGCCAAAATCGCCCTCATATCTCATATCTGAGTAGTGGATTTAGTGTAGCTCAAAACACAGTTCAAGACTTGTTCACTAAAGAATCAATAGATATGCACATATGGGCAACCTTGCTTTTATCTATATATTTTTGAAATCTTTGTTGTAAAATTAAAAAATACTAATTATTTTAGTATTTTTATTCGTGATTATTAAATAGCCAATTGTCATTGTGAATTTGCATCGCCTAATAGATTTAGATTTTGCTGAAAAAATGGGCTTGTTTTTTGTAACCGGCCAAAAAGACATTGACTTTTTATTAGGTCCAGTTCTTTAACCAATTTTTTAACATTGTAGTTTTTATATCATCGGATTTATGCCAACAAAAACAAGTAATATTCTCCAAAAAATCAAATCCAAAGCAGGTTGGCAAAATGGATTGATTACCAGACAGATAAATAAAAAACCAAACAATAGTAAGTTTGCTTTTCAATATTACATAGCTAGCAACGCATTTAATGATTCAACACTCAACTTGGATGCAATATATTTTGCAGATACTACCCCCCTGATTTACATCAAAGAATTCAATAGTTATGATATTGATGTAGTAATGGAGCTTCAAATGCGGTTTTGGAACGAGGGAAGAACTCCGTTATCCCTTATTATCACCCCCGACACCATTAAGGTGCTTGATAATTACGCAAAGCCGGTAAACAATAAGAGCGAAATATCTAAAATTGAAATAAGAACCTATACAACTACTGATGAAGACCTCGAACGTTTAGCCGAGATCCTAAAACAATCTAAACTTGACAGCGAAAAGGTTTTTGGCATAGAATTTACCTTAAATACTCACCAACGGGTTGACAAAAAACTAATCAGCCAGTTAAGAGAGGCAAGAAAACAACTGCATGATACATATAAATTAAAGTTCACCACTATTCATGATTTGTTAGGTAGAAGTTTATTTACTTTGTATTTGGAACATCGTGGCATACTTCTTAAGGAGGATATAGAATCTATTACAAAGGTCAATCAAAGTTTTTTTGAGCTGCTAAAAAATCACCCTAAAGAAACCTATATTCTTTATAACTTCTTAAAGAAAAAGTTTAATGGTGATTTATTTCCAGTAACCGATGTTGAGGAAGAAGCAGTAAACAAAAACCCTGAAATACTTAATTTAATTTATGAGTGTTACAGTGGTTCTAAAGAACTCAAAACCGGTCAGGGTTCTTTGTTTGAAAATCTATTTAACTTCAAATATATCCCCATAGAGCTAATAAGTGCGATTTATGAGGAATTTATGGGTGACGAAGATTCTGAGAAAAATATAATCATTGATAACAAAACAAAAGACAAACGTGAATTAGGCGCTTATTATACACCTCAAATGTTGGTAGAATTTGTTTACAACGAAGTGCTGCCAATGCCAAGTAAAAACGATTGTAACTACAAACTCAAAATTTTAGACCCTGCATGTGGTAGCGGGATTTTTTTAGTTGAGGGATTTAAAAGAATAATTGAACGTTGGAAATACGCAAATAAACAAACAGAACTTTCAAAAGAAACTTTAACGGAATTACTATTAAATGGTATTTACGGAATTGAAATTCATCCTGAGGCAATTAAGATTACAGCTTTCAGTTTATACCTTACTTTTCTTCATTACATGAACCCCAAAGAGGTTTTACAAAAAGTACAATTCAATCCATTAGTGTATTGGACTAAGAAGGAAGAAGCCGAACAAAGGGAAGAAAAAAAATTTGGTTCAAATTTATTACAGTCAAATACCTTTATTCGTGAGGGAGATAAATTCAAAGAAAACCCGATTGAAAAAGTAAATAATTTTTTTAGTACTAAATTTGACATCGTAATTGGAAACCCACCTTGGAAAAGAAGCCATGTAGATGATGAAATTTTAGATTGGTCTAAACAGCAGGGTTGGGATCTGGAGAGGGACATTATTAAAGGGTTCTTAGCTTATGCGCCATCCATTGCTCCAAATGCAACTATTGCTTTGATAGCATCTGCAAAAGTTCTTTTCAATACAAGTGGAACAGAGGATAATTTCAGATTAAGGTTTTTCACTGAAAATAAGGTTTCGGTTATAGTGAATTTTTCAGTTGTAAGGCAGGTATTGTTTGAAAAAGCAAAACAAGCAGCAACACTTCTTATTTATGAACCGAGAAACCAAGTTAAGATACAGGAAACGGAAACATTAATTTATTGCGTCCCGAAAACATCAGCAGCTATTCAAAATAGGAATGCTATAAGGATAGATGCTTCTGAAATAAAATATTTACCCGTCCATGAGGTATTGAAGCCCAATTCTAAGATATTTAAAATTGCTATGTATGGCAATCTTCGGGATTTGAAATTTATAAATAGGTTGAATAAAATTAAATCCTTTGATGAGCAAAATGTAAATCAGGGAATGGGATTGATAAAAGACAAAAACGCTGTTCACAAAGGAAATCCACAATTAGGAGAACATCATTTTATTAATACGGATAATATTTCCCCTTACTATTCACCTAAACCAAAAACAAAACTCAAAGAATACAAAGACTATAAATTGCTAAGAACCGATGCAAGAGATTTATATTCTCCACCACTGCTACTTTTTAAAGAAGGAACTAAAGAGGGTGAATTATGTTGCTCATACATTGATTATAAATGTGCTTATCTAAGTGCATCAAAGGGGATAAAATTTATTGGTAAAAATAATGCTTTTCATAAAGCAGCAGTTGCTTGTTTAAATTCTTCTTTGGCAACCTACTACTTTATTCAAATCAGTTCATCCATTGGCGTAGATAGAAACAGGATACAAAAAAATGAAGCCTCATTATTTCCTGCTATTCCATATATTTTAGACAACGATTCCATCAATAAGATTGCTGAAAAAGTTGATGCAATAATTTCGGTTTACAAAAGTAGTTCGTTTGATGATTTGCTAATTAAGCAAAAAATTGAACCTATCAAGAAAGAGATCGACAGCATTATTTACCATGAACTGAAAATTACCAAAGCCGAGCAGGCACTAATTGAAAATGTTTTGAATTACAGCAATGTTATCAAAGAAAATTACAAGAATAGCCAAGCCGAAAAAACTGCTTCTGTCAGCAAAGACATTAAGCAATATGCTCAAACTTATTTGGATACAGTAAATAAGCAATTCAAAGATTCATCTATTCGGCTTGTATCAGAAATTTATCCCAACGCTACCCAAAAAGATGAATTAGTTTGTGTGAAATTCGTTTTTGAAATGAGCCATTCAACAAAAAAGGAAATAGAAGAATCACAAAAGAAAATTTCAAGTGTGCTGCACGATATTAACGAAGCTACATTTAAAGACCATTCAGCCAGCATCTATTATCGAAGAATTATAAAATATGATTTAGGAAATACCTTTTATCTCATTAAACCAAATGAAAAACGTTTTTGGTCTAAAGCATCAGCACTGAATGATGCCGATAATTTAATTGTTGAAATCTTAAACCAACGTAACAATTAATGGGATACATTTCAGAGCATAATAAACCCATAAATACAAAGACTTTAGACAATGATATTGTTTTAAGGTTGTATCACGATGTAAAAAAGCATTGTGCTGAAATAATTGAAGAAGGATATACAAGATATTTAGCCGATTCCGAGAAAGTGTTTACTGAGGATGAAACTATTATTACTGCAGGTATTTACGACCATATCCAAACATTAGTTGAAAGCGATGGCTTGCCATTTATAGTTGCCCCTGAGCTACATCAATATACTACCGCAATTAGAAAAGGAAAAACTAATCCGAATAAAGCGAAGCGGTTCGATTTACATTTTACCAATTTTAATTTTAGCCCAAGAATAAAATTTGGTATAGAATCGAAACTTTTAGCGGAAACAAACACATCATCAAAAAATGCAGCTTCTTTAATTAAAGAATATGTTGAAGATGCTGGTATGGGTAAGTTTATAAAGGGAATCTACGAAGAAGATGGATTTATGCTTGGCTATCTGCTAAATGGCAAAACAGACCAAATAGTGCTAAAAATAAATACGAAAGTAGCATCAACCTACTCTGACAAGGAACAATTGAAAAAGAAAAAGGTGCATTACATATCCAACTATGTATTTGAAGGAAAAGACAAAGATATTTATCATATATTTTTAGATTTCTCAGCTCTGGTTGGTGTTCCATATTGAACGCTCCCCAACCGCGCCGCATTTTCTGCCGTAGTTTGTGTTCCATATCGGAAACTTCCCCAGCCACGGCCGCATTTGGTGTTTTAGCGAGCGGCACCAAATGCTCCTGTGAGCTTGGTAGCCCGGCTTTAGCATTTTCCAAAAAGCAAATGGGTTTCCCAAATCGTTGTACTGCTAATTCCGGGCAATGCCGCCGTTGGGCTAATATACCATCTAAACTTAGCTGGTAAAAAAATTACTTGCCACCAACTTAGTGGGCACAATTTTCTGCCCTAATTGGTATTCAACCCGACCTCACACCTCAATCACACCGCAATTGGTTTTTAGCGACCGAAAGCAAATGCCCCTGAACGCTTAGTAGGCGGGCTTTTGCAAACCCAA
This sequence comes from uncultured Chitinophagaceae bacterium, assembly GCA_964444195.1. Taxonomy (GTDB): domain Bacteria; phylum Bacteroidota; class Bacteroidia; order Chitinophagales; family Chitinophagaceae; genus Phnomibacter. The sequence continues at coordinate 12,377 of CAYUGH010000020.1, forward strand.
AAAATCAAATGGCTTCCTGGCGTTTTGTACATCCTTTCCGGCTAAAGCCTGGTAATGCCGCCGTTGGGCGAATGTAACGCTAAACTAAAAAATAGCTTGCTATCATCACATGCCCGTTATACCTTTTCCAAAATTTCTGCTTTTATTAATTCGAATGCTTCATTTACATTGTAGTAAATACCGGTTCTGGGCAAGCCTTCCATATCTCCCAAAAAATCAGCATCTTCAATTTTCCTTTCCATGTTTTCTATAAACTCTTTCTGAGTTACTTCATTTCCCTCTTCCTTCATATAATATTTGAAAGCGTTGATAAGCTTTTCAATATTTACTTCGGCATTTTTCAATGCATACCATAGGTCGAACAGATCACGCCCTTTTTTGCGCTGGTATAGGGCCCTGAGCTTTGTAGCCAATAATTCATCTATGCAGTAGGTAGGCACCAGCGCTTCGCCTGTATTCCATTCCGATCTTAATTGAAAGGGAATATTTTGCAATCCATAAACCGAAAAGTGCTCCCTGGTATTGATCTCGATCTTTAGTTTCATAGGCACCTCATCTTCCGACAGCAGGCTGTACACCAGGGAATTGTTATGCCTGGTTTGCTTAATGCGGGGTGTGCCTAAAAAAGAAAGCTGCCCGCGTATCCGGTCAATAATTGCTCCAAAAGGGCCGGGTACCACCTGCACCAGGTCAATATCTTCAGAGTATCTTGCTGCCGGCGCTAAAAAAATCTTATGCAAAGCCGTTCCTCCACGAAATGCCAGCCGCTCGCTGATGAATGCATCACTAAAAAGGGCAATCAGCGCCTGGTGAATGATCAGGTCCTGCTCCACCTGGTAGTTTTCCTGCCAGGGCGCCTCCTTACGCCACGCCGTTATATAGGATTGTGGGATCATATATCTGTTTCTATTGCTATATTTTGTACAACCTTCCAATCATTACCGGTTATCATTTCAGGCCTTTCCTTTTGCGGTCTTAATAGTACCGGGAAATAATTCACTGTTTTTAGGTATGCCTTTATTGGATCGCTTACATGTCGCACATTCAAAATCTCTTCAAGCAAAAAGCCTAAACGCTGAACCGCAGTTATAGGAGCATATCTTTTTGCAAGGTCAAGCATTTTATCGGCCTCAATGCTTTCACAGAGTTCTTCCAACACAGTTGCAACCCTATTAAGCCCGCCCGCCTGGTCAAAATAATTCACCATATCCAGTGCGGTTAATTCGGGTGAGGAAACATTCATATACCCCGTGTCAACCTTCTTTTGAATAATATCATCACTATTCCATTCCTTTTTTATGTAGAAGTTTATTGTAAGGTTGTCCTTAATAATATTCCTTAAACTGGGTTTCATGGTGATTACTGAAAATGATTGGGGTTGCTGGTGTGCCGCGCCATAGTATGCCGCCGCATTTAACAGGGCTACATAATAATTTTTACCCAAAAATTTCATCAATTCCGCAATAAATAAGGAGGGGGGCAGGATGCCCTTGCTTCGGTATTCAGGTGTAATGATTACATAGAACTCATTTCGGATCAAAGCAATCTCTTTCTTTTTACTAAGACGTTGCAGTGCTTTTTTAATCGCTTCGTCGGTCTGGGGAAAGAATTCACGCAGATCTTTCAGAGAAAATGCATACTTGCCCCGGCTACGGAGATCAGCCAAATATTCATCTAAATAGCCGTATTGACCCTGCATTTTAAGTTTTTGTTTGCGAAAGGGGATGCATTGTATCCCTTTTTGCGGCTGTAAACTTAATATATTTTGGGTCTATTTATTATATTATTTATAAATCACGCCGCATTTGGTGTTTTAGCAAAGCGGAACTAAATGCTCCTGGACCCTGGCCATGTTTACCTTCCATTGTTCAAGCGAAGGTGGCGGGAAAGAGTGAATACACATGGAAGTGGCAGAGTTGAAATAACGCACAGTCGCCTTCTTAAGTCGGGAGACTGTACCGGGAAGGAGTTATTGATAACGAAGGTTGAATACCCGGATGCGGTAGTAATTTTCTATTGCAGCGCCAAATATATCAGAAAATCTATTTGGGTAACCTAATGGTAATCATGGGGTGATTTTAAAGTTGAGTTGACTGGTAAATTGGTTGACGGGTTAACAGGTTGACTTGTAAACCAGTTATCGCGAGTGGCTGGTACTTGCGAGCTGCTGCAGGGGCAGGGTTCAAAAGGTGGCAATGAGGCTCACGCTTACTTTGGCCGAAGCAGTACAACCCTTATCTGATTTAACTTCCAGGGTATAATTTACATCTCCCCTTGGCTTACTGATTGTGGTGGGGCAATTGGCACAGTTCAGGTAGATTGCTGGCCACCAGTTATATTCCACAATATTGCCTGATGTCGAAGCTTGTAGGATTACCTCTTTTCCTGATTCCGCCACGACGTTGGGGCCTGCATCAACCTGGGGCAGGGGGTGCACAGTTATGGCAGCCCGGGCAGTATCGGTAAAGCAACCTTCAAAATCGTAGCCAACCAACGTATAGTTAACTGAGGTAGGTGGCGCCACCTGCTGGTTAGGGCCCTGCATATTGCGGACTCCAAATGTGTTGCCAATCCATTCGTACCGCTGTGCCCCGCTGCCTATTAAATTCACCCATTGGCCCTGGCATATTTCGGCTTGCTGCGGGCTTAGGTTAATTTGGAAAGGCCGGGCAACCCGTACAAATACCGAATCGTTGGCGCGGCAGCCTTCGGCGCTTATACCTTCCAGGCCATACCAGGAGTCGGTTTCCGGGTTGGCAAGCGGGCTGGCAATACCCGTATCGCTCAGCCCGGCAGCCGGGGTCCATTTATAGCTTACAACTCCACCGGCATTGAGCAGTATTCCCCTGCCCGAGCAGGATACCGGGTTACGGTTGGCGATGGTTAAGGCCGGTTTGGGGTAAATTTCAAGCGTATGCACAGCCGTATCGTAGCATCCTGCTGCGCCTGCTATAAGCCTGATGGTTACCTGCCCTGCATTGCTGTACAACTGTGTTGGCGGGTTTTGTAACGCCGAAGTATTGGCCACACCCAGTTGCCATTGCCAGCTGATGCCCGGAATAGGCCTGGCGGTACTTCCTTTAAAATCAACTGGCGTTTCAATACATACACCTTGTGGTGCGGTAATTACAGCTTTAAGACCCTTCATCCTGGCACATTCGCTAGTGGGTTTATTTATGATTGAACTGGATTGCTGTGCACCGGATGTTAGGCTGCTGAATAGAATTATAGTAATAATAATTATCACCAAAAAAGCTGGAAGGGAAGGAAGGGGTGATTTTAGGGAAGGGTTGGTTGATACAGGCATTTGAAATTTAAAAATTGAATTAAGAACCACTGCCATTCAATCATTTATATGGCAGGGCCGCAAAGCTATCCGAAAAAAAACAAGCTGCCAAGGATTTTTTCACGCCGCATTTGATGCTTAGCCAAGCGGCACCAAAATGCTCCTGTGCAATACCCTACATTTTTGATTGCATCTTCTTAGTCAGATAATACCCCCCGGTCTTAGGCGCTCCTTTAAACTCAATTATTCCTGCTTCTTTGGCTGTTCTCAGGTATCTTTCTATGGTAGCCTTAGATTTCCCCCTTTTTGTAGCAATATCCAGGGCATTAGTTCCTGCTTTGGCCTTTATTAGCTCTGCAATTTTTATTATCTCTACCCTTATACCATCACTTACACCATCAATTACACCATCATTTATACCATCATCTATTAGTTTATTTACACCATCATTTATTCCGTCATTTACACCATCATTTCTATCGGTAGCTTTTTTTATAGCTAATGCCTTAGTACCATTAAATGTCAGTGTTACTCCATCAATACTATCCTTCCAAACAGGGTCTTTTAAACCTTCTGCTCTACAAAGTTCAACAACCCGAATAGTTCCCCTGCCAAGCTTATCAATTAGCCCTTTCAGAAAAACAATATGTGCTATATCAGGATTTACAGGATGTGAACGGTGGCTTCTTTTTAATTCACTCACCTTTAAATCATCGGGAAGATGGCCACTGTTTGAAATAACAAAAGTATCAGGGTATATACTTATTGATACACCGCTGGAATGACTGCTATAATCACGATGCATTAAAGCATTAATCACTCCTTCCTGCAACGCTTTTGGCGGAAACTTAAAATCAATTCGCTTCCATTGATTCTTATCAAAAACGCTGCGAATGCCAAGATTCTCAATATAGCGTTCCAGTTTGTCCTGGATGTTAAATAGATTGCCTTCAAATACTTCATCTCTCATTAAAGCATTATCCGTTTTGCCCTCGCTATATTCCGTTAATCGCACCCGAACCTGTGGCAAAAACTTAGCTGGTAAAAAAATGAACTTGCCACCAACTTAGTGGCACAATTTTATTTTGTGGCAGGTTATTTTGTGGCAAGATGACACTTTGTGTGGCAGCCGCTAAAATCCCCACTTTCGATACGGGCATTACGTCAAGCCTCCGGTTTTGTATTTTTAGTTTATCTTTCTTCAGCCAGCAGTCCTCATAGCCTTCCCTAACGATAAGTGGCATTCTTTACCAGATTATGAAACCATAAACTCATTTACCTGGCTATAGTATAAATGACTGTTCTCAGGTGGCTTTTTCTCCCATTTTCCACAATTTTTCAACTTTAAAGTTGTTTTTTAAAATAATTATTTAAGTTTGCATTACCCAAAATGGCTAATCAACATGAGATAGAGGCTTTTTTACGAGATTTTCATGTTAAAATGAATATCTGGGGGATAGTTGTTAGGGACGACCGGGGCAAAAATGCTCAGACACTTCTTGACCTTGAAATTACTAAAGATTTCAGAAATAAGGTTTTGAGAAGTTTGGTGGTGGAAGATTATTCTGATGGTCCCTTGCCTGAAAAACTTTATGGTGGAGCAGATATGTGGGTGTTTGGGAAAGAGATAAAAAACAAAGAGATTTATATTAAAATAACGATGGGAATAGCAGGGGCTCAGGTAATATGTATTTCATTTCATATTGCCAGCCATCCCATAAATTATCCCTGCAAATTGTAGAAAGGCAATGATTTAGGATTTGGTGCCTGATTGGGTTAGTTAGGTATTTTTTGAATCATCCTTTAAATTGTAAAACAATGAAAAGTCCATTTACAGGTGGCGAAGCCACCCTGCAGCACGAAATGCGAACAATGGATTTCCGCAAGGAAGCATTCCAGGTTCAATTCCAGTATTATTTGTGCGCCGATACTGGTGAGCAGTTTACAAATGATGAATTGGATGAAGTGAACACCAACCAGGTTTATAATCAATACAGGGCAAAGTATGGGATACCCTTTCCTGACGAAATAAAAGCAATCAGGGAGCAGTATGGACTGCCCGCCAACAAAATGGCTGAAATATTGGGTTTGGGTGTAAATGTATACCGGAACTATGAAGCCGGGGAGGTCCCCAGTGTTTCAAATGGCAGGTTGATACAAATGGTTAAAGATCCAAAGGAATTTAGACAATTGATTGACTATAGTAAAAACGAGTTTACTCCGGAAGAATTAGACAGGATAAATAAGAAAATCAATCACACCCTCCAGGAATGGGATGACCTTGAGAACATCTATGAAATATTAATGCTTGGAGAAAAAAGACCAAGCCTGTTAAATGGCTATAAAGTACCCAACATTGAAAAGATAAATAATATGGTCTTGTTTTTTGCTGAAAAGATGAGGCCATTTAAAACAAAGTTGAACAAACTTTTATTTTATGCCGATTTTCTGCATTTCAAGACAACGTGTTTTTCAATAAGCGGATTGACATACCAGGCTATCCAGAAAGGACCGGTGCCGAAAAATTACGATTGGATATTTGATAATACTATGGAGAAAAAAATGGTTACGGTTCTATTAAAAGACTTTGGGGAATATATGGGCGAACAGTTTGTAAAAACTGAGGAAGCAATATTTGAGGAGGAACTGTTTACTGAGAGTGAACTAAAAGCAATGCAGATTGTGGCAAATTCATTCGAAAATGATACCGTAAACAAGATTGTAACTAAAAGCCATGAAGAAGATGCCTGGACTGATAATGTGGATTTTTTTAATGTGATAAGCTACGACTATGGGTTTGGATTAAAGTATCCCACAAATGGAAATTGAGCTAAAGGGTTGGTGTTCCCTATCAAAAACTCCCCCCCCTCACGCCGCACTTGGTGTTTTAGCATAGCGGCGCCAAATGCTCCGGTGCTTAGTAGGCCGGCTTTAGCAAAGCCCAAAAATAAAAAAATAGGCTTTCAAGCCGCTTTGTCCATGCTTTCCAGCTAAAGCCTGGCAATGCCGCCGTTGGGCTAATGTACCATCTAAACTTAGCTGGTAAAAAAATAACTTGCCACAAATTACACTGCCACAATTTTATTTTGTGGCAGGCTTTTTTGTGGCAATTGCTTTATAGGAACCTTACAAACTAAAAACAATCTTCACACTGATATTCCTCCCCATATTATAAACCCCGGTCCGGCCGGTAGCAGGGTTTTCGGGCGCGTATTTCAGCCTGCTTAAATGGCTTTGGTATGCAGCATCGGCAAGATTTTCAGCACTTATAAAAAGGCTCAGGCAATCGGCCCGCCCGAAGGCGCGGATATTCGAACCTAACCCCGCGCTCAGTAAGGCATAGGCAGGCGTGCCCGTTTCGGTATTGTAGGCCTTAAAGAACTTATCCTGCTCAAAGTAGTAGTCAAACCCGAATTTTACATAGGCATTGGTGAATGTTTTGCCAACCGTTTTAAGCTGCGCCTTCAATACACCCCTGTAGCGTGGCGGGGGAATAAAAGGCAGGTATTTGGTACTGTCCGGTTGGTCGCGTTGAGTGGCCTGCACCCAAGAAAACGAATTTTCGATATGCAGCCAGTCGAGAGGGTGCGGGTGCACATCCACAAAAATTTCCCCGCCTACCAGCGTGGCATCGCCCTGCGTAAATTTATAGGCCGGCGAAGGGTCGGAGGGGTCGGGAATACTGTCGCCTCCCGATACGGCCGAAAGCTTTTCTGAAAAAATGTAGTGCGAAATAAAGTTGGCGAAGGGCGTAAGCTCAATGCTGATATGGTCGCCCGTCAGAAAATAGGCCAGGTCAACCTGGTGGCTCAGTTCCGCCTTCAGATCGGCATTACCATACTCATACCTCAACGTGCCTTCATGCTGCCCGTTCGAAGCAATTTCGGCAATATTTGGCGCCCTGAAACCCCTCGACAGGTTAAACTTGAGTGTTGAATTTTTACCAACCGGGTAGGTAAAACCAATGCTCCCCGAATAGCTGCCATAATCCTTATCTAAGGGTTTAAATTTTACAAGGGTACCCGTTCCCGCTTCACTCACGGGAGCTCCGAGGCTGTCCAATATCAACCCGTTGGCGTTCATATGTCGGTTATCGAAACGCAAACCACCCGCAAAGCTGAGTTTCTTAAAGGTTTTTTGGGTAAAAATAAAGGTGCCCACGTCAAACAGCCCGTATTCAGGAACCAGGAACTCCAAACCCTTATTCCGGTTGGTTTGCAGCATACCCCCTACCCCAATCGAGGTTTCCCAGCCCTTTATACCCGGTAAATTATACCGCAGGTTGTAGTTGAAGGTATTCAGGTCAAAATACAGCGCCTCATCATCGGGGTGCAGCGGATCGCCAAATTCTCTCCGCTTGTTGTTCTGGAAACCAAGGTCGGCATGCAGGGTGCCTTTTTTTAAATGAAAATAATTATTCAACTGTGCCCTCAGGTGGTTAACCTGCTGGTGCGGAAAACCGGTTTTGTACCCCGAAAGATCATCATCAGTCGCAGATACTAAAGTAGAAGAGCCATTTCCATCCGGTTTTTCAAAAACAAAATTACCTGCATCATCCCGCTCGCCTTCAACCATGTTCAGCGTGGTATTGAATGTGCTCAGGTTCAGGTGCGAATAGCCCCATTTCCTGTTTACCCCTAAAAACAAATTGCCGTCGTATTCCTTAAATCCCGAATTGTACACTTTCCCATCGTATTTGTTCTGATAGTTGCCTGCCAGTTTGCTGCTGAACCGGCCAAGCCATTGAAACCCGTTTTTGTTTCCGGAATTGGAAAGCGAATAGCCAATCAAATTATTATTGCTTTGGTAATTGGAAATCAATTGGGTTTTAATATGCCCGATGGGGGGCGCTTTGGGCGAAATGAAATTCAATACACCCGCAATCCCGTCCGAGCCATACATTAAGCTGCCGGGGCCTTTTACAATTTCAACCCGGTCAATGGAGTATTCGTCCATTTCAATCCCGTGCTCATCGCCCCATTGCTGGCCTTCCTGCCGGATGCCATTGTACAGCGAAATAACCCTGTTGTACCCCAGCCCGCGGATGGTAGGCTTTGAAATGCCCGCCCCTGTGGTAATCTGGCTTACACCGGGAATATTTTTGAGCACGTCGATTAAATTGGTGGAACCGCTCTGGTTGAGCAAACCCATTTCCACCGGTTTTATAATAACGGGGCTTAGCTTCAGCTCGGTATTATGGGTTACGGCCGTTACCACCACTTCGTTTAATTCAGAAACGGATGGGTGTAAAAGAAAATGCAGCACCGTATCCCTGCTGATTTTTATTCGTTCTACCTGTTTTTTATACCCAATAAAACTAATTTCGAACAGATAAGTGCCGGGTTTAACATGCATAAATTGAAAGTTCCCTTCTTTACCGGTAACGGCTTCCATTTTCAGGTCGCTTAACGATACGGTTACACCCTTCAGGTTTTCCCTGGTTTGTTCGTCCTGAATGTTCCCGGAAATATTAATTTGAGCAACCAACGGCTGGGTTGCAAATACCATCGCAACCAGGTTGCCAATGATTATTGGTTTCATCCTGTTTTTTTAAATTAATAAATAAGCCGGGCAAGCAAATTGCCCCGCAAAATCATTATGCCATCATGGATGAAACAGGGGGGCCTTTGTTGGAAAATGGAGAAGGAGCCGCGAAACGGCAATTCTGTGTATGGTTGGTATAATAACTACCTGCCTGGCGGGTAATTGGGGCGCTAAAAAAAGCTTGCGGGGTATGGGGCGAAAGGGTATGACTGTCGCACAAAGAACATTTTTCGGGCGCCTGTACAATATGGGTTGTATGGTGGCAGCCGTTTCCTTTATGCGCAAAATAAATGGCTTTTTCGCAGGGGCTTGCCTTTTCAAAGGAGGCAACTGCTGCATGGTGGTGGTGAAACAAGATAGCAGGGCTGAAACTGACCAGGTAGATCAGTGCCAGCAAAAGCGCCTTCAATGGTATGTGCTGCCCTTGCTTCAAATTGTATAATGCAATATTGTTGCAAATGTAAGGCTTATTCTATCACCTCGTACAGCATTATAGGCAATGCCTTATGTTTTAGCTGCCTTTCGCCCACCGGCAGGCATTTAAACGATTCCTTTACCTTTTCGTAGGCCTGCTGCGCAATGATGATCTGCCCAGGAGCAGCCGAAGCCTGCAGGCGCTGGGCCAGGTTTACGGCATCGCCAATAACGGTGTAATCCAACCGCCGCAGGCTGGCAGAACCAATGTTGCCGCTTACCATTTCGCCGCTGTTCAGCCCGGTACTTACCCTTACCTTATATTCATTGGCCTGCACCTCCATTTTCTCCACCTGGTTCCTTACGGCCAGGCAGGCATCAATGGCCCGGTCGAGGTGGTACGGTTCCCTGAAAACAGCCATCACCGCATCGCCTATAAACTTATCAACCTGCCCGCCATGCGCCAATATTTCCTTTACAATAATGTCGAAAATAGTGTTCAGCAAATTCACCACTTCATCGGGTGGGCGGGTTTCGCTGATGGAAGTAAACCCGCAAATATCAATAAAGGCAACCGTGGCTTCCACTATTTCATTCTTGGTAATGCTCACCCCAAACTCTTCACGGCTCATAAAGTTGAGCACGTTGCCATCCACATACATCTTCAGGATATTGTTTTCCTTGATGGCTTTCAGGGTAGCGCGCAGGCCTTTTACATGCTCAAGGGTTTTCTTCATCGTTATTTCAAGGTCTTCAAAGTTTACCGGTTTGGTAATAAAATCGAAAGCTCCGCGGTTCATAGCCGTACGGATATTATCCATATCGCCGTAGGCCGAAACAATTACCGATTGAAGGATGGGGTTTAACTCATGTATTCTTTGCAGCAGGGTAAGGCCGTCCATTTCCGGCATATTTATGTCGGTAAGCACCATATCAATATCAGGGTTTTCCTTCAGGCGCTCAAGCGCTTCAAGGCCATTGAGCGCAAAAAGAAATTCATATTGCGCCTCCCTGATCTGCCGCCTGAATTTTTGCTTGATGAGTACTTCGAGGTCGGCCTCATCATCAGCAACCAAAATCTTAGCCATGCTAATAATTATTTATGCGTTCCTTTAGTTTAATAAAATCTACGGGCTTTGTAAAAAAGTCGTCCGCGCCCAATTTAATGGCATTCTGATAATTTGTATCATCCCCGTAAGCGGTTATCATCATCATTACCGGGGGCGGGTCAGTAAAGCCTTTTTTCACCCTGGCCAGCAAATCAAGCCCCGATTTGCCGGGCATATTTATATCGGATAATATCAATGTCATCTGTGCCACATGTTCGGTGAGGTATTCCATAGCATCATCTGCATTAAGCGCAAAGGCAAATGAAATTTCACCATTTCTTACCTCTTTTCTAAAGCGCTGCTCAAATAAAACCTGCACATCGGATTCATCATCTACAACAAGGATATGTTTCATGCTTCGAAGTTTTACAATTTACATTTATTTTTTTGGTAATTCAATAATAAAAGTGGCGCCCCCGCCTTCGATTGATTCCACTTTTATCTCCCCGTCATGCCCCTTGGTAATAATATCAAAGCTCATGGATAGCCCAAGACCGGTTCCTTCCCCTGTTGGTTTGGTGGTAAAAAAAGGCTGAAAAATCTTTTCTTTTACCCCGGCGGGTATGCCGCCGCCATTGTCTCTGATGCTTACCCATACTTTGCCCGGGCGGGTACCCGTTTCCATCCAAACCGTCGGCTGGTAACCTTCCGTATTTTTCTTAGACCGCTGCATCACCGCGTAAAAAGCATTGGTGCAAATATTCAACAATACCCTGCTGATATCGCCGGGCACCATCTCCACCATGCCCGTTTCCTCGTCAAAATTGGTTTCCATTTTTGCATTGAAGGATTTCTCCTTCGCGCGCATGCCGTGGTAGCTTAACCGGATGCACTCTTCGGCCAGCGCGTTCAGCGAAACCAGTTCCCTGGCATTTCCCGAACCCCGGCTGTGCTGCAGCATGCTTTTTACAATACTATCGGCCCGCTTGCCATGATGCACCACTTTTTGCTGGTTTGCCTTAATATCATGCGCAAGCGCCTTAGCATCTTCCAGGTCGCCCGTTTCAAGCGCATGATGCAACTCCGCAGCCAGTTCGGAGTTTAATTCAGAAAAATTATTAATGAAATTCAATGGGTTCTGTATTTCGTGGGCTATTCCTGCGGTCAATTCACCCAGCGAAGCCATTTTTTCCGAATGGACCAATTGCGCCTGGGCTGCGCTAAGGTCATTTAAAGCCTGCAAAAGCTTTTCATTTTGGGCGGTTATTTCCGATGTGCGTTCCTGCACCAGCATTTCCAGTTGCGCCTTTCGTATGGCATCCAGCTTGCTCTGCTTTTCCTGGTCCATCCTCAATTTCCGCTCAACCTGTAGTGCTTTGGTCTGCCGCCGGTACATAATGATGGTAGCTGCCAGCCAAACCCATGACACCCCTTTAGCCAGTTCAAAATATGTTTTATACTCGTTGTAAAATGCATGTAAGAAGTTTGCAAAAAAATCGCTGATAAAATAAATAGCGCCAAGAGGGGCAAGCGAAAACATGAGGGTGCGCATGCCGCTGAAATCGGGGTGCTTATAAAACTTTGAGAATAGCCAGAACAAAATAGCATACCCACCAATGAAAAGGGGCAGCGTATCGCGGGCAATTATGGACGCAATAAATAAAATACCGCTGGCCACCAAAACCCTGGTGAGCAGCATATCCCATTTTTGTTCAAGCTCCGGTTCAAGAAAAATAAACTTTCGGAGCCGGAACGCCAGGAATAGTGAAATGATGTATCCCATGCAAGTGTGAATGGATTTTTACCAAAATTAAAGGTTAACCCCGGCCCTTTCAGCGGGCAATTTAATCACAAACCTTGTAAACTCATTGGGAACTGATTCGAGAGTAAGTTCGCCCGAATGCGCTTTGGTAATGATATCATAGCTAATGGAAAGCCCAAGACCCGTTCCCGAACCTGTTGGTTTGGTGGTAAAAAAGGGCTGGAAAATTTTGGAAGAAATTTCGGGTGGTATGCCGGAGCCATTATCTTCCACCACTATCTGAACCTGGTTTCCCATGCGCAAGGTTGATATTTTTACCGTTGGCACATACTCTGCCGGGGCCGTTTCGCCCTTTTTTGCAACGGCAAAAAATGCGTTATTCAGCAGGTTCAGCATCACACGGCCTATTTCCTGCGGCATTAGCTCCAATTCGCCCACGGCAGGGTCGAAAGAGTATTCCAGCTTTGCATTAAAGGCTTTATCCTTTGCCCGCATGCCATGATAGCTAAGCCTTACATATTCATCGCACAATTCATTCAATGCCGTCATTACTTTTTTGCCCGAACTGGTGCGGCTATGGTATAGCATGCTTTTCACAATGCCGTCGGCTCTTTTGCCGTGGCTCTCAATCTTATCGAGATTGCTTTTTATTTCAGCCAGCAAAGCCGTAACTTCCTCCAGGTTCCCGTTTTTCATCTCCGCCTCAATATCTTCAATCATTTCTTTGGAAACCTCCGAAAAATTGTTGACGAAGTTGAGCGGGTTCTGAATTTCGTGGGCAATGCCCGCGGTAAGCTCTCCAAGCGAAGCCATTTTTTCGGCATGAATAAGCTGTGCCTGTGTAGATTGCAGTTTATTCAGGGTATCTTCAAGCGTTAGCTTTTGCTGTTCAACCTCCTTGTTTTTTTGCTGCAACCGTCGGTTGGCAATATTCAGTCGGCTCCTGTTTTTATTAATAATGAAAAGTATTATGCCAAGCGAAACCAGCGCGGCAAAGGCCGAAAAGATCAGCCAGCGTTGCTGCAATGTTTTCCGCTGAAACTGTAGTTCCTTTTTAGAATAATTATATTCAGCTTCCTGCATGGCCGCCGCACGCTCTGTTTCAAGGTTATTCAGGCTATCGGATGATGATTTGAAAAGCTTAAAATTATACAGCGCCTTTGCATCGTTCCCCAACGATTCATAAATTTTTGCAAGCAACTCATGGGCCTGCATAACCAGGTCTTTTTGCCCGATAGTGTCAGCGTAAGAAAAGGCGGAATCCGCAAGCCCAAGCGCTTCATGAAACCTGTTCTCTTTATATCGCAATTTTGCCTTACCCAAATATCCGTATGCCGAATAAAGCGCATCGTTATAAATAGCGGCATCATGTATTACTACATCAAACAGGGGAACAGCTTTATCAACACTATCCAACTCGGCATAGGTTTGCGCCATAGCAACCCTTACAGCCAGCAACAACCCCGAATGGTTTAGCTTTTTGCTGGTCTCCACTGAAATAGTAAGAAATTTGAGTGCCTTTTGATATTCTTTTTTTTCAAGGAAAATTCCACCGAGATTATTATTTGCAATGGCAATACTCAAAGTGTCATTTAATTCTTCATAAATACCGAGCGCTTTCATATAGTACGCCTCAGCTTCATCATATTTTTTTTGAAAATAGAAAATATTGGCCAGGTTGTTGAGCACCGCAGAGATGCGGTCTTTGTTTTCCAGCGCCTCCGCAATCTTTAAAGACCCATAAAATTTTTCGGAGGCAACTACATAATCACCCTTGTTGGTATAAACAGCCCCCAACCGGTTGAGAATAGAACTCTCTCTATCCTTGTTGCCAATTTTGGTAGCCAATTCCAAAGCCTTATCCTGGAAATATATAGCCGAATCATAACTCCGCAGGGTTCCGAATGCCTCGCCTTTCCAGGAAAGCATTTCAACCATCCCGGCTTTGTAGTTGATAGATTTGATCAGTTGTTCGGTTTCAGTAAGCACGGCAAGTACCGAATCGGGGTAGATATACACATAATCGCTGCAAAGCCGATGGACCCGGTTAATATAAGCCGTATCCTCAATCTTTTTATCTTTTAACGCTGCCTTCAATACGGCACCCTGCTCAGTAAGGCTTTGCTGGGCAAATGAAACAGTAGCAACAAAAAGCATTGAAATTACCGGAGCCAAATTCAGCCTGATAAATAATGAATTTTTATTATCCGAAAAATCACTCCAGAATATCCGCACAGTAGTTGAATTTGGTATAATCCCGTTTGAAAAACCGGTGCAAGCCCCAGGTTTTTAGTACCTGACATTGTAATTATTATTTAAAATTAGCACAATACCGCTAATTTTATAAAAAAATAACCATGAAAAGAATCTTCAGGCATCCCCGTGTTTTACTCCTTTCTATCCCGGTAGCATTAGTTGTTGCACTGGCCATTGGTTGCGGGTCTCCAAGCGAGCCGGCGCCCGAAACTACACCCGAGGTAGTTGATACTCTATCAACAACTCCTGCCGATACCCTTCCTCCGATTGATACAACAACAGGCGATAAACCTCCGGTCCCCGTTACCAAATCATAATTAACCGTCTTGCAAGGTAAATTGCGGTACCAAAATGCCTGCTGAATTGTACATTTAGCAGGCATTTGTATTTTCCATACTTAACGGGTTTGTTATGGATGCATTAATTTAATTTTTATGATCAAAAACCTTTCAGTTCATGTAAGCGGCTGTTTGAAAGAGATTCTTCTTTACCGCATTTGCATGATAATAATTATTGGTTCATTAGTTTCCGGCAATTCATTACAAGCGCAAAGTTTTACTTATTTTAAATATGAAATGCCTGCGGGCGCAAATAAAACTACCTATGAAGGCCTGCTTACCATTTTAGCGGATGGCCAATCCTTTGCCAGGATAAAAGAGGCCTCGCAGCCTGATGAAAAGCCCATTATTTTTGAACTATCGCTTATTGACAGTATGGGTGAAGGAACTAAATCCACCAGGTTTTTGGTAACCACCGAAAATTCGGATGTGATAACACTAACCGATACAAAGCTGCCAAATCCACCTTTATTTGAGTTTGAAGCAACACAAACTGCGAATGGCATTATTTATTCGCTTTCCAACATGTATGTCTTACAGGATAAATCATGGGCCGCTGTTTCCAACCTCGAAAAGCAGGAGTATGCTTATGCAGATATCCCTATTGGCCTGGTGGAAGATTTTTACTCCACCGAAGATCCGATTTATGAGGAATACTTTTCCAAGCCAAGGGTACCGGATTTAATTGGAAGAGGTTTAAGCTCAGCCGACCGGAAAAGAAAAATTCACCTGGTTATGGTGATTGACCTGAAGGATGCAAGCATGGGTGAAAGCTGCAGCCGCGATATGGATAATATAACGAATACTTTTACCAACCTGGTAAAGGAAATGAAAATGATCCCGGAAACACCATCAATAACCTATCTTACAAATGAAAAATTCAATAAAAGCAGTGTACTGAAAACCCTGAATGG
This sequence comes from uncultured Chitinophagaceae bacterium, assembly GCA_964444195.1. Classification (GTDB taxonomy): domain Bacteria; phylum Bacteroidota; class Bacteroidia; order Chitinophagales; family Chitinophagaceae; genus Phnomibacter. The sequence goes on from CAYUGH010000020.1 coordinate 27,940, forward strand.
GTTGAAGCCGGGCAAGAATGACATCATTATTTTTTACTTTTCGGGTCATGGCTTTCGCATTCCCGGCGAAACAAGAACTGAACTTCCGAGAATGGTTTTATCAAACAGGTACACGCTCGAAGAGCTTGAAGGCATCAGCTTGTCTATGCAGGATGTAGTGGATATTATTCAAAAAAAACCGAGTGCGTTCAACCTGGTAATCAGTGATTGCTGCAATGTGGAGTTTCCCCTCCCCCGAAGCGATGGCCAGCCCCCCATCACAACCGGAAAAGGAATCCCCTCCAAGATATATTCCAAAAACTTTGAACAGCTATTTTTAAAGCCAAGAGGAACGCTTGTTTTTTCTTCTGCCAGCCCCAAACAATATTCTGTTGGCAACCCGCTGCTGGGCGGTTTTTTTACCTGGCATTTCAGGGTTGCGCTCAGTAAATATCTATCCTCGCCCAATAGCAATGTGAGCTGGGATAATATTTTTGCAGAGGCTGCTAAAAATGCCAACTGGCAGGCAAAATCGGGTTTGTGCCCAAAGGAATCTTCCACCAGGTGCGTGCAGGTACCGCAAAAGTTTAGTTACCTAAAATAATACTCCAAAGACTTCATTAAATAAGAATCCCCGCCAATGAAATCCGATGGATTTTTTCATTATTGGCGGGGATACCATGAATGGATGTTCGTCATTCAAAAACTAATCTTATTGCTTGCGAACCCTTACAGGATGTTCAGGCGCTTTTATAGTTTTTGGCGGATTTGCTTTTAATTGCTCCATTACAATTTCAATGGCTTTTTCCAATTGGGGATCGCGGCCTATAATAACATCGGCGGGCCATTGTTCAACTTCTACATCCGGTGGGGTGCCTACATTTTCAATGCCAAAACCCTTTTCATCAAAGAAGGCAAGGTTGGGGGCTGTTACACTTCCACCATCCATAAATTCGGGGAAACCAAGAATGCCCACCAAACCGCCCCAGGTGGTTTTGCCTACCAGCGTGCCCAATTTTGCCTGGCGGAAAAGGTATGGCAGGTAATCGCCGCCCGAACCTGCTGTTTCATCAATCAGCATTACTTTAGGGCCTTGTATGGATGCTGTAGGCGCTTTCTGGTCTTTTCCATACCGGTAGTTCCAGTACGATTGAACCGGGCGCTTCAGGATATCAATATAATAATCGGCCAGTTGCCCGCCGCCATTAAAGCGTTCATCAATAATAATGGCTGCCTTATTGGCCTGTGGGAAAAAGTAACGCTTGAAATATTCATGGCCCTGTGTAGTTGTATTTGGAACATATACATAAGCAACCTGCCCGTTGGTGGCTGCATGAACCTTCTTCATATTACCCTCCACCCAATCGCGGTTGCGAAGCGCTCCTTCGTTGGCTATCGGGGTAACTTTAACGGTCCTTGGATTGGCGCCATCGGCCGAAGCTGAAACCACAAGGGTTACAATTTTTCCCGAAGTATTTTCAAAGAAGCTATACAGGTTGTTTTCTGCCGTTACATTGGCCCCGTTTACCGAAATGATATAGTCACCCACTTTCACATCCACACCGGGCTCGGTAAGCGGCGAACGCAGGTCGGGTGTCCAGTTTAAGCCGCCATAAATTTTCTTGAACCGATACCGGTTGTTGCTTACCTCGTAATCGGCCCCAAGCAAACCGCCGGGTACAAATCCAGGTCCCGGCCTTCTGTCGCCAATGCTCTGAAAACGGTGGTGGCCTACACTCAGTTCGCTGAACATCCACTGCATTACCCGGTACAGGTCGTTGGCGCTGGAAACATCAGGAAGGAACACTTCATATTTTTTCTTCATGGCATTCCAATCGGCGCCATGCATGTTGGGGTCATAAAAATAATCGCGGTTTACGCGCCAGGCTTCGTTAAAAATATTCTTCCATTCATCTGCCGGAGAAATTTTCACCTGCAAGCCAGAGGTATTCAGCATGGCGTCAGGGCCGGGTTTCTGGCCTGTTGCTACAATCCCCCATTTGCCCCGTGAATTATACAGCAATTTTTCACCTTTGGCAGCAATCATAAAACCATCAGCCGGGAAGATTGGCTCTTCCTTACGCTTTTTCAGGCTGTAATTATTCAGCATGGCCGGGCCTGCATTATGCGGCGTGGCCGAAATATAATACAGCTCCCCTTCTTTTGGAATTTCAAGATTATAATACCTGCCCTTTGAAATGGGCAATGCAACAATCCTGTTTTCCATACCATCCCAATCTATCTTCATAGCAGGCTTGGCAGCCGTGGCGCCGCCTGCAGGCTTAGCCGAATCGGCTTTGGCGGCAGGCTTGGCCGAATCTGCTTTGGCAGCAGGTTTATCCGCCGCCGGTTCTTTTACCTCCTCCATGTCGTTTTCTTTGGCAAATGGCGACTTCACAGATTTTTGCAGGGTAACTAAGTAAATGGTGTTGGTCGATTCCATGTCCTGGTTCGATTGGTCGAACCAGTTTACAATGGGGCCCGCATCGGTACTCGCCAGCATGTACAGGTATTTGCCCGACGGATCAAACCTGGGTTCGGTTACATTGCTCAAACCATCAGAAACCGGGTAGGATTTGTTTTCGGCAACAGCATAAATCCATGCCCGTTCGAAATTGGTTTCTGTAATGGTTGTATAGGATATAAAACTGCCGTCAGCCGACCAGCTTCCAAATAATTCGCGGAAAGGACCCGGAACATAATGAGCATCTTCCGCAATTTTATCGGTTTTGCCCGAAGCCACTTCAAGCAAATAAAGCCTGCGGCCGTTATCAACAAAGCAAAGCTTTTTACTATCGGGCGACCAATTGATGGAAGAATAAAACCCGGAACCATTCAGCTTAAAGGTCTTAGCCTCGCCGCTTCCATCCTGGTTTTTTATATGAAGTGCATATTCGCCGCTTGCATCGGAAAAATAAGCTACCGAACGCCCATCAGGCGACCAGGCAGGAAATTTTTCATGCACACCCGGAGTGTTGGTCAGGTTGATGGGATCACCCTTTTGACCGGGTATGGTGAAAATTTCTCCCCTGAAATCAACCACTACCCTTGCGCCAGATGGAGAAATATGGCCCGAGCGTAAATATTCATCCCCTTTTACAAAACGGGGACGGAGATCGAGCAGATCGGCCGATATACCCACTTTTAGTTTGGTAATGGTATTGCTTGCAACATTGTACGTATGAAGGTAGCCCGATTGTGCAAAAATGATATCGCCTGAAGAGCCATCAAGACTTGATACCGGGAAGTCGTTGAATTTGGTGATTTGGGTTACAGCCTTGGTGGCAGGATCGTAACTGTACAAATTAAACTCCCCGCTACGGTCACTTCTGAAATACACTTTACTGCCTTCCCATACCGGTTTGGTATCGTTGCTACCGCCCTGTTGCTTGGGTATTTCGGTAACCGCATTTGATTTGGTATCAAACAACCAAATACGGCTCATGGTACCGCCACGGTAATTTTTCCACTGCTCAAATACATCCGAAAGTGGAGTATAAGCAATGGTATTGCCATCTGGGCTGTACGAAGCCCAAAACGCATTGGGAATGGGTAGTTGCTGTTCGCTACCCGTATTGATATCCACAGTGTACAACTGCATGTACCTGCCGGTAAAACTGTTGCGGCCCGATGCAAAGAGCACTTTCTTTCCATCAGGTGAAAAATCACGGACCAGGTCGCTACCCGGATGCCAGGTTAGCCTTTTAGGAATGCCGCCCGAAACGGGAACCACGAAAACATCGGAATTGCCATCATATTGTCCTGTAAATGCAATGGTGCTGCCATCGGGCGAAAAAACCGGCCAGGATTCGGTTCCTTCGCTCACGGTGATACGCCTGGGATAAGAACCGTCGCGGTTAGCTACCCAAAGATCTTCTCCATATATAAACGCAATATGCGTTTTACTGATGGCCGGTTGCCAAAGCAGGCGGGTGTTGGCAGTATCAATGGCAAACAACTGGCTTGCATACATAGCCGAAAGCAACATGCCGGTGAGCATTCGAAAGCATCTTTTCATGAAGGTTATTTTATTATGTTTCAAGCAATTCGGGAAAAGTAAACCACATGCAGAAATTCCCAAAACCGTTCGTAAATAAATACTAAATCTATTTTTTGCGGATCCTGTACAGCTTCCCGTTATCGGTTACAGCATACAACATGCCTTTCACATAGGCTACATCCCTGAAGCGTTGCTGCTTATCGGCAAGCAACCTTTCTTCACCAACTACCTTATTATCTTTAATTACCAACCTGCAAATATGCATGCTGCTAAGCCCGCCTATAAACAGGTTGTTTTTCCATTCAGGAATTTCATTGCCGGGGTAAAAAATCATGCCGCTTGGCGATAGCACGGGATCCCAGTAATACACCGGCTGTTCCATGCCCTCTTTTTGCTGAATACCGTCGCCTACCTTTTCGCCGCTATATTCAAGGCCATATGTAATAGTTGGCCAGCCGTAATTTTTTCCGGGCTTCAGCAGGTTCAGCTCATCGCCGCCACGGGGGCCAAATTCAGCTTCCCACAAATCGCCGGTTTCGGGGTGAATGGCAAGGCTTTGCACATTGCGGTTGCCGTAGGTGTAAATTTCAGGCATGGCATCGGGGGTATTGATAAAAGGGTTGCCGGGCGCAGGCTTGCCTTCTTTGGTTAATTTAAACACTTTACCAAGACCCGAATGCAGCCATTGCGACTGTTTTCTCCCTTCAAGTATCGAACGCTCGCCCACGCTTACAAACATATTTCCATCCTTATCAAAAGCTATCCGCGAACCAAAATGCAGCGAGCTTTTCAGGGCAGGCGTTGCCTTAAAAATTACAGTGGGATTTTCAATGGTGGTTTCATCGGCAGAAAGCTTTCCTTTGGCAACGGCTGTCAGGTTAGCATCTCCTTCGGGTTTGGAAAAAGACCAGTAAATAACGCGGTTGCTTGCAAAATCGGGATCAAGCGCTACATCCAGCATCCCGCCCTGGCCACGTGCTACCACTTCGGGGAACCCGGTTATCTTTTTCAGTAATTTACCCTCCGTATCATGAATGGTCATGTACCCCGAAACCGCCGAAATAAGCAGCCGCCCATCGGGAAGCGGGGTGATGGCCCAGGGGCGTTTCAATTCTTCGTTCAGCAAATCAACCTGGTATGGAGTGGTGGTCGATACGCTGTTCACCCTTGTCTGACCCGCAAAAGCGGGTTTGTAATTTGAGTTGGCGGTTGCCGTTTCCACAGGGGCTCCGCCCTGGCCGGTTGCTGTCTTGCTCTTACAGGCAAATAATGCAATGGTAAAAAAAGCTATCAGGGCAAACTTTGCCTGCCGTGCCTGGTATAACATAATCTTTTTTGGCTAAAAATAGGGATTACCTGTTACTATAAACTGAATTCGTTTTTCAATTTTTCATGAATCCTTCAATCTCTTCGGCCGTTATCGGTATCTCCTTAAACAAATCAATGCTCCCGCTCTTCGTTATCCAAACATTGTTCTCAATCCGGATACCCATTTTTTCTTCCTCAATATAAATGCCGGGTTCAATAGTAAAAAGCATGCCGGGTTTAATAGGTTCGGTGCGGGTGCCCAAATCGTGTACATCTACACCCAGGTGGTGGCTTATTCCATGGTACAGGTATTTTCTGAAGGGCCTTGTTTCAAGCTCATCGCGGTTTTCATTTTTAAGGTCTTCCTTTTTTAGCAGGCCAAGCTTTATAAACTGTTTGGAGGCTTCATCACCAACCTTGTTGGTGTATTCAATAATGTTGATGCCGGGTTTAAGAATGCTTTTGGCATAGTTGTGCAAATGCAGGCAGGCATTATAAACCTCTTTCTGGCGTTTGGAGAATTTGCCGTTTACCGGTATGGTCCGGGTAAGGTCGGCACAGTAGCCACCATAATTTGCCCCGAAGTCCATCAGCAATAATTCGCCATCCCTGCATTCATCGTTGTTGCTTACATAGTGCAATGTCCTGGCCCGGTCGCCGCTGGCGATAATGCTGCCGTAAGCCTCCCCCTTCGAACGGTTCCGCAGAAACTCATGCACAATTTCCGCCTCAATTTCATGCTCAAAAACGCCGGGCTTTACAAACTTCAATACCCTGTGAAATGCCTTGTTGGTGATATCTACCGCAACCTTCAGTACCTCTACCTCTTCCTTTGTTTTTATCCCCCGCAGTTCCTTCATGATCCGCGCACTGCGTTCGTAGTTATGAAGGGGGTACCTGCCCATCATTTGCTTTGCATACCTGTAGTCCCTTGTTTCGAGGTTGCTTCCTTTTCTGTCGTTTTCATTGGTATTCAGGTAAATGGTATCAGCAAGATGGGCCCATTGCTGAAGCAAGCCATCGAGGCTGTCGAGCCAAACTATTTTAGGCATGCCGCTAATGGCTTTCCCTTCTTCTTCCCGCAGGCGTTTTCCATCCCATTTTTCCTTTAATTCATTGGGGCGGACCAATACCAAAACTTCGCGGAACCTTTGATCGGGGTTATCAGGAAACAGAACCACCATGGTATCTTCCTGTTCTATCCCGGTTAACCAATACAGGTCGCTGTTCTGAATAAACCGGTAGAGCGCATCCCCGTTGGAAGGCACTTCATCGTTGCTGTTAAAAATGGCGATGCTGTTGGGCTTCATCTTTTTCATGAAGCGCTGGCGATTCTGAATAAATATTTTCGGATCAAGCGGCAAGTGTTTCATTCATTATTAATTTATCAGGTAAAAATAGGGAATTGGGTAGTTGGCACAAGTGTATAATAAACAAGGGCTGCCCGGTTGGGGTGCCCTTGTATAATAAAACCCACCCCACTACTTAGCTTTTCTTAAAGACAACTGCTTTACCGGCGCTTTTTTTGCCGAAACCTTCTTTGCTATTAATTGTTTTGGCGTTTCACTGGCTGCCTGTGCCGCTGCAAGCAGGGCAATTGGCACCCTGAAAGGAGAGCAGCTCACATAGTTCATGCCAATTCTATGACAGAACTTTACGCTTTCCGGATCGCCGCCATGCTCGCCGCAAATGCCAACCTTCAGCGCCGGTTTGGTAAAGCGCCCGCGTTCGGTACCAAATTTTATAAGCTCGCCCACACCTTCCTGGTCAATGGTTTGAAAAGGATCATCAGGCAGAATTTTCTGATCAAGATAATTAGGAAGGAAACCGCCGATATCATCGCGGCTGAAACCAAAGCTCATTTGGGTAAGGTCGTTGGTGCCAAAACTAAAGAAATCGGCAGCCTCGGCCATTTGAGCGGCTTTTAAAGCCGCCCTCGGAATTTCAATCATGGTGCCAAACAGGTAGGGTATTTTTTTCAGTCCCGTTTTGGCACACACTTCCGCATACACCTGGTCAACTATTTTCCTTTGGTGTGTAAGTTCATTTACCGTACAGGTAACCGGAATCATAATTTCAGGAAAGGCTTTTTTACCTTGTTTCATCAGTTCGGCAGTGGCTTCAAATATAGCCCTGATTTGCATTTCCGTAATTTCGGGATAACTGATCCCAAGCCTTACCCCCCGGTGCCCAAGCATTGGGTTATTTTCATGGAGCGCAAGCACCCTCCTGTGCAAAACACTCAGCCTGATGCCCAATACCTTACTCAATTGCTGCAATTTCTCCTTATCGTGCGGTACAAATTCGTGCAGCGGAGGATCGAGCAGGCGAATAGTAACCGGGTGGCCGTTCATTACATTCAGCGTATCCTTCAAATCCTTCTTCACAAATTTAAACAGGTCGTTCAATGCCATCCTGCGTTCCTTTTCCGTTTTGCTCAAGATCATTTTCCTGAGCTGGAACAATGGCTCCTCGCTTCCTTCACCATAAAACATGTGTTCGGTACGGAACAACCCAATGCCTTCGGCGCCAAATTTAAACGCAGTCAGCGCATCGGCGGGGGTTTCTGCATTCGCCCTTACGCTTATCTGTTTTACCTTATGCACCAGCTTCATCAGGTTTTTGTACGATTGGTTTTGGTCAAGGTCAATATCCACCAGCGCCATGCTGCCTTCGTACACCTGTCCGCGTGTACCGTTCAGGCTTATCCAATCGCCTTCCTTAATAACCACCCCGTTACCAGCCTGAAAGGTTTTTGCTTCAGCATGTATTTCAATATCGCTGCATCCTACTATACAGCATTTGCCCCATCCGCGGGCCACCAGCGCCGCATGCGAGGTCATTCCGCCTTTGGTGGTAAGGATGGCCTGTGCTTTATGCATGCCGTCCACGTCTTCGGGTGAGGTTTCTTCGCGCACAAGGATCACTTTTTCGCCCTTCGAAGCCCATTTAACCGCATCTTCCGAGGTAAATACCGCGCGTCCTATGGCGCCTCCCGGGCCCGCAGGCAACCCTTTGGCAATTACAGGCTGGCGCTTTTCTGCCTCGGGGTCGAGCATGGGCAAAAGCAGCTCAACCAATTGGTTGGGCCCCACGCGCATTACAGCCGTATGAATATCAATGAGTTTTTCTGTGTACATTTCGGTAGCCATCCTTACGGCAGCAACACCATTGCGTTTGCCCACCCTGCATTGAAGCATGTACAGCTTACCCTTTTCAATGGTAAATTCAATATCCTGCATATCCCGGTAATGCTTCTCAAGCCGCCGTTGAATGGTATCAAGCTCCTTATACAAACCCGGCATCAACTTTTCAAGCGCGGTATAATGCTCGCTTTGAGCGTTTTTTGAATACTCATTCAAAGGCGCCGGGGTACGAATACCCGCCACTACGTCTTCGCCCTGCGCATTTACCAGGTATTCTCCATAAAACTTGTTTTCACCGGTTCCGGGGTTTCTTGTAAAAGCTACACCGGTGCAGCAATCATCGCCCATATTGCCAAAAACCATAGCCTGGATATTGACGGCGGTTCCCCATTCGTCGGGTATTTTTTCGATCCGGCGGTACTCAATGGCCCGTTTACCATTCCAGCTTGCAAAAACGGCCCCCATTCCACCCCAAAGCTGTTCCATCGGATCCTGCGGAAATTCCACCCCAAGAACTTTCTTAACGGTTTTCTTATAATCTGCTACAAGCGCTTTCAGGTCGGCCACGGTCAATTCCGTATCGCTGCTATATCCCTTTTTCTGTTTGATGGCTTCAAGCTTTTCATCCATCAGTTTGCGAATGCCTTTTCCGCCTTTGGGTTCAATACCGGCAGCCTTTTCCATCACCACATCGGCATACATCATTATCAACCTGCGGTAAGCATCGTAAGCAAAACGGGCATCACCGCTTCGGGCAATAATTCCCCTGATCGTTTCTTCGTTCAAACCCACGTTCAGCACGGTTTCCATCATACCCGGCATGCTTTTGCGGGCGCCCGACCTTACAGATACCAATAGCGGGTTATTTGCATCGCCGAACTTTTTACCGGTCAGGTTTTCCATTTTTGCCAGCGATTCAGCAATCTGTTGGGTGAGCACTTTGGGGTAAGTTTTTTTGTTGGCATAATAATACGTACACACTTCGGTGGTAACGGTAAACCCGGGAGGCACCGGCAGCTTTAAATTTGGATGCCCGGCCATTTCCGCCAGGTTTGCTCCCTTTCCGCCCAATAAGTTTTTCATGGATTCATTCCCGTCGGCCTTACCGCCGCCAAAGAAGTACACGTACTTTTCAGTTTTTTTCTGAGTCGCCATAGTTGGTAGATTTAATGTTGCTAAGGCCGGGGGTTTATAGTTCATATCCTTTGCAACGGTTAGCTTTTGTTTTATATAACGGGCATAAAAGTATTTGCCCCCGGCAGGGCAAACAATGACCATTGGCAATCTAAAACCTAATAAACATCAGGAAATAAATACACAGTGGGAAAATTAGCGCTGCCGACCACCAAAGAACGCCGTATGTTAAATTTTTCCGGGCCCGCCCCGGTGTAGAGGGGTTTTGTAAACTTTATTCCCACAGTTTGTGTATAATTAAAATGGGCAATTAGGGTATTTAGAAAATACATTTACTAAAACAACCGGATTAGTTCTTTAATTATTGTCACTTTAAAAACAGTATCCATTGACAGACACCATCATCAACCTTGAGACAGTAAACCCCATTGATTTTTTTGGGGTTAACAATGGAAAGTTGGACCTGCTGAAAAAGAAATTCCCCCTGCTGAAGATACTTGGAAGGGGTACGCAGGTAAAGCTGAGCGGTTCGCCCGAGCAAATAGCGAACGCGCGTGAGAAAATTGACCTTGTCATCCAATACCTTGAACGAAACGGTCACCTGACCGATAATTATTTCGAGCAAATACTTGGCGGGGATGACCAGGAGGTGATTGACAACTTTGTAGAGCGCAATCCAAACGATGTGCTTGTATTTGGGCCCAACGGTAAAACAGTGAGGGCGCGTACCGCCAATCAAAAAAGGATGGTTTCGGCATCAGATACAAACGACGTTGTATTTGCGCTGGGGCCTGCCGGTACGGGTAAAACCTACACTGCGGTAGCGCTTGCCGTAAGGGCGCTTAAAAACAAATCGGTCAAAAAAATTATCCTTACCCGCCCGGCTGTGGAAGCAGGTGAAAGCCTTGGATTTTTACCCGGCGACCTGAAGGAAAAAATAGATCCGTACCTGCGCCCGCTGTATGATGCGCTCGACGACATGATTCCGGCAGACAAGCTGGGCTATTACATGAGCACCCGCACCATTGAGATAGCGCCCCTGGCTTATATGCGTGGCCGTACCCTCGATAATGCCTACATCATCCTCGACGAGGCTCAGAACGCTACCGATCTTCAAATAAAAATGTTCCTTACCCGGATTGGGGCCAATGCCAAAGCCATCATAACCGGCGATATGACCCAGGTAGATTTACCGAAAAGCCAGCGAAGCGGTTTGATTAAAGCTACCCGTATTCTTCAAAACATAAAAGGAATCGCGCATATTGAACTGGATGAAGAAGACGTAGTAAGACACAGGTTGGTTAAGAGCATTATTAAGGCTTACGACCGCGAAAAAGAACGCGAAGAACGTGAAGGCGAATTGCCTGCCACTACCCGAAATTACCGCCCGCGCGAATAATCCGGTCTAAAAATTGTAACGATAAAAGCCGTGTCCCCATACATTAGGGCACGGCTTTTTTATAGCCGCCATTCAACTTGCTGCTTTGGCAATTTTTATACCGCTTGCTAATTTGGTTGATCGTAAGTGGCCCTTTACAAGGAAAGCATTAAAAAAACCGTAGGCGAAAAAGACAGTGAATCAGAAGGAAGCATACAATAAGAATAGCCACGAATGCACGAATCATTATTATTCGTGCATTCGTGGCTACCCCTTAGTAATAATCCGACCTCAGATTGGTATTCGCTTTTTCGGCAGCCTCAATATTTACAAAGCTGCTCAGTATATCGGCCTTATTTTTCTGAACGCAAACCGAATGCTCATAATGCGCAGAAGGTTTACCATCCTTAGTACGTACAGTCCAGCCGTCCTTTTCATAATATACATCTTTAGTACCCATATTTATCATGGGCTCAATAGCCAGGGTCATGCCGGGGTTAAGCTTGGGGCCATTGCCCCGCTTGCCAAAATTGGGCACCTGCGGGTCTTCGTGCAGGCTGCGGCCAACCCCATGACCCACCAAATCGCGCACCACACCGTATTTGTGTTTGCGCTCGGTATGCTCCTGTATGGCCCAGGCAATATCGCCTACCCGGCAGCCATAAATTGCTTTTTCAACACCTTTATACAACGATTCCTTGGTTACTTTCAGCAACTGCATTATTTCATTACCCGGATCGCCAATGGCAAAAGTGTAGGCACTATCGCCGTGAAAACCGTTTTTAAACACCCCGATATCAATACTAACAATATCTCCGTCCTTCAATTCTCGGTTGCTGGGGAAACCATGCACCACCGCATCATTTACACTAATACAGGCGCTCCAGGGAAAACGCAGATCGCCAACCTTATAATTTAAAAAGCTTGGAACCCCACCATTGTCCCTGATAAAATTTTCGACCAGCCCGTTAATGTAAATAGTTGTCATACCGGGTCTGAGTACTTTAGCTATTTCTGTATGGCATTGGCTCACCAGGCTGTTGCAATGCCTCATCATCTCAATTTCCTGCGCTGTCTTCTGATAAATCACGTTGTTTCCTCTTTTAAACTTTCGCATTTGTAAATCAATGTGCCGGGACATTAAATGCCATACATCCAATATGCCGCACTTTTTCTTAAAACAAAACCTGCCAGTTTAATACCGGCAGGCTTTATGATAATATACTAAACAGGATAACCTGCTATTAACCTATTGGAGAACTGCTTACAGGCTGCCTTCCTTGTATCCGGCCTCCACTCATCAAACCATCGTACTGGCGCATAAGGAGTTGAGTTTCAATTTGCTGAAGTGTATCCAGTACAACACCCACCATAATCAGCAGACTGGTACCACCAAAAAAACTTGCAAACTGACCCGAAACACCAAGTTTCATGGCAATACCGGGAAGAATACCCACGAAAGCCAGCAGTACAGCACCCGGCAAAGTAATTTTATCCATTACAGACCCGATATAATCCGCAGTAGGCTGACCAGGCTTAACCCCCGGAATAAAACCGTTATTGCGCTTCAGGTCTTCTGCCATTTGCTTGGGGTTGAAAATAATGGCCGTGTACAGGTATGTAAATGCAATTACAAGGACTGCATAAATCAACATGTACCATGGATTACTCATATCATTCAGGATGTTGAGTAAACCGCCTGTGGTTTCAAACCTGGCAAAAATGGTTGGGATAAAAATGATAGCCTGCGCAAAGATGATAGGCATTACACCGGCACTGTTTACCTTAATGGGTAAAAACTGCCTGGCCCCACCAAACTGGCGGTTCCCTACAATTTGCTTGGCATAGTTGATGGTGATCTTGCGAACACCCTGCACCAGCACAATCAATCCCATGATGATTGCTATAAAGATGGCTATTTCAATAATGAATATCAATAAACCGCCACCGCCGGCAGAATTTTTGGCTACAAATTCCTGAACCAGGGATTGTGGAAGACGGGCAAGGATACCCACCATAATGATCAGCGATGTACCGTTTCCCAGCCCTTTGTCGGTGATTTTTTCGCCAAGCCACATTACGAACAGCGTACCCGAAGTAAGCAACACTACGGTGCTGAACCAGAAATAAGGTTGAAAAGCAGGGATCAGGGCCTCTTTATAACCCGGGCTTTGCAGGTAGCTGATATAGGCCGCTGCCTGGAACATGGTTACCAAAACGGTCAGGTAACGGGTCCATTGATTGATTTTTTTCCTTCCGCTTTCCCCTTCCTTCTGAATTTTTTGCATTTGGGGAACCAGGATGGTCATCAATTGCATAAAAATGGAAGCGGAAATGTAGGGCATGATACCCAACGCCAAAATAGATGCCTGGGAAAACGCGCCACCGGCAAACTGGTCGAATAAGCCAAGAAGCCCCCCGGTTTTGCCACGTACCGCTTCAAGCGCATTGGCATCAATACCCGGAAGTACGATATGGGTTCCTAAACGATAAGTAAGAACAAGGGCAAGCGTAACAATGATCTTGTCGCGCAGTTCCTCTATGCTCCAAATATTCTTGAGTGTTTGAATTAACTTGTTCACTGCAGATAATTATTTTTCAAAAAGGCCACAAAAGTAATTGAATTAAAAACACTAAACCCTCCCGGTTGGGGAGGGGTGAAATTATTTCACAATTACTGTACTTCAACAACTGTGCCACCTGCCGCTTCAATCGCAGCTTTTGCTTTGGCGCTGATAGCATCTACCTTAAAGGTAAGCTTTGACTTCAATTCGCCTGTAGCCAGCACTTTCACAAAGTCATTTTGTCCGATCAGGTTATTGATGTACAAAATGTCGGTGCTAAATTCAGTGAAACCATATTTTTCCACGAGCGTATCAATCTGCCCGAGGTTAAATACTTTGTATTCGATACGGTTATTGTTTTTAAAACCACGCTTGGGAATACGGCGCTGAATGGGCATCTGGCCACCTTCGTGGGCCATTTTGCTTTTGTAACCGGCACGGCTTTGCCCACCTTTGTTACCTTTGGTTGAAGTACCACCTTTACCGGATGCTTCACCACGTCCAAGACGCTTTTCACTGTGCGTACTGCCTTCAGCAGGCTTCAGAGTATGTAATTTCATTGTAATTGGTTTTTACTTACGGGGTTCGCTCCCCTCGCTTAATAATTTAAGATTTGAAATTTCAAATTTGAAATTAACTCCTCGTTATCTGATTAATTTCAAATTTTTGAATTTCAAATTAATTCAATTCTTCCACCTTCACCAGGTGATTAACCTTGGTAACCATGCCCAAAATCTGGGGGGTGGCTTCTACTTCCACAGCAGCGTTCATTTTGCGCAAACCAAGGGCAACCATTGTTTTCTTCTGGCGCTCAGAGCGGTCGATTACGCTTTTTACCTGTGTAATTTTTATCTTTTTCATCGTTAATGTATTTGTTATTCAAGCTTAATTTCAAAGTCCGATTCAACATCAAACCCCAAACCTTAAACAAGAATGATTATCCGTTGAATACTTTTTTCAGCGAAATGTTACGGGTTTTAGCAACCTGGATCGGCTCACGGATCGTAGCGAGGGCTTTCACCGTGGCTTTTACCACATTGTGAGGATTGGCGCTACCAAGGCTCTTGGCAAGTACGTCGGTAATACCGGCGCTTTCCAAAACCGCGCGCATGCTGCCCCCCGCAATTACACCGGTACCATGAGCGGCAGGCTTCAGCATTACTTTAGCCGCACCTTCTTTTACAAAAATCTCATGGGGAATGGTGCCATGCATTACTGGAACCTTGATCAGGTTTTTCTTGGCATCTTCAATACCCTTGGTAATAGCTTCCTGAACTTCTTTAGCTTTTCCAAGACCATGACCTACCACGCCGGCTTCGTTGCCTACAACAACCAGGGCGGAGAAGCTGAAAGTACGGCCACCTTTAGTGGTTTTGGTAACACGGTTGATGGCTACCACTTTTTCTTTCAGTTCCAGTTCGCCTGGCTTTACGCGGTTTACAATAGCTTTTGACATTATTCAAAAATTAATTATTCGTTATTCAATTGATTAGAAGTTCAAACCTGCTTCGCGGGCGCCATCAGCCAAAGATTTGATACGGCCATGATACAAAAATCCACCGCGGTCAAATACCACTTTTTCAATGCTAAGCTCAGCAGCCTTGCGGGCAATAGAAGCGCCAACCAGTTTGCTTTGTTCTGTTTTGGTAACCTTTTGGGCAGCAATATCCTTATCGCGGCTTGAAGCGGCAGCAAGGGTTGTACCGTTCTCATCGTCAATGAGCTGGGCGTAAATATCGTTATTGCTGCGATACACGCTCAAACGGGGTTTGGAAGCTACACCGGATACGCGCTTGCGAATGCGGTAGTGAATTTTCTTCCTTGCGATTACTTTGTTATCCATGTTTCTCTTTTTTATATCCCGATACTGCCGGGAATTATTCGCTGTTAAACAAGTTCAACAGCGGGAAATGTTATTTAAAATTACTTACCGGCGCTCTTACCGGCTTTACGACGAACCACTTCACCTGCAAAGCGTACACCTTTTCCTTTATAAGGCTCAGGCTTACGGAGGCTGCGCAATTTGGCGCATACCTGCCCAAGCAATTGGTTGTCCGAACCTTCGATAGTGATCTCGGGATTCTTACCCTTTTCTGTAGCAGTTGCTACCTTCAATTCGCTGGGGATTTCAAAAATAATGTTATGCGAATAACCAAGGGCAAGGTCAAGTATGTTGCCGGTATTGGTAGCTTTATAACCTACACCCACCAGTTCCATTTTCTTCTTAAACCCCTCGGTTACACCCTTTACCATATTGCCAATAAGTGCGCGGTACAGGCCATGCATGGCACGGTGGCGGATCTGATCGGTCGGGCGACCTACCAAACATTCGCCATCCTTAATTTCGATAATAATATCGCGGTCAACAGCCTGCTTTAATTCACCTTTAGGACCTTTTACAGCCACAGTGTTATCACTTGCAACACTGATAGTAACTCCCGAAGGAATGCTGATTGGTTTTTTACCTACTCTGGACATAGTCGTTCTGTTTTTTTGATTCAGTCCCCTGCGATTTCAGCCCCGACTAAAAGGCTTAATTTTCAACAAAGGCAATTATAAATCCGGGGTATTAAACCCGATTAATTAATAGATGTGACAAAGAATTTCACCACCCACATTCTGGGATTTAGCTTCTTTATCGGTCATTACGCCCTTGCTGGTGCTAACGATAGCCACACCAAGGCCATTCATAACACGCTTGAAATCAGCAGGCTTAGCATACTGACGCAAACCTGGACGGCTCACGCGCTCAAGCGATGTGATGGCAGGCTGACGAGTGCTCGGATCATACTTCAACGCTATTTTGATGATGCCCTGCTTGCTATCATCTTCAAACTTGTACTTCAGGATATATCCTTTTTCGTACAAAATTTCAGTCATACGCTTCTTCAGGTTAGAGGCCGGAATTTCAACCATACGGTGATTGGCCATCTGTGCGTTGCGGATGCGCGTCAAAAAGTCTGCTATTGGATCTGTTACCATATTACTTACCTCCTACGTCACGCCAGGCGTGATAATTGGAATGTTTTTAAATGAAAAATTTGTTTGTTTCCGTTTGATGAAAAGAACTGGTTACCAGCTTGCTTTTTTCACTCCCGGAATCTTGCCTTCAAGCGCCATATCGCGGAACATGTTCCTGCAGATACCAAAGTGACGCATGTAGCCCTTAGGACGACCGGTAAGCTGGCAACGGTTTTTCAGACGAACAGGCGACGCATTGCGTGGCAGTAAGTCGAGACCGGCGCGATCACCGGCAGCTAACAAGGCAGCACGATTTTCAGCGAACTTGGCTACCATCACTTCGCGTTTGCGCTGACGGGCTTTAATTGATTCTCTTGCCATAATTTAAATTAAAATTCCAAAATTTAAAATTCCAAATTCCAAAACGGAAATTCCTTCTTCAAATTCAAATTACAAACCAGAGCCAGAGCTAAACTTTGGAATTTGGAATTTCCCTATTTGGGATTTGATTAATTGTTATCTTTTTTTACGTTTTTGAAAGGCATTCCCAGTGTCTTCAACAACTCGTAAGCCTCCTCGTTGGTATTGGCTGTGGTTACAAAAGTGATGTCCATACCGGTAATCTTATTCACTTTATCGATGTCGATTTCAGGGAAAATGATTTGCTCGGTTACACCCATTGTGTAGTTGCCACGCCCGTCAAAGCTCTTATCATTGATACCTTTGAAGTCACGAACACGGGGAAGAGAAATAGCGATCAGGCGATCCAGGAATTCGTACATCTTAGTGCCGCGAAGGGTAACCTTAGCGCCAATCGGCATATTCTTCCTAAGCTTAAAGTTCGACACATCCTTCTTGGAAGTTGTAGGAACTGCTTTCTGGCCTGTAACAGTTGTAAGCTCTTCAACGGCTACATCAACCAGCTTTTTATCGGCCACAGCGCCATTCACACCACGGTTGATGCAAATTTTGGTGAGCCTGGGAACCTGCATGATGCTCTTATAATCGAACTTCTTTTGCAGCGCGGGAACCACTTCTGCCTTGTACTTTGCGGCAAGGCGCGGTGTATAGTTTGCTAACTTTTCCATTATTTAATTACCTCCCCGGATTTTTTAGATACACGAACAAGTTTGCCATCAATGCGGTCACGCTTAATGCGGGTAGCGGTTTTGGCCTTGGCATCCCACAGCTTTACATTGCTGATGGCAATAGGAGCCTCTTTTTTTACAATACCACCCTTGGTATTGGTGGCCGACGGCTTGGTGTGCTTGGTTTGAATGTTCACACCCTCTACCAATACTTTGGCATCAGTAGGCATTACAGCCAAAACGGTACGGGGGGTTGCCAGGTCCTTATCATCGCCTGCAATCACCACCACGCTGTCGCCCTTCTTGATGCTGAACTTTGGTTTAAAACGCTTATTCATATTTTTATGCTTATTGCGTAGAGCCTTATGCTGAACGCTTCTTTAAAACTATAATTTCACTTCCGGCTTAAAGCACTTCAGGAGCCAATGAAACAATCTTCATATAACCCTTGTCGCGCAGTTCGCGGGCAACCGGCCCGAAAATACGGGTACCGCGGGGTTCGTCTGTATTGTTCAAAATAACTACCGCGTTGTCGTCAAAGCGGATATAGGAACCATCCTTACGACGAAGCTTATTTTTGGTACGAACGATAACGGCCTTGGTAACGGTACCTTTTTTCATGTTGCCACCAGGAATGGCATCTTTTACGGTTACCACAATCTTATCCCCGATCCTGGCATAATCCTGACCGCTGTTGCCCAGCACACGGATACAAAGTACTTCTTTGGCACCGCTGTTGTCCGCCACATTCAGTCTGCTTTCTTGCTGTATCATTTTTTTAAATTTGAGATTTGAAATTCTACATTTGAAATTGAGGCCCCAGGGGCAATCTCAAATTTCAAATTTCAAATTTTTAATTCTTAATTTTTCAGAGGCTTCCGGTACAATGTCCATTAGCTTGAGAGCACAGGATAACCCCGCTGCTTATTTCACTTTTTCAACTACTTCGGCCAGTCTCCAGCGCTTTGTTTTGCTCAGCGGACGGGTTTCCATAATCCTTACGGTGTCGCCAATGCTGCACTCGTTCTTTTCGTCGTGTGCATGAAACCTGGTAGTCTTTTTAACGAACTTACCATAAATAGGGTGTTTCACTTTACGTTCTACAGCTACGGTAATGGTTTTATCCATTTTGTTGCTTGTTACGATGCCTATCCTGGTCTTACGTAAATTTCTGGTTTCCTGCAGATTGATTGTTTCCATTTGTTCCTCCTAAATCCTGGTTATAAAAAGGACCTTAGATTCTTTTAATTTCTATAAATAAGAACTGGTTGATTAAGCAGCCAATTCCCTTTTCTTAAGTTCAGCTTTCATCCTGGCAAGATCGCGACGAAGGTCACGGATGCTCATAGGATTTTCGAGCGGTGTAATTGCATGGGCGAAAGTGAGTTTCTTCAAACGCATTTCGTCTTCGCGGACGCGTGCCTTCAGGTCGTCGGCGCTCATCTCAACCAGGCTCTTGTTAAATTCAATTTTCTTAGACATATACTCTATTTGACAATTTGAAAACGTGAAAATGTGAAAATGGTTTCTGATTGACTCTTATCCGCATTTGCTGATTTTCACATTTGCTAATTCGTTCATTTACTGCGGCTCCGAAAAGTCGCGGCGGGTAACAAACTTTGTTTTAATGGGAAGCTTTTGTGCGGCCAGGTCCATAGCATGCTTAGCTATTTCGGGCGTTACACCATCCACTTCAAACAAAATACGGCCTGGTTCTACTACGGCAGCCCAAAATTCGGGGTTACCCTTACCCTTACCCATCCTTACTTCGGCTGGCTTACGGGTAATTACCTTATCAGGAAAAATACGGATCCATACGCTACCTTCACGTTTCATGGCGCGGGTCATTGCCTGACGGGCGCTTTCAATCTGACGGTTGTTCAACCAGATAGGTTCCAGTGCTTTGAGCGCAAATGATCCGAACGAAATAGTGGTTCCACGCTTGGCTACTTCGCGAATGCGCCCCTTCTGTTGTTTGCGGAACTTGCTTCTTTTCGGCTGTAACATTTATCGAAAATTTGAATGTTTCTTAATCTTGTTTTTCTATTGGCAATTGCGTGATTATCCACGACGATCATTACCACCACCTCCGCGTCCACCGCGGTCATCTCTGCGGCCACCGCCACCACCGCGTCCTCCGCGGTCATCCCTGCGTCCTCCGCGATCACGGTCACCACCACGGTGGTCATCACCACGGCGATCGCTAAGACCTGTACCGGTTCCTACAAAATTCGGGTTCAGGTCGCGCTTGGTTAAAACCTCGCCTTTACAAATCCAAACTTTGATACCAATTTTACCATATACGGTTTGAGCAGCTACACTTGCATAATCAATATCCATACGGAAAGTATGCAGGGGTACACGACCCATTTTAATTTCTTCGGAACGGGCAATTTCCGCACCACCAATACGACCGCTGGCTTTTACTTTGATACCTTCGGCACCCATACGCATAGCAGAAGCAATAGCCATTTTAATAGCACGCTTGTAGCTGATACGGTTTTCAATCTGCCTGGCAATAGTGTCGCCTACAATCATTGCATCAACCTCAGGGCGGCGGATTTCGAGAATGTTGATCTGAACATCTTCGTTCCCGGTGAGTTTTTTCAACTCTTCCTTGATACGGTCAACCTCACCACCGCCTTTACCGATAATGATACCTGGCTTGCTGGTGTGAATGGTAACGATGAGCTTATTGAGGGTACGCTCGATAACGATCTTAGCGATACCACCCTTGTTGATACGCGCATTGAGATAGTTGCGAATCTTGTTGTCTTCAATCAGCTTGCCAGCGTAATCTTTACTGCTACCAAACCAATTGCTCTCCCAACCACGGATGATACCGAGCCTGTTACCGATTGGATTTGCTTTTTGACCCATAATATTAAAATTCCAAAGTTTTAAAATTCCAAAGTTTCAAATTCCAAATCCCAAGCTTAAAGGGGATACTGTTTTGGAATTTGGGATTTGTATATTGTTATTTACTATCTACAATTACGGTTACATGATTACTGCGCTTACGTACGCGATAGCCGCGACCCTGGGGAGCAGGACGCATACGCTTAAGTGTACGGCCTCCGTCAACCATAATGATTTTTACCACCAGTGAGCTTTCGTCTTCACCTTCGTTTTTGGCTTTCCAGTTAAAAACGGCGCTCTTCACCAGCTTTGCCAGCGGTACGCTCGGGTGCTTGGCACTGTGTTCCAGTGTGGCCAAAGCCTTGTCAACCTGCATGCCCCTAACCAAATCGGCCAGTAAACGCATTTTGCGTGGCGATGTAGGGTAGTTATTCAATTTGGCTATTGCTTCCATAATTCTATTCTTTAACGGATCGGGTATTCAGCCCTCCCCTATTGTCTGTTACAATTATTTTTTACTTCCTGCGTGTCCCCTGAAGTTGCGGGTAGGGGCAAATTCTCCAAGTTTGTGACCAACCATAAATTCAGTTACATAAACCGGGATAAACTTATTCCCGTTGTGGACTGCAAAGGTTTGACCAACAAAATCGGGTGTGATGGTGCTACGACGACTCCAGGTTTTGATAACACCTTTTTTAACCTTGCCCTCTGCCATATTCACGATCTTTTGCTCGAGATTGGCATCTACATAAGGACCTTTTTTAATTGAACGACCCATATCTTAATTTTAAATTTGAAATTTGAGATGTAAAACCGCAAATTTTTATTTAGCTAATTTTTTACCATCCTTGCGCTGAATAATAAGCTTATCAGATGATTTACCTTTTGTACGGGTCTTTTCACCTTTAGCATATTTACCGGTGCGGCTACGTGGGTGACCACCACTTGCGCGGCCTTCACCACCACCCATCGGGTGATCTACAGGGTTCATGGCTACACCACGAACGCGGGGGCGGATACCGAGCCAACGGTTACGACCGGCTTTACCCTTGCTCTGCAGGTTGTGATCGCTGTTGCTTACCACACCAACTGTTGCGTAACAGTTAATGAGCAGTTTGCGCAATTCGCCGGAAGGCATCTTTAAGATAGCATACGCTTCTTCTTTGTTGGTAAGCTGTGCACTGCTACCGGCGCTGCGAACCAGTTTGCCACCCTGACCAGGCTGCATTTCAATGTTGTGTACATTGGTACCCAGCGGTATGTTCTTCATTTGAAGACTGTTTCCAACTTCGGGTGCCACTGCATCGCCGCTGATGATTTTCTGACCCACCTGGATACCCTGGGGAGCCAGGATGTAACGCTTTTCTCCATCGGTATATTCTACCAGAGAAATGAAAGCGGAACGGTTGGGATCATACTCAACAGTGAGTACGGTAGCTTCAATATCTTTCTTGTTGCGCTTAAAGTCAACAATACGGTATTTCTTTTTGTGACCACCACCAATCATGCGCATGGTACGACGACCCTGTGCGTTACGACCACCTGTTTTGCCGATGGTTTCAATCAGCGACTTTTCAGGGGTATCAGTGGTCAGTTCGGCGTAGGCGTTCCCAATTCTCCAGCGGGTGCCTGCGGTAACCGGTTTAAATTTTTTCAGTGCCATTGCTTCTGTCTGTTTTCTTACACTTTACTTATTTCAACACTTTGCGGCGGTTGGTTGCCTTTCTTTAGTTGCGATTAAATATCCCCGTAAAGGTTAATTTCTTCGCCTTCGGCCACTTTAACCACGGCCTTTTTACGGGCAGGCTTCTGGCCTTTTATAAATCCGGCTTTAGTAAAGCGGGTTTTATTTTTTCCGGGCATTACCAGGGTGTTTACATCGGTAACTGTTACGCCGTAAAACTCTTCAACCGCTTTTTTGATTTCGAGCTTATTGGCCTTACGGTCAACGATGAAAGTATAGCTGCGGTGCTTGTCCATCAGCTTGTTCACCTTTTCGGTAAGAACCGGTTTTACTAATACATCTGTCAGTTTCATTGCTGTCTGAATTATTCAATTCGTTAATCGTACTTATTGGGTCACTTCAGCTTCCGCTTCGGTGAAGATTTTAGCTGCGCTTTCAACAAGCACCAATACATCGGCATTCATGATTTCATACGTATGAACATCGCTGAGCAGGCTGCCATCGGCGTTTGGAATATTGCGCAGGCTGAGGTACAGGTTGTCGTTATACTCAGGGTAAACGAAAAGTGTTTTCTTATCGCTTACACCGAGGCTTTTCATTACACCTGTAAACTGGCTGGTTTTAGGCGCATCCATAGTAATATCTTCTACCACTACAATAGCGTTTTCTTTTGCTTTATAGGCAAGTGCACCAATTTTAGCGAGGTCCTTCACCTTACGGTTAACTTTAATATCATAACCATGCGGCTTGGGGCCAAAAATGGTACCGCCACCTTTGTACAAAGGGTTGCGGATATTACCTTTACGGCTGCCGCCGGTACCCTTTTGCTTATGCAATTTACGGCTGGCGCCCTGTACTTCGGCACGGGTTTTTACCTTGTGGTTACCCTGGCGCTGAGCGGCGAGATACTGCTTAACAGCGAGGTAAATCACATGATCGTTAGGTACTACACCAAAGATATCTTCGGGTAGATCTACCGTTCTGCCTGTTTTTTGTCCTGCTGAATTTAAAACTTCAAGTGTCATATTGTTTCCTTAATAAATCCTTCAGTTGCTTTTGGCTTCCTTAGATTTTGTGAGGGAATTATTTTTGAATTAAAACGATAGAGCCGTTATGGCCTGGAACCGAACCGCTGATAAGCAGGTAGTTCTTTTCTGCAAAAATCTTAACGACTTTGAGACCTTTCATTTTTACCCTGTCATTACCCATGCGGCCTGCCATGCGCATACCTTTAAATACACGTGATGCATCGGAAGAGTTACCGATTGAACCCGGTGCGCGCTGACGGTCGTGCTGACCATGTGATTGCTCACCCACACCACTAAATCCATGACGTTTAACCACACCCTGGAAACCTTTACCCTTGGTAGTACCCACAACATCCACTTTATCGCCTTCAGCGAAAATGTCAATGGTTACTTCTTCACCAAGTTGTTTCTCAATGGAGTAGTTACGAAATTCTTTTACAAAACTCTTGGGGGCAGATTGCGCTTTGGCAAAGTGGTTCTTTTCAGCGCGGGTAGTATTCTTTTCTTTCTTGTCGCCGTAAGCGAGCTGAACGGCATTGTAACCGTCAGTTTCCACAGTTTTCACCTGCGATACGAGACAGGGACCAGCTTCTACAATGGTACAAGCAATTTGCTTGCCGTTGGGATCGAAGATGCTGGTCATCCCGATTTTCTTTCCAATGATTCCTTTCATTCTTTATCGGTTTGTGCCCGGCAGGGTGGTTGAGGACAGACAAGGGCGCTGGTGCACATTTGTCTTCAATCCCAGTTTAGCTACCGACCTTTTCTTTGGTTTTCCACTTGCGGAAGGAG
Organism: uncultured Chitinophagaceae bacterium; assembly: GCA_964444195.1. Lineage (GTDB taxonomy): Bacteria > Bacteroidota > Bacteroidia > Chitinophagales > Chitinophagaceae > Phnomibacter. The sequence continues at coordinate 51,861 of CAYUGH010000020.1, forward strand.
AAGTACCGGTAGTAAACAAACCCTGAAAGGCTTGTTCATATGTTTGTATCACTTTTGGCTTTTTCAAGCCCGGGTGATGGTATTTTTTAATCAGAGCTGCTTTCTTGATGCCTGTGCTTCATTTTGGCAGATGATCTGTTTTCTAAGATCTGAACGGAATAAATCCGTGTTGATGTCACTACGCTTTGATCTCTACGTCAACACCACTTGGAAGGTCGAGCTTGCTGAGCGCATCTACCGTCCGGCTGCTGCTGGTGTAAATGTCAAGCAAACGCTTGTGGGTATTCAACTGAAACTGCTCGCGCGCTTTCTTATTTACGTGGGGAGAGCGCAGAACTGTAAAAATCTTTTTGTGCGTAGGCAAAGGAATTGGACCTGTAACCACAGCACCCGTGCTACGTACGGTTTTTACAATTTTCTCAGCAGATTTATCAACCAGATTGTGGTCGTAAGATTGCAATTTGATTCGAATTCGTTGAGACATATATCAAAGACCCTTTATAATTTGGGAGTGCAAAAGTAGGGGAGTTTTTGATACGGGCAAAGTATTTTGAGATATTTTTTGTGAATTTGTGGAAAAAGGAGGCGCTGGATGCGAAATTCGTGGTAATTGAAGTGAATGGTGAATGGTGAATGGAGTTTGGGTTTGGGTTTGGGTTTGGGCTTTAGGTGTGGGGACACCACCGTCATTCA